>NZ_ABIZ01000001.1:7588483-8220857 GCF_000172155.1 Verrucomicrobium spinosum DSM 4136 = JCM 18804 | reverse complement strand
GACGGTCTGCAAACTCCCTTCGAGTTTCCATCGCTGTGTGTGCCAAGTCGTTGGCGCGAACATTCCCTACAGCCCATCGTCAACACAGGACAACGGATGGACTGTGACTCAGCCTGCTTTGGGCTCATATCCAGAACGGGGCAATCGGAGGGAATTAGGAGACGCACGACTGAACAGGTTGAAACCTGTGACTCCTTTTTAGTTGCCCTGTTCGACGCGTCGTACCTCATGAACTGTTCGGCGCTTGGCTGGTCGCTGAAAGATGTTCGAGGGTTGCTCAACTCTCCTTTGCGTTGCGAATTCTGGGAGACCCCCTTCCTCATTCAAACTCGCTTCTGTGGGTGCAATGGGTCCTCGACTGACATTTGTCAGAGGCAGGGCGGTCGGCCCGTTCGCCCCTCTCCTGAGTCCCTCATTCCCAACTTCCAACTCCTCACGTCTAACCCTTGCTGTGTCTTTTTTGACTCCGAGAAGCGGGGCTTGCCTTACCCCCCTTTCTCGGTACACTTCGCGCTCCCTCTTACCTACCATGGCAAAGACCGCTACAGCCCCTCTCAAATACGCGGATGCTCCGATCAACGCCTCGATGACGGCGGAGCAGAAGATCAAGCTTTACACTGACATCTGCCGCATCCGACGTTTCGAGCAAATTGCCCTGAAGTTTTACAACGCGGGCAAGATGGGTGGATTCCTCCACCTGTACATCGGGCAGGAGTCTGTGGCCGCCGGTTGTGCCTCCCTCATGGGAGAGAACGACCACATGATCACCGCTTACCGTGATCACGGTCACGCGCTTGCAGTGGGCATGGGCATGAACGAATGCATGGCCGAGCTCTACGGCAAGAAGACCGGTTGCTCTAAAGGCAAGGGCGGCTCGATGCACTACTTCGCCCCTGACAAGAATTATTGGGGTGGTCACGGGATCGTTGGCGGCCAAACGCCGCTTGGTACCGGACTCGCCTTCGGCCTCAAGTATAAAGGTCTGACGGGTTGTGCGATGGCCTTCCTCGGTGACGGCGCCGTGAACCAAGGGGCCTTCCACGAAGCTCTTAACTTGGCTGCTCTCTTTGAACTGCCCGTGATCTTCATCATTGAGAACAACGGTTACTCGATGGGAACCAGCCAGAAGCGCTCCAGCGCCTACCCTTCCTGCCTGGCTGAGCGCGCTGTCGCTTATGACATGGCTTGGGAACAGTTCAACGGTGAGGACATCTACGAAGTTCGCGCCAAGGTGCAGACCGCCATCGAGCGCGCGCACAAGCAAAGCAAGCCCACCCTTCTTGAGGTCGCGACCTATCGCTACACCGGTCACTCCGTGGCGGACGCCAACCACAAGAAGTACCGCACGAAGGAAGAGATCGAGCGCTACGAAAAGGAACATGATCCGATCAACATCTGGCGTGGCCACCTCGTCCGCGAGGGTGTCTTGACGGAGGCTCAGGCCAAGGAAATTGATCAGGCCGCGTTCAAAGAAGCGGAGGCCGCTGCTGACTTTGCCGACAGCAGCCCCTATCCGGATCCGTCCGAAATCTTCGACGACGTGTACTGGGAAGTGGACAACCAGACGGAGGCTGGCCAGACCGGCCGTCACTTCTTCAACGACTGATCCTGATCCACGGACGGCAACCCTTCTCTCCCACCCTTTCCCCTTTTTAAGACATGCGTCGTCTATCTTACCGCCACGCGCTTCGCGAAGCTTTCGACGAAGAACTCGCCCGCGACCCGATGGTCGTTCTCATGGGCGAGGAAGTCGCCCAGTACAATGGTGCCTACAAAGTCACTGAAGGCCTTTGGGCCAAATGGGGCGACAAGCGCATCATTGACACTCCCATCAGTGAAGCCGGTTTCATCGGCATGGGCGTCGGAGCTTCCATGCTCGGCGTTCGCCCGGTGATGGAACTCATGTTCTGGAGCTTCTACACCGTTGCTTGGGACCAGATCATCAACAACGCTGGCATGGTCCGTTATATGTCCGGCGGTTTGATCAACTGCCCCATCGTTCTTCGTGGTCCTGCCAACGGCGGCACCAACGTGGGAGCCACCCACTCCCACACGCCGGAAAACATCATGGCCTCCTTCCCGGGCATGAAGTGCGTTTGCCCCTCCAACGCGTATGATGCCAAGGGCCTCATGAAGGCGGCCATCCGCGACAATGACCCCGTGATGTTCATGGAGAGCACTGTGCTCTACGGCCAGGAATGGGACGTGCCGGAAAACTCCGAGCTGCCTGACGGTGAACTCTTCATCCCGCTCGGCGTGGCCGATGTGAAGCGGGAAGGCACGGATGTCTCCCTCATCTCCCATGGCCGGGCGGTGAACACCTGTCTTGAGGCTGCCCGCATCCTGGAAGAAGAGCACGGCATCAGCTGCGAAGTGGTCGATCTCCGTACCATCCGTCCGCTCGACGAAGAAACCATCTTCGAATCCGTGCGGAAGACCCATCGCGCCGTGTGTGTGGATGAGAACAAGCCCTTCTGCGCCGTGAGTTCCCAGATTGCCGCCAGCATCTCCCTGCACTGCTTCGATGATCTCGATGCCCCCGTGCAGCGCATCGGCTCCCTGGACGCCCCGGCCTTCTACAGCCCTCCGATCGAGAAGCTCCAGCTCCCCTACCCCGACGTCGTCGTGGCCAAGGTGCTGGGCATGTTCTGAGGTGTAAAAGATAGTTTCCTACATCCCATCGGGGGCCGGGTTGTTTCCAACAATCCGGCCCTTGGTGTTTGCAGGTATGGCGGGGTCATCTGAAAGATTATTTCCTAATATCCGACATGGTGGATGAATGCCGTGTGCTGCTGTTCCCGGGTCTGCTGTCAGATTCGTAATGGCCTGGAAGCCTTGTTTCAGGCGGACTGCAGCCTGGCCAGCGTCGAAGATGCCGGTGCATCGCCCGGAAGTCCCTGACGGATGCCCATTCAATTCTTTCCTTAAACCCGTGATGTCGGAGGTGTTCATCAGGCCTCTGGAAGCACCGGGGCAAAGTCCCTGAACTCCGGCATGCTCAAGATCCCCTGCCGCCTGCCCGGATCGATTTCCAGGCATTGGGCCAGGCATTCCCTCGCCACTTGGGGGTCGCCGGTCTGGGTTTCTGATCGGGCGAGGGCGATCAGCGCCTCGCACATGACGCCTTTGACCCCGAGACTGTTCGGAAACGACTTCACCAGACCGCCACCCAGCGAGACCGCGTTACGGTGAAACCCCATTCCCACCAGCGTGCGCACACGCCAGATCAACACCGGCAACCGGGTGCGATCCTGATCCGGCAGGTCCTCCAGCTCTTCCCAGGACTGATGCCACATGCCCAGCTCGCCGTAGCCTTCGCAGCGACGGAGGGTTTGAGAAAGCCGGTCAGGTGGGAGAGCCATCTTCTTCTCCGGAAAATCGGGTTAACCCGTTGGCCAAGCCTGCCCGATCATAGGGAAAATCCAACTTACCGACAATAAGATAAGCGACCATCGAGCGGTGCCGATGGTCTATCCGCTCGCGGAAAATTTCACCTCTCCCCTTCCCCAGTGTGGGGATTCTGGAAGATCTGCTCCACGGGTTGCTTGAAGACGGTGGAAATGCGGTAAGCGAGATCCAGAGAAGGCGAGTGCTTCTCTGTTTCCAAGGCATTCACTGCCTGACGGGAAACTCCCAGTATTTTGCCCAGCTCGTCTTGCGTCAGATTGTGCTCGGCCCGCAGCACTTTGAGTCGGTTCTTCATGGCTGGGATGGGCGGGAGTCGCGGGTGAAAAGAGTCACCAGCCCAAATGCTGCATAGAAAGTGGGCACGATCAGCCAGGCAGGCGCATGGCGGGCACCGGCATACGTCTCCAGAAATCCCCAAGTGCAGAACAACGCCATCGCGAGTCCACTGGCAATGATGAAGGTCCGGGCCATCACGCTGCGCACGTATTCATCGGCATCCCGCATGTAGGCGAGCAGAGACCAGAGTTGCCCAATGATGGGTGCGGAGACCACAAGGCCCAAGGCCCAGGCCCCCTTCCCTCGCGCGTCGTCGAATGCCCCTGCGATGGCCGCGAGGTTCACGAGGACGTAACCACTCATAAAGAGTGCGGTACGGATGACATACTGACGGTGTGGTTTCTGTACATCGGTGAGTTCCATTTTCATAGTCAAGTCTCCTTTACACAGTGTCAGGATATCCTGGCATGAACGCGTGTCAAGAAAACATGACATTATGTCAGGGGAACTTGATTTAAGACGCAAAGGGCCAAAAAAGGCGGCTCCGCAGAGCCGCCTTCAAGATTCACGGGATGATGTCGCGAGGAGCTAGCAACCACAGCCGCCGCTGGAACAACCGGTAGCGACGAGTTCTTGCTCAGGTTCGTGGCATTCGTCGGAGGGGCAGCAGGGTGAAAGAGGACGGTCGAGGTCCACCTCTGGGGAAGTCATGCTCGGGTTGGGAGCCTGAGCTACCAGGCCCAGTTCCTGGAGGAGCTTCATGTCCTCGTTGGCCCGCGGGTTCACGGTCGTGAGCAGCTTGTCCCCGTAGAAGATGGAGTTGGCCCCGGCGAAGTAGCACATGGCCTGGGCTTCCTTGCTGAGGGAGTAGCGGCCAGCGCTGAGGCGCACCTTCGCATTTGGGATGGCAATACGGGTGACGGCGATCATGCGCACCAGGGAGAACACATCGACTGGCTCATTGTTCTCCATCGGCGTGCCCTTGATGGGCATGAGGCTGTTGATCGGCACGCTTTCCGGCGGAGGATTGAAGTTGCTCAGGGTCTCCAGCATCTTCAGGCGGTCATCAATGGACTCGCCCAGACCCAGGATGCCGCCGCAGCAGACGCTCATGCCCGCTTCCTGGGCGTGGCGGATGGTGCGCAAACGGTCGTCGTAGGTGTGGGTGGTGACGATGTTTTTGTAGTGATCGCGGGAGGTGTCGAGATTGTGGTTGTAGGCGGTCACCCCGGCGTCCTTGAGAGCCACGGCTTCGTCCTGGCCGAGTTCCCCGAGGGTCACACAAACTTCCATGCCCAGCGTGCTGACATTGCGCACGATATCGAGCACCTGATCAAACTTCTGGGTGCCCATGCGGACGCCCTTCCAGGCGGCACCCATGCAGAAGCGGGTGGAGCCATTGGCCTTGGCGGCCTGGGCGCGCTCCATGACCGTCTCCTTGCTGAGCAGATTCTCGCGCTGCAGACCGGTGGAGTAGCGGGAGCTCTGGGCGCAGTAGCCGCAGTCCTCGCTGCAACCGCCCGTCTTGATGCTGAGGAGGGTGCAGAGCTGCACTTCCTTCTCCGGCCAGTGTTCCTCGTGAACGGCGCGCGCCTGCTTGAGCAGGTCAAAGAACGGCTGGTGGTAGAGGCGGTGGAGTTCGGTGTAAGTCATGACGGTTGAAGGCGAAGCATACAGGCTCCGGGGGCTGAATGTCAAGGAGTCGGAGGGGCTGGGCTTGTGCCCCCGATTCTATCTCCGCGAAAGTCCGAAAGACGGATGCCTTTTGTCATGACGCAGCACCAGGATGCGGATTTTCGCTTTCGAACTTCTGAAAAGCAGATGGTAAGGAAATCCCTTGATGGCCACTCGTCGCATTCCCTTCGAAACAGGATGGCAGGCTTGAGGGTTTTTTCGGACTCGGTCAACCGTAGCCAAGAACATCTCGAAGAAGCGCTCAGAAAGCGAGTCACCTCCCTGCTCCCTATCGTACTGTAGCACATCTCCCATGTCGGACTGTACACGGGGATGGAAGACAACCCGGGGCACTGTCATCTTCCCAATGCCGCTCGCAGTTCGTCCAAAGTCATTTCCAGAGACGGATCTGCATCCAATTCAGCATCCCTTCTCAAAGCCTCTTCAACCCCGTCATCTGCATCCATTAATACGGGTTCAAGAGATCCCAGCAGGTCTGCTGCGAGAGATGCACGTTGCGCTGAGGGTAACTGCATTGCCTGCTCGTGAATTTCGCTCAGGGTGACCATGGCCAATCGTATCCCCCTCTTCAGAGCTTCGCAAGGTCCTTTCAACCCATCGAATGCGGACAAAGTCATCTCCTTACCCCGGCAAATACGGCGCGCAGCGGGCCTTCAAGAGTTCCACTAGAGCGGGATCCATGAACTCATAGCGATCAGGAATGTTGAGCACCACCACTTGTTTGCCGCGAAGGGCTTGGCCAAACCGGTCATTGAGGCGCTTCCGGTGAGTGGTCTCCATGACGAGCACAACATTCGCCCATTCCAGCTGCTCTTCTGAGAGCGGTACTTCCGCATCGTGATTGAGCCCGGCGGAATCGGTGCTCACTCCAGGGTAATCAGAAAAGACAGCCTCGCCCGTGGGGCTGCGCAGCTTGTTCTGGGAGCAGATAAACAGAAGGTGCTTCATGGAACTCGCCGCACCACCCCTACTCCGGCATTGGCACCAGATCCAGTGCCAGGCTGCGGAAATTCTTCACGCGATGATGGCCAGATCCCCGCCATCCACCACGGGCCGGGCGTACATGAAAAATTGCGTCACCTTGGGTACTTGGGCGATGCAGCCGGCGGGGAACCAGTTCAGGCCATCCATGCTGTACTGCAGCATGAGGAAGCGGCGGTCGTTGCCGCCCGGTGCCTGCTCAGCCACCAGCTTGCCTCCTTTTTCCTTGAACCCCTTCCACCAGTCAAAGACGCCCAGGCTGTCCACCGGGAGATTGGCCGTGGCCCAGAACATCTTGGACACCTCATCCCGGATGATGCAGAACTTGAGCTGTCCGCCCGGCATGGCGTGATACATGCCGAACTCCAGGCCCAGCTTCTCAGGTGAATCAACGGCCCTCAGCATGGTATTGATGCTCGTGACCGCCTGTCGCCGGAACTTCACCGCGCACATGACCCGAAGTTTTCCCGCCACCTCGATGACATTGGGTTCGAGGTATTGATTTCCCAGGTTGGCCAGCTCCGGCAGGGCCATCATGTCCGGGATGCCCGGGAAGGCCACCGGCTCAGAGATGCGCCAGGCGGAGGGATTCAGCGGATCTCCGGACAAGTCCCCTGCCACCAGACGCGGTCCGCGGTTCTTGCCAGCTCTTGCCACCGTCTTGACTGCGCAGGATGTGCACGACGCTCTGAGTGGCCCGTCGCTCCTCGCTCCATTGAACTCGGGGCACCCCCGGTACAATGGCGACCAGCGTACCGTCTTCCAGCCGGGTCAGTCCGGGACCCTCCACATAGAATTCCGGGTTGGGATTGCGGAACACCAGCATGTAGTCCTGAGCCAGGGGCTGGGCGGCCGCGAGTGGCAACCAGGGTGTGAGGAAGCTCAAACCGGTAAGGAGGACGGGAAGCAAGCGGCGCATGGAGTGAGGCAACGCGCTGAGGAGGCGTGAAGTTTCAGCTCAAGTGGTCGGGTTGTGGGACTCGTTTTGAGCTGAGGGTACGACAGAAATGCTTTGCGTGCGTGATTTGACGACAGGTTGTTCAATTTCAGTGGCATCCATTGCGTTTTGGAATGATTTCTTGCTCATGGTAGAAGCGGTTATCGACAGGGCAGTGGCTAGGAAGATGGGGGCCAAAGTGTTGATCCAGGTGGTGGGCTGGGCCTTCGCGGAACAGGGGCAAATTGTCGAGGCTCAGGTGTGGTGGAACCATTCTCCACTGGGGCACCTAACCTACGGGATTTCTCGTCCTGACGTGAAAGCTCACTTCAGAGGACGTTGCAGGATTGATGGCGTTGGGTACGTCGGCCAGGTCGAGATCAGGAACGTGGCCGAAGGCTTCGATTCCTTTAACCTAAAACTGGTATTCACCACCTCTTCATCCTTCCGGGTGGAGCTTTGCCGGGAGGTAACCATTGAGGACGGTTCCTCTCCGCCTCTCGACTTGGGAATCCCAAGCTCTCAACCCGTGGGCACGGGGAATGCCGGAGAGCATTTGATGTCCCATGTCGGCATGAACGAGAAGCTGGCTCCCCCTAATTTTTTCATCCTCGGTGCAGGAAAGTGCGGCACTACCAGCCTGTATCATGCCCTCAAACAGCACCCACAGATTCACCTCTCAGCTATTAAGGAGCCCAGCTTTTTTACATCTGGCTTTCAGGTCGTCAGCAATCCCATGCAATATTTCCGGTTGTTTCCGGAAATGGAGGGAAAGACGCGATATGGCGAAGCTTCGCATGCTTACTTCAGCAGCTTTGAAACCGCTCCGGTGTTGCGGCAGCTTTTTCCTGAAGCGAGGTTTCTCCTCATTCTGCGAAATCCTGTTCATCGCGCTCACTCGCTCTTTCAGCACATGAAGCGCCACGGGCACGAAACGCTTGCCGCCTTTGAGCTGGCTCTGGAGGAAGAGGAACTTCGCTTCGCCGATCCTCTGTTCAGGAGGAACTGCCCCCAGTATTTTTGGAACTACATGTACGTTCGATCATCCCGATATGATCTCCAACTTGAAAACTATCTGCATCATTTTCCTGCCGGGCAGTTTTTTGTTCTGACGTTGGGTGAGTGGAGCAGTGATCCAGTACATTGGCAGAGAGAAATTTTCGCGTTCCTCGGCGTGGACCCATCGATCCGGGTGAGCACGGAGCCGCAGAACCAGGCAGCGTACCTTTCTGTCTTACGCAAAGAAACCAAAGCCATGCTGGCAGAGCGTTTTTCCGGGGTACGAGAGCGGGTTGAGACTAGGATCGGGAGGGTCATGCAGCATTGGGATAGCTAAACATTTAAGAAGTCAGTCAGTCAAAAGCCACACCAGTGAATATCCATATCGACCATTTAATTGTTGAAACCGAATCCGAGTGGCATCTCTCGGGCTGGGCATTTGTTTCAGATGAAATCATCTGGTACGGACGCTTGGAAATTGCCGGTCAAACGATAGGCCCCATTTCCTGCGGTAGTGCCAGGCCGGATGTTTTGGAGGCCTTTCAGGCAAGCTGTCCTACAGTCCACGTAGGGTTCTGCGCCCATATTGTTTTGCCATCAGGACTGCCGGGAGGCGAGCACCGCTTGGATCTGATATTTTTTAATCGAAATGGATTCGAATTGGGGCGTGTGGGTAGAAAGATCACCCTCGAACGAGATGTGCCTAAAGGGGTGAGTCATGAAAGTCTGCCATGGGTGGATTCGCAGCATCCACAGGCGCGATATCTTGATCTACTGGAGAAAACATTGCTTGGCATCCCATATGCTGAAGATGCCGAGCTTTTGGTCCGCTATGACGGGCAGGACTGGCCAGGCCATGCTCACAGCATGATCGGCCAGCAGAGGATGAGGCATCTTAGGGCTTGCGCTGAGACAGCCCTTGAGGAGAACGTGCCGGGAGATTTTATAGAGACCGGTGTCTGGCGCGGAGGCGCGTGCATCATGCTCCGAGGAGTGCTGCAGGCGTATGAAGAGCACAGTCGAAAAGTGTGGGTCGCGGATTCGTTCGCGGGACTTCCTCAACCTGATGAAGAAAAGTATCCGGCAGACTCGGGCGACATCCTCTATACGTTCAAAGAGCTCGCCATACCGCTTGAAAGAGTGAAGGGAAACTTCGCCCGCTACGGACTGCTCGATGATCAGGTGCGGTTTCTTAAGGGCTTGTTTTCGCAGACCATGCCCAAAGCAGATATTGCGCAGCTCGCCGTACTTCGGCTGGACGGGGATATGTATGAGTCAACGATGGACGTTCTCACGCATCTTTACCCCAAACTCTCTCGCGGTGGATTCTGTGTCATTGACGATTACGGTGCCATCCCCGCCTGTCGCCAGGCGGTGCGGGATTATCGTGCCGAAAAAGGTATTCATGCACCCGTTTCAATGATCGACTGGACGGGCGCTTTTTGGCGGAAGGATTGAAGTGAAGGGCCTTCCACCAAAGAGGGTGAAGCATGAGGAAATACACGCGCAAATGCGGCATGATGGCCAGGTCTTGTTGCCGGGTTGCGAGAATTGCAGACCCTCCAGCTCTCACTGCACCGGTCATGAGAGGATCCGTCTATCGTCCGCATGGCAAAAAGAACCATCCTCATTGCGCGGCTGACGATGAGACGAAAGTGAGATTCAGGTTGCTGATTCCAAGAATGGCGATCTATGTTCCTGGGCTCTTCCGCTGCAGGTGCGGCGCTTCAGCGAAGGCAATGTGCAGGTGACGCGAGTGAAACAGTTATGTCCTACCCTGATATTGTTCCCCCGGCCTCTGGCAGTGCGTCTCCATCGGAGACGGACAGCCTCCCTTCCCAATATTCCCGGGCTGATGGAGACCGTGAGGATATCGAGGAGCAATTGGCCGCGAGCCGCAAGCGTATAAGCGAGCTGGAGCAGAAGGCCCAGACGGCCGCCAGTGCAGAGGAAACTGCTCGTTTTCTCCGTTCTGAGCTTGCTCATGTACGGCGCGAGCTGGACTGGGCACGCAATGAAATGGATCGACTGCGAAAAGAAAGCGACCGAAGAAAAATCACCTTGCGCGAGGCTGAACGCACACTCCAGTTCCGCTGGACACTGCCCGCATTTTTCTTCAAGCGGCGGAAAGCCGCCCAGGCGGAAAGCGGTTTTGAGTTTCAACTGGAGCAACCCAAGTCACTGAATCTTGCCGATGATTCAACGACGCTGGTAGGGTGGTGTTTTACGAAGTCGGGCGAGTTCATCCAAGGGATACGGGCGGTGATCGGCGACACGAAGTACGAAGGGGCCTATGGACGGAAGCGGTTCGATGTAAGAGCCGTCTTTCCCGCGTATCCCAATAGCGACCGTTGCGGGTTCGAGATAGAAGTCAAAAAGCTTCCTTCACGTTTCAGTCTGACTCTTGAAGTCCTGGATGACCGCAACCAGTGGCACAGCTTGCAAACCTATCAAGGGAGGGTGGCGGCAGGGGCTCAGCGCGCTGAGCCCAGCGCTGAAAGCGCTTCGGGGCGTGTGGCAAAGGTGAGCGAGATCATGCAAGTGACTTCGTCTGAAAAGCGGATGTTTCAGAAGGAGATTCATTCGATGTCCCACAAGCCGCTGGTCTCGGTCATCATGCCGGTGTTTAACACCCCCACAGACTATCTGCGCTCAGCCATCCGCTCCGTAATGGCGCAGCTCTATCCAAACTGGCAGCTCTGCATTGCCGACGACGCTTCAACCAGCCCAAGCACGCGAGAGCTGCTGACCGAGGCTGAGAAGTGGGACGAAAGAATCGTCGTGATCCGGTGCAGTGAAAACCGGGGCATCGCTGCCGCGTCAAACGCCGCACTGCGCGCAGCGACCGGGGACATCATCACCCTGATGGACCACGACGACCTGATCTCCCCAGTCGCCCTGCTCCGGCTGGCCCAGACAAGCTTCGCAACCGGCGCTGACCTCCTCTATAGCGATGAAGGGCACATTGATCTGGCTGGAGAGTTTTTAGGCGGGATTTACCGGCCCGCTTTCTCACTCAGCTATCTCCGGTCCCATCCCTATATTGTGCATCTGGTGGCGTTCAGTGCCCGCCTGCTCAACGAAATTGGAGGGTTCGATGAGAAACTTCAGATCTCCCAAGACTACGACTTGATTCTGCGCGCAGCGGAGAAGGCCCGCATCGTCGTTCACATTCCGGAAATTTTGTATCTGTGGCGCCAGATGCCCAGCAGTGCGGGCCATTTGATGCAGGAGGAAGTGACAGAGATATCTACGAATATCCTTACGGAGCACCTGAAGCGAACAGGCGTGGTAGGCAACGTAGAGCCAGGATTCGCCTTCAACTACTTTTCCATCCGCCCCAAGGTTGATCTTGAGCGTTCTTCCGTAGCGGTGATCATCCCGACAAAGAACCAGGCGCACTTGCTGGCCCAGACGGTGGCCAGCCTTGAGAAAACGTGGCCGGAAAAACTCCCTTGTAAAATCGTTATTGTTGACCACCAGTCCGACGAGCCTGATGCGCAGGAGTTGCTCGAAATTCTCGCCCAAAAGCATCTAGTGCTTCCTTACAGCGGCCCCTTTAATTATTCGGCGATCAATAATTTTGGCGTTCGTCGCGGTGCTGGCGATGCCCAGTATCTCCTTCTGTGCAACAATGACATTGAAGCCAAGGAGCCGCAATGGCTGGAGAGATTGCTTGAGGCGGCTGTTGATGAGACCGTTGGGGCGGTAGCTCCTATGCTCCTTTATCCCGACGAAGCAACCATACAGCACGCGGGCGTGTCCGTAGGGCTTTGCGGAACGGCGGAGCATTTGGGAAAATTTTTGCCGTCCACGGACGAAAAAGGCAACCCCGCCCCCGGTTACCTTGGGATGCTCCGGGTGACGAGAGAAGTGGCGGCAATTACGACCGCGTGTGCGCTCTTCAGGCGGCAGGCGTTTGAAGCCGTCGGCGGCTTTAGTGAAGAGATGCAGGTGGGCTATAATGACACGGATCTCTGTCTGCGGCTTTGGCAGATTGGGTATCGCACCCTCTACTGCGGCGAAACCTCCGTCCTCCACCATGAGTCTGCCACTCGTGGCAAGAGCTTTTCCCATGATCCTCATCCTGCGGACTCAAGCCGGTTCTTGTCGAATTGGGGTTGGTTGATTTCTCAAGGCGATCCGTTCTACAACCCCAACCTGAAGAAGGACAACACGGCCTGGAAAAGCAGTCACATCGCGAAGCGTCAGGCAAAGCCAGCAAGTCGCCGTTACGCAGGGCCCTCCTCTCTATTTACAAAATGAATTCTATGGGGGTGCCACCCCATCCGTGCCCCGTTGACAGCTCGTGGTGAACTGTCAACGGGCCGCACCAGGCCTTAGACTTTCCTCAAGACACAGATCAGCTCTGGACCTGCGAGTTCGTAGTGAACCATTTCAAAGCGGCTATCAAGATGTGTTCGGCAGCGGACGAGGAAATCCAGCCACGAGGCCCCGTCCCAGACGTGAAAGTGAATGCTATGACGCATTTCCATCAGCTTTGAGGCTTCCTCCTTGGCATGGACGTCATCGACAATCTTCTTCACATCCGTTGCCCACTCTAAGTAATGGGCGAAGCGGGAGCCCTCTCCATGATCTGCATCATCGCCGACCAGATGCTCAAATGGTGTGAGTGGACGATCCACGTCGAAGCTGTTCCTCTTGTCAGGAACGACATAGAAAAGCCATCCACCCTGCCTGATCTTGCTCAAGTGAGCTCGCACTGTGCCCAATGGGTTTTCGCAATGTTCCAGCATGTGACTTGCGATGATGAAGTCAACGGAGTCAGCTCCGATGCTGGCCAGCGTCTCGCCATCATCAAGGATATCGACTGGGACCAGATCGTTAGGGTCAAGTTCGGGGAACTGGGCAATATGATCTGCAACCGAACGGCGGTCCACGTAGCGCGTAGCCACACCTGGCGGAAGTTCGAGCGGTGTATGAAACGCGCCTATCTCCAGCCCGCTGCCTCTCACCAAATAGTTTGCTGCAATCCGGCGGCGATTTTCCCGGACGTGCTTCGGCAGCTTTCGATCTATGATCCCTTGTATGGCTGCAAATTTGTTTGGTGCGGGATCAACCTCCTGCCCCATGGCTTCCGGAGGAAGTTCCTCAGTTCTCCTGTGCTCTGAAGGTCTGATCGTCACTCTGGGCTCTCCAATCGCAAGATTGCGCTCACAGGTTAGCCTGCCCTCATGAATTAACTTTGCGTGACGTTCCATCACTTCATCATACCCAGGGAGAGCGGAGAGTACCTCTGGCGAGCTCGCCGCAAAACGTCGACGCATGTCCTCATCGCGAACGAGAGTCTCTATCGCGCGGGCCAGCTCAGATATTCGCCCCGGTTGATAGAAGATGGCGTTTCTACCGGGTCGGACTTGCTCTACAATCCCAAACACGGGCGTAGTGATGATGGGCAACCCACAGGCCATCGCCTCCAATATGACACGCGGATACGATTCGACCCTTGATGTGCACAATGCGATATCTGCGGCCTTGACGTACCGAATGCAGTCGGCGCGCTCCTTCTCGATGACAATTTTCCCCCTCAAAGCCGGGGCCAAGCTCTCGACCTTCCGAACAAGCGTTTGCCCGTAGTGGAGGGACTCTCTATATCCGACTAGAATGAGCCTGACCCGCTTGAGGACATCTTGAGCCAAAATTTCCATCGCTTCTACTGCGTCTGCCTGGCCTTTGCGATCACACACGGTGCCCACAAGAATGAGCACCACCTCGTCAGCTGCAATATTCAGTTGGCTGCGGAGTTCGTCTCGTGAGGCATTGTCAATTTTGGCATCCAGATAATCCAGATCCAATGCGCCAGGGATACACTCAAAATTTTTCCTTGAATTCAGCGCCTCCCACCCGCGCAGCGTGGCTCGGGCGACAAAGATGATCCGATAGGGCATGGCGAATGCACGGTAAGCCTCGCTTCGCACGGATAAAGGCAGGTAGTCAAAGTAGGTGTCCCAAGGTTCACTTTCGTGAACGTGCCAAATGGAGGGGGTGTTTTCGCGATGCGCAAGGGTAACCGCCCACCATGTCTGGAGAGTATTGGCAACAACAAGTTCAGCCCTGCATTCGCGCAGAATTTTCGCCAGATATTCCTGAAGCTCTTCGATCGAACTTCCTCCTTCGGAAATCGGTCCTACGGCAACTTGTATGCCGGCTTGTTCGAATTCCTGCCGGAGGGGGCCGTCCACAGGTGATACCACCACTGGCTCCACGTGGCCGCGTGTTTTCAAGCCAGTGATCAGCTCCAGCAACAGGCGCGGGGCACCCTCATGATTCAAATTGTGGGTGGCAAAGGCTGTGCGTGTGGCGCGGGTAACATGAGGCAATGGGCGGCGGGTCCCCACTTCAAAACGCTCGTTTTCCAGTGAGAGGTTGAGGTTGTAGAAGCGGTCGGGTCGATGGCGGACTTCCGCACGGATTGCAGCCTCCTCTAGCGGATCGTCATTCCCGGTTCCGCGGCTTTTCCCTTCATGGTGGAAGAGCTCTGCCTCACCGCAGTAAATGCTCCGGAGTCCTTTATCGCCGAGTTTCAAGCAGAGGTCAGCATCATTGTAGCCGACGGCGAAGCGCTGCTCGTCCTGCCCGCCCACCGAAAAGTAGCAGTCGCGCCGTATGAGCATACAGGCCGCAGTCACGCCACTGCTCTCGCGGGTCACCGCACGCAGAGCCATGTAGCCATGCTCATGCGCAGGCGTGTTTTTAAATGCATGCCCAACCTTGCCTTCATGGCAGCCCAGCAGCATCCCCGCGTGCTGGACGGTGTGGTCCGGAAAAAGCAGACAGGCACCCACTGCTCCCACACCTTCCATCAGCGCATAACCCATCATCTGGGAAAGCCACCGAGGATTTTTGACTTCGGTGTCATTGTTGAGCAGCAGCACAAACTCCGCTGTGGACTGGCTCAGGGCGCGATTGTAGAGATTGGAAAAGCTGAACCTCCCGGGCACTTCATCTGGAAGGGTGATGATTTTTGCCCCGCTCTTCTGTAGCACTTCCAGGGTGCCCGGATCGTTGCTGGTGTTGTCCGCGACCGTGACGACATAATTTTGATAAGTCGTCATCTGAAGGGACTGCAGGCACCTTTCAAGCAGTTTCCCCCCGTTTCTATTCATGATCACAATGTCAACTTGGGGGCCATGATCAGGATGGTGCAGGGAGAAAATGCCGCATCCTGCCTGTAGAGCCCAATCAGGGTGATTAACCTTGGCGGAGATCTTTCGGCGTTCGACGGCTTGCTGGACGGCGAGTCGTCCCCGTTCAAAGCTTTCTGGTTTGGCGGCACCACCCGTGGCGGTGGACCCAGGCATGACTCGCCAATGATAGAGAATTTTGGGAATGTGCCCCACCTGGTTTACTGCCTCTGACGCACGGAGAGCGAAATCATAGTCCTGGGCACCCTCAAACCCCACTCGGAACCCTCCCAAATTTTCGAAAACAGAACGCCGGACCATCAAAAGATGGCTCATATACATGAAGGACAACAGCAGAGTAGGCGACCAGTCGGGCTTAAACTGAGGACGATGACGCCTGCCCGCTGGATCAATGAGATCATCGTCCGAGTAAGCCATGTCCCAGTCCGGATGCGCAGCAAGTCCAAGAGCCATCTCGGCAAGGGCATCGATGGTCAATTCATCGTCATGATCCAAAAACGCCAGGAACTCCCCTTCAGCAAGTGCCGCTGCAGCATTCGTCGCAGCGCTTATTCCCGAATTTTGTTCTAGAAACGTGACTGAGATTCTGGAGTCGGATGCTTGAAGGGCCTGCAGATATTGGCGAATATCCGGTTCCGTGCTGCAGTCATCCGCGATGCAAAGTTGCCAGTTGTCATAGATCTGCGCTGTCACGCTTTGAACAGCCTTCTGTAGCGCCCAGAGAGGCGTGTTGTAAACTGGCATCACGACAGAGATCTTCGGCAGGGATCCGGTTGCGCGAGTCAGGGCAATTCGCAGGTCCTCTTCGGCCGCCTCGGTAAAGGTGTTTGTCTCAAGCCAGCAGTCATACCGGTCTAGAGGTTCGGGTGCCCCCAGAAGTGCCAGGCTGGAATCTCTTTCTCGATACCGGTCTTCAAATTGACCATGCTCTACATAGTGAGTGAGCGGCTCAAGCCCGGCGGCCGCCACATCTGGATTGCGCTGCAGATAGTCTCTGGGGTCAAACCAGGCATTCGGAGCCCGGCCCTCTTTCCAGCCGAACCCCAGATAGTGCCTGAGAGGTTCCATTCCAAGTGCCACCACATCATGGTTTCGGTCGAGATATCTTTTGGCATCAAAAGATGGGTGTGGAGAAAACCCCAGCCTCCAGCCGCGATCCAGGTAATGCGAGAAGGCGGTCGCCCCGGGCTCAAGCTCCGGCGCATATTGTTCAAGGTACCAGGCTGCATCAAACAGCGGGTGGGGCTGCAAGCACTCGCTGGTCAAGTGATGAAGATAATACTCAAGGACCGAATGGGGAAGCTTCGCAACCTCCGGATGCCGGCCAAGGTACCAGGGCACATCAAATAGAGAATTGGGTGAGAACTTCAGTTGCGCTCCGATCTCGCAATAGTGCAACAGGGGGATCATCCCCTTTCCGCTTTTGCCAAGGTATTCCGCCACATACCATGTCGTGTCGAAGAGGCCATTGGGGCGGTGCTTCCACGCATTGGCATCACTAAGAAAATGCTCCAGGGGAGTTTTGCTGGAAAGTTGTTTCCGGTATTTGGACACATACCACCCACCATCAAAAAGGGGATGGGGCCATCGCTTTTTTGTGGTGCCATGCTGGAGATAGTCCGAGAGGGGATTTTGCCCTTCGGGTATCTCCTCTTGATAGCGCTTCATGTACCACGAGGTATGGAAGAGGCAGTTGGGCAGACGCATCTCCTTCCACCCTTCGATCAGGAAATTCGTCAGCGGCTCCCCGCCTTTTAACTCCCGTCGATACGTCTTCTGATACCATGATGCGTCAAAGAGTCGATGGGGCGACAGGCCGCACTTCCAGCCAATGACTAAATAGTGAAGTACAGGATCCTTGACAGTGAATCCCTCGGGAAGCTGGCTTTGGTAGTACTCAGCATCAAAGACTCCTGATTGCAGAATAAGGCTTTGCTGCATTCGAAGCTTTTTTCCGCCCGTCCAAGGAGCCCTTGCCGTGATTCGAGATTTAAAACTGCTCGCGATGAAGTGTTGCCGGTAGGTCACAAGGTGGCGCTCCTGTTCATGCAGGTGTTCCTCTCGCTGCTTCGCCGCCATTTTTGCCCCCCTCACCAACCGCGCCGCCGAAGCGAGCCGCTGATTCTGGATCCCGATGGCATGCACTCCTGTCAGTGCGGAAATTCTCAACTGATGGGTTGTCTCCTCGGCTCCCTTCAATCGGGATATGGCCTCGTCGAGTGATCGAGAGAGCTCTGTCCGCTTCTCCGTAGCGGCCTCAAGCGAGAGGCGCGCTGCTGCTGCTTCATTTTCCAACTTTGCAACGGTTTGCGCCATGGCAGCCATCGCATTCTTCAGTTGGGGCGTTTCCGCGGTCTGAAGCTCCAGCGTAAGCCTTGATCCCAATCTGGAAAAAAGTTGACGCAAAGCAGATCTGTCTGCCTCTGACACGCTGAATAAAGTCCCTACGGGAGTTGCGACATCCTTTCCGACGCCGAGCACGCCGAGCCCGTGGCCGTGATGAAATTCAAAGGAGGGATAGCGCTGGATCAGCTCGCTCCAGAGGCGGTGAACGCCAAATCCGTGCCCGGTCTCTTGGGTGTCATGAAAGAGCACCACACCGCGTGTGCTCACTTTTGGGAGCCACTTTTCGAAATCGTTCTTGGCCGACTCGTAAAAATGGGTTCCATCGATATGCAATAGATCAATCGACCCGTTCGCGACGTGTTCCAGTGCGTTGTCGAAAGTGTCTTGAATCAGGGTGGAGAACCCCGAATAGAGAGGGTCATGATGGCTCCTCAGCTCCCTCAGGATTTCCGGCCCGTAAACTCCTGCATGGGGATCTCCCTCGAATGTGTCAATCCCGAGGCACTTGCATTCAAGATGCAGCACTTTGACCGCCTGACAGAAAGCACTATACGAGAGGCCAGTGTGAACGCCGAGTTCCACAATTGACACGGGCCGGAGCTGCTCCACAAGCCAGAAAGCAAATGGAATGTGTTCGTTCCACGCGCTTTTGTAGGTGTTGAATTCAGGTGCCATCAGGGCCATCCGTCCTAGGGGCAGGCCGCCCGCAACCAGGGTGTTTTCTCGCATTTTGATTCTTGGTGCTGTAGTTTCCTGATTATCTTGCATGACGGGCATCTCGCTGCAGGTGGAGAGATAGGGTGGGGAAAGCAGGCGGGCCCAACCTGGCCGCCCTCGGGGTTCAGCATAGCACTTGTCGGGCATTCCCATGGCAGATTCGTGCTTGGTGCCATCGAATCCTGCGCTGAAGGGTTAATCCTTTCAGCCTCATCCCCTCGCGTCGGCGACCGACGATAGATCTCAGGAGAGATTTTCGCAATCCCAAAGTCCATCGGAGCGGGGATTTTGGAGACGCTCTCGACTCCGAGAGAGTGCTCGGCATTGCGGGTGTTGTTCAGTTGTCCCAAGGTCCCGCCTAAAGAGTGATAACGGCCGGAGCAGACGTCGAGGTAGGGTCCCGGTTATACGCATCCAAATCCACCCCAGGCAATCTTTGGAGATAGTCTGTGCCAAATACGGTTTCGAATCTGCGATGGTTGACCAGCTTTCAAATTCTCTGCGCTGTAAACCCTTCTGGGTCGTCCCTCATCTTCGGAAAAGTTCATATCTAGAACTCCGGGTCTGTGTGGGCCGCGAGCCTGGTGAGGGATCTCGCGACAGGCTTCAAACCGGAGATGGCGGCACACCAGGGCGGGAGAAGGTTCGAGGAGTCTTAAAAGAACCTCCACCAGGGCTTTTTTGCCTCCGGATGGTTGCCCTCCTCATCGGTCGAATCTGGATGCAAATGGAATCGCGCCAACGGATGGTCCACGGGGGGGACCGGTGGAAGCAGCTTCGACAACGCAAACTCCGCATATTTGTCATCTTCACTGTCGAAAATCTCATAGCCACCGAGCATGAAGGCGGCCGCAAGTTCGTTGGCAGCCATTTCAGGGTCCCCTAGTTCCAAGGCCACCTGTCCCCGCCGCATGCGAACGAAGGGATTGTCAAGCCAACCTCTGAGCTGCGCCAGCTTCTGGAAAGCTTCGGCAGCACCATTCAGATCGCCCCGAATGAAAGCGGTGTCTCCGATGGCGACCTGGATCCACGTCGCCGCATACCAACGTTCGACCGGCTCGGGCAGCAAGCTGTAGGCCTCTTGAAAAGTGCAAATGGCCTCATCATCTTGTTCTGCCTCCGCGAGCTCATTGCCCCTCAGGCAAAGAGCATCGACTTTTTGAGCGATGTCGGATGGAAGATCGTCACCGCGGGATTCGATTGATGATGGATGCATCGTGGTGACAGAATGGGATTGCAGCTTCCAGACACGACAGGAGGATCAACGAGGAAGATTTTTTTGGGAACCAACCTTTGGCACAGCTCATGAGCCGTGCCGGTTGGATGCCCCCTACTCCATCTTCTCCTTGAGCCGCCGCATCAACTCCGTATTGCCCTCCAGCTCCTCCAGAATGAGCGTCAGCACCTTGAGCGTGCTCTTGCTGATGTGGTGCTCCATGCCTTCCACATCGCGATGCACGGTCTCCGCATCCAGTCCGAATCCCGCGAGGAGGCGGGTGAGCACATCGTGGCGCTTGGCGATGGCCTGGCCGACCCGACGGCCCTCGGCAGTGAGCGTGACGCCGCGGTAGCGCTCATAGACGAGGTACCCCTCCGCATCCAGCTTCTGGATCATGTTCGTCACGCTGGCCTGGGAGATCCCCAAGTTCTGGGCAATGTCCACCACCCGGGCGTAGCCTTTGCTTTCAATGAGGTTGTGGATCTGCTCCAGATAGTCCTCGATGGCTCGGGACTGACCATTGGAAGATCGGACGGGGCGGGGGTCTGACATGGTCCCGGAAACCTAGCAGTGAAGTGGAATCAGTGAAACCGAAAAGGCTGTAGTCCGAGGAAGCAATCTTAGTCTGGCCTAAAATTTCTTGTTGACGTGAAGTTGCTCTCGGTAAAGTTAGGCCGGACTAAGATTTATAGACAAGCCAAAGCCTTCTGTGTGCGCAATACGACTCATGAAACTCAATCCACCCGCTTTTCTCCCTGCTCTCCTGTTCACCAGTTTCACGGCCTCTTCCGTGCTGGCGGGCGTTCCCTCCGTTCCTGCGTCTGCGCTCGTCACAAACGGCCAGGCCAAACCCCTGCGGGAGATGAGCACGGACCGTCCGGACAAGACGGAGAGTGCCTACACGGTGGATGCCGGGCATCTCCAAATTGAGGCCGATCTCATCACCTGGACCCGGGATCGGGAGCATGGCGTGGCCTACGACGCCCTGGACGTTGCCACGATGAACTTCAAGTTCGGTCTCACGGACTCCATTGATTTCCAGGTGGTGGTGGCGAGCTACCACTACGAGCGCACCCGCGCCGACAGGGTCCGGAGCACGGACGAAGGCTTCGGCGACCTGACCCTGCGGACGAAGTTCAATGTCTGGGGCAACGATGGAGGTCGCACCGCGCTGGCGATCATGCCCGTTGTCACCCTCCCCACCGCCAGCGGAGACTACGGCGTGGCGGATGCCGAGGCTGGCATCATCGTTCCGCTCGCCGTCGAGCTGGCGAAAGGTTGGGCGCTTGGGCTGATGACAGAGCTGGATGTCGTGAACGACGAGGACGGCAGCGGCCACACGGTTCACGTAGTGAATTCCATCACCGTGGGTCACGACCTGACGGAGAAGCTCGGGATGTACGTCGAGTTCTTCTCCGAGATCCCTGCTGAAAACACCAGCGAATGGATCGGTACGGTGGACGTAGGCTTCACCTATGCGGTCACGGAGAACCTGCGACTCGATGCAGGGGTGAATGTGGGGGTGACTGACACGGCAGATGATCTGAACCCTTTCCTCGGCATTTCCATGAGGTTCTAGCCTCGCCCTCCAGGCCTACTTTTCGGTTCAACTGGCATCTTCCTTTCTTCCCAACCCGCTCTCCATAAAATCTGACATGACCTATCGCCGCCACTTTATCACCACCTTGACCCTCTCGGCGTTTGCCGCCGTCGGCATCACCGCGTGCGGGCCGCCGTCATCCAGCGGAGGTTCCGGAAAATCTGGCCCCAAGCGCATCCTGACCACGTTCACCATCATTCAGGACATGGCGCAGAATGTGGCGGGTGAGGCGGCGATCGTGGAGTCCATCACCAAGCCGGGTGCCGAGATTCATGACTATGAGCCCACGCCGCTGGACCTGGTGAAGGCGCAGCATGTGGATCTGGTGTTGTGGAACGGCATGGGCCTGGAACGCTGGTTTGAGAAGTTTTTCCATGAAGTGAAGGGCGTGCCCAGTGCCGTGCTGACGGAGGGCATCGAGCCTGTCGGGATCGGTGAGGGACCTTACTCTGGCAAGCCCAATCCGCACTCCTGGATGTCGCCGGCCAATGCCGTGATCTATGTGGAAAACATCCGCAAAGCGCTGGTCAAACTGGACCCCGCCAATGAAGCGACCTACAACACCAACGCCGCCGCTTACACGGCCAAGATCAAGGCTGTGGATGAGCCGGTTCGTCAGAAGCTGGCGACCATCCCTGCGGAGCAGCGCTGGCTGGTGAGCTGTGAGGGTGCCTTCTCCTACCTGACCCGGAACTACGGCCTCAAGGAGCTTTATCTCTGGCCCATCAATGCGGATCAGGAAGGCACGCCCCAGCAGGTGCAGAAGGTGGTGGACAGTGTCCGGTCCAACAAGATTCCGGTGGTCTTTTCCGAGAGCACTATCAGCGACAAGGCCATGCTTCAGGTGGCGAAGGAGACGGGGGCCAAATACGGCGGCGTTCTCTATGTGGACTCGCTGACCAACGATGACGGCCCTGCCCCAACATATCTTCAATTGCTCCAAACCAATGCCGACACTATTGTACAAGGCTTTGCCGGACGGTGAGAGCGGTGAGTCGCCGTCGCTCCGGCGGGGTGTCCCCTCCCCAGAACGCCCAATGTCCGACGCCTCCACGCCGCTTTCGATTGAGGTCACCGATGTCACGGTGGCGTACACCAACGGCAACGTGGCCCTGCGGGACACCACCTTCAGCCTGCACTCTGGCACCGTCTGCGCCCTGGTAGGCGTGAATGGCAGCGGGAAGAGCACCCTGTTCAAGGTGATCATGGGTTTCCTGAAGCCCGCCAAAGGCACCGTACGCATCGGGGGGCGGCCGGTGAAGGAGGCCCAGAAGCGCAATCTGGTGGCCTACGTGCCCCAGAGTGAGGAGGTGGACTGGACCTTCCCCGTGAGCGTGTGGGATGTGGTCATGATGGGCCGGTACGGCTCCATGAATTTCCTGCGCATCCCGCGGGAGGAAGACCGGCGTATCGTGCGGGAGAGTCTGGAACGCGTGGGCATGTCGGAATACAAGGACCGCCAGATTGGCGAGCTCTCCGGCGGGCAGAAGAAGCGTGTCTTCCTGGCCCGGGCTCTGGCGCAGCGCGGCCGGATCATGCTGCTGGACGAGCCTTTCACCGGTGTGGATGTAAAGACGGAGACGGCCATCATCGATCTCCTGGAGGAGCTGCGTGAGGACGGGCACATCATCCTGGTTTCCACCCACAACCTCGGCAGCGTGCCGGAGTTTTGTGACCGCGTGGTGCTCGTGAACCGCACGGTGCTGGCGTCCGGTCCTACGGCGGAGATCTTCACAGAGGAAAACCTGGCCAAGGCCTTTGGCGGCGTGTTGCGGCACTTCAAGTTTGACCACACGGACCTCCCGGGGTCCGCGAGGAATGAAGTTCTCCTGCTCTCCGATGATGAGCGGCCCCTGCTCCTCGGTCAGGATGGTGCTCCCAAGCGCAGCGGCGTGGGCACCAAAACCGGTCCACTGGCGGAGGATTCGCGGAAATGATGGAGAGCCTGCTCGTCCCGTTTCAGTACGAGTACATGGTGAAGGCCATTCTTTTGAGTGGCCTCATCGGGGCCGTGTGTGCCTTTCTTTCGTGCTTCATCACGCTGAAGGGCTGGTCGCTCATGGGGGATGCCCTCTCTCATGCCATCGTGCCTGGAGTGGCCGTGGCTTCCATTTTGGGCCTGCCCTTCTCCCTGGGGGCGTTTGTGGCTGGTCTGCTGGCTGCTGTGGGCATGGGTTGGGTGAAGCATCGCTCCCGGTTGCGGGAGGACGCCGTGATCGGCGTCGTGTTCACCACTTGGTTTGCGCTGGGGGTGCTGCTGCTTTCGATGTTTCCCAGCTCGATCAATCTGCGCACCATCATATTTGGCAACATCCTGGGCATCTCAGACCGGGACATTGTCCAGGTGGTCTGCATTGCCGGCCTCTCGCTGGGAGTGCTGTTGGTGAAGTGGCGGGACCTTCTGGTGTATTGCTTTGATGCCAGCCACGCCCGCAGTCTGGGGATGAACACCACCTTTCTCCATTTTCTCCTGCTGGCATTGCTTTCCGCCACGGCGGTCGCCGCCATGCAGACGGTCGGTGCCGTGCTCGTGGTGGCCATGCTGGTTACCCCTGGGGCCACGGCCTATTTGCTGACAGACCGGTTCGGCCGCATGATTCTCCTGGCCACCGGCATGGGCCTTTTCTGCGGTGTTGCAGGGGCATATGCCAGTTACTTTCTGGATGGCTCCACCGGGGGGTGCATTGTGGTGCTCCAGACGGTGCTCTTCCTCCTGGCCCTGGTGCTGGCCCCCAAGCATGGGCTGCTCGCGGCCAGACTCCGTCGCCGGGAAGCCCGGGCTGTCGCGGGTGCGCTGGCACCTTCTACCCCCAAAGGCCCGCAGCCTCCCTCGTCCTCCATTTCCGTGTAAATCTGATCTGTCCATGCACTGGCTCGAACCTTTCCGCTACTCTTTCATGGTGGATGCCATGCTCATCGGAGCCCTGGTGGGCACGGTGTGTGCCGTGCTGTCCTGTTACCTGGTGCTAAAGGGCTGGTCCCTCATGGGGGATGCCATCTCCCACGCCGTGCTGCCTGGTGTGGTGGGGGCTTATCTGCTTGGACTGCCGTTGGCCGTCGGTGCCTTTGTCACCGGCCTCTTCTGCGCCACCGCCACCGGCTGGGTGAAGGCCAACACCCGCATCAAGGAAGACACCGTGATGGGCATCATCTTCACCGGACTTTTCGCCCTGGGACTGGTGATGTTCACGAAGGTGCAGACGGACATACACCTGAACCATATCCTCTTTGGCAACATCCTGGGCATTGAGCGCAGCAGCAAGATCCAGACGCTGGTGGCGGCTGTGTTGACGCTGGGCGTAGTCCTCACTTTGCGAAAGGATCTGCTCTTGTACTGCTTCGATCCCACGCATGCACGTACCATTGGTCTGAACACCCAGGCACTCTACTATGTGCTTCTTGCCCTTCTGGCTGGCACCATCGTGGCCGCCTTGCAGGCCGTGGGCATTCTGCTGGTGGTGGCCATGCTCATCACACCGGGCTGCATTGCCCACCTGTTGACGGATCGCTTTGACCGCATGTTGATTGTCGCGGCCCTCTCATCCGTGATTTCCTGTGTGACCGGTGTGTACGTCAGTTTCTTCCTGAATGCCGCACCCGGTGCCTGCATGGTGCTGGTTCAGGCTCTTATTTTTGCCATTGCTTTTGTGTTTGCGCCCCGTCATGGGCTCCTGGCCTCCCGGCGGGTCAAGGGCTGACGGTGAAGAGCCACCGCCCTATGCCAGCCTGATCTGGACCGGGCCATGAAGCCAAAGCGTGAAGATTGTAGATTGAAGTTTGAGATTTGAAGTTTGCCACCTTCATTGCCTCATGCCCGACCTCTCTCTCTCCGCCACCACCGGTTTCATCTTCGACTGGGACGGCGTCATCATCGACTCTCATGCCCAGCATGAGGAAAGCTGGCAGCTGCTGTTTCAAGAACTCGGCCGCCCCATGCCAGAAGGCTTTTTCAAAGCCACCTTTGGCATGCGCAACCAGCAGATCATTCCCATGTGTTTTGACTTTGTGGCGCCAGACGATCACGCAGAGATCGCCCGCCTGGGTAATCGCAAGGAGGAGCTGTACCGCGAGATTCTGCGTCGGGATGGGATCGTTCCGCTGCCTGGGGTGGTGACGCTTCTGGAAGAGCTGCTCTCCCTGGGCATCCCCACCTCCGTGGGATCCTCCACGCCCCGTTTGAACATTGAGACCATCATGGGCATGACCGGGCTTGATTGTTATTTTCAGCACATTGTCAGCGCGGAGGATGTAACCGTGGGCAAACCCGATCCGCAGGTGTTTCTCAAGGCGGCGGAAAAGCTGGGCCGCCCTCCGGAGCGTTGTGTGGTTTTTGAAGATGCGCATGTCGGCATTGAGGCCGGCAAACGCGCGGGCATGAAGGTGGTGGCAGTGGCCACGACCCATCCGCTGGAAAGCCTGGGCCAGGCAGATGTTGCTTACTCGAACCTCGAGGGTTTGCGCGTGGAGACGATCATCGCAGCCACGGGTCTGTGAAGGTGACGGTGGCAGGAGGGCAGGCCAAGGGTGTTGGGAGATCTTTTAGAATGAGCATCGAATGATGAATAAGGGTTCATGAGCCTCGTCTGATATGACGAACCGCGACGCACAAAACAACGCAACACCGCGGCTCAAAAACCCCAATGAAACTCGTCATCTCATCCCTCGTTGTCGCGCTCACTCTTGCCTTCGCCCCCACTGCGACCTTCGCCGGCGGTCACGGCCACGGCCACGGCGGCCACGGCCACGGCGGCCACGGCCACGGCGGCCATGGACACGGCGGCCATGGACACGGCGGTCACGGCCATGGTGGGCACACCATCTACATTCCGGGCGTTGGCTATGTGGTGATCGGCCGGTGATCTGGGCTGCCCTCCTGTCTCGGCAGGGCCGCCGGGTGGTGGCCTGATGAGAGGCGTGAGTAGTTTACTGAAACCCGCACTGCTTCAGTCTTCCAGCTGCTTCCCTTGAGAAGCCTCCTACCATGAAAATGCTGTTTGTTCCCCTTGCCGTCCTTGTGTTCGCCTGTGGCGCTACCATGGCTGCCTCCACGGTGAGCCCCAACATGCCTGGCGACACCTTCATGCAAAAGCTGCGCCATGTTTGTGGTGTCCGTTTCTGCGGTTGTCACCATCATCATCACTGCCATGACTGGTGCGACCATCGTGGCCGCCACTGGCATTGCCCCGGGCACGATTAAGGTTCGTCATGCCACCGGCCCCGGGGCCGACGTCTCCTCCCGTCCCGGGGCGGGAGATCGCATGAGGAAATAATCGCTGCCCACATCCACCCCGCGGTCCTCCACGGTCCACCCGTGCTTTTCGTAGAATGCCAGGCCGGGGGCATTCGCAACCGGGCATTTTAGCCGCCAGGTTGTTTCCTTGAAGGCAAGGACCTTGCGCATCAGCTCCTCCCCCACTCCGTTCCGCTGGCAATTGGGGTGGACATACAGGTGGTGGATGAAGTCATCCGGCTCCCAGATGGAGATGAACCCCCAGACGGATCCGTCGCTCCCCTCTGCCACCCACATGCGTTCCCCTGCGGTTTCGATGGCAAAGTCCGCAAGTGCGAAGCTGCCGGCGTCCCGCCAGTGAAACGCGTCTTCACGACACGTCACCAGCAATTGTGCCAGCGCCGCCTCGTCCTCGAGGCGTATCGGGCGGATGGAGAAGCTGGGTGGAATTGCAGCGCGACTGTGCATGAGAGGAGTCGAAAACCCATACGACTCCAGCGCGGGATTCTGGACAGACTGCAGCATCAATTTCACATTCTGCCCATCATGACTGAAGAGTCAGGGCACCTGACGCCGCGGCGCTCGACAAGCTTCAGGTCATCTGGCACTTTCCTCCAATGTCAGTGTTAAATGGAGAAGATTTTCTGGAGGCCGGATGGGCCCCCGGACCGCAGATCGGACAAGCCCTTGTCAAAGCCGCCGAGTATGAGGCCAAAGGCATCACGGATCCGGCCTATTTGCTGAAGCTGTTGCGGCGGGATTTCCCGCCCACAGCGCCCAAGATGACCATGCGGGATGTTGCCGCTCCGCTGGCGGAAGCCATCGAGGCCACGTGCCCCGAGGACGAGCGGAATATCAAATCCGTGCGTCGCTTCATGACAGAGCTGCTGCAAACACCGGTGGTGACTCGCGGAGCGGTCATGCCAGACGCTTGTCCCGCCGGGTCCGTGCCTGCGACCATCCCGGTGGGAGGTGCCGTGGCCGTCCAGAACGCCATCATCCCCAGTGCCCACAGCGCAGACATCTGCTGCTCCATGCACGCCACCTTTTTCCAGTGCGGAAAGGGAGTGACGGCAATGCTGGATGATCTCATGGCTTCCACCCGCTTTGGCATGGGAGGGCGGCGGCCGGAGAACTACGTGCCGCATGCCGTGAATCATGAGAATGTCTGGCAGAATCCATTTTTGCAGGGGTTGCGGGAAGACGCGCTCAAGCACATGGCCGACCAGGGCGATGGCAATCACTTCGCCTATCTGGGCAGGATCCGGATCTCCCATGAGGCTCGCCAGCAACTGCGAGCGGCCGGACATGTGGTTCTGGCGGACTCGCTGGAAGGGCATGATGAAAGCCTGGTGCTGGTCACGCACCATGGGTCCCGCGGGCTCGGGGCCAAGGTGTACGCCCGTGGGCAGAAGGCGGCGCTGGCTCACGTCAAGCGTCATGCCGCCGACATCCCCGCTCCGGCGGCATGGCTGGACTACGGCACGCAGGAGGGGCGTGACTATTGGGAGGCGCTGCAATACGTGTCCCGCTGGACCAAGGCCAATCACGAGAGCATCCACGCAAGGTTCTTGGAAAGAACGGGTGGCGTGGCCGTGGCCGCCTTTGGCAATGAGCACAATTTTGTCTGGAAACGCGGTGACATCTTCCTTCACGGCAAGGGGGCGACCCCGGCCTGGAAAGATGAGGCCGGTCGCCCGCTGCTGGGGCTCATTCCGCTGAACATGGCCAGCCCCATCCTCGTCGTGCTGGGCCGCGACAACGAGGAGTACCTTTCGTTCTGTCCACATGGCGCGGGGAGGAATCTGTCCCGCTCCGCGATGATGCGGAAGTATCGCAATGATGAAGGCGAGCTTGATGCCAGCCGCGTGCAGCAGGCCCTGGAGCACAGCACCCGAGGCATCGAGGTGCGTTGGTTTTATGGGAAACCGGATTTGTCCGAGTCACCACTCGGCTACAAGCCCGCGGCACAGGTGAAAGCGCAGATTGAGCAGTTTGGGCTCGCGGATGTGGTGGCGGAGATCGAGCCCCTCGGCTCCATCATGGCTGGCGACTCCGGGCCTCCTCCGTGGATTCGCCGCAAGGAGGAACTCACGCCCAAGCAGCTCCGTGCCATCGAGCACCGTGCCGACCGTCGGAAGGAACGGCAGCGCTTGCGGGATCTGGATGATGGCGGGAATGTGGATGCGGAGGCGGATGAGGAGGGATAGGAGAGACGCCAGACCGGTGGTGAATTGAGACACTGTCGGCGCATCCACTTCGAGAAAGAGCTTAAAATGCTCTCCTCCCCGACAAACAAACAAGTCACCTGATCTTGGCTCACCTGACCGCCCCCGCTCAACTCGCTGAAACCCCTTCAATATCCGCCGTCTCCGCACTCGCAGACCCTGCTCCCCCTGGAACCACAGGCACTCCGGGGAGGTTGACGGTGAAGAAGGAGCCTTCGCCAGTTTCACTTTTTAAGGCAATGGTCCCGCCCATCAGCTGGACAAGCTGGCGGGAAATGCTAAGGCCCAGCCCCGCGCCGCGACCGGCTGCATGCTCAGTCCCTTGTTCATAGTCGCGGAAGATGCGCTTCTGATCTTTCTCGGAGATACCCATGCCGGTGTCGGAAACGCGGAACTGCAGATCAAACCTGGGATGGGTCCCCGCCACGCGGGTGCCAAAAGCTTCCAGGGCGATGCTGCCTTCTTGGGTGAACTTGAGCGCGTTGGAGACGAGGTTGTCCAGCACCTGTTTCATTCGTTCTGCATCGAGCTCCAGCAGCGCGGGAACCTCTGGCGAAGTGCGGCAGATGAAGGCGAGGCCCTTTTCGCGGATCGCGCCCTCATGCACCAGGGCGACTTCGTGCAGGACATCCCGCACGCTCACCGGCCCCGGGTCCAGTTTCAATCTGCCCACCTCCATGTGAGAGAGGTCGAGCAGGTCGTTCACCAAGCGCAGCAGTGCTCGCCCACTGGCTTGGATGGCCTCCAGGCACTCCCGTCCCGTTTTGCCGTCGGGGTTCTTTGCCAGGAGTTCGGCATGGCCAATGATGGAGGTCAGGGGACTGCGGATCTCATGACTGACGTGGGCAAGAAAGCGGCTCTTCTTCAGTGCGGTATGTTCCACCCGCGCCTTGTCGAGCTCCAACACGGCGGCTCTCAGGGCGGCCTTTTGGGCGCGCTTCATGAGGAACAAGCCCGCAGTTGCGGTAATAATGGCCATCACCCCGCTGCCTATGGATGTGAGGTTGAGCAGGTGCAGATGCCACCTCGCACGGGCGTTGCGCCTGTCGAAAAGCAATTGTTCTCTGGCCAGCCCTTCATCCATCCTGGCCTGCAGGGCGCGGCTCAGGCCCCGCCCTTCGTCCACCATCGGGATCACTGACCGCGGATCCACGGCATTGCCCCGTTGTGTCACCATCAGGTCAAACGCGGCAAATCGGGACTCTGCCAGTTCCCGCACCCGGGCCAGAAGGTTCTGCTGCACGGGATTGTCCCGCGTCATTTCCTGAATCCTCCTCAGTTCCACCAGGGCGTCTGCCCGGCTCTGCCCCATGAGTGCCAGGCTCACGGTATCGCCGGCCAGGGCATACCCCCGGGCGGTGGATTCCGTCTCGCTCAATAGGGCACGCAGGCGAAGGAACCGGGCCATGACCTCATCAGTTTGGAGCACGCTGGTGATGTTCTGTTCCGTGAGACGGGTGCTGCGAATATTGGTGGCCAGGGTCACCAGCAGCAGAACTGCCGCGATGGTGAACAGCCAGCGGTGCCAGGAGCGGATCATGGGTACGAGGTGAAACGGGGTTGGTGAAGACAGCGGGCGAGGCCCGATTGGAGGCAAGTGCAGTCACTTCCAAACAAAAATCCCGGCAGCATGGCTGGCATGCGGCCGGGATCACATCTTACTGTCCTTTAGAGAGACAGGTGGCGCGCTGCCCCACTGATTCGAGGCTGCGCGCCGGAATGGACTTGCAAATCAGTTGGCGGCGTCCTTCACGGCGTCCTTGGCGTCTTTGGCCGCATCCTTCACACCATCGGCTGCGTCTTTGGCCGCGTCTTTGAGGTCCTCGCCAGCGTCCTTGGCTTTCTCGTTTTCACGCATATCGAGACCGTCTTTTACTGCTTCGGTGGCGGAGCGGGGCTTCTCTTCACAACTGGTGAACAGGAGGGCAGAAGCACCCGTGAAGAAAAGGGCGACGGCAATCATCAGGCTGGATTTCATATCGTATTTCATAGAAGGAGGGGTGTGGTTTGTAGTGGATGTTTTTGTTCTGATCTGGCCTTAGGTTTTGGGGGAAAGGGGGAATCGCGGATCAAATGGGACTTTGTTCGTCTTCTCGTTTTCAATCAGATCATGACCGGCGACCACTCAGAGCGAGCACACCTGTCAGAATGAGATAGATACCCACCACGTAGTTCAGCAGTGCGGGAAAGATCAGCACGCAAATGCCGGCAATGATGGAGACGATGGGATGGAAAAGAGTCGATTTCATGGAAGGGGGCACGCCGTTGACGCGCTTCTGCCTTCCCTCTCTTGCAGGTTCGGTTCCAACGTGAAATGATGTTGGTAAACCGCTCTGAATGAGCTATTTAGCTCTCGACTTGAATCTTGATGCTTTGCCTGTTTTCATGCAAACTGCATGTCAATACAGGCAAGATACTTGCTTTTTGCATCTGTTTCCAAATTCCGGCAGAGTGCCTGCCGGACCAGAGGCCCCCTCCTGGAGCCAGCTAGCTACACGCGGAGCATGTCCTTCACGACCTGGCACCACAGGAAGAAGCAGCCTCTCCATGAATAGCGGAATTGCTCACCTTCTGTGCGCACGATGACGCCAGCATCGAGATTATGGGAGACCTGTTGCACGAGATCATCCTCGATGACTGAGTGCAGATTTTCAGGATCCTGCGCTTCCGTTTTGTCCGTGGTAATGCCATGGCGTGCCAAAAAGGCACCGTGAGACAGCAGCATGTCTTCGAAGGTTTCCGCGTCGTCGCAACGGTTCATCCGTTGGCGTGGAGACAGCTTCATGGTGAAGCTGAAGGGGTAGTTTGTCGTCACCAGCGTTTCTCCATCCGCTGTGCGCGTCGTCAGGCTGGCGTGAGAGAAGATAAAAGCCTCCTGTTGGGCGACGCTGATCGTGGCCTGGAGCTTTTTTTCCTCGCTGTAAAAGAGTCGGACGAAGTGGTCGGTCTCATCCCACTTCCAGCCAGCGTCATCCGTCTTGCTGAAGCCGGCTTCTTCCACCTCATTGGTGATTTCGTCCAGGTCCGGAAAAACCTCCCGGGACGGAGGGAAGCGATGCTTCACATGGCTGTGAATGGGGAAGCGAAGTTTGCGCACCCGGCCGACGATCTCCACCCAGGGGAACAAGAACCAGAGCGCCAGTGCCAGCCCGCCCCACACATGACTGCCCGTGAGGAAATAGGCAGCCAGATAGCTGGCCACCAGCACCGCCACCCAACCCGCCTTGTTCAGGTAGCGATTGTGAAACGTGCGGCATGCGTAGGCAAAAATCAGCAGGCCAATGATGAGAAGAAACTTGGACATGAAAGCGGTTTGGGAGAAACGAACCTACAATTAAAACACGGAATGCGTGAAAAGCAAACCGCAGGCCCTTTGGCTTGGGCCGCAAAACAAGCCAGGGCAGCCGTATGGCTGCCCTGTGCGGGGGTTTTGATCTAGAAATGTTGATTGGGGCCTGCTGCCCACGTTGGCTAAAGAAAGGCCGTCAGGGAGCTGTTCTTCGACCGGTGACCAGCGAGATCAGGAAGAAGACCAGAAAGATAAAGAAGCAGATTTTGGCGACCCCGGCAGCGGCACCAGCGATGCCACCAAAACCGAGCACGGCCGCGATCAGAGCAACTACCAAGAATGTAACAGTCCAGGAAAGCATGGCGGTATGGGTTTGATTTGTTGGCCGGTCAGCCGTCATCCACCCGGATGATCACGTTCCAGCATGCATCCCAGAATCGCATAAGGCATGCCGAGAGCCGATTGGCTTGCGCAAGCAGTTGATGATGAGTGAGATGGGCGCTGCGTTGTTCTCTGTGGATGTTCCCCCAAGCCATGCAATTTGCCCACTTCTCCACTCTTGGGAGGCAATCCGCACTGTGCGAAAGTGCTTCTCCAGCACCCTGCGGCAGGAATCGGCCGGACTATTTACCTTCTGCTTCCACTTCGACCTTCAAGGTGTAGATCCGCACACCAGAGCGGAGCACCTCGTATGACTTTCCGGGTGTTACTCGCAGGGTGCCCGAGGCTCTCTCATTCAGATAGTGAACTCCGTTTGCCGTGATCCCTTTTTGAAGGGCCTTCACGATGTCGGGAGTGGGAAAACTCAGGTTGAGCGTGTAGCTCAGCTCCAGCCTACCCTCTGTAGGATCACCGAGGAAGCCTGAGAATTCCATGTTCTGGAGCAGACCTGCATCGCCTGGAACGGGAATCACATTGCTCAGGCTGATCTGCTTGGAAGAGGTGAGGACCGATGATTCGGCTTTTTCGGGGGCGATGCCGGTGATGGTTAGCGTCACCCGGTAATTTTCCGCCAGCACACTGCTGGGATCAGGCTGGCCAGTCTGGATTCCTCGGGGGAAGGCGAGTCTTCGGGAACCTTGCGACAGCTGCTCAGGGGCCTTCACGGGCAGTGAGGGCGAGTCCTGCGCATGGGTGTGGGAGAAAATGGCCGACGTCAGCGTGAGGGCGAGGATCAATCTTTGGGCGGGAGAATTCATGGAAAGTAGAATCTGGGATGCCGCCTTATGACAAGGCTAACGAAGGGTTTATTCAAGGAATTGCCGAACCAACGATAAATTTTTTCCACGGCAGCCAATTCTTCGCTTTTGAAGAGAGGGATGATTGCGGTTGGCCCTGCTCCGCATCATGGGGTCACTTCACCACCATCTGGGTGAACGGCCACACGTAGGCTTGCAGGAAGACCAGTACCCCGACCAGCGAAGCCAGCACCAGGCTGTGCCAGAAGACGCGGCGGAGAATGGCTCCCTCCTGGCCAAACACCTGCGCGGCGGTGCTCGCTACGACGATGCTCTGGGCATCCACCATCTTGCCCATGACGCCGCCCACGCTGTTGGCAGAGGCCATGAGCACCGGGCTCACCCCCACCTGCTGGGCTGTGATGGTTTGCAGGGAGCCAAAGAGCACGTTCGACGCAGTGTCCGACCCGGTGAGCGCCACGCCCAGCCAGCCCAGCAGCGTGCCGAAGAACGGGTAAAGCCAACCCGTCTTTGCCAGGGCAAGACCCAGCGTGGCGTCGGCCCCGGAGTACTTTGTCACGAAGCCCAATGCCAGCATGCAGGCGATGGTGATGAGCGAGAGCCGGATCTTGATGATGGTGCGCAGCCAGATCTGCAGCATGCGCAGCGGGCTGAATCCCATGACGAGACCTGAGACCAGGGCGGCCAGGAGGATGGCAGTGCCGGTGGTGGACAGCGCGTTCAGCTTGAACAGGGCTGCCTCAGGCTTTGCGACCGGGGTTTCAGGAACCACGGGAGGCACGCGGAGAATCTCGTTGTGCAAGCCGGGCACCGGAAGATCGCGGCTGAAGACGGCATCCAGGCTGTCCTTAATGCCTGGCTGGCTCCAGACAAACACCATCCCCGTCAGGATGAGCCAGGGCATCCAGGCCCGCTTTCGCAGGCGGGCACCGGTATCGGCCACGCTCTGCACATGCGCGCTGGTGGGAGCTTCGGCGGGCTGCCAGAAGCGCAGCAGCACGGCCATGGCTCCCATGGCAAAGATCGCCGACACAATGTCCACCAGCATGGGACCGTGATAGTTGGACATGATGAACTGCATGAAGGCGAACGAGACCCCGGCAGTCAGCGCCGCTGGCCAGGCGCGTCGCAGCGCTGGCCGTCCCCCATGCACGGCGATGATCCACGCCGGGATGATCGCTGAGAAAAAAGGCAGCTGCCGCCCTGCCATCTGCGAAAGCGTGAGTTCACCCAGGCCTGTGACCTTGTTCAGCGTGATGATCGGAATGCCCAGTGAGCCAAAGGCGACCGGGGCAGTGTTGGCGATCAAGGAAAGCACGCAGGCCTCCAGAGGCCGGAATCCCAACTGGATGAGCAGGGCCGAGGTCACGGCGACGGGTGCACCAAAGCCCGCTATGCCCTCAAAGAAGGCCCCAAAGCAAAAAGCCACCAGGATGAGCTGGATGCCGGGGTCTGGCGCGATGCGGGTGAAGAGGTTGCGTAGTTCATCGAACCAGCCCTTCTCCACCGTCATCTGGTACAGGAAGATCAGGTTCAGGATCATCCATCCCACGGGCAGCAGGCCAAAGGCCGCCCCATAGCCCGCGGCGGCGGCGGCGGCGGGCAGAGGCATGTGAAATCCGGCCACGGCCACGATCAATGCCACGATGAGGGCCACGACCGCCGCGAGGTGGATGCGAAGTTTCCCGGAGGCGATCAGCCCGAGCAGGACCCCCACGGGGATGGCGGCGACCAGGGTGGAGAGGGAGGGGTTGCCAAAGGGGTCGTAATTCTGAAGCCAGGGCATGGAGGTGGAGAAGGTGGGCAGAGCGTGAGGCCAAGACGCGACGGCTTGCGCCAAACTTGCAAAGAAGCCCCAGCGCGTGATGGACAAAATGATCCTGTCAGACTCCAGGCCGGTTTGGCAAGAATGAGGACCGTCCCCCGTTCCTTTTCCAGCCTGCCCCATCATGCCCCCGCCTTCTCCTTCTTCTCCTCGAACTTGCTTTCGGCCGATCCTTGCCCTGGTGTTGGCTGGACTTGCGATCCAAGGTCATGCTGATCCTCCTCCACCCGCGCTACAGGGCCTGTGGCTCATGGGGCAGTCATTGTGCGAGGGCTCAGAGTCCCTGCCCCTGGTCACCACCACCCCGTCTCCATGGGGAAACTGGATGTTTCAGCGGGGAGTGCGTACATGGGCGTCCGGATCGTGGGCGGCCAGGCCTGAGGGGCGTCCGGCGGGGGACTTTGTTCTGGTGCCCCTGCGGGCATCCATGAACGGAGGCACTGGTGAAACCATCGCCAATGGCCTGGCAGATCACTTGAAGGCAACGCTTCCTGGAGCGGCCTCCCAGCCGGGGCAGGACCCTCATTATCTGGTGGCGTATGCCGGCCAGGGCGGCCGGGGGATTGAGGAATTGTCTATCGCGGATCAGTCGGCAGATCCCCGCACGCCGCAGGTCAAACAGCACGGTGGCGGCTACTACGCCACCAGTCTGGACGATGCTCGACGAGCGGTGGTCCAGGCCAAAGCCCGGGGCCAGGACTTTGCCATCACTGCCTTGGTCTGGATGCAGGGGGAGGCCAATGGCGGTCCCACCGGCGGGGTCGTGCCCTGCCGCTGGGAGGCAGAGCTGCCGGCTCCGAAGGGACAGGAATGGTATCGCGACCGGCTGGTGAGTTATCGGAAACAATGGTCGGACGATCTCCGGGCCATCACCGGTCAGGCCGGGGAGATTCCCCTGTTCACTTACCAGACGCTGGGGGCTGCTGGGCACGCCCAGTTGATGGCCGCCGACCTGGAGCCGCATCTGTACATGGTGGGGCCTCATTACATGGTGCCCAGTGCCATCAACAGCCGCTATGCCAACCGTCATGGAGATGGCATCCACCTCGCGGCAGACGGGGAGCGCTGGTACGGAGAGCAGATCGCCAAGGTGGTGCGCCGTGTCTTGATTGAGAAGGAAGACTGGCAACCGCTGCGTCCCAAGCGGGCAGCGCTGGAGGAGGGGCGCACCAGCGTGCGGGTGGAGTTCACAGTGCCGCGCCCGCCGCTGGTGCTGGATGAGACCTGTCTGCCACGGCAGCAATCGACCGCTGGAAAGCCGGGCACGTTTAGTTCACTGGCGGGCTTCCAGCTTCGCAACCAATCGGGGGCGGTCATTGCACTTGAGGCCGCAAAATTGTCATCCGCTACGCAAGTCCGGCTCAAGTTGGCGGCTCCGTTGCCTCCGGGCGACCAGATCAAGGTCAGCTACGGCGTCCCCTATTTTGGAGCGGTCGGCCGCATCACGGCCGTGCGATTGATTCCGACGGTGGAAGGGCAGCCTGCTACCACGGAACTGGTGGTAGCTCCGGAGGGCTCATTGATCTCGCTGAGGTTGGCCGAAGGCACCTGTTACATCGCGAACCAAGCCCCGGCCGCCGCCGCCACCCGGGCTCCCATCCGGGATCTTCGGGAGGAGGATGGGAAGATCGTGATCCGGATTGAGAACCGTGAACTTCGCAACCAGGTGCCTTTTCTTGAAGGGCAGACGCTGGTGGCCCACCGTGCGTTTTCTTACGGCAACCTGCGGGATTCCGATCCCGAGAAGGCGGTCTATGCCTTCGGGGATCGGGGGTATGGGACGCGTGCCGGACAGCCCTATCCCCTGTGGAACTGGTGTGTGCTGTTCAACTCGTTCCTGGTGGATGAGTTGTCACCGTGAACCGGGGGCCGGAATGCGGTCAATCGCTGGCAGGTTCGGTCCCTTCAATCAGCACCTCGTTCTCCACGTAGCTGAACTTTACCCCTGCCAGTTGGGTGATGTAGTTCAGTGCTTCATGCAGGGGGATTTGTATGAAATCTACCGACATCCTGGTTTGTCTCTCGCGCTCGGACAGGTGCGTCACCGTTATCTTGAGCGGCCTCTTCTCCGGTGATGCCTCAACGATCTTGAGGCGTATGGCGGAGACCGCTTCCTGCAGGGTCGCCATGCGGAGTTTCAGCTCCGGGAGCACCGTGCGTTCTGCCAGATCGTGTATTTCTGTGGGATTGCCTTTGCTGAAGTCTTCCGCTGGTGCCGCAAGTCCGCGAATCTGCACCATGGTCAGGAGCGTCAGGCACAGAACTCCCCCTGTGGAGATCTTGAACCAGGTGCTGCGGCTCACGGGTTGGTGGTTTACCCGGGGATTCAGGATGGCAGTGATGCGTTGCTCCAGAGTGGAAGGGCGTGCCAAGGCCAGCGCGGTGCCCAGGCGCTGACGTGCCACGGCCAAGGTGCGTGCGGCTTCCACCAGTTGGTGGGCATAAGTGTCGGCGGGGGTGCCTTTGAGGAGAACGTGATCATCACAGGCCTGTTCCTGGGCGGTACGCCACGCCCTGGCGGCGATCCATACCAGAGGATTGGGCCAGTAGAATGCCTGCACCACTGTGGCGAGGAGACGGGAAAAGGCATCGCGGTTTCGGATGTGCCCCAGTTCGTGCAGCAGGGCGGCCTCAAGCCGAACCTCAGCCCAGTCGGACGAGGAGGTCGGCAGCGCAATCACGGGCCTGCGAATGCCCCATGTGACGGGCACAGCCAAGGTGGGACCATGGCGCAGGCGGACACGACGTGAGATGCCGAGGGAGGTGGCCAGGTGCTTGCACATGCGTCCTTGCCGCGACTTGGGCGTGAGATGCGTGGTTTGTCGCGCCAGCTTTCTCAACTGCCGGCCGGAGATGAAACGACGCATCAGCAAGACCCCGGCACCGGCCATCCAGATGACGATCCACGTGACCCCGGGCCTGGATTCTTCCAGGGTCTCCATCATGGAACGCCCTCCATAGAGGTTGTTCGCCGCGTCCAACTCCGCCGGTGTGTTGAAGATCGACTGTTCTCGAGACGGAGGCGGAGCCATTTCAGCCACGGTCAGACACCATGGAGGTTCGAAGTAATAAGTCAGGGGAAGCAGGGCCAGAAGCAGGAATCCCACCCGCCATGCGGCACTGCGCGTGCCTGCGGAAGCACGGCGAAAGGCAGCGAACAAAGCAAACACGACAATCAATATGGCACTGCTGCGCAGCCCAAGGTCAATCATGAGGAGGGTGATAGCGTTCATGGCTCTATTGAGGATGTGATTCCGACGTGAAAGGGTGTTGATCTCAAGATGCCCGCGGCCCAGCGTCCGGCTTCCCCGCTTTTTTGATGATGTCCTCCAGTCGTTTCAACTCATTGCTGGAGAGGCTGCCGTCCTTGTCATCGACGAAGGCGGCAACCGCATCGGCCAGGGACCCACCGAAGAATGTCTTCACCACCTGCTGGAGTGCCGAGCGGCTCGCCGTCTGCGGGGCCTCGACCGGTTCGTACACATAACGTCCGCCTTCCTCCCGATGCTTGAGATGGCCCTTCTCCTCCAGAATGCGCAGCAGGGCGCGGATGGCGGAGTAGCTCGGTGCATCGGGAATCCCTGCTTCCACTTCGGCCGCCGAGGCGGAGCCTTTGACCAATATGAGTTCCATGATCTGCCGCTCGCGCCGGCTGAGCTCATGCAATTTTCGCTTCATGCTAATTTTTTAGCATCCGAAGCTCTCGGCTGTCTAGATGGAAATGCTAAAAATTTAGCAGGGCACTTCTTCACGCCGATTTGTCCAACATGGCGGTATGGGGGACTCTAGAGAACAAGCAAGCGCCCGTCGCCATCGCATTCTCACTGCTTCTGCCATGTCTGAATTCACTTCTCCCCTTTCCTCCACAGAAAACGGCCGCCGTACCTTTTTGCGCTCCGCTCTGACCGGGGCGGCCACCTTGGCTTCCTCATCCTGGCTCGGGGCGGTGTCGGCACCGGTCTCGGAGCAGCCCAAGGCGGGCGTCTTTCCGGAGCCTGCACAAGATCTGCCTCTTGGGGAGGATGTGGATGTCATCGTCTGTGGTGCCGGTCCGGCGGGGATTGCGGCCGCGTTAGCGGCTGCCCGTTCGGGGGCGAAGACCCGCCTCATCGAGATTCACGGCTGCCTGGGCGGGGTGTGGACCGCCGGATTGCTCACCTACATTTTTGACTTCAACAAACCCGGACTTGCCAAGGAGATCATCCGCCGGCTGGACGAGCGGGATGCCCGCCGCAGCACGCTGCCAGACCAGTTTGTGTATGAACCTGAGGAGATGAAGGTCCTGCTGGAAGAGATGTGTGTGGAGGCAGGGGTGAAGATCCACCTGCACACCCGCCTCGCCGCCGCCTACCGGGACGGGCGGAAGCTCACCACGGTGATCACGGAGTCGAAGTCCGGTCGCCAGGCCTGGCGCGCCCCAGTTTTCATTGATGCCACGGGAGATGGTGACCTCGGTGCCATGGCCCGTTGTGGCTGGGATATCGGCCAGGGCGGGGCGGAGTGCCCGTGTCAGCCCATGACGCTGAACACCCTGGCCGTGGTGAAGGATGCGGCAGCGCTCAAGAACTATATTTCCTTTTACCAAGTCACGCCGGAGAATCGCAAGGGCATGTGGGACTGGCACCATCAGGCCACAGAGGGCTTCAAGAATGAGATCATCCGGGCCGGATTCAAACCCTCCTATGGCATGCCCACGCTCTTCCAGGTGCGGGACAACCTGGTGATGGTGATGATCAATCACGAATATGGCATCAAGGCCTTTGACGCCCCGGCGATCACCGAGGCCACCATCCGCGCCCGTGCGGAGGTGTTCAAGGTCGTGCGCGGCCTGCGCAAGCTCGGCGGGCCCTGGGAAGGCATGCAGATTGTGGCCACTCCGGAACAGATCGGCGTGCGCGATGGCCGGCGCATCCACGGACGTTATACCGTGAACCGCGACGATCTGGCCACGGGCGCACGACATGATGATGCCGTGACCCGGGCCACGTTTGGCGTGGACATCCACGCCCATGACAAGGAGGCCAATGACAAGAAGGCCATCATCCACGCCGACTTCAAGTTCCACCCCTATGACATCCCCCTGCGGGCTTTGATCGCGAAAGACGTGGACGGCCTGCTCATGGCCGGCCGCTGCATCAGCGGGGATTTCACCGCCCATGCGAGCTATCGCGTCACGGGGAACTCCGTTGCCATGGGCGAGGCGGCAGGTGCCACGGCGGCAGTGGCTGCCAGGACCAGGCGTCCTCCGCACGAAGTGGCATGGAGCGAAGTCAGGGCGGTGATGGAGGGGTTGCTGAAGGAGGTGTAGTGCAGTCATGCTGCGCATCCAACACCTGATCCTGCGCAACAGGCTTCCGGTGCGCGCGGGATCCGCCGCCTGGCGTCCGCTTGTAATGTGCTGGAACCCTTCGCTCGTCAGCATCGCCCAGATCTCTGCTCCGCTGACGTCCAAGCTTGACAGCCCCACGCAGGACTCCTGATAGCGCAGTGCTCCCAGGTGGTGGACGTGGTGAGAAGCTTGGGGGCTCCTGACTTGTCGGGATTTTGGGAGAGAGTGCGGAGGCAGGCGGAGGAGCAAGGCGTTCTTGGAAAGGCCCTGCCGGATGGCGAGGGGTAATAGGAAAGCACAACTGTGTTGGAAGGGAAGCCTTGGTGGCTTGCGGTATGGGAGGAACACCGCCCCGGATACATCCGCTTATTCCACGGCAGACGATCTTCTGTGCCAGCGCGCCCCCTGCTTGCTTGGCAAAGAGAATCAGGATCGTTTAGGCGGTTCTAAAGCCCTTGCTTATGGTGCGGGGGACAGGGTGGCCGTACCCCATGATGATGGAAATGGAAACACTCACCACCAAGACCACGCCCGCCCGTCGCCGGCGGCTCCGCCCGAGGATTGCCATGGTTTCCACCCACGGTTATGTCGCTGCCAATCCGCCCCTGGGCGCACCGGACACCGGTGGCCAGGTGGTGTATGTGCTGGAGCTCTCCCGCAAGCTGGCCCAACTGGGCTTCAAGGTGGACATCTGGACCCGTAGGTTCGAGGAACAGCCGGAACGTGAGGTGGTGGATGAGAACGTCACCATCCTGCGGATGCCCTGCGGAGGGAAAGATTTCATTCCAAAAGAAACGCTGCTCAACAAGCTGCCGGAATGGGTGGAGCATGCGCTGCGCTACATTGACCGGCATGATTATGCCTACCAGTTCATCAACAGTCACTACTGGGACGCTGGTGTGGCATCACAAAGAATGGCGGAGGCGCTCGGCATTCCGCATGTGCACACCCCCCACTCGCTGGGTGCATGGAAGCGCAGCCAGATGAAGGCTGATGCTCCTGAGGAGGTGGCCGATCTCGACAAGAAGTACAACTTCCCCGTGCGCATTCGCGAGGAGCAGGCGCTCTACCGGGCTTGTGATCTGGTGGTGGCCACTTCGCCGCAACAGTTCGATCTCCTGCGGTCCGAATATAATCTGCCTGCGGACAGCATTCGCATGATCCCGCCCGGGTACGATGATACGCGTTTCTTCCCGGTGAGCACTGCGAGCCGTCAGGCGCTGCGGGAGTCCTTCGGTTATCAGGGCAAGGTGATCTTTTCTCTGGGCCGTCTGGCGCGGAACAAGGGCTTCGACCTGCTCATCCCCGCCTTTGAAGTGGCGGCGGCCCGCAAGGATGATGTCTGGCTGCACCTGGCCGTGGGGCAAGTTTCCTCGGACCCCGGGAACAGCCCGCTGCTGGAGGAGATGCGGGGACTTATTTCCCAAAGCCCCTACCGCGACCGCATCGTGCTTTCCGATTCCGTGTCGGACGAGGAGCTGGCCGACCGCTACCGCGCTGCGGATGTGTTTGCGCTTTCCAGCCGATATGAGCCATTTGGCATGACGGCGGTTGAGGCCCTGGCCTGTGGCACACCCACGGTGGTCACCACCCATGGGGGTCTCTATCGTGCGCTGGACTTCGGGGTTCACGCCATCTATGCAGACACCCTCGACAAGGAGGAGTTTGGCATCGCCTTGCTCCAGGCCACGAAATACGACCGTCTGCGGGAAAGACTGGGCCGCCTGGGCAGCCAGCGGGCGCGCAGCCTCTTCACCTGGACGGGCATTGCCCAGCAGGTGCTGCGTGAACTGGAGGACCGCCTTTCACCGGAATCCCTGCTTGACCCGCAGCCCTCCTTCGTGCCAGCGGGCACCACGCCTTCGTTTGTTTGACCTCGAACCTTCTGCATGCCTGACGCCACTGAACCCTCACTTGCCCCTTCCGTCCTGCCCATCCGGCTCGCCTGTTTTGACCTCGACGGCACCCTGCTGGGCAAACCGGACGCCACGCTGAGCTTCCAGCGGGCCTGGCTGGCCCTGCCGGAGGGCACCCGCCCCGTGCTGGTGTACAATACCGGCCGCATGCTGGCAGACAGCCTGCGCCAGCTCCGCCGCACAGATTTGCCGCCGCCCGACTACCTCATTTGCGGTGTGGGCACCTTGATCTACCGCCGCGAGACGCAGGAGGTGGTGCAGGAGTTTTCAGAAATCATGAGCGGGGGCTGGAACCGTGCGAAGGCGGTGGAGGTGGTCACCCAGACCACTCACGCGGTACCGCAGCCCGCACACTTCCAGTCGCCTTTCAAATCAAGCTGGTATCTCCATCATGCTTCTACCGAGGTGATCGACGGACTGCGTGCTGCATTGGAGACAGCCGGTCTGCAGGCGGCCGTGGTTTACTCCAGTGACCGGGACCTGGACGTGCTGCCCATGCTGGCGGACAAGGGCAACGCGCTGGACTGGCTGCTCAACCATCTGGACATCTCCCCGGCGGAGGCCCTCGTCGCCGGGGACACGGGAAACGACGCTGCCATGTTCCACCTGCCGGACGTGCGAGGCATCGTGGTGGAAAACGCCCAGCCCGAGCTGCTGGAGGCAGTGCTCACCACGCGCCCCTACATGGCCCACGCCATCTGCGCGGACGGGGTGTTGGAAGGCATGAAGCACTACGGGCTCATCCAGGAAGTGCCCGCTGCGGTCCCCGAGGATCCTGGTCACAACCGGTTCACTCCGGAGATCCAGCAGCTCCTCCAGCAGGCTCCCACCGACGAGCTGAAACCCGACGAGCTGGAGTTCCTCAAGACCGCCTATCAAAAGGCGGTGGAAACGCTCAAGAAAAACATCACCCCCTTGGGCTTTTCCGCCTGCTCTCTCACAGAGAACGAGGTGCGTGGTACGGACGCGAACTATCGCAGCGTGTGGGGGCGTGATGGGGCCATCACGGTGATTGGTTGCATGAGCCTGGAGGACGCAGATGTGGCAGCGTGTCGGGTGCGCACCCTGGAGACCTTGCTTTCCAACGTCTCGCCCAACGGCCAGATCCCCGCCAACGTCAACATCGATACCGGCCTGCCGGACTATTCTGGTGTTGGCGGCATCTGCGCCATCGACAGTGGTCTGTGGGTCGTCATTGCCGCCTATGAGCATGTGCGCACCACCAAGGACCTGCCGTTTGCGCGCAAGTGGGTGGCCACCCTGCAGAAGGCGATGGACTGGCTGGCGGCGCATGACTCGAACAATGATGGGCTGCTGGAGATTCCTGAAGCAGGCGACTGGACGGATCTCTTCGGGCGTTCCTACAACGTGCTGCTGGACGAGGTCCTCTGGTATCGGGCGAACATCGCCTTTGGCCGCCTGCTGGAGATGCTGGGCGTCTCTGGGCGGGCTGGCGACTATGTGCGCCGCTCCCAGACCATCAAGGCCGTCATCATGCAGCGTTTCTGGCCCAGTACCGCCCCGGTGCCAGAGGCCTCGCCACGCAGCTTTGCGGACATGCAGTTCAGCCTGGGGGATACCAGTTACCTTCTCGCCCAGGTTACCCCGTTTGCCTTTAACTGGCGCTGTGATGTGTATGGCAACATCCTCGCGTTCCTCTTCAATGTCATGGATGTGGATCGGGCCCGCCACGCTTTCCGTTTCATGTGGGGTGTGGGCGTAAACGACCCTTTCCCGGTGGTCAATCTCTACCCGGTGGTGCAGCCAGGCGATCCCGACTGGCGTCCGTATTACACGGTGAACTTGCTCAACCTCCCGGGCCACTATCACAACGGCGGCATCTGGCCTTACATCGGAGCCGCCTGGGTGCGCTTTGTGAACCGTCTGGGCCTCCGTGTCCTGGCCCGGCAGGAGTTGCTCAAGCTCGCCCGGCTAAACCAGCGGGGCGTGCTGGGCGACTGGGAATTCAACGAGTGGGCGCACGCCCGCACGGGCAACCCCATGGGCAAGATCAAGCAAGCTTGGTCCGCCAGCGAGTTCCTGCTCGCCTGCGAGGAACTGGAAATTCAGTCACATTTTTGACCGATTGTCCACAAGTCCGCTGGAGCCGCCGCCCCCGCCCTGCATTCGCCCTTGCATCCCGCCCCGTGAAAGGTATGTAGCGCGCCTTTGCAGAATCTATTGCTCCGCAGAAAACACGATGAATAAAGCCATCCTCTCGAAAGCCGCCAATGAAGCCCGTGGCCTTGCCATGGACGCCGTCCACAAGTGCAACTCCGGTCACCTGGGTCTGCCTCTTGGCGCCGCGGAAGTAGGGGCGGTGCTTTTTGGCGAGACCCTGCAGTGCGATCCTGCGAGCCCCAAGTGGCTCAACCGCGACCGCTTCATCCTTTCCGCCGGTCACGGTTCCATGTTCATCTACTCCTGGCTGGCCCTTTCCGGCTACGACCTTCCCGTTGAGGAGTTGAGCAAGTTCCGCGCCCTGCGCAGCCACACCCCCGGGCACCCGGAGTCCTTTGAGACCGTGGGCGTGGAGTGCACCACCGGCCCCCTCGGCCAGGGCGTGGGCAACGCCGTCGGTTTCGCGCTGAGCGGCAAGATGGCCGCCGCGAAGTACAACACCGCGGAGCACACCATTTTTGACAACCACATCATCGCCCTCGCCGGCGACGGATGCCTTCAGGAAGGCGTGGCCCGTGAAGCAGTGGCCTTTGCCGCGCACAACGGCCTGGACAACCTGATCCTCATCTTTGACTCCAACGACGTCACGCTGGACGCCATGGCCAAGGTGACCCAGAGCGAAGACTTCCAGAAGATGTATGAAGCCATCGGCTGGGATGCCGTGACCATTGATGGTCACGACCTCGACGCCATCAAGAGCGCGGTGGAGACCGCCAAAGCCACCAACAATGGCAAGCCCAAGATCATCATTGCCAAGACCCTCATCGGCAAGGGCATCCCGGAAGTGGCCGGCACGGCCAAGGCCCACGGTGAAGGCGGTGCCAAGTTCATCGACGCCGCCCGTCTGGCTCTCGGCCTGCCTGCCGACCAGCACTTCTTCGTGAGCGAAGAGGTGAAAGCCTACTTCGCCGATCTCAAGGCCAAGCGCGGGGCCGCGCATGCTGAGTGGACCAAGACCTTTGACGCGTGGGCTGCCGCCAACCCGGCGCTCAAGGCCGAGCTGGACAACAGCGTGCACTACGACCACTCCGCCGAGGAGCTGTTGAAGCTCATCCCCGAGTACCCGGCTGAGAGCAAGGCCGCCACCCGCAACAGCGGTGGTGAGATCTTGAACCACATCGCCAAGGCCATTCCAAACGTCATCACCGGCAGCGCCGACCTCTTCGGTTCCACCAAGAACTACATCAAGGACGGTGGCGACTACTCAGCCGCGAACCCGACCGGCCGAAACATCTGGTTCGGCATTCGTGAGCACGCCATGGGTGCCATTTGCAACGGCGTGGCCTATGACGGCCTCTTCCGCGTCAGCGGTGCCACCTTCCTGGTGTTCGCCGACTATTGCCGCCCAAGCATTCGTCTGGCCGCTCTGTCCAAGCTCCCCGTGGCCTACATCTTCACGCACGACTCCGTGGGCGTGGGCGAAGACGGCCCGACCCACCAGCCGGTGGAGACCGTCAGCGGTCTGCGTGTGATTCCGAACCTGGATGTCATCCGCCCGGGCGACAGCGAGGAGTGCGCCGCCGCTTTCGCCGCCGCCTACAGCCGCAACGACGGCCCCACCCTTCTGGCCCTCTCCCGTCAGGACCTGCCCAACCAGGGCGGCACCCCTGCCTCCGTCCGCCGCGAAGGCACCCTCAAGGGTGGCTACGTGCTCGTGAAGGAAACTGGCACGCTGAAGACCATCCTTCTCGCCACCGGCTCCGAAGTGCAGCACGCCGTGGATGCCGCCAAGCAGCTTGGCGAAGGCGTCCGCGTTGTCAGCCTTCCCTGCTTTGAGCGTTTCGACCGTCAGCCCCAGGCTTATCGCGATGAAGTGCTGCCCCCCGCAGTCACCAAGCGCGTCGCCATTGAGGCCGGTGTTTCCGCCCTCTGGTGGAAATACGTCGGCACCGAAGGCAAGATCATCGCCATCGACCGCTTCGGCCTCAGCGCCCCCGGCAATGTCGTCATGAGCGAACTCGGCATCACCGCCGAGAACGTCGTGGCCGCTGCGCAGTAAGCTGAGCAGGCAGCAGATCATTTGAGAACCGGGCAGCCTGCGAGGGTTGCCTGGTTTTTTTGTGAGGTGCGGTCTTGTGAGAGACATCCATCCGCACGCCTGATGCTTGATTTCATGGAGAAAACCTGATGGGATGGACGCGAGTCCGAACAAATCGCCCAACCCTTCCCGCCCTATGAATGTGTCAGCTATCGTGAAGCATTATTGCCTTCACTTCGTCGGATGGATTTGCGTGGGGCTCGTGTTTCCGCATCCGGCAGTCGCGGAAGACATCCAGGTCCCGGACTCGCTTCCCACTGAAGTGGTGGCGGCGTTCGAGGCGGCGAAGACGGCGAAACTGTATTCCCTAGAACCTACGGGAGAAATGCTGCCGCAGCATGAGCGTCTGCACAACGAACGGGTCCTGGGTGACACCACACTGACTTGGGAGCAAACTGCGACGGCATTCCGTTTGATCAAAAAGGGGGTTGCCGAAGGCCATGATCGACTGGCGTTCTGCTTCGCCCCCAGACATGCCCTCAGAGTAACGACAAGGGAGCATCACTATGATCTCGTGATCTGCTTCGAGTGTGTAAGGATCGACGTCTATCGTGACCAGGAACGGCTTTCCTCCGTTGGGCTGACGGCTTCACCCGAGTACTTCAACTCGCTGCTCGATGCGGGCCGTGTGCCTCTTTCGGATAGCAGCTATGAGATGGAGGAGAAGGAGAGGAATTTTTATGCCGAAAAAGAAGCCCGGTGGCTGGCTGGTATGCCAGGGTCAATCCGGCCAGTTTGGGTGGCCTGGCAAGCAGAGGGTGAGAAGAGAGATCTGAAGAAGCTGCAGGTGCCTCTGGCGAAGCAGTTCCCCCAAGCAGAGGACCGCATCCTGTCTCTCTTTACCTGGTATGCTCAGGACGACCGCTGGGCCTCAGACTCCAACTATGCGTCAGCCCCCAGGTTGATGCTGGAGCAGTACGGCGATGCGGATTTCTTGACGGTTGGGCAGCGGGACGATTTTACAACGGCCCAACTCGAAGGCGCGGCCAGATACCTGGTTGGCTGGCCGACCACAAGACTGGCCGTGCTGCCCGCGAAGCTGAAACAGAAGCTGCTGGTTCACGTCGTAAACCAGAAGGATGCCCGGAAAAGTGCATGGGCCAGGCACGCTTTTGGGCCGAGGTAGGGTTATTTGATTCATTGAACCGACTGCGAAGCTTCTGCCGACTAAAGTCGGTACTCCAACCCGCTTCGATCATGTCATACGGCGGAATGACATCACAGGTGTGATGGCGTTGTGGAGGGCGAATTCTTGCAATCTCAGGGGCTCGCGAACTGACTCGCGTAAACGCGGAACTCCAACCCTGCCAGCGGGAACGGAGAGGGTTGGAGTACCGACTTCAGTCGGCTCAGGAACGCATCCTCCCCAAGGCTCTCTTTACATGCACCCTTCGACATCGCAGACCCAAAAGAATCACCTCGAACCCATACGCCTCCAATATCTGGACGCGCAGCGTCTTTGGAGTGCGTGCGGGAACCGCCGCTTTGGCGCCTCTTGTGATATCCTGCCACCCAAGCGCTCGACCAGCGCCATCGCGCCAACCCAGACTTCCTGACCCGCGTAAACGCGGAACTCCAACCCAGCGGCGGGGACGGAGAGGGTTGGAGTTCCGCATTCATGCGGTCAGGGTCGCATCTTCCACGACTGCCTGCTCGGCAACAAGTTTCCTCGAACCTGACCCCTCCGCCCCCATCAAACATCCGCAGGCCGATGCCTGGTACCCCGCGCCACCCCGCCCCCAACACCTTGACCCACTGACGCACTGACGCACTGCCCACTGACTCACCGACCTACCCCCTCTTCCCTTTTCCCTTCTCCCTTGACCCTTTTTTCACCCCATACTTCACTTTCTTCTGCGCGGGCATCATGCCGGTGTCTTCAATGCCCGCTTGTTTCTTGAGCTCGCGTATCTGGTCACGGAGCAGGGCGGCACGTTCGTACTCGAGCTTCACGGCGGCCTCGGCCATCTCGGATTCCAGTTCGCGGATGACCTCGGTTACGGCATAGCCCCCGGCCTCATCCCGGACCATGCTTTCCTCCACATTCCGTCCGGCCTGGTAGGTGTGCAGGCTCTCCTGCACGGCGCGCTGCACGGTCTGCGGGGTGATGCCGTGCTTCTCGTTGTGATCTTCCTGCCGTTCGCGGCGGTAGGCGCTGATGTTGATCAGGGCCTGGATGCTCTGCGTGATCTGGTCGGCAAAGAGCACCACCTCTCCGTTCACATGCCGGGCGGCGCGTCCGGCCGTCTGCAGCAGCGAGGTCTCGCTGCGCAGGAAGCCTTCCTTGTCCGCATCCAGGATGCACACAAGGCTCACCTCGGGAAGGTCGAGGCCTTCCCGCAGGAGGTTGATGCCCACGAGGATGTCGAACTCCCCGGCACGCAGGGCGCGCAGAATCTCCACACGCTCGATGGCGTCGATCTCACTGTGCAGGTATCGAACCTTCAGGTCCAGGTTCCGCAGGTAGTCGGTGAGATCCTCGGCGGTGCGCTTGGTCAGGGTGGTCACCAGGACCCGCTCATTCTTCTCGATGCGCTGGCGGCAGAGCTCGATGGTCTCGTCAATCTGGCCCTTGAGCGGGCGCATGGTGACGATGGGGTCCAGCAGCCCGGTTGGGCGGATGATCTGCTCCACGATGAGATGGCGGCCCTTCGTGGTGACGTCGAACTTCTCCAAAGGCTCGGCGCTGCCGGAAATGCGGACGATGGGTTTGGACCTCGAACCCGGGACCATGGCGGGCACTCCCTCTTCCTCGCCGATGCGTTCGCGCTTGTGCGGGATGTAGCCGGTGTTGCCCACGATGCTGTTCTCCACCTCGAACGTGGCGGGCGTGGCGCTCACGTACACGATCTGGTGCATCTTCTTCATGAACTCCGGGAACTTCAGCGGCCGGTTGTCCATGGCGCTGGGCAGGCGGAAGCCGTGCTCTACCAGCACCGTCTTGCGGGAGCGGTCGCCCTCGTACATGCCACCGATCTGCGGCACGGTGACATGGCTCTCATCCAGGAAGAGCATGAAGTCATCGCGGAAGAAGCTCAGCAGGGTGCCCGGGGTGCTGCCGGGTTCGCGGGAAGCCAGGTGGCGGCTGTAGTTTTCAATTCCCTGGCAGAAGCCCATCTCCTGCATCATCTCGATGTCATACTCGGTGCGCATGCGCAGCCGCTGGGCTTCCAGCAGCTTGCCCTGCTGCTCGAACTCTGCGATGCGGGCGTCCAGCTCCTCGCGGATGGCCTTGATGGCGCGTCGCAGCTTGTCTGCCGGTGTGACGAACTGCTTGGCAGGGTAAAAGGTGTAACCCGGCAGCTGACCAGTAGCCGTGCCAGTGAGTGGATTAAAGACGCTCATGCGGTCGATCTCATCGCCGAAGAACTCCACGCGAATGGCCTCATCCTCCAGGTAGGCAGGGAAGACCTCGATGACGTCACCCCTGGCCCGGAACTTGCCGCGGCCGAAGGCAATGTCATTGCGCTCATAGAGCATGTCCACCAGGCGGGTGAGGAAGCTCTCGCGGGTGATCACATCGCCCACCTTCAAGGGCAGCATCATGCCCTCATAGTCCTCGGGCGAGCCCAAGCCGTAGATGCAGGAGACGCTGGCTACGACAATGACATCCTTGCGCGTGAGCAGAGCACCCATGGTGGAGAGGCGCATCCGCTCGATCTCCTCGTTGATGCTGGAGTCTTTCTCGATGTAGGTGTCCGAGCGTGCGATGTAGGCCTCGGGCTGGTAGTAGTCGAAGTAACTGACGAAGTACTCGACCGCGTTGTGGGGGAAGAAGTTCTTGAACTCCGAGTAGAGCTGCGCCGCCAGCGTCTTGTTGTGCGACATGATCAACGCCGGTTTGCCGATCTGCGCGATGATGTTGGCCATCGTGAAGGTCTTGCCCGATCCCGTCACCCCCAGGAGGGTCTGGTGCCGGTTGCCAGCGCGGACGGATTTCACCAGCTTGGCGATGGCCTGGCCCTGGTCTCCTTCGGGCGAGTAGTGCGAGTTGAGTTGAAACGGGCTGCTCACCTGAACACCTATCACAACTGTGTCCCGGATGCAAATCCTCCGAAATGTAACACCTCTCTGCCCCGAAAAAGACAACCGTGCCGCCCGGCATTCGCGAAGCGTTGATGTTGCCCTCGAAAAGATGCGACTTCCTGTTCCCCACAGCGATCTTGCTTTCTAGTTGGCAAAAGCAATAGTTCACGTTATATCGCCGCGCGGTGCATGGCGAAAACCTGCATCGCAAAACAGTACCACCAACGACCCCAACAAAATCATCACCATGAAATCCACTCTCGTCGCCCTCGTGCTGGCCACCGCCGCTCTTACCCTGGCTTCCTGCGCTTCCAAGAAGCCCGCTCCTGCTCCCGCTCCTGTGGACATGGGCGTGCACAGCGGCAAGTAATCCAGCTTGTTTAGCCCTTTGATCAGGCGCGGTGGGGCAACCCAACGCGCCTTTTTGTTTCAAGGTTCTGGACAAAATGTGTCCACACAGTGGAATAATTGCGGTACCTGAAACGTCTCATGAGAGGCTTCTTAACAGCTTTGTTAAGTTGCTGGTCTGAGACACTCAGACCCCGATAAAAAAATACCAACTCACCAACCATCCACCAACCAAGCCATTATGATCCGTGTTCTTTCCCTTGCCGCCGCTGTGGCCACGCTGAGCCTCGCCTCCTGCGCCTCCATGAAGAAGAAGGACTGCAGCGCCTGCTGTGACTCCAAGAAGCCCGCCGCCGCTCAGAAGGCATGCTGCGCCTCCACCGACAAAGCGAAGGCCAAGAAGGGCGGCGAATGCTGCGAAGCCGATGCGGCCAAGCCCGCCAAGAAGAAGTAAGGCCAGCGGGAAGCGCAACGCCTTCCCCTTTGCCTTTCTCTGCCGCCGTTCCGGGCTTGGTTCCGGACCGGCGGTTACTATTTGCGGCCTGCCCTTTTCCTGGACGTCGCCCCCGGCACTTTCACCTTTCCAAGAGGCACGCTCACATGCGCATGCCCGACGGCCACGAATCGCCATTTGAAGTCCACCGCCTTCCTGATCCCCACGCGAATGTCCTCCGCCACCACCTGCCCCGGTGCCAATGGGACAGCGGGGACCCGTAGCCCGACGCCCCCCGGCCGACCTGCGCCCGTCATGGGGGTGCCATGATCCGAGCCCCTGATGCCCAGGGCCAGGGTGAGCTTCCCCGGACCGGAGCAGAGTTCCCCCGGGTGCTCCCGACCCCGACGCTGGCGCATTTCAGCCTGCCCCTCGCGAGGTTCCAGGGCGCGGATGAGGATCAAGCCGTTCTGAGGGCCTCCCTTCACCAGCAGATTGAAGAGCCAGTACATCCCATAATTGAAGTACACGTAGGCCGTTCCCGGCTCCATCACCCGCATAAACTCCCGGGCGCTGGGGCGGCTGGCCGTGTGACTGGCCGCATCGCCCACCTCCGCGTAGGCCTCTGTCTCCACAATGATGCCGCTGCACCCATGCCATACCAGCTCCATGCCGACGAGCTCGCGGGCGACCGTCAGCACATCCCTCTGAAAGAAGTCTTGCTTCAACATCCTGCTTCTGTTTGATGGAAGAATCGGCGGTAGCGGCGATTCTGTTGTTCCTACGGTCATGGGGCCGGCGGGCTCTGAACGATTGAAGACGATGGGAACTGGCACTGCAACACCTGACCATGGCTGAACAAGCGAGCACGACGCAAGCAGCTGAGTCTAGCAACATCGCCATAGACACTGGCGTGGGGCCGATCGAGGGCGGGGCCTACCTGCGGGTGTTGCGCCAGGAGCAGCTCAAGAATGCGCGCTCCTTTCACTGGTACCGCCTGGTGGCCGTGACGGGATTCTTGGTGCTGGAACTGTGGCTCCATGGCATGCAGTGGTTGGTTGAGGGCCGCGCTTCTACGTTCTCCATACTGCTGGCCTACTGGGCAATCGTACTGGCGCTGCTGGTGGGCACCTTCTTTTCACCACGGATAGGACGCCTGGGCAGCCTGGCGGTGCCGTTCCTGGACATGCCGATGGTGTTTTTCTGCCAGTGGAATCTCATCGCCACCATGCCGGCCGATCCTCGCATTGCGGGGAACTTTACCATCGGGATCTTTGTCTCGCTCATCATGCTGGCCGCCAGTTCCCTGGAGCGCTGGCAGATTTACCTCTCGGGAATTCTGGCCGCCTCCCTGCAGTTTATTTTGCATCGCGCGGCGGGAGAAGGGCCGTTCGGCACCCTGGGGGGCATGGTGGTGATCCTCGTGGCAGCAGCCATGTGCGACTTTGCCAGACGCAACCGTCTGGCAGCCATCGAGGCGCTCTATCAGGAGCAGGTGCGGCGGGAGCGACTGGGCCGTTACTTTTCTCCTCAAGTGGCCATTGAGATCGAAAAGGGCTCTTCCGGCCTTAGCGACGGTCAGTGGAGCGAGGTGACCGTCCTCTTCAGTGACCTCCGGGACTTCACCACCCTCTCCGAGCGGCTGGACACGCATGAGATCGTGAAGCTGCTCAACCAGTACTTCGAGCACATGGTGCACCTCGTCTTCGAGCATGGCGGCACCTTGGACAAGTATATCGGCGATGGCATGATGGCCTACTTTGGCGCGCCGCTGGCAACGCCCAACCATGCCGAGCGAGCGGTGCGATGCGCCCTCGCCATGAAGGCCGCATTGGTGGAGATCAACCACCGTCGAACCTCCCGCGGGGAGCCTGAACTGCGCATGGGGGTGGGCTTGCACACCGGCATGGCCGTGATCGGCAGCATCGGCGCGCCGCACCGGCGGGAGTACACGGCGATTGGCGACACTGTGAACCTCGCCGCACGCATCGAGCAGCTCACCAAGAAGCATGACGAGGACATCCTGCTCTCCAGCGACACCCGGGACCGGGCCGGTTCGGAGCTGAAGTTCAAGGAGATTACTGAGACCACGGTGAAAGGGCGTCACGCCAGCGTGCGCGTGTTTGCCCCGGTGTAGGTGTCAGTCCGCCTGTCACAACTTCAGCGGGTTTTGACATGAAGGGGGTAAACCATGTTCTGTCCGCTTCCCACCTTCAAGCCCGACCACGGGGTGCTCCGCCCTGACCCGGCATTTCGTCCCGTCCTCAAGACCGTCCTGGCCCGGGTGTGCGCGTGTGCCGTGGGGGTGGCGGTGCTGGATGCCCTGCTGCATCCCCATCCAGCGACTGCCGCCTCCCCCAGCATCTCCATGCCTGCTCCAGTCCAGACCCGTGATCTCGCCGCGCGTTTCCAGCCGTTCCCTCCCGAGGCCAGGCAGGCCCTGCTCAAGTTGTTTCCCGGGGGCCGCGGGGATGCTTCACATCTGGCAGACAGCTTTGAGGGGGACTGGTACATGCACGAGGGGGATCTCATCGTGGACAGCGGTTTCAGGAACAACCTCAACCTGGTCGTGCGGGGCAACCTGATTGTCCGGGGCGTGCTGAGTGATCTGGATGACTCCGCCAGCCTGGTGGTGACCGGAGACGTGCTCGCGCATCACATCCTCAGCCGCCAGTTGCTCGTGGTGCTGGGTTCACTGCGCTGCAGCGGCCTCGTGCATGCGGACTACAATGACTGGTCCTTTGAGGTTTGGGGCCCCGTCTTTGAGAGCCGTGCCTATATTATCACGGACCGTTCCACCATGCACCCCGATGATCTGAAGGTGGAGTACCTTTACAACGCGGACTCCGCCACTGGCAAGGGAACGGCGGAGAAAGTCCTGCATGAATCCCTCGTGCGCTGGCAGGATGAAGAGGGCGACCAGTACCGGCGTGAGATGCATAAAGGCAAGGTGCGCTGGCTCGATGAAGAGGGCGCTCCCCTGGAGGCCGCCGTCGCCAAGAAGCTCAAAATCACCGGAAGCCTGCCTGCGGGAATCGAGGAAATAGCCGCCGTCTGTGACACGGGCAGGCCCCCTTTCATCACCCCGGTCCTGAAGCACCAGGACTGGCGGCTGGATCCCACGACGGATGCCGGTGTGGTGGCAGATCATGCCGCGGCCAAAGACGTAAGCGAAAGAACCGCCGCGGCGGGACATTCGCGCCTGCCGCAGGAGTGGGTGGTGCGTCTCGCCACCGATCCTGCACCCGAGGTGCGTCGTGTGGTGGTTCATCATCCTAAACTGCCGGCAAAGGAGGCCGCCTCCCTGGCGACCGACCCGGAGGCGAGCGTCCGCCAGCAGGTGGCGGCGAGCCGTCATGCCGCGCCCCTGCTGGAAGGGCTGGTGGCGGATCCTGAAACCAGTGTCCGACGGGCCTGCGCCTCCCATCCCGCCCTGACGGATGACCAGCGCCGCCGCCTGCTGCACGACCCGGAAAAACGCGTCCGCCTCCGGGCTGTGCGATACCTTCCGGTCACCGCCGCCTGGGTAAAGGAGCTCCGCAACGCGAAGGAGGAGGAGCTGGTCGCCTGGGCTGTGCAGCATGAGGGTGATGAGGTTGTTTCATCCGATCCAGGCGTCGCCATGAACGCGGGCGATTGGAAGAAAGACCTCGCAGATGAGCGTCCCGCCGTCCGTGTGGCCGCCCTGGGCAAGGCACCTCGCGGTGAACTGTTTCCGTATTTGCACGAACATCAGTCGCAGTTCGCAAAGGACCCTTCGGCAGACGTTCGGCGCGCTCTAGCCATGGCCTCCCGGGATGCTGCCACCCTGGAGGTGCTGGGCAAGGATGCGGACAAGTACGTGCGTCGTTTCGCATTGGACAACCTGTCCGCGCCTCCAGCTCTTTTGATCCAGGAGGCACGCCGCCTCGCCGCCGCACCTGAGGATTCGTGGAACCTTACCTCGGACAAATACATCGACCACTCGAGCGAGGTTCAAGATCTGCTCAATCACCCCCGCCTCCCGGAGGAGGCCGTGCGCATCATCGCGAAGGTTTATCCGCGTCTCTGGCGCATGGAGCCGCGTCGTAACATGCCTCTGGATGTCATCCTCGAACGCGCCGTGAGCGCCAGCGCCAGCGTGGAGTTCGCACCTGGTTTTCAGAAATGGAAACAAGCTGCCGCCAAACCTGGCGCTGACATTGGTCCCGTGCTGGCCGCTTTTCTGGAAACAGATAGTGATTACCTGAAATCCTGCGCCCGCATGCATGGCCAGACTCCGGTCAAGGCCCTGTTGAAACACACCCGCGAGCTGGAGGGCGACCAGTACTCGCTGGAAGAAGTGGCCAAAAGCCCCCAGCTTGGCTCAGACTCGCCCGAGGCGGAAGAACTGCGCCAATACCTCCTCAAGCTCCCAGAAGGAGCCGCGGACCGGGCCCTGTCGGGCAATCCCGACCTGCCTGCCCAGGTGCTGAAGGAGCTGGCCAAACGCGGTGCGGATGATGCTCCTCTGACGCTCTGGCAGGCACAGGGTGTGGTGATCAAGGATTGATGGGACGCGGGCTGCTCGGGCCAAGAAACTTCCATCCTCACACAAAGGCACGAAGGCACAAAGAGCTTCGGGCAACGTGGGGCGTCCCACGGATGACAACCCGCCAATGGCTCCAGCGCTCACAGCCGCGCGAAGCGTCTTTGGAGTGCGTGTGGCTCGACACCGCTTTGGCACCCCTTGTGATGACCTAGAATCCAGACACTGGAGCAGCGAGGATAAAGGAGACGGGGGTTCCAGCCCCGCGGGTGATCGGAGGGATGGATTTGCCCAAGACCCAGCAGCTACTTGCCGCTCAACACGTGCGCCACCTCAGTCGCCGTCCGACTGAGCGGGGCCGGAGACCCCGCCTCCATTACCGGCTGGCGGACGTGTGAGGATGGAGAGGATATCTTGGCGGCAGGCGAAAGCGGCGTCGAGCCGCCAGCACTCCAAAACGCTGCTGCGAGTTTTGAGAGGGCCGCCTGAAATTGAACTGCGGAATGTTGGCTTGGAGACTCGCTCCTGCTCTGCGCCCATCTGGGAACGTCCAGCCTTCCACATCAGCCGAGCACCCTCACCACTCCCTCCGTCGCGAAGCCCCACGCCACGCGCACACCAACCAACCGAACCAAGGTTCAAGGCACAACCACCCGCCACCAGCCAGCGAAAGCGGCGTCGAGCCGCCGGCAAGACACTGGCGTGAGTCTGGGAGTGCCAGGTGGAAAGAGGATCAAAAATGGATGATCTTCAAAAGCTCCGGTGCTTCCTGTTCGTCATCCCGCCCCTCATTTCTTCAAGCTCGACACCCAGTTCTCATACACCCTCAGCCGCTGGCCACAGCTGGCACTGTGGGTGAAGGCAGTGAACCGGTCCCACGCTGCGGGATCTGCCGCGATGGCTTTGGCCAGGGCGAGACGTGGTTCGGGATCGTGCAGCAGCTCAAAGCACTGCGCGAGAGCCAGCGCGGCGTCCATGTGCAGTTCCTTGTGGTTCTCATCAGCCAAGGCAGAGCAGAGCAGGCGCAAGGCGAGAGGATAATCCCCGGCATCCACCGCCACGCCAGCCCGGAGCAGCTGCACATCGGCCAGATAGCGGCCCTGCGGATAGGCCTTGCGATATTCATCCAGAGCCGCATTAGGCCGCGCCGCCTCGAAGGGCTTTTCACGTTCCACCACGAGGTGGACATACCGTCCCATGAACGGTGCATCCGGCCAGTTGCGATTTTGCACATGAGTCCAGGTCCGGTACTGGCGGGTCACGGCACGAGCCAGTTGAAACTGGGCTGCCTCACGCTTCAGTGACTTGGGATAGGCGGCCAGGTAGTTCTGCCAGCGCGTCTCCTGCAGGCTCCAGCGATCCGGCTTGTTCCGATCCTCCTCCATGCCTGCCGCAGCCGTCTGGTAGGCGCGAATGTCTTCCAGCCCGTCCGAAGCCGTCGTCCGCACGGGAATGCCAGCGATGACAGGGGGCTCCTCAACGGGAGGACCACCGATGTGGAGGAAATAACGCTTCACAGCGTCCAGGTCTGGTGAGGCCTGGTTCAACATGAGGTCCGTCCCATCCAGAGCATTGATGGCTTCCGTCCATTCCAGGACATCGGCCAGCGGGATCAGGGCTTCCCGGATGGCTTTGGATTCCGTTCTGGCAGCCTCCAGACCGCGGCTTTCGAAGTGGCTTCCGAGCTTTTGGATTCGCTCCCGGAGGACACCGAACTGGCGTCTGCGTTCGGATTCTCGTTGCCAGGTTTGCTGGTCCCAATGCTCACGGCCCTTCACCGACGGATCGGGAACCAGGATGTCGCGGATCGCCTCGTCTTCCCGCGGCGGATAGCCGTTTCCCGGCATCCAGTCATGAAGCTCAGGCGTGGCGGCAAAGTCCCACCAAGCGGCGAGTTGCATGGCCTCGGGTGACTGTGGGCATTCTTTGAGCAGGCGATCATACAGCTGCCGGGAAACGCTGCCCCAGTCCGCTTCGAATGCCCGTCCCTGGGCATACGGTGTCACTTCGGCCATCCGTCGCAGGCTTTCGAGAGCCTTGAACAGAGCCCGGGCGGCCAGGGGCGTGCCTGGAGCTGCTTCCGCTGCCAGAAGGCAGTGATCGTAGGCATGGCGCAGTTCATCACGCGACTCCAGCTCTCGATTGACGGTGTCGGATCGATATCCCAGGGCCAGGGCATTGGCGCGAAGGCGGAGCTCCATCTGGCGATGATCGCTGGCCATGTAGCTGCCCGGGCCAGCGTGGACGGCGGACAGGATCAGCTGCCCCCGGCAGGCTTCCCACGTCGTGGCGAGGCTCCAGTGCCAGAGGGCTTTTTGACCAGGCTCCATGCCGTCACGCGGGGTTTCATGCAATAACAGAAACGCCCGGGCCAGACCGGCGTGCAAACTCCTGTTGGCATAGAAATACACTGGCGAGGGCTGGTGCCATTCCCAGCCTGTGTAGGTATGTTCCAGCTGGTCCAGTTCATCCGCCGGGAGGGCATCCGCTCCTTCGGGCAGGTTGCCCAGCACCCGGCGCAGGGAGGCCCAGTCTTCAGCCGCCAGCAGGCGGGCCACGGTGAGTTGATGAAGGCGCAAGGCGGACGGGGCAGGCAGTTGTCGGGATTGCAGTGCTACTTCCAGTTGCGGCACAGGGCAGAACTGCTCCAGCACGTCCAGATATTGGCGGAGTTCCTCATAGGAGTGCAGGAAGACAGGGGGTTTTTCACCATCCGGAAGCGGCTCCCGTTCCGCCGGCCCGACGGGCGCGATGGCCATGTTCAGGACCACGATGGCTTCGCCATCACGTCCCAAGCGGTGCAGACTTTGGGCCTGCCGGAGTGCCAGTCCCTTGGAGAGAGGGCTTCCGGGAAAGCGGGCCCGCAAGTCTTGCAGCGCCTCAGCGGCTCTGGCGTCGTCTCCCAGGCGTTGCAGGGTGACTGCGCGGCAGTACTGGAGGTCGTCGCTATTCGCCAGGGCTTCGGGCTGGCGTTCGCAGAGGCGGAGGGCCTGGGCATGTTCACCGCCTTCCGTCGCGGCCCAGGCCATCAAGGCCACAAATTTAGGATGCCACTTCGCTGTCTTGAATGTTTTCTCGTGGTCGATGGCCGCACCCGCAAGCTGTTGAAGCATGTCTGTATGACGGGACCGGTTCAGCATGGTCTTGATCCTGTCCAGCTTCTCCAGGTTCAGGTAACTTTCGTCCCAATAGCGGGTCTCGTAGCCAAGGTCCGCCGGACCATCCAGAAGATACCCCATGACCCGGAGCGTGGCTGGTGGGCTGGTGGCAAGCAGACCCAGCACGGTCTGGATGCCCTCTGGATCATCCTCGACCTTGTCCGACAACAACAACTCCTTGAGACAGCGTTCGATCTCACGCCCGGCTGAGTCACGCACTTCTGAATGGTCTGCATGATCCAGTTGCGTGACATAGTCACCGAGGGCGAGCCAGTGCTGCCCGGCCAGCGTGTGTATGGCCCCGCGCCAGCCGGCGAGTTCGACCGTGTAGCGTCCTTTGGGATACTCTTTGCTGTAGTCATCCAGAGCGTGTTCAGCGATCTCCAGGGCGTTGGACAGCCCCTCTGACAGGTCACGAGGCCCAGCTCCAGCCTCCGGTTGTTTCCGCGAAATCCGCCGGGCTTCCTCGACCTTCAGGCGGGCTATCATGAACAGCGCGGTCTCCCTCCGGGGATGTCCGGCGTGGTGTTGCACTACTTTTTCGAACCATCCCGCCGCTTCCTCCAGCGCGCCGCGACGGAAGGCTGCTCCACCTCTCGCCACCATCCAGTGAGGGACCAGCGCCGGCGATGCCTGGGCAATGGCGCGTTCTCCTTCTTCGATGCCTGCTCTGATGGCGGCTTGTTCCTGGGCCAGCCACTGCTCCTCCTGGGCTTTCTGCTGGGGGGACAACCACCAGCCATCCTCCACCTTGCGATGCTCCCGGGCAACCGCCGGTGGAAGCCCGCGCTTTTCATCATGGTACAGCCTCACCCGCCAATCGATGTAGGTCCGGGCTTCTTCGTTGAAGTCGCCGTCCCAGGCCGTGCGCAGATCCCGCAGGTCCCAGAGCAGATTGGCCTTGCGGGCTTCATAGCGCCCCGAGGTCCGATTCTCCGAGAGTGCCTGGTCAATGATCTGGAGCGAGTCCGCCTCGGGCGTGGACAGGATGCGGCGCGTCAGCGCGTCCAGGGATTCCCAGGCGGGGGCCGGAGTGGCCGCCTTCTGTGACTCGGCAAACAGATCCATCATCGTCTTTACCGGATGCCGCTCAGGGAACGCCGCCAGTGCTGGGGCCGCGGCGTAGTACATCGGGCCACAGGAGTTCACCCTGCCTGGAACAGCCAGACAGGTGCCCGCGGCAAGCAAGGCTAGAGGGAGGGAGCGGCGGTTTGCCATAGAGGTGAGAGTTGGGGAATGCGCCAGCGCAACACGGCCGGCGGAGGGGGATGCTGGAAATAACCAGAACTGAGGCTGCTGCCGCTGCGCAGATGGGGAAGCTGTACCACGACATGCCCGGTCTTTTTTTCCTGCTGCATGTCGCGACCAGCGAACTCACCGGCGGAGAACTCAGCGAGCGCGGCGGGAGGCAGGTCAAGCTCAAGGCTCCAGCCAGACCGTGCGGAGTCTGCTTCCACAGCACTTGAAACTGGCTCAAATCGTGGAGGCAGATCCATGCTTCCTTCATGCACCAGCGTCAGCCGGGATCCCTGTAGCAGCAGTCGAAAGTCTTGTGAGCTGGGCAGCAATTCCTTCACTGCTTTACCCTTCAAAGCTCCAAGGACCGTGCTCAAGCTCCATCCGCTGGGGGAATCTGCCTGCGGCAGTTTGAACAAGACCACCCCACGCGCCCCGGCGGCGAGTGCCGCCTGACTGGCAGCTTGCAGCACCTTCAGATCCGGCCACCGCACCAGGAGTCCGCCACCCTGGGCCACCGGATAGCGCCCCACCTTGTTCGCCGTTATGGCGCGCAGCTCCGTCATGCCCTGGGTGGTGGAGGATCGCACCTCCCAAGTGGGATCATAGACCAGCGTCTCCCACAGCCAGGTGTCCACCTGCCCCAGGGCCTTGTCTTGCGCATCCAGCACCGTCACACGGGTGAAGTTAGGGAGCCCGGCCCGCCAGCGCGTTGTGCAGCGTGCCCACAGAGGCATCTGCTCCCGTACGGTGGACTCAGAGAGCAGCGGCGCCCGCCGTTCTGCGACAGCGTGTTCCTCAAGATCGTAGAACATGGGCACGAGTTCATCGGCGCTGGCGCAGAGTTCCTCGAACCCTGCCACCCTGGGCCAGCCTGCCAGGGCGGTGACGCTCAGACGCACCGGGGCGATGCGCTGGCGGATCCTGCCCAGGGCCTCCGCATAGCGTGGTAGCAAGCGGTCGGGACAGTCGTAGTCCAGTTGCAGCGTTTTGCAGTCCAGCCTTCCGCACAGTCTCGAAAGCAACCCTGCCAGTGCCTCATCTGCCGCCGGTTCTGCAATGGTGGAGGGGGCATGATGGAGACGCACCACGGGAATGAGGGTCACGTCCTTCGTCCGTGCAGGGAGGTACAGCTTCTCCGCGCCAGTCCACTGCGTGCCTTTGCGCTCCAGGGTGCCCAGGTTCCATTGCAACTCTTTCACCCCGTGCCTTTGCAGTGCTGTTGCTTCCTCCGCCGTCAGCGGGGTGGTGCGATTCCAGACCCACCAGGCAGGCGGGGGCGATGCCTCCGCAACATCAGGATGCCCAGCGGCGATGCATAGCCATGCACCAGCGAGGGCAAACCAGGAGACAATCGTCCCGAATAAAATGGACCGGACACTCCACATCGTGTGAGCAAGACCAAACAGTCAGCGGATAGCATTGAACATCCACCGGCGGGAATGTTGAATGAGTTTGGAAAAATATTTTGCAGACAGGACCAGGGACCGCACAAATGCCATCCCCGCTCGCTTTCAAACCTACGCCATCATTCAAAACTCCTGCCCGGATTGCTTTTCTCCAACTGCTTCCGTGCCTCCACCCGCCACTCTTCGGTGGTCCATTTCTTCTTGTCTAGCTTGTGGTCTTCGTCTTCGTCCTCTTCGTCTTCGGCCTGGTGCTCCAGTTCCAGGGCGCAGTGTTTGACGTAGAGGTGTCCGGGCGTGGGCGCGGCGGCGTCTTCAGCAAAGAAGGACCACGTCACGGTGCCCACCATGCCGTAGCTGGTTTTGACCTCCTTGGCGGCTTCGCCTTCGTTGCTGTCGAAGCGATAGGTGAACTTGAACAGCCACAACGGAATCTTCTGCTGCCGGGGTGGCCAGTAGAGCTCCGTTTTGTCATAGACCTCCAGGCTCAGTGGCGGAGCTCCCAGCTCGTTGGGATGCTGCAGCCATTCCGACATCGTGGCCTTCGCGGCGAACTCTGGTTCCTTCGCAGCGGCGGGGATGTCGGCGGCATGTTTGAGTTCCTCCAGGTAGCGTTTGGCGGTGCTTGACCGGTGGACGTCCAGGCAGGCTTTTTTGAGGACATCCAGGCCCGTGGTGCCCTCGTTCTTCAAGTCTGACCATGCGGCTTCCAGACGCACTTCTTCATCCGGATGAGCCAGGGCCAGCGGCAGCAGTTTTGCCCGGTTCGTCGGCGAGAGATACGCCAGCCCCACGGCGGCACTGTGGGCATAGCTGGTGGTCTCCGTATCGCGGCTCTCCAGCCACTCCTGGAGCAGGGCCACCCCTGCCGCCGAGTCGAAGGGGTGGACGCCCTTCCATTTGTCCTTCAAGCGGGCTTGGTTCGCGGAGTCAAGCAACGCCACCCCCGCGAAACCCGGTGGCAGGCTGCCTTTCAGATCCTTTACCAGCAGCGTCATCTGCTCCGGATCAGTGGAGAACGTGTTGAACAAGGAAGTCCAGGTGTAGTCTTCCTGCCCCACCCCGTTGCGGGCGGCCACAACCACCAGGGGCCGTGCCTTACCCGTCTCACCATAATCCAGGACGTACTGCAGCACCTGGAGGAACTGGGCTGCCTCACTGGGATCCTCGCCTGAGGCCGCGGCGAAGGTGGCCGAATCTCCCAGCCGTTTCTTGGCCCAGCTGTTGATCGCAGGCAGGACTTCATCGACCAGGGCATCATAGATGTCGGAGTCTGTCACGCTGTCGCAGATCTCTGTGAGGGCGGCTATCTGGCCGGTAATGACGGGACCCGCGGGTGCTGCCCGCAACTTTTCTATGGTCTGCTTCAACAGTTTGACATGCTTCGTCGTGCGTGGCTCTGCATCATCCGCGTCCAGATCCTTCAGCGCCTTCGTGAGATCTCCGCCATCTGTGAGCCACGCCGTCAGCACGGTGCCCAGCGTGTGACTGAACGCTTCATCGTACGCCTGGCGCAGTTCAGCATCGGTGAAGCTCATATTGCAGGTATCACCGGTGTCCGCCAGGATCTTCCTTGCCACGAGGCTGGTGACAGGATGCACAATATCAAAGTGGGTGCCCGGCAGGGTGAACGCCTGGAAGGGCACGTTGATGTTGGCCGCGCGGCGGCCCATCTTCTGGGCGCTCTCCGCGAAGGTGGGGTTGTCTTCCCCTTCAAAGTAGAACGTGGGACGCGTGATAAACCGGGTGTACCGGATGGGGCTGCGCAGCAGGCTTTCCCGCTCTTTCAGCGAGTCATAGGGAGTGTTGCCAAACCCCTCGCCAGCATACAGGACGTCGCGCCCATCCGGCATGCCGCCTAGGGAGAATGCGGCACGGAACTCGTCCGAGGCCGTGCTGGCCAGGAGGGTGAGCGTGCCACCCGTGCTGTGCCCGCCGATGTACACGCGGTTGGGATCCACATACGGCAGTGTCTTCACATGCTTCACGGCGGCCAGGAGGTCATTCACCTCGCCGAAGAACAACTCGAACCTTCCCGGATTGTCGTTCTCACCCCGCCAGGACGGCGTCATGAGGACGATGCCCGCCTCGCGGAAGGCGCGGGCCGACTGGTCATCGTACTTGGAGGCCTCCTGCCAGAAGTAGCTGCTTATGCCGCCGAACCCGCCGTGAGCCCAGACGATGGCCGGGTGCTTCTTCCCGTCCTTGGGGTCTGGGGTGACATAAGCGACCAACGACCCTGCGTCGGATGGGTAACGAACCTTCTCAAACACTTCTTTGGGCGGATCCTCGGCGGGTCCTGATGCCTTGTGGGAGGATTTTTTCCAAACTGTGCGATGTCCGGCGCGGTCCTCAAAGAGGGGCTTCTCTGCGCTGCTGGCGGCGGTGACTTGCTTGTTCACTTTCTGCAGCACGAGGAAACCGATCGTGAAGAGCAGGCCAAATCCGCAGAGGATCACTGCCCCCAGCACCCACGGCCACCACGTGCGCTGGCGCTTCCACGCAGGCTTGCTGACTCCTTCCGAAAAGGTCCGATGGGGGGTGGGTGATGCCACGGGTTCTCTCAAGGAGACCTCGGTGGGTACAGGCAGGGTCGCTACGGGCTGCGGCGACGTCTGCCCGGGGGGCAGGGGGGGAGGCACAGGAGCGGCTGGCACTCCCGGTAGAGGGGGCATTTCCGGTGGGAGCACATTCTTCAGCGGCATCCAGCCGGGCAGGCCCTCGCGCCAGGCCATGTCCATCGGGGCGAATTCGCCATTCGCGAGTTTCTGGCGCAGCGCGGCTTCGGAGAAAGGACCATGCTGCTGTCCGTGCTTGTGGACGAGATAGTTCATCGGGGGGGCGTTTTTTGGCGGAGGCGGGAGATGCCGGGCATCTCCGCTCACCATCGCAGAAAGGGGGTTCACTCAGGGGAACGAGTTAACGCTTCCCACAAAGCAAAAATCCCGGAAACCTCAAGCCTCAATCATGATGGAAACACGCTTCCAGTCCGCACGACCGCCATCCGGATGGAGAAAAGCTGAAGGAGCCTCTGCGGCTGACGGCACCCCTGCTCTTGCATCTGCAGTGAAGCAATAAAGTCAGGCGCGAACCGGTGACACGAACGGGTACAGATCTCTGTGCGGGACCAGCACCTTGCCTGGCGAAGCCGGATTGAGCAGCCCCACCAGGTGCTTGCGTTCTTCATCGGCAAAGAGCGGCTCCTCTTTCGTTTTGAAGGCGGTTTTGCCTTCCAGTTGTTTGCCGTCCCCGTCTGTGCCCTGGAAGAAGTAAACCAGTCCCACCTGCTTCCCATTCACGACGTTGGGTGCCACGTTGGTGATCTCCAGGATCACCACATCCGAGCGTCGGCCGCAGCGTTTCGCCAGGGTCAACTGTCCGATCATGCCGAGACCGCCCCATATCGCAAACCCGCCCAGGAGGAGGCCCATGACCCCCATGAAGCCGATGGCCAACCATCGCCCGGTGAGCGCATCCATAGCCCACGAATGGGCGACCTTTGAGGGATCGCTCTCCAGATACCGGGCCTCCTGACGCCCCTCCTGATCCACGCTCGTGAGAAAGGTGTCAAACTTCACCCGAGCGCTACGGGCCTGCATTTCTTTGTCACCATAGCGGACGACCAGATCGTACTCGTGAAAAATGAAGTTCTTCGTCCGTTCGTTGCCTTGAACCTCAGAGAAGCTGGCTGGCACACCGGTGTCCCAGATCTTCCTGTCTTCCAGAACCTGGGTGATGGACTCCTTCTCTATGAAGATGAAGAGCGCCAGGAACCCGATCCCCAGCAGGATCAGCGCGATACCCCCGAGGAGTTTCTTGGTGGCAAAGGAACCTCGAACGCGAAGCGGGCGATCAGGAAAGGGAGTGATCATAGGCGGGAGATTCGCCGGATCGTAACCGGAGTTCCGGTGATGGGGCAACACAACTTTTTGTTTCGAATGATGCGCTTGGCGGAGCGGACAATGCAGATGAACCGTCCCGATTCCTTGAGTGGCTGACCTACCGCGATGGTGACGCAATCAGGGGTGGTTCGCGGCAAGCGGGGCGCTCGCCCTACAGGAGGAGCCTCCGTGTCTGTCGAAACTTGGTGACAACAGCGAGAAGGCGAAGCTGCAGACGCTTCAGTTAGTGCCTCCTCACGTCGACAACTACAGGGGCGCTGGGTGGTTGATGATCAAAGACCAGTGGGTGGGAGTTGAGGCGTGAGCTGTCGGGGTGTGTGTGGAATCGGAAGGTCTATGGGATGCCTTCTGCCGTGTTACGAACAACACCGATCGTAGTTGTCGACGTGAGGAGAACGAACCAACCGCGCGCGTTTGGGGTGGATGCCAAGGAACCAGCTTGAGGCCGCCGCCCCGGATCGAAGTTGATCCCCACAGGGGATCTCTAACACAGCCCAACGTTGGACGAGCCCTAAGCGAGTCAACGTTGGGTACCTCCTCCCCACCGCCATCAACACCCCCACGTCGGTCGGACCTGATGTCATGCGCTGACTGACGTTCGCGGCAAGATGCCGCAAACAGCACGCAGGATGCGTGCGCTCCCCGAGCACAGGCCATCTGAATCCAGTCAGTCTATGCTTCACCACCCCAGGTTCCTTGGCAGGCACTAACCTTCCCCGTATGCGATGTCTGAATCGTGGAGAGCAACCGCGTGCCCAAGGGGGGCCATGGCCACGAGGGGCACCCGCATCAAACACCCCTTACTCCTCCTTGGCCTTCTCCTTCTTTTTCCCACCACCCCCGCCACCCGCCCCACGACCGCTGGGCTTGCTGGCATCATACGCAGGATTGCTTGTCGGCAACAAGGACCCGGTGTCCTTCACCCGACGCTCCATCTCCGCTTTCAATGTCGTCACCACCTCCGTCTGCGTCGCTGCCACATTGTTCCTCTCTGCTGGATCAGTCTTCAGATTGTACAGCTCGTACGCATCTTCTTCAAACCAGTGGATCAGCTTCCAGTCACCCTGGCGCACGGCGGTGGCGGGTGCCCCGCCCTGGTTGCCATAGTGGGGGTAGTGCCAGTACAGGGTGCGGGGTGCCGCATCGGCCGCCTTGGGCTCTTGTTTCAGCACCGGCTTGAGATCCACACCGTCTCCCGGATACTCCTTGGGCAGAGCAGCACTGCCCGCTGCCAGCAGGGTGGGGTAAAAGTCAGTCCCGATCACGGGTTCATGAATCACGCTACCCGGCTGGACGACACCCGGCCAGCGCACCAGGAGCGCTTCACGGATGCCGCCCTCATACATCCAGCCCTTCCCGCCGCGCCAGGGCAGGTTGGCGGTGGGGGACCCTTCGCTCGTGGAGAGACCGCCGTTGTCCGACGTGAAGACGACGATGGTGTTCTCCTTCAGGCCCAGTTCATCCAGCTTGGCCAGCACCTTGCCCACCGCCTGGTCCATGGCTTCCACCATGGCCGCATAGACGGCGTGTTCCTGCACCTGCCTCACCTGGCGAGTGTCCTCCTGCCCCCACTCTGCCTTCAGCCCCAGCTTTTCCTTCTTGGCCTTGTACTTCGCTTCCAGATCCGGACGAGCCATCAGCGGCGTGTGCACAGAGTAGAATGAGAAGTAAGCGAAGAACGGCTTGTCCTTGTGGGCTTCAATGAAGCTGGCCGTTTCTGTTGCCAGGCGGTCAGGGAGGTGCTCTCCGGGCGGCCCGTCGGACAGCCGGGGGTTGCCGTAGGGGGAAAAGTACTTGTTGCCCCCATACGGGCCGCCGCGGTCGATCCCGCCCTTGTTGATCTCAAAACCCTGGTCCTCGGGGAACCAGCCTTCGGGCCCCAAGTGCCACTTGCCCGCAAAGAAGGTGGCATAGCCTGCCGCTTTCAGCGCCTCCGCCATCGTCGTTTCCTCCAGGGCCAGCCGGTCACTGTAGGGGGCGGGCAGCAGCTTGGTGTTGCGCTTCCACTGCTCGGGCTTCATGGGCGCACCAATGTAGTCCGTGATCCCGGTCCGCTGGGGGTACTTGCCCGTCAGAATGCTGGCCCGGCTCGGCGAGCACACCGGGCAGGTGGAGTAGGCGTCTGTGAAAAGCGCCCCCTCCTTCGCCAGCCGGTCCAGGTGGGGCGTTTCGTAGAAGGTGCTGCCGTAGCAGGCGAGGTCCCGCTGGCCCAGATCATCCACCAGGAAGAAGACTATGTTGGGCTGCCTGGGAGGTTCGGCACCGGCCAGACGGGTAGAAAAGAGCAGGACGGCAGGGAGGAGGAAGAGGCGGATCATGGCAGGAGTCTTCTGTGCAGAGTGGGAACGACGGTCCACCTTCAATTTCTCTGCGAAATGGCCCATCCTGTTTTTCTCCGGGGCTTCTGTTGTCCACTCGGTATTATTTTTCCCGGTTGCGCCGCGCCCTTACCTTGCCAGCCTGTGCGCCCCGCATGTTCACCCTCCTTGGTACTGATCCCCACAGCCTCGCCCGACGCGGGCGGCTGGTCACTCCCCATGGGGTGATCGAAACGCCCATCTTCATGCCCGTGGGCACCCAGGGTTCGGTCAAGACGGTCCATCCGGTGGAGCTGGAGGCTATCGGAGCCCAGATCATTTTAGGCAATACCTACCATCTCGCCGTCCGGCCGGGCATGGAAGTCATGCGTGAGGCGGGAGGCCTGCATGCCTTTGCCAACTGGAACAAGCCCATCCTCACAGACTCCGGCGGCTTCCAGGTCTTCTCCCTGGGGAAGCTCCGCAAGATCAAGGAAGAAGGCGTTCACTTTCAGAACCATGTGGATGGTTCACCCATGATGCTGGGTCCAGAGAGCGCGATGGAAATTCAGTCCATCCTCGGCTCAGACATTGCCATGCTCTTCGACGAATGTCCGCCCCACCCCTGTGATGCGGCGTATGCGGCCAAGAGCCTGGACCTCACCCTGCGCTGGGCCAAACGGTGCCGCGAATGGGTGGACAAGAACCAGCCCATGACCAACGGGAAACCCCAGATGCACTTCGGCATTGTGCAAGGCTCCAGCTATCCCGAATTGCGTGCCAAGTCTGCCCGGGAACTCGTCGGGATCGGCTTCGACGGCTACGCCGTTGGCGGCGTCAGTGTGGGCGAACCGGAGCCGGAGATGATGGCTGCCGTGGAGCACAGCATCCCCCACCTGCCCATGGACAAGCCCCGCTACGCCATGGGCCTGGGCACCCCGCCCCAGATGATTGAGATGGTCGCCCGCGGGATCGACATGTTCGACTGCGTGCTGCCCACGCGGCTCGCCCGCCACAGCACGGCTTTCACGGACGAAGGAACGCTCAATCTCAAAAACAACACGTTTGCCCGGGATTTCCGTCCCATCAGCGAGGATACCCACCCCCTTTGCCGCGGATTTACCCGTGCTTACATTCGTCACCTGATCAAGGCCGGGGAAATCCTGGGATTGCGGTTGATTTCCCTCCACAATCTGCATTTCTACCTGTCCCTCATGTCGCGTGCCCGAACCGCCATCGAGGAAGGCTACTTCAACGAGTTTCGAACTGAGTTTACCGCCAAATACCAACCCCACAAGGAATCATGAGTTTTTCCAGCATCATCGTCATCGCCCAAGCAGCTCCCGCAGGTCAGCCAGGTGGAGGTTCCAGCACGATCATCATGATGGTGCTCATGATGGTGATGATGTACTTCATCCTCATCCGCCCCCAGCGCAAAAAGCAGAAGGAGCAGGAAACCCTTCAGAAGGCCCTGTCTGCCGGAGATGAAGTGGTCACCATCGGCGGGGCTCATGGTGTGGTCGCCACCGTCAAAGAGAAAACTGTGGTGGTGAAGTTCGCCGAAGGGAAGGTCGAATTCGACCGCACCGCCATTGCCCACAAGAAAGCCAAGGCCGAAGAAGCCACGCTGGTTGACGATAAGAAATAAGTCTTTGCACCGTCTCACGACGCCGCCTTCAGGCCCTACGGCCCGCCGGCGGCGCCTTTTTGTTTTTCATCCCGCATCCTCCAAGTCAGTGCCATGAATACACCGCAAATCACCTTCATCTGGGGCGCCGTCCTGCTCTTCCTGTTGTTTTACTATCTGGGCACGACCATTCACCGGACCAAAAAGATCATCGGTACGGTTCTGACCCTCGGGGTCAGTGGCTTCTGCATCTGGGCCTTCGCGGGGCTGGGGATCAAAAAAGGGATCGACCTCGGCGGCGGCAGCTCCTTTACGGTGCAGCTTCAGCCGTCCCTCGATGACAAGGGGCAGCCGGTTCCCCTGTCCCCGGCAGCAGTCCAGCAGGCCATTGGCATTCTGGAGAAGCGCCTCAACCCGGATGGCGGCAAGGACCTTCTGACCGCCCCCCAAGGCACGGACCGGATCCTCATCCAGATGCCTGGCGTGCATCCGGATGAAGTCGGCAAAATCCGCGAGACCATTCAGAAAGTGGCCCACCTGGAGTTCCGTCTCGTCCACCCCCAAGGTGAGTCTGCTCTCGCTCAGATGAAGGCCACGGGTCAGCCGGTGATCGGCTACACCGAGCTTCCCGGTGCGAAAGACAAGGATGGCAAGCGCGAAGTCGCCAGCTATCTGGTGAAGAGCCGTGCTGACCTCGAAGGCGAGCACGTCGTGCAGGCATGGCCCGCTCTCAATCCCGAAGGCTGGGTCATTCACCTCAAGCTGGACTCCGCCGGGAGCAAGATTTTCGCAGACCTCACCAGCGCTCACATTGGTGAGAACCTCGCCATCATCGTGGACGGAGAGGTGCTCTCTGCTCCGACCCTTCGTTCCGCGATCACCGGCGGCAACGCTGAGATCTCGGGCAAGTTCACCCAGGAAGAGGCCCAGGAACTGGCCTCCGGTCTTGAGAATCCCCTCAAGAACCCCATGAAGATCATTGAGGAGAGCAACGTGTCCGCCGCCTTCGGGGAGCAGACCATCCAGCAGGGCATCCAGACCGGCTGGGTCTCCACCCTCCTTGTCGCACTGTTCATGCTCATCTACTACCGCTTCGCCGGGCTCATCGCCCTGGTTGGCCTGGTGGTCTGCATGCTCCTGGTGTTCGGTGCCATGGCCCTCTTTAACTTCACCCTCACCATGCCGGGCATCGCCGGTATCGTGCTCACCATCGGCATGGCGGTGGACGCGAACGTGCTCATCTACGAGCGGCTTCGTGAGGAGATGAATGCGGGCAAAACCCTCGGCGCTGCACTGGATGCGGCCTTCGAAAAAGCCTTCTCCGCCATTTTCGACGCCAACATCACGACCCTCATCTCCGCCGTTATTCTTTTTTACCTCGCCACCGGTCTGGTAAAGGGGTTCGCGGTCACGCTCACGGTGGGCATTGTGGGAACTCTCCTGGGAGCCCTCATCGTCACCCGCGTGTGTTTCAACTGGTTCATTGATGCGAACCTGCTCAAAAAGATCACGGTCACCCACATCATCCCGGAGGGGAAATATGACCTTCTGAAGTGGTCCAAACCCTTCGTGCTCGGCTCCTTTGGACTGGCTCTGTTGTCCATCCTGGTCTTCCCCATCAAGGGAACGGATGCGATCGGCATCGACTTCCGCGGTGGTGCGATCACCCGGTTTGAAGTTGCCGCGGGCAAAACGGTGGAAACCGAGGGGGTGGAGAAATTCCTCAAGGAATCCAATATCCAGGGGGCTTTTGTGCAGGCCAGCTCCAACGCCACGGCCAATCTGATCACTGTCCGCAGCGAGTATGATGACGGTCCGAAGGTGAAAGAAATCTTGGAATCGAAGTACGCGGGTGAACTCTCCGGAGGGCAGACGGACCGCGTGGGTTCCATCGTCGGCAAGGAACTGGCCACCCGTTCCGCCATCGCCTATTGCCTGGCCATGCTGGCCATCTTCATCTACCTGGTGATCTTCTATGAGCTGGCCTTCGCCGTGGCCGCCATCGTGGCCCTTTTCCACGACTGCGTCATTGCCATCGGTCTTTCGGTGCTCTTCGGCCAGCAACTCTCCGTCATCCACATTGGTGCCATCCTCACGGTGGCGGGTTACTCGATCAACGACACCATCATCGTCTTTGACCGCATCCGGGAAATGCTCCGCACTCATCGTGGCAGCATCCGCGACATCATGAACGAGGCGATCTCCGCCACCCTGAGCCGTACCTTGCTCACCAGCTTGACGGTGCTCATGTCCATGGTCGTGTTGTTCTTCTTCGGCGGTCCGTCCATGAAGGAGTTTGCTCTGCCGATCATCATCGGCGTCGTGGTGGGTACTTACTCCTCCATCTACATCGCCTCCTCCCTGGTGCTGTGGTATGGCCGGGTCACCGGCCGTGGTCTGCAGCGCCATGCGCTGGATGACTCCGATACCCCGGCAAAGGCTCCCGGAGCCGCGGCGTAACGCAGGCCCCGCGAGATCCCGCTCCAAAACCGCATCTGCCTCCGGGTGGTTGCGGTTTTTTTGTCGGTCTTCCGGATGTTTTCCTCCCAACAGGTGCCCAGGAAAACTTGAAAGTGAGAAACTCCCGCCCCTTGCGTCTCTCGCGAAGCGGGTTAGCGTCCAGTTGGTCCATCAATCCCCTCCCAAGTCGGCATGATGCCCGAATCCCTGGCTCAAAATGCCCTGCCCGAGCAGCCCACGACGGAAGCTTACGTCGTGCAGGAACGCGTGGCGATTGGCACCGCAGGGATTGTGTATCGGGCCATCGAATCGGCCACAGGTCAGCAGGTCCTTTTCAAGTTGCTGTCGGGGGAAACATCCAACCCCATGGACCCAGCCTGGGTGTTGGAGCGGGCTCCGGTGCTCAAGCAGATCCGGCATCCTCACATCGCCACCCTGTTGGATGCGTACGATGATCCTGAAGGCTGCGTGCTCGTGTACGCCTATCAGGCCGGTTGGGCGGGCAATGCCTTCCCCACCCAGCGCCTGCTGGTGGATGCGGATGAAGCCCGCGAGGTGGCGCGGCAGCTCTGTGACGCCATCATGGTTGGGGAAAAGTCGGGCATGCCCCATGGCGATCTGAAGCCCAGCAATCTGATCATCACTGACCAGGGTACGGCAGGGCTGAGTCTGCTCGTCTTGGACTGGGGACTTTCTGAATGCCGCGCCAATCCTCCGGTGGAGACGCTCCAGTACATGGCTCCCGAGCGGCTTCTGGGTGGACCGGCGACGGTCTCAGGCGATCTCTTTTCTCTGGGGGCGACCATCTGGTATCTCCTCACCGGGAAGCAACCGGTGGAAGGCAAGACGCGAGAAGCTCTGCTGGCCTCCTGGCAGCAGTTTGACGCCGCCTCCATCACCACCCTACGGGCCGATGTGGACCCCGCCTTTGCCCAGTGGCTGGGTTGGCTCTTGAAACTCGATTCGCGGGATCGGCCTGGCTGGGTGTCTCAGGCCACGGAGGTGCTCAACCGTCGTGCTCAGGTGTCGGCACCCCGCCCCGTGGCACCGCGGCTCGTTCCGCCAAGGCCGGTGGGTCCCGCCCCTGGCCCTCCCGTGGATGCGAATGCCCCCACCGCACGGCTCATTCCCACACCCAGCGCGCACCTCGCGGCAGGTGGTCCCCCGCGGTTCTTCTCTACGGATCGTCTGGTGGGAGGTTTCTTTTTCATCTGCATCCTCGCTGGTGTCGCCGTCGCTTTCGCCTGGTGGGCGGAAAGCAAATGGGGCGCAGAATGGCCGGCGCAACTCGGCGAGTACTGGAAGGCGGTTTGGCGTTAGGGGACAGGGCAGCAAGCGGGCTGTTGAGACACAGCTTCGCGGTTGGTTGATAAGTCGTTGGTGTGGACTGAAAGCATCGTCCTGAACTTCTATACCCCTTTGGTTCGGCGGCGACGAACGGAGCACGAATCACTTCTTGGAAGGCAATACTCTGCTAAAGAGCCGGTCGATCTCTCCACCCTTTGCACCGCATGAACGAAAAACCTGCGCCCCTCATCGAGCCGCCTGAAGGATACAGCAACTGGTTGGCTAATTTGAAGGATCGAATCTATCTCGCCCGGCAGAATGCCTCGCTGGCGGTGAACCGGGAACTCTTGGATTTGTATTGGCAAATCGGTCGGGAAATCTTGGCCCGGCAGGCGGCGCAGGGTTGGGGAGCAAAGGTCATTCAACGCCTTGCCCATGACCTCCGTACCGCCTTTCCCGAGATGAAGGGTTTTTCTCGTGCCAATCTGATGTACATGCGAGCCTTTGCTGAAGCATGGCCGGACGCAGCAATTGTCCAACAAGCTGTTGGACAACTGCCGTGGGGTCATAATCTGGTTCTGCTGACCCGCCTGAAGGACCCGGAACAACGCATGGCCTATGCTCGAAGCGCGATTGAGCATGGGTGGTCGCGCAACGTACTGAACATTCACATCGAAACCCGTCTGTTGGAACGAAGCGGCAAGGCGGTGACCAATTTCGAATTCAATCTGCCCAAACCCAAATCGGACTTGGCATTGGAATCTCTCAAGGATCCGTACCGGTTTCACAGCCGTCCCACAGCGAAACAAAAAGGTGACTGGCGGCCTACCCCACACAGGGTAGGCCTGAGATGAAATTCAAACCAGCCAAAGTCATTGGAAGCGTTCTGGGGCAGCTTTGCAAGCTCATTCCCGGGCACTTGGTCGCGAACCTCTGCGCTCAACACCACCACGGCAGCCAGCCGCGCACCTTCAGTTCCTGGAGTCACGTGGTCAGCCTGCTCTACGCGCAACTGACACACTCCATCAGTCTCAACGATGTGTGCGACAGCTTGAGGCATCATGCCGGGGCCCTCGCTGCCATCCGCGGAGCGACACCGCCAGCCCGCAACACCCTGTCCCATGCCAATAAGAATCGGGACAGCGACCTGATGGAGACCCTCTTTTGGAAGATGTTGGATCATCTCCAGCATCGGCACCCCGGGTTTGGCCTGCGCTATGAAGGACTGCCCCGGCGGTTTAGACGGGCCATCTACGCCATCGACTCCAGCACCATCGCCCTGGTGGCCAACTGTATGAGTTGGGCCAAGCACCGGCAGCGCAAGGCGGCGGCCAAGCTCCATTTGCGTCTCAACCTGCAAACCTTCCTGCCAGCCTTTGCCATCATCGAAGAAGCCTCTCATCATGATGACTCGCGCTCCCGCGCGCTTTGTGCCAGCCTCAAAGACGGGGAAATTGCCTTGTTTGACAAGGCTTACATCAACTTTGCCCACCTCTGGGAGTTGACCGGGCGGGGCATCTTCTGGGTCACCCGTGCCAAGGACAACATGAGCTACCGGGTGACGCGCAAGCTCCAGGCACGGCCGCAAGGCAAGGTGCTGCGCGATGACCTCATTGTGCTCAAAGGAGCCAGGAGCCTTTCGCAACATCCCGGCCCGCTGCGCCGGGTGGAGATGCTCGTGGAGCTTGACGGCAAGGAAGTGCGCATGGCCTTTATCACCAACCAGACAGAATGGGCCGCCAGCACGGTAGGAGAACTCTACCAGAGCCGCTGGGGCATTGAAGTGTTCTTCAAGCAGATCAAGCAAACGCTCTGCATCTGTGATTTTTTGGGACATAGCAAAAACGCGATCCGCTGGCAGCTCTGGGCGGCCCTGTTGCTCTATGTGCTGCTGCGGTTCCTGGCACAAGTATCGGGCTGGCCGCACAGCTTCACCCGCCTCTTCACGATGATCCGAGGGGTGACTTGGAGCCGGGTGGATCTGCTCAGATTGCTGGCGTTCTATGGGACAGCAGGCGGTCCATGGAAGATGCGAGCCAGCCCGCAAAGCGTGTATCTGCCTGGGCTGGAGCCCCCCGTCTATGGGACAGCAGGCGTCGCATAACGGAGCAGGACCGCCCCGTTTGAGAAATCACTTTCGCAAAAGGCACTTCAAAACATCACCAACTCAAGCCTCTGGCGCTGCTTTTGCAGGGCTATGGGATGACTGTGTACCGGTTTGATTTTTTAGGACTGACGGAAGAAGCACATGAGCGGGAAATTGAAGATGCCCTCGTCAAGCACGTCACCGCCTTTCTGCTGGAACTGGGTGCAGGGTTCGCTTTCGTTGGCCGACAGGTATTGCTGGACGTGGGCGGAGAGGATTTTTTCATAGACTTGTTGTTCTACCACCTGAAGCTCCGCTGCTATGTGGTGATCGAACTCAAAGCAGGCAAGTTCAAACCAGAACACCTCGGGCAGCTGAGCTTTTATCTGACTGCGGTGGATACTCAGGTGAAACATCCAGACGATGGGCCAACCATTGGACTGTTGCTGTGCAAGAATAGGAACAAGGTGGTGGCCGAGTATGCACTGCGCGGTAGCCCGCAGCCACTGGGAGTGGCTGAATATCAACTCGTAGAGTCCCTGCCTCCCGAACTGGAAACCAGTCTTCCAACCATTGAACAGATCGAACGTGAACTGGCAGGGGAATGACTGGCGGATGTTACGGATGAAAGGAACTAGATCGGGGCCGATAGACGCTCTATCTCAACAACGAGGACGGAGGGCCGGTCTGCCGTCACCCTCGCGGAAGCAGCTTTCATGAGTTGCGACAGCGGAGCACAACACGTTACTTTCCGCCCACCGCTCCGGGTACCCGTGGATCATGCACGGGCTCGAACTCGCCCTTTGCTTCATCCCATCGCACCCCCTGGCTGACGCCAATGCCGACATTGCCGGCCTCTTTGACGGCGTGGCCGCGTTGTTTCATCGCTGCCAGGATCTCGGGGCCGAAGGCGGGTTCCATCCGGAGTTCATCGGGCGACCATTGGTGGTGAATTCTTGGGGCGGAGATGGCCTGCTGGAGGCTCATCTTGAGATCCAGCACGTTCACCAGATTCTGCAGGGTTTGGCTGATGATGGTCGGCCCGCCCGCCGCTCCCACACTGAGGAAGGGCTTGCCGTCCCTGACCACGAGGGTGGGGCTCATGCTGCTGAGCGGTCGTTTGCGGGGAGCCACGGCGTTGGCGTCTGAACCCACGAGCTTGAAGGCGTTGGGGGCACCGGGGGCTGCGGCAAAGTCGTCCATCTCATTGTTCAAGATCACGCCGGTGCCGGGCACAATGACCTTGCTGCCAAAGGTGGTGTTCACCGTCTGGGTCAGCGCCACCCAGTTGCCTTCGGCATCCGCAGTAGATAGATGGGTGGTGTGCTTGAGCAGGTCGCCAAAGACATCGGTGTCCGCTCGCGGCGGGGTGCCGTGGCCTGGCACCGTCACGGCCGAGCCGCTAGGCTGGATGCGACTGGCAAGCGTCTTGGCGTATTCTTTGTCCAAGAGCCCGGTGGGCACCGGGACGAAGTCCGGATCCCCCAGCCAGTAGGCGCGGTCGGCAAATGCTGCCTTCATGGCTTCTGCCGTGGTGTGCACCCGATCGGCGAGCGGCAAGGCCGGAAGATCGAAGGATTCGAGCACATTCAAGATCTGAGCCACGTGTACGCCTCCACTGCTGGGAGGTGGGAAGCCAATGATCTCATGCCCACGGTACGTGGTGCGGAGCGGTTCGCGGAGCTTGGGTGTATAGGCGCAGAAATCCCCTTTCCGGAGCACGCCACCGTTGGCTGCCATCCATTCCCCCACCCGGTTGGCGAAGTCGCCTTCGTAAAAGGCCCGGCTCCCTCCGTTCGCGATGGCCCGCAAGGTGGTGGCCAGATCGGGTTGCTTGAGGACGTCTCCCTCTTTCAGGACGCTCCCGTCATCTTTGAAGAAAAGGGCCTTGGTAGCAGGAAACAAAGCGAGCTGATTCCTGGTGGCGGCCAGCTTGCGGGCGTACACGGCGTCGAGGGCAAACCCGCCCTCAGCGAGTTTGGCAGCGGGCAGCGCGATGTCGGCCAGTTTGAGTTTGCCAAACCGTTCCAGCGCCAGGGCATATCCCGCCAGGGCTCCCGGGGTGGCCACGGCCAGCGGCCCGGTCTTGCTGGCTTCCCCATCCACTTCGCGTGGCTCAGCGGTGCCTGGCCTCAGGTACATGTCCCGGCTGGCCAATGCGGGAGCTGTCTCCCGGGCATCGATGGCGGTCACGCTCCCGTCTGCGGCGCGGATCAGGATGAAACAGCCGCCGCCCAGGCCGGAGTTGTGCCCATCCACCACGCCGAGCGTGATGGCGGTGGCGATCGCCGCGTCCACGGCGTTGCCCCCTTGCTCCAGGGCCTTGATCCCTGCGGCTGTGGCCAGGGGATGCACCGATGCCACGGCCGCCTGCTTCCATTCGGCAGCCGGAGATCGTTCACAGAGGAAAACCGACGACAGCAGCGCGCCTGCTGCCGTGATCGAGCACAAGAAAGGGCGATGCCGTTGCATGGTCCGTATTGTACCAGTTTGAGCGGGGCGGGCGCATCTGGATTCAGAGTCCGGCACTCACCTTGCCGAGCGCCTCCGCGAGGGCCTGCCACTCCTCCTGTGTCGTCTTCCAGCCGCCGCTGATCCGCAGCACCCGTCGCCACTCCTCCACGGGGGCCCGGATGGCCTGCATGACGGATGAGGCCCCCTTGTCCCCGGCGCTGCAGGCGGACCCTGTTGACACCGCGAACCCGGCCTGGCTCAGGCGGCCGAGCCATTTCCGGTGATCGTGAGCCGGCAGGACCATCAGGCTGGTGTTCCAGAGACGGGGAGCCTCCCGCCCCACGATCTGTGTGCCCGGGATCAGGGAGCACAGGGTTGCTTCAAAGGCATCGCGCAGGGAAGCCTGTTGGGCCACTACGGTGGCGAGTGCTTCCTCAACCGCCTCCAGCGCCGTCACCATTGCCTCGATGGCCGGATAGTTTTCCGTTCCAGCCCTGCGCCCCTCCTCCTGGGGGCCGCCCCTGGCCAGATGGAGGCGTTCGTTTTCATCTCGAACCACCAGAAAGCCGGTGCCTTTGGGGCCGCCGAACTTGTGGGCGCTGCCCGTGAGGTAGTCACATTCACCGAGGCCTGCCAGAGGCATCTTCCCAATCCACTGGCTGGCATCGCAGTGATAGGCCACTTGTTTCGCCCGGCAAAGGGCGGCGAGATCTCGCCACGGGTTCAAGGTGCCACTTTCATTGTTGGCGGCCATCACGGCCATCAGTACGGCGTTCCCTTGCTGGATCAACCGGTCGGCGGCTTCCAGGTTGAGAGTGGTGTCCGCATGCGCCGGCACCTTGAGCACGCGGCCATTAAATTCTTGCTCCAGCGGCTCTGCCAGACTGGGGTGTTCCATGCTCGATGAAACGACTCTTCCCTCCGGCCCGGACTGCTGGGCCAGCCACCGCACCAGGGCATTGTTGGATTCCGTCGCACCGGAGGTGAAAATGATGCGGCCCGGGTCGCAGCCCAGCAGATCGGCCAGCCGTTCCCGTGCCTCTTCCAGGCGGTGTTTCACCGCGGCCGCCTCACGGTAGAGGGACGAGGGGTTCTGCCAGCAGCGGTCGGTGGCCTCCAGCCAGGCCGCGCGCGCTGCGGGGTGCAGGGGCGTGGTTGCGTTGTGGTCAAAGTAGCCGCGCATGATGTTTCCTCAATCCCCGGTGATCCGTTGCTGCCCGGCGTACACATTCATGCGCCCGCCCCGCAGAAAGCCGACCAGCGTCTGGCCGGACTCCCGGGCGAAGTCCACCGCCAGGCTGCTGGGCGCGGAGACGGCGGCCACGAGGCCGATGCCGCCAGCCAGTGCCTTCTGCATGAGTTCAAAGGACACCCGACCACTAACCAAAAGCACGTGGCGGTCCAGAGGCAGCCTGCCCTGCCGGAGGGCGAACCCGAGAGCCTTGTCCAGGGCGGAATGGCGGCCCACATCCTCCCGTGCCACCACGAGCTGACCATCGAGGTCAAAGATGGCGCTGGCATGCAGCCCCCCGGTTTTTTCAAAGGTGAGCTGGGCTGCCCGCAGCTTGTCCGGCAGGCTCCACACCAACTCGCGCGGCACCGTCCAGTCCCATGCCCGGGGGGCGAAGGACTGGAACACCGATTCGATGGTGGCCTTGCCACAAACGCCACAACTGCTGCTGGCGAAGACGTGCCGGGTGAGCTTGGACCAGTCCACCTCTCCCTTGGCCAGCAGGACATCCACCACGCCGCCGTAGCCTTCAGACCGGCTCGGGCAGATGGAGATCTCAAACACATCCTGCGGTCCGGTGATGACGCCCTCGGTCAGGAGGAAGCCTGCGGCCAGCTCTTCATCATGGCCCGGCGTCCGCATCACGACCGCGATGCTTTTCCCTTCCACCCTCAGTTCCAGGGGCTCCTCAGCGGCCACTTCATCTTGCACCGGCTCATCCGGCTGCCCGCGAAAGAGTCGGGTTACCGGGACAGAGAGCGAGGCAGGCAGGTTCATGAAGGGCTTCAAAGGGTAATCACCAACCAAAACGGAACGTCTTCAAATGCAACGGGGATTCCCTTCCGTCGGATTGCCTCCATACGAAAGTAAATCGCGATCTTGCAACCCTTCTTGCTTTCCGGGTTTCCCCTCCTCAATTTGCGATCATGCCTGCGCCGAAGGGTCCCCATCTTCTCTGCCTGGCTCCTCTCCCGGGGCGGTTGTCGCATGCCTTGGCGGAGTGCTTTATCTGCCACACCACTCTCAACGATGGCGAGGAGAACTCTATCCGGGGCCTGGTGGGGTCGGGCAATGCTCTGTATCGGGAAAGCCTCCTGGACATCCTGCCCAACTTGGAAATCATCTCCGTCTTTGGCACTGGCTACGAAGGTGTGCCGGTGGACTACTGCCGTTCCCGCGGGATCCGCGTGACCCATACGCCGGATGTCCTGACGGAAGACATGGCGGACGTGGCCCTGGCACTGGTGTTGATGACTTCCCGCCGCCTGCTGGAGGCCAATCGCTTTCTGCATGACGGGGGCTGGCCAGCCATGTCTTTCCCCTTGGGCTTCAAGCCAGGGGGCAAACGTGCGGGCATCTTTGGGCTGGGCCGGGTCGGTCAGGCCGTCGCCCGGCGTCTGGAGGCGCTCGGCATGCGGGTGGGCTATGCGGCGCGGCGACCCAATCTCACGGTGAGCTATCCGTTCTTCCGGTCGCTGCATGATCTGGCCTTCTGGAGCGACTTCCTCATCATTGCCTGCCCAGGCGGATCTGCCACCCGTCATCTGGTGGACACCTCAGTGCTGGAGATGCTGGGCCCGGACGGAACGCTCATCAACATCACGCGAGGTTCTGTTGTGGATGAAGCCGCCTTGGTGCATGCGTTGGAGACGGGCACCATCCGGGCTGCAGGTCTGGATGTGTATGAGCGGGAGCCGCTGGTGCCTGACCAATTGACCCGCCTGCCCCAGGTGGTGCTGCTTCCTCATGTGGGCAGTCGGACAGAGGAGAATCGAGAGGAAATGGCGCGCATGGTCCACGACAACCTCATTGCGTATTTCCAAGGGCAGCCGTTGCTGAACGTCATCCCCGAGCTGCGGACGACCACGCAACGCCGGTTGGAATCCGTCACGCTTTTTTCCTCGCCACCGCCCGTTGCCGCCGCAAAGTAGGCTCATGATCATCGGTGTCCCCAAAGAGATCAAGGCACAGGAAAACCGCGTCGGGCTGCTCCCTTCTGCTGCGTATCAACTGGTCAAGCGCGGGCACCGGGTGGTGGTGGAGACCCAAGCAGGTGCGGGATCAGGCTTCCCCGATGAAGAGTATGCCCATGCCGGGGCGGAGATCCTGCTCACGCATGAGGCCATCTTTGCCCAGGCGGAGATGATTGTGAAGGTGAAGGAACCTCTGCCCCAGGAGTATCCCCTGCTCCGGCCGGGACAGATCCTTTTCACCTACCTGCACCTGGCCGCCAGCAAGTCGCTCACGGAGGCGCTCCTGGCTTCCCGATGCACCGGTATCGCCTATGAGACGGTGGAAGTGAACCGCCGTCTGCCGCTGCTGGAGCCGATGAGTGAGATCGCCGGTCGCATGAGCGTGGTGGTAGGGGCCTATTTCCTGGCCAAGCACGAGGGGGGCAAGGGGGTGCTCCTCGGCGGGGTGCCTGGCGTTCTCCCAGGCAAGGTGGTCGTGATCGGTGGTGGCACGGCCGGTGTGAACGCCGCTCGGATGGCCACGGGCCTGGGCGCGGACGTCACCATCCTGGAGGTGGATGTGGAGCGCATGCGCTTCCTCGACATCACTCTGCACACCGCCCATACGCTGTACTCCAACCACGCCCATATCCTGGAAATGCTGCCCAGCGTGGACTTGCTCATCGGAGCCGTGCTGGTGCCCGGGGCCAAGGCGCCCAAGCTCATTACCCGCCAGATGCTACAGGTCATGAAGCCGGGCAGTGTGCTTGTGGACATCGCGATCGACCAGGGCGGCTGCTGTGAAACCTCGCGAGCCACGACGCATGACGATCCCATCTATGTCGAAGAAGGCGTCACTCACTACTGCGTGGCCAACATGCCTGCCGCCTATGCCCGCACGGCCACCCAGGCGCTCACCAATGTGACCTACCGCTACATCGAACTGCTGGCAGACCACGGTGTGCCCGGGGCCTTCCAGCGGGATGCCAATCTTCTTGATGGTCTCAACGTCTTCGACGGAAAAGTGACCCATGCCGCTGTGGCAGACGCCCACGGAATGCCGTATCTGGATGCGGACACGATCTTCGCGTCACGATAGTCCCTCCTTTCGACATTTAACGGTTTTATCCAGCGTCGTTCCCCTCCTCTCTTTCACATGCCTCCCTCGTCTCCCTCCTCCCGCCGTCGATTCCTCTCCCAAGCCACCTTTGCCGGCGGGGCCTTCTTCATCAGCAGCCGTCTCACCTCGTGCGGAGGCAAGGCCAACGGTGCCATCAATGTGGCCGTGGTGGGTCTCAAGGGGCGTGGCGGCGACCATCTGGCGACCTACAAAAAAATTCCCGGAGTGCGCATTGCCGCGATCTGCGATGTGAATTCCAAGTACCTCGCCGATGAGGCGGCCCGCCTGGAGAAGGAGGGGCTGAAGGTGAAGACCTACCAGGACTACCGGAAGCTGCTGGCCGACAAAGACATCGATGCTGTGAGCCTGGCCACACCGAACCACTGGCATGCGCTCGGTACCCAGTGGGCCATGGAGGCGGGCAAGGATGTCTTTGTGGAGAAGCCGGTGTCTCACAATGTGTGGGAAGGCCGCCAGATTGTGAATGCGGAGAAGAAGCTCAACCGCATCGTTCAAGGTGGCACTCAGAGCCGGAGCAGCTTTGCCATCCGTGAGGCCGTGGCCTGGGTGCAGGCGGGCAATCTGGGCAAGATCACCCTCGCCCGCGGTCTCTGCTACAAGAGCCGCCCTGCGATGAAGGTGCGCAAGACGCCTCTTCCCGTGCCGGCAGAGGTGGACGGTGACCTTTGGTTCGGGCCCGCCCCCATTGTGGACATCCGCCGTCCGCGCCTGGACTATGACTGGCACTGGCAGTGGGCCTATGGCAACGGCGATCTGGGCAACCAAGGCGTCCACCAGATGGACATTGCCCGCTGGTTCCTTGGCGAGACCGCCATTGCCCCCACGGCGTGGAGCGTGGGCGGCCGGCTTGGGTATCAAGACGATGGTCAGACGCCGAATACCCAGATCGTGTACCAGGGCTATGAGAAAGCCCCGCTGATCTTCGAGGTTCGTGGACTCCCCACTGCCAAGGATGCGGGTGAAGGGATGGACAAGTTCATGGGAGCTGGCGTGGGCGTCATCATCCATTGCGAAAACGGCCATGTGCTGGTGCCCGACTACTACAGCGCCATCGCCTATGACAAAGAGGGCAAGGAGGTGAAGAAGTGGGAAGGCGCGGACAACCACTACGAAAACTTCATCAAGGCCGTGCGCAGCCGCAAGCCGGCGGAGCTGAACGCGCCGCTGCTCGATGGGCATCTCAGCGCCGCCATCTGCCATACTGGCAACATCTCCTACCAGCTCGGCGAGAAGAAGAGCATCGAGGAAATCAAGCAGGCGGTCGCCTCCAGCCAGGGCGCGGCTGAGACGCTGGACCGAATGCTCCAGCACCTCCAGGCGAATGAGGTGGATCTTAATGCCACCCCGCTTACGCTGGGCCCGGTGCTGAAGTTCGATCCTGCGGCCGAATCCGCGACGGGTAACGAAGCCGCCAGCAAGCTGCTCACGCGTGAGTACCGCGCACCCTACGTGGTGAAGGCGTATCCGGCGTGATTCTGCGAGACTTGTGATTGGGCCTGCGCTTCCCCAAGCATTGGGGAAACGCAGGCCACTGACCTGTTTGGTGCTTACGCCGGCCGGGTGAACTGCGGGATCTTCAGCGATTCCCCGCCCTTCAACGCCGATTGGTGGGCGATGATACCCGGCACGGTGTAGGCGAGCGCTTCGTAGAGGTCCACGGTGGGTCGGCGTGTATTCGCCAGCGCATCAATGAACTCGTGCGTCAGGAAGGTGTGGGAGCCGTGGTGCCCGCTGTTGTGGCGCAGCGGTTCAGGCAGCAGGTCGGTCTTCCACCAGTCCGGCTGCTCATAGGGAGTCAGCTTGGCCGCGACCAGTGGGAAGCCGGCGTCGTCATGCCCCTGCTCTTTGCCTGGCTGCCAGATTACATGTTCTTGCCCCGGATTGGCTGCAAAGCTCATCTTGGTGCCATACCAGTTGGCACTCTCCCGCCCCCACACCGGTCCTTCCCACCAGATGCGCACCGGGAACGGCGTGCCCCGGTCGCTGCGGAACTGAGCGGTCTCGTTCCAGTAGGGGTTGTTGCCGAACGCGTTCTTCTTGCAGACGGGATGGTCGTTACCCCACCCTGAGCAGGTCACCTCCACGAGCCGTTCCCCGGTCACGCTCACGAGGTGGGCGGTGCAATGCGTGGGATAGAACATCGGCGGCACGCCATAGCGCCAGGTGGGCTTTTCGGCAGAGCCGTAGAGCACCCGCAGTCCGGGATGCAGGTACTCGGACTCACAGGAAACGATGCTGCCCAGACTGCCGTCTTCATGGAACTTCCGCGCACTGATGGTGAAGTCCTGGTAGTAGCTTGTTTCGGCCATCATGTAGGTCAGGCCGCTTTTGCGCGCCGTTTCCTCCAGGTTGTTGGCCTGGTCCAGGGCCTCGGCCACGGTGGCGGCCATCACGGCGGGCACGGCGGAGATCACATGCTTGCCGTGTTTCAGTGCGAGCACAGCATGCTCGTAGTGCTTGGGGCCGTCGGTGAAGACCGCAATGGCGTCCAGGTTGGGATCCTTCACCATCTCCTCCAGTGATGCGTAGCTTTTGTCGCAGCGGTAGGTTTTGACCAGGTGGGCACGGCGCTCGGGGATCAGATCGGTGACGGCGGCGACTTCGCACTGGGGATGCTCATGCCAGTGGAAGGTCGCGCCAAAGCGGCCTCCTGCGATGCCGAGGCGGACTTTCTTTCCGGGGGTGGCAGCTGCGCTGCCCCTGGGGACGATGCCTGCGGCAGCACCTGCGGCGATCGTGGCAAGAAACTGGCGGCGACTGGGTCGGTCGTTGGAGGTGGAGGATTTCATGCTTCGTGTGGAATCAAGAGTGGTTTTGCTGCCGTTATGTGAGCGTGACGTCGCCCTTTTGGGAATGGACGGCCCCCGGTGATTTCCTGCATTTTTTCAACCATGAACGTTTTGCCCTATCACCACGACTGGCCTCTGCTGGCCGACGGGCACTTTGGACTGCAAATGCACTGGTTTGGCCGCTATGCCGGGTACCCGGAATGGGCGGTGGAGCGCAGCCGGCTCGCCCCGCACATGATGAGTTTCTTCTTTGTGGAGAGCTCTTCGTGCTGGGCGGAGATCAATGGTACCCGGCTGGAACTCGAGACGGGTGACTTCGTCATCATCAAAGGGGGCGATGAGTTTGAATTTGGACATGACGCGCTGGCTCCGCATGTGAGCCTTAGCGCGAGCCTGGCCATCTCCCAGGGGGGCGAACCGAACATCCTGCTACAGCGCGCCTTTCCACGGTGCTGCTCCTGGCCCTCGCCTGCGGAGTTTGTCTCGGAGTTTGAAAAGGTGCTTGCCGTATTGGGTGGCACGAGCGTGGGCCAGGGATTTGCCCTGCATGGGGCGGTGCTCCAGTGGGTGGCGTATCTGATGCGCCATCTGCACGCGCCGCTTCAAAAGGGCAGGGTCACTCCCGGAGGCCGGCGCGGGCTGGACGCCATCCTCCATGCCCAGCGGTGGGCCATGGAGCATCTGGCAGAGGAAATTACTCTATCCGACTGGGCGGCTGCCGCCGGCATGGGGGCCGTGTACTTTGGCCGCCTCTTCAAACGCGAGACCGGCCGCCGCCCCATGGAGTGGCTCAACGAACGCCGGCTTCAACTCGCCGTGCAGCAGCTCATGCACTCGCTTCGCACGGTGGCGGAGATCGCGCAGGACTGCGGCTTTGTGTGCCCGTTTTATTTCTCCCGGGTCTTCCGTCGGCGCTTTGGCTGCCCGCCCTCCGCCGTGCGACGGCAACCGCATCAACGGCTGCAATCTGCGTTGTAGCTGGGCAGAGGGGTGTCAGTGCAGCCTGCGATGTTGCAAGCTCGTGTTGGTTTCCAGGGAAGTGGAGCGGTCCAACGCCTGGCGACGAAGTCGCTTTGGCGGCCCTTGTGAGGGGCTTGAACCCTTCGTCATCCAGCAGCGTCTGACTTGGGCGCAGCAGGGGTGACTGACATCTGCCGTGCTCTGTTCGGTCTGTTGAACTCCGTTGGAGTTCATTGCTTCACCGTCGAAACCCAGGGTGGCGACCGCTTCGCGGTCTTACCCTGGGCTATGGTTGTATCACGCCGTTGGCGTGAGGCCGTGGCGGGCTTCTTCACCGGGATCGCCACATGGTGCAGCGTTCTTATGCCCGGAAGATGGGCTTCTTCCTCGGCAGCTCCATCCCCGGCCCTGTATCGGACCACAGATTCTGCTGGCGTGGCCGTCTGCCAGCTCACCACCACCGCATCGGGCGTGTGGGTCTGATGGGTGAGCCAGGTACGCTCAATCTGGGCGTGGGCCATGGGCACGAGACCTGCCGCAACCTAGGTAAAGAGGGCTGCTTTGGGGATAGAGGAGGCAGAAAAGCAAAAATGTCGGTGCGCCATCCGACGGTTACGAGATTGAAGAGGCCGGTTTTGCTCCACCGAACCGCAACTTTGGTCATTCTGAGGCACTGGGAGGTCTTTTTTTGGGAGCGGAGCGACGCGCTGAACATCGTTTTGCCACTTTCTGACCGCGATTGACCCCTCCAACCACCCCTGAGGAACCTCCGTTTGAGGTCGTTGCATCTCTTCGGACAACTTTTCTCAGAGGTTTTGCGCTTCAAATTTTGGCCCCAGAATCCGCTTATGCTTCACCAGCCTTGATAAATGAAACGGCCTCTCCCGCATGGCACTAGGGCCCGTTGAGCGGGCTCTGATTTTTCGTCTCCATGAGTTTGTTAAGTCGATGAAGGCCGCATGTCGAAACTGGCAAAAATCTTCAAAAAAAGAGCCTCAACTTGTTGACGAAAAGAGGATGTGGGGTAGTATCAACACCCGCACCGAAAACGAGCGGCTGAGACAAAAAGAGCGACGCAGGCAACTGCGGCATTCTTCGAGAATCAGAATACGATCTTTGGCAGCATTAATCAGACTAAACGGCCCGCAAGGGTTGGAGTTTAGTTTGAACCAAGAAAAAGCTAAGTTGTGTACTACGCGTGTGTGAGAAACAGCGCGTGGTTGTCATAACAAACAACCAGTCAATTTAGTTCAATGCATTGCATTGGACCGTTCATTCAGAGATGGATGGACAAATGTTCGGAGAGTTTGATTCTGGCTCAGAACGAACGCTGGCGGCGTGGATAAGACATGCAAGTCGAACGGGATAATCTTGTAGCAATACCGGGTTGTTCAGTGGCGAACGGGTGCGTAACACGTGGATTACATACCGGAAAGCGAGGAATAGCCCAGGGAAACTTGGATTAATACCTCATGTGGTCGCAAGACTAAAGGCGGGGCAACCTGTCGCTTTCTGATTGGTCCGCGGCCTATCAGCTAGTTGGCGGGGTAACGGCCCACCAAGGCGACGACGGGTAGCTGGTCTGAGAGGATGACCAGCCACACTGGAACTGAGACACGGTCCAGACACCTACGGGTGGCAGCAGTCGAGAATCATTCACAATGGGGGCAACCCTGATGGTGCGACGCCGCGTGGAGGATAAGGTCTTCGGATTGTAAACTCCTGTCATGCGAGAGCAAGATTTGAGCGGGTAACTCCGCTGGATTTGATAGTATCGCAAGAGGAAGAGACGGCTAACTCTGTGCCAGCAGCCGCGGTAATACAGAGGTCTCAAGCGTTGTTCGGAATCACTGGGCGTAAAGGGTGCGTAGGTGGCGTGGAAAGTCAGATGTGAAATCCGGGGGCTCAACCTCCGAATAGCATCCGATACTCCCATGCTAGAGAACTGGAGGGGGATCTGGAATTCTCGGTGTAGCAGTGAAATGCGTAGATATCGAGAGGAACACTAGTGGCGAAGGCGAGATCCTGGACAGTATCTGACACTGATGCACGAAGGTCAGGGGAGCAAACGGGATTAGATACCCCGGTAGTCCTGACAGTAAACGGTGCACGTTTGGTGTGGGAGGATTCGACCCCTTCTGTGCCGGAGCTAACGCGTTAAACGTGCCGCCTGGGAAGTACGGTCGCAAGATTAAAACTCAAAGAAATTGACGGGGACCCGCACAAGCGGTGGAGTATGTGGCTTAATTCGATGCAACGCGAAGAACCTTACCTGGGCTTGACATGCACTGTGTCGTCGGTGAAAGCCGGCTAGTGTAGCAATACACGCTTTGCACAGGTGCTGCATGGCTGTCGTCAGCTCGTGTCGTGAGATGTTGGGTTAAGTCCCGCAACGAGCGCAACCCCTGTGATTTGTTGCCACCGGAGCAATCCGAGCACTCGAATCAGACTGCCCAGATCAACTGGGAGGAAGGTGGGGATGACGTCAAGTCAGTATGGCCCTTACGCCCAGGGCTGCACACGTACTACAATGCCCAGCACAATGTGAACCGAAACCGCGAGGTGGAGGAAATCCTCAAAACTGGGCTCAGTTCAGATTGCAGGCTGCAACTCGCCTGCATGAAGTTGGAATCGCTAGTAATGGTACATCAGCTACGGTACCGTGAATACGTTCCCGGGTCTTGTACACACCGCCCGTCACATCATGGAAGCTGGTTTCGCCCGAAGTGCCCGCGCCGACCGCAAGGAGGCAAGGCCCTAAGGCAAGACTGGTGACTGGGATGAAGTCGTAACAAGGTAGCCGTAGGGGAACCTGCGGCTGGATCACCTCCTTTCTATGGAGTATTCCAGGAGCCCTCACGGCTTACTGGATAGGTCGAGACCAGAGTGCCCGGTTCGCCGGAACACCTGGTCTGCTAAAAGGCTCAAATATTTGCGTGAGTTACCTCACGTGTAGTGCACGACTTAGCTTTTGCTTGGGACAATACACACGCATCACCAAAGGGGGTATAGCTCAGCTGGTAGAGCGCCAGCTTTGCAAGCTGGATGTCTGGGGTTCGAGTCCCCATGCCTCCACCATGTGACTTGCTGAGTGCTTTTAAAGCAGGGGACCGGTGAAAACCGGGCCTGTAGCTCAGTTGGTTAGAGCACCGCCTTGATAAGGCGGGGGTCAATGGTTCGAGTCCATTCAGGCCCACCATCTGGTGACCAATGGGTGTGTAGAATTGATTAATGCTACTGGACCGGAGAGGTTCTTTGAAAACTGGACAAGACAGATTAAGAGCGAAAAAGAGATAAATTTTTATTTGAAGCTGGCGCAAGCCAGCGGCTACAGGCATCAAGTATTTTAGAGCACATAGTGAATGCCTTGGCACCAGCAGGCGATGAAGGACGTGCTAAGCTGCGATAAGCTTCGGATAGCGGCAAAGACGCTTTGACCCGGAGATTTCCGAATGGGATAACCTGCAGCGGTTCATACCGCTGCGTGCAGCCCTCAATACATAGGGGCTGCGACGCCATACCAGGGGAAGTGAAACATCTCAGTACCCTGAGGAAAAGAAAACGAATGTGATTCCGTCAGTAGTGGCGAACGAAAGCGGAACAGCCCAAACCGGAGGCTTTGCCTCCGGGGTTGTAGGAGCCCGACGTGGCATTGGATCGAGTTAGGTGAAGCTTCAGGAAAGTTGCGCCAGAGAGGGTGAAAGGCCCGTAACCGAAAACTTTGATCCAGCCTAGGGAATTCCTGAGTAATGCGACACACGTGAAACTTCGCATGAATCGGCGCCGACCACGGCGTAAGGCTAAATACTAGCTGGTGACCGACAGTGAACAAGTACCGCGAGGGAAAGGTGAAAAGCACCGCTGTGAGCGGAGTGAAACAGTACCTGAAACCATGTGCTTACAAGGTGTCAGAGCCGGCTTGTCCGGTGATGGCGTGCCTTTTGCTTAATGAGTCTGCGAGTTGGTTTTTGTGGCGAGCCTAAGTCCTTCTGGGACGCAGGCGCAGCGAAAGCGAGTCCGAACAGGGCGAATATAGTCACAGGAGCCAAACCCGAAGCGGTGGTGATCTACCCATGGCCAGGCTGAAGCGTTGGTAATACGACGTGGAAGGCCGAACCGGTGAACCTTGAGAAGTTCTCGGATGAGTTGTGGGTAGGAGTGAAAGGCTAATCAAACCCCGTAATAGCTGGTTCTCCTCGAAATGTATTTAGGTGCAGCGTCATATGCTGACCCGGGGGGGTAGAGCACTGAATGAGCTAGGGGGCACACCCGCCTACCAAACTCAATCAAACTCCGAATACCCCGGGGTGAAGTATGGCAGTAAGACAGTGGGGGATAAGCTTCATTGTCGAAAGGGAAACAACCCAGCCCAGCAGCTAAGGTGCCCAAATACCGCTCAGTGGAAAGGAAGTGAGATTTCTTTGACAGTGAGGATGTTGGCTTAGAAGCAGCCACCATTTAAACAGTGCGTAATAGCTGACTCATCGAGAGATCTCGCGCCGAAAATGATTGGCGATAAGCGGTATACCGAAGCTCTGGATGCCCCGGATTTTGGTCCGGGGTTTGGTAGAGGAGCGTTCTCAACGCATCGAAGCTGGATGGCGACTGAAAGTGGAGTGTTGAGAAGTGAGGATGCAGACATAAGTAACGACAAGGGTGGTGAAATCCCACCCCGCCGTAAATCCAAGGTTTCCTGGGCAACGATTTTCGTCCCAGGGTTAGTCGGGACCTAAGCCGATGCCGTCTGGCGCAGGCGATGGAAAGCAGGTTAATATTCCTGCACCGGCTCTGGTTAAGTCATGTTAGACCACGGAGAAGGAGGAAACAGACCTTATTGACTTGGCAGGAAGGGCTTCGGCCTGACCGCGTTTCCAAATGATCCGTCTAGAAAAGCTTCATGATGTTCCCAGAGCCGCCCGTACTAGAAACCGACTCAGGTGGATGGGTAGAATATACCAAGGCGCAAGAGTGAAACCTCGTTAAGGAACTCTGCAATCTAGTCCCGTAACTTCGGAAGAAGGGATGCCCACTTCGGTGGGTCGCAGTGAAAGGGGTCAACCGACTGTTTATCAAAAACACAGCATTGTGCGAAGACGAAAGTCTATGTATACGATGTGACACGTGACCAATGCGGAAAGATTAAGGCAAGATGTTAGTCCCGCGAAAGCGGGGCGAAGCTTTGAACCCAAGTCCCCGTGAATGTCGGCCGTAACTATAACGGTCCTAAGGTAGCGAAATTCCTTGTCGGGTAAGTTCCGACCTGCACGAATCGTGTAACGAGTTGACCGCTGTCTCAACGAGGGGCTCAGTGAATTTGTAGTGGCGGTGAAGATGCCGCCTACCCGCGGAAGGACGGAAAGACCCTATGCACCTTAACTGTAAGCTGTCACTGATTCGCTGATTTCAATGCTCAGAGTAAGTGGGAGGCTGTGAAGCGGAACTTTCGGGTCCCGCAGAGCCAAAAGTGAGACACCACCCTTTGGTATTGGCGAGTCTAATTGTAACCCCATAAAGGGCATGAGACCATGGCAGCCGGTCAGTTTTACTGGGGCGGTATCCTCCCAAAGAGTAACGGAGGAGCGCGAAGGTGTGCTCAGCGCGGTTTGCAATCGCGTGTTGAGTGTATTGGCATAAGCACGCCTAACTGTGAGACCTACAAGTCGAGCAGATACGAAAGTAGGCCAAAGTGATCCGGCGGTTTAATGTGGAATTGCCGTCGCTTAACGGACAAAAGGTACGCTAGGGATAACAGGCTGATTTCATCCAAGAGTTCATATCGACGATGAAGTTTGGCACCTCGATGTCGGCTCGTCGCATCCTGGGGCTGGAGAAGGTCCCAAGGGTCCGGCTGTTCGCCGGTTAAAGCGGCACGCGAGCTGGGTTCAGAACGTCGCGAGACAGTTCGGTCCTCTATCCTCCGTGGGCGTTGGAGAATTGAGGGGTTTACTTCCTAGTACGAGAGGACCGGAAGTAACGTACCTCTGGTGTTCCAGTTGTCACGTCAGTGGCACAGCTGGGCAGCTATGTACGGAAAGGATAAGCGCTGAAAGCATCTAAGCGCCAAGCCTCTCCCAAGATGAGTTCTCCCTGAAGGATCGTGGAAGACTACCACGTTGATAGGGTGTGGGTGCAAGTCGAGTAATCGATTCAGCTCAACACTACTAATCATCCGATCGTCTTGATGTTTGATTCTTTTTCAACCACTCTTAGTTTGTCCTTGTTCAGTTTTCAGGGAACCCTGCTCCGGCAGGGCCGCCAGCCCAACCTATAACTGCAACCGCTGAAGCGCTGAAGTCTTCAGACAGGCTGTTTCACATGGAGCTTGAAGCTCTCAACCGAAACAGAAGTCTGGTGACCACAGCGAGGTGGCCCCACCCGTTCCCATCCCGAACACGGAAGTGAAACACCTCAGCGTCGATGATAGTATGGCGACAGGCCATGTGAAAGTAGATCGTTGCCAGAGTTAATCCCCGCCTTCTGCGACCCAGAGGGCGGGGACTTTTTTTGTCTGTGTACTGCGACCCGCGAAGCGGGAGAGGACGCAGACATCAGACTGCCAGACGCCAGACATCAGACCTGAGGTCAGGGGTGGGGCGAGAGCGCTGGAGTGGGTGACATCGGAGGCTGTTTGATCCTCAAGCTACTACCGGACCCACAACATCTGGATGCGAAGCATCTTTGGGAGTGCGTGCGGGAACCGCCGCTTTGGCGGCTCTGGTGAGTTCCTCGTACCAGAGAATGGGAGCAGGGGAGCAGCGTGCCCGTAACGGCTCCCGCTTGGCCGCATCATCAGCAGGCTGCCCATGACCCTCGTTGTCCCTGTCATCCGCCGGCGAAAGCGGCGTCGAGCCGCACGCACTCCAAGACGCTTCGCGACGATGCCCGCGCGGGAGCCATGTCCGCAGCATGAAGGATGGTCATTTTTTGTTGGTTCATCCATCTTCGCGCCAGCGTCCTGGAGTGTCGGTGGCTCGACCCCGCTTTGGCGGCTCTGGTGAGTTCCTCGTAGACTGACAGGCTTCAGATGGCCTGTGCCCGGGAAGCTCGGGGAGCGCACGCATCCTGCGTGCTGTTTGCGGCATCTTGCCGCAAACGTCAGTCAGCGCATGACATCAGGTCCGGCTGGCGTGGGGGTGTTGATGGCGGTGGGGAGAAAGCAGATGCTGTCGGGCTTCCCACCTGATCATCGTCCTGGGAGGTACCCAACGTTGACTCGCTTAGGGCTCGTCCAACGTTGGGCTGTGGTAGAGATCCCCGCTGGGGATCCGCTTCGAACTGGGGCGGCCGCCTCAAGGGGGGCCTTGGCATCCACCCCAAACGCGCGCTGATGGTTGGTTCTCCTTACGTCGGCAACTACACCGCTGTTTTGGGGTAGTTGGAAAGTGGGGGCGTCGCGGAAGATGAATGTCCAGGCAGGTGGGTATGCTTGAGGCAGATGCTGGACATTCGATGCCGAAAGCCGTGGGAGCTTTCAAAGAACCCAAGGCTTCCAGCACCCGGATGCGAAGCATCTTTGGGAGTGCGCACGAGAACCGCCGCTTTGGTGGCGCTTTGGAGTTCCTCGTACCGGGAGGTGAGAGCAGGGGCGGAGGGGGCGCGTACTGCTCCCGGTTGACCGCCGCATCACCCGGCCACCCGCCGCGCTCGTTGTCCGCGTAAGCTGCTGGCGAAAGCGGTGTCGCTCCACCGACACTCTAAGACGCTGGCGCGAAACTGAGCGGGCAGTGCCGCTGCTGCCAGTCATCCGTTGGGAGATGATCACGAGGGGCGGGAAAGCGGCGCTTCACGCCGCACTCCACAGCGACTTCGTCGCCAGACGTTGGGGGTGTTGTGATGCTTGGCAATCTACGCGACCTACGACATCGGAGGCCTAACAGGAATCGCAAACCCGACCAGAGGCTAACACCTCCCGATCACTTCCGCACCCACCGTGTCCCCTGAGCCACGCTCCACTGGAACTTCCGTGCATGCTCCCGGATCAGAAAAGGAAGGTCTTCCTCGTGCAACAAACGGAAGTGCTCGGACAGCGCACCGCGGAGCCACTCCAATGTGGAGCCTTGGGGCCAGCGGTCGGGGGGCGTAAACTCCTCCAACCAGGTGCAGGGGGTGGTGAGCAACAACTGGCCGCCGGGTTTGACCAGAGAGGGCAGTCGGTTCAACAACCTGGCTGGCTCGGTGAGCCGGCAGAGCAGGTTGGCGGCATGAACCACATCAAAACCGCCGAGGTCGGGACGAAGGTTCATCGCATCCCCTTGTTCGAACCGGATCTTTTCCGCGATCGCAGCATCTTCTGGGCGCTGGGCGCTCAGTGGTGTTTGAGCGCGCCCTTCATCGATCCGCAGATACGGATGCATGCCATCCCGGCGGACCTTCTCGGCGGCATCCACAAAGTTTTGCGAGTAGTCTATCCCGATCACTTCACCCGCCGCCTTGGCCAGTTCATAGGATGACCGACCCACAGCGCATCCCAGATCCAGCGCCCGGGCATTGGGTGGCATCAGGGAGCGGTCCAGGAGCTTGGTGACGGAACGCACGGAAAAGCCCAGGGCGGATGAAGGTCCAAATTCCCACGGCAGCACCTCAGCGTCAGAGGCATAGTGGAAGAGGAGGTACTCACTGAGGAGTTTGGGAGTTTCGTAGATGTTCATCGTCGGATCTGGGCGGAGCACACAAGGCAGCCCGGTACTAAAAGATGCAAACAGGAACTCTGCTCAGGCTTCGGACATGGGGAGCGCCTCGGGTGCAGAATTCTGAGCGTCAGACGTGCCGCATTGTCCGCCCACCGGCATTCCCTGCGGTGGAGAGTTCACCATCACTTTCGCCTTCTGTTGGGCCTGATAGCGTCCCCAGTAGAAAGGCGCGGCCAGTTGGCCGAAAAATCCCTTGGGCATTGCTTCGCGAATCCCGATCTCTGCGGGCGGACGACGCGTGCTGTCGTCGTAGTAGGTGCCAAAGATCTGATCCCACAGCACGAGGTTCTCCCCGTAGTTCTTGTTGCCCTCGCGAAGGTCCATGGAGTGGTGCCACCGATGCAGGCCGGGGGTGTTGAAGATGTGACTCAACCAGCCAAAACGCATCTGGATGTTGCAGTGGGTGAGCACACCGATGTAGGCGGTGATGGCGCTGCCCCAGATGAACACATCCCCAGGAGCCCCGGCCAAGGCGAGGAGCGGAGTGGCGAAGACCATGCTCTTGATGGTGTCCACAAAGTGAAACCGACCGGTGTTAAAGAACCAGAGCTTCTTGGAGCTGTGATGCACGGCGTGAAACTTCCATAGCGGCATCCACTCATGGGCGAGGCGATGCGCCCAGTACAAGCCGAACTCGGCCACTACAAGGGCCAGACAAACCTGAAGGAACATCGGCCAATGGGCTGGCCAGAACCCGCCCGCCTCGCGGTCGCCAAACTGATGGGCGATGCCCAGATTGGTCAGGGACACGATGACCACCTGCACCGAGATCTTGGTGAAGAGGGTATGGGCCAGATCCGTGACCTCCTGTCCATCGGACTCCCGCCAGGCTTCCTCGTGAGGGCGGACCTTCTCCAACCAGAACAACAGGCCCGCCAAGGACAGGTAGGTGAGGTTGAACGCCAGTGGGCCGTGACCGTGGGCGATGCCGAAGCCCGTGGGAATGAGGGCACCAACGAAAAGCGCTGGCCAGAGCAGGTGGTCGAGAAGGGAATTCAGCCGGGGCATGGGGTGGAATTTCTCGGGAACGGGTTATGAGATCGTCTCCAGAGGGCAAGCAAAGCGCTGTGACAACCACACCCCATCACCGAAAAGAGAAGGGCGCTCGTAAAAAGCGCCCTTCTGAATCAGATTTCATCCAAAGTAGGATGAACGGTCATTTCCTCTGCTCAGGCTCCCGCCAGAGCGGCCTGGAGGTACGCGGCTGGCTGGAAATGCTCGATCAACACCTCCACCTTGCCTCCACGGCTCATGCGCGCCTGTTTGATGTCGAAGTTCGGTGTCTTGTGCGGGGCAAAGAGGATGTCGTCATGCGTCGCATTCTGGCGGCGCTTGAACTGGTCTGGAGTGATGTGGCCGCCCAGATGGTCATCGCGGCCTGTGGCCAGGTGGCAGGTGCCCAGCACCTTTTCATCCTGAATGTCCGCGCCAGAAACTGGAAGCACCTGAGTGCCAAAACCCAGCTCGCCCAGCACACCCGTCATGGGATCATCGGCGAGCTTCTGGTTGTGGGCGTCGATCGTGGCCTGATTGCCTTCGATCAGCTCCGACTTGATGATGGAGCCTCCGGTCACCGTGAGCTTGCCCAGGGTGCCGTCTTCGTACTTGAGCGGGAAGGTGCCCTCGGCCCCGGTGGGAACGAAATAGACTTCGCCTGCCGGAAGGTTCGCGATGTCGGGCGTATCACCCCGACAAAGGCCGTGGCTCTTCTGAGCTTCCTGGCCATTGAGTTCAAGGCGGACTGTCATGTCCTCTCCGCCGTCCACGGTGAAGTCGATTTCCACCCAGTCAGCCTTGGTCATCGCCTTGCGCAGCTTTTCCGCATCCACGCTGACTTCGTTGTAGTCCACGGCCAGTCCCGTGCTGAGGATCACTTCATTCAGTCCGTGCAGCGTCGCGCCGCGGAAACCGTACTGTTTGGCGAAGGCCGTCAGCGGTGCGGTGGCGCTGAAGGTGGAGATGCAGAGGATCAGGTCGTAGTTCGTGTAGATGTCCCGCTCAAGGCTCAGTTCCTTGCCCTCCATGTCCACACAGAGGTCGGGGAGGTCCAGGTTGCTTCCGCCCGTCTGTTCATAGGCGTAGATTTCACCGCCTTTCAAGGCCAGCTCCTCCATCACACCACCGTGGAGGCCCTGGTAAAAGTACTGGTGGGCGCGTTGCTGGATCTTGCGCTCAGGATTGTTCAAGAACGCCAGGCCTTTGGCTTCAGAAAGCTCCGGGAGATCGATCAAAATGCACACGCGCCGCCCGAAAGTGGGTTCAAACACGGTATGGAGGAGGCGGGAGAGGTCGAACTTCGGAAACTTGCGTCCGGTGGCGGCGGTCTGCACGTCGTTTAGCATAGTGGAGATCATGGCGTGTGGTCGGTGGTGGTGTAAACCGATTTACGTGGAAGCGCCAAGAGATGGGTGCATAAATCACCCCTCATGAGCCGGTCAAAACACGTCGTGATCACGGGAGTCAGCCGCGGCCTTGGCCGGGCGATGGTGGAGGGTTTTGTGTCTCTTGGCTGGACGGTTTCCGGCTGCTGCCGGAGTTCGGACGCCGTGGAGGAGCTTCGACGGGCTTATCCCGCACCGCATGCCTTCTCCCAGGTGGATGTCGGCCGGGATGCCGAGGTGGAGGAGTTATGCGCGGGCATCCTTGCCAGCCACGGGACTCCGGATCTTCTCATTAACAATGCCGCCATCATCAACCGCAGCGTCCCGGTGTGGGAACTGAACGCTGACGAAGTGGCTAACATCCTGGACGTGAACGTCAAAGGCACCATCGCCATGATCCGCGGGCTGGCTCCTGCGATGATCGCCCAAGGCGGCGGCGTAGTGGTTAATTTCTCCTCCGGCTGGGGCCGCAGCACTTCTCCAGAGGTCGCATCCTACTGCGCCACCAAGTGGGCTATCGAGGGACTCAGTCAAGCGATGGCTCAGGAGACTGGGGGTAAACTGGCCGTGGTGGCCCTGAATCCGGGCATCATCGATACCGAGATGCTGCGGAGTTGCTTCGGCGACTCGGCAGGCAGCTACCCGGATGCTGCGGCTTGGGCTCGCCGGGCGGTGCCATTCATTGCGGGTCTCTCTTCCCGGGACAATGGCAAATCTTTGACAGCCCCCTAACATTGCGGCTGAATAAAAGACAGAGCCTCTGCGTCCATTTATTGCCCACCGAATCATGTCCATTTCTCCCAGCAGCTTGAATGATGTTGATGCTGCGGACTCGGACTTGGTTCGGAGGGCACAGGCTGGCGACGCGCGGGCGTTTGACAGCCTGGTGACACGCTACCGTGGAAAGGTTTACGGCATGTGCTACCATCTCGTCCAGAATGAACAAGACGCCTGGGATCTGGCGCAGGAGGCCTTTATCAAGGCCTGGCGCGCCCTGCCGTCGTTCAAGGGCGATGCCTCGTTTTACACCTGGATCTACCGGATCGCTCACAACTCCACCTACGACTGGCTCCGCAAGCGCAAGATCGAGGGGGCGGGTGAGTTCGATGACGAACGCCAGGCCGGGGTGGCAGCGGGAGCCGAGACTGTGCCCAAAGGAGAGCACCGGCCGGACGAAGCGCTTAAAAATCGCGAGCTCGGGACGCGTATTCAACAAGCAATCGATCAACTCAGCCCGGACCACCGCACCGCCATTCTCCTCAGGGAGGTGGAGGGGTTCAGCTACGAGGAGATCGCCCAGATCATGGAGAGCTCCATGGGAACGGTGATGTCCCGCCTCTTTTACGCACGCAAGAAACTTCAAGAACTGCTCAAAGACGCCTATGAAAACGCCTGATGATCAACTTCTGGCCCGCTGGCTGGATGGAGAATTGAGCGCAGATGAGCGCCCTCGCTTCGAGGCGATGCTGGAGGCCGATCCGGCTCTCCGGGAGGAGGCGAACTCTCTGCGTCAACTCGGAGACCTGCTGCGTGCCAATGTGGACATGGAACGTCCACTCCCCAATGCCGACTTCTTCAATTCGCAGATCCAGGAGCAGATTGCTGCGGATCAGCGCGCTGAAGAGCGTGCCAAGTCTGTGGCGACAGCCGGTTCCGGGTCCTCCTGGCTCTCGTGGTTGCGTTCGCCCTGGATCTTCGCCGGCGCGGCAGCCGCCCTTGCTGTCGGTATGCTAGTGATGCCCTCCACCCAGCCGGGTGAAGAGACCAGAGTCCTCAGCTTCTACACGCCCAAGTCGGGCATCGAAGCCAGCACCTACCACAACAAGGATGCCGGGGCGACAGTGCTCGTATTGAACGGTCTGGAGGCCATCCCTTCTGATCGTGACATCGTGGGGATCAACGTTCATCACAGCGAGACCGATGCCCAGGTGGCGACCACCACACTCTACGATGACCAGGGCGGTGTGCTGCTGGTCATGGCCAAGGATTCGGCCAGCAAGCCGATGGTCCTGGGGCGCTCTGCCCATTGAAAAGTCCGCTCCCGGTGACTCCCGCTGCTCTAGTTCCCGCCATGAACGTCTCTGCCACCGCCCGCCTGCTGAACGCGACGCGGGTCAGTCTTGCCTGTGCTTTGCTCCTAGCTCCCCTGGCCCAGCTCCGGGCTCAGGCTCCGGAGTCAGCGGCAGCGGCAGGAGCCCCCAAGCATCCTATCAGTGCCGACATTGCGGCCAAGGACGGTCAGGTCTGGGGGGCGCTGGTGTTTGCCTCATCGAAACCCAAGCAGGATGGCGCAGCGGTGACACCCACGCCGGAGTTCCCCGATCTGTCGAAGCGCCTCGCCAAAGCCTTTCCCTACACGCAGTTCGAAGTGCTGGGTCAGCATTCCCAAGTCGTGTTTCGTGAATACGAATCTTGGGTGGTGCCGTCCCGTGACGTGTTCCTGAAGCTGGATTCCAAAGGCACGGCTGCCAATGGGGGCCTGAATCTGCACCTGCAGTTTTGGCAGGGTCAGCAGGTCCTGGTGAAGACCGACACCCTCCTGCAGCCTGACAGCCCGCTCTTCATCGGCGGCCCCAAATGGCGCGACGGCCAGCTCATCTTTGTCCTGCTCCTGAAGAAGGGCAAGTGACGCGTCAGTGCGTCAGTGCGTCAGTGCGTCAGTGCGTCAGTGCGTCAGTGCGTCAGTGCGTCAGTTGATTGCGCGTTGGCTCATGAACCCGGCGAAGCTTTTTATCGAGGAGGATGCGGCTACAGGCCCGATGTTGACGATTCATACTGGGTGCATGGGCGTCAGGTTAGGGGGGGGTGAAGCTGATCCCGTGTCTTCATAGAGGAAACCCCACGCCAACGGCGTGATACAAAACAGCCCGGGGTCAGACCGCGAAGCGGTCGCCACCCCGGGTAGCACGAGGTAGTGATGGAACTCCAAAGGAGTTCTACAGACCGTCCAGATTACCCTGAGTTGGCTCTCCTGCCTACGGTGGACACCTCGGGATGCGGCCACGGTTTGTAGAACTCACTTCGGAGTTCTGGTTCACCTGCCCATCTGCCCAGGGTGGCGGCTCGCGCCTCGCCTTACCCTGGGCTCTACTTTGTATGACGCCCTTGGCGTCAGCGCCCTCGCGTGGGGCAACGGTGATGATCTTAGTCTGCCGCCCATGCGCAGGGCGGGACGAACCCACTTTGGGTATGGCACCTTGAGAGTTCTACCCCGGAGGAGTTGCGGCGGTTTGACGGCGCGGTGCATCCGCGATGTGCCGGCCATTCACATTCAATCTGGCAACACCACGCGCCCTTTGGGTATGGCACCGAAGACTTTGCCGGAACGCGAGACGCGCACGGGAGCTTCCTGGATGGTCGTGGTCGTGCTGAAGCTCGTGCCCACGGTCACGGATTGCTCGTAGTCGGACGCCTCCGCCTCATAGATCGGGGTGGTCTCCACCTCGCGAATGCCAAACTTGTAGTACCAGCTTTCACTTCCATCCCGCTGTTTTTCCAGACGCACGGGACTGCCGAACTGGCGTTGCAGATCAGCCTTCGTCATGCCGAACCGTACGGGGGCAGGGGCCAGTTTGGTCTCAGGAGCCGTACTGCAGGCCGTCATCAGTGCCACGGGAGTGAGCCACAGCAGGACCAGGGATTGAAGGCGATTCTTCATAGGGGTGGGAGATGAACAGAAAGCCAGGGGCCAGCCTGCCAGATACAGACGGTGCCCGCATCGGTAAAATTCATCCCAGTCTGGATGGGGAGGTCATCTTCTTGTGATTCCCATGACGAAACGCGTGGCCTCGCCACGTAGGTGTCCTGCACCCCGGCAAGTAAAACCATGAATCACAAAACTATCATCTCACGTTCCAAAACGCGACGTCAGTTCCTGAAGTCCGGCTTTCTTGCCACCGGCGGTGCCGTGATCGGCTTCCCGGCGGTGGTCTCGTCGAAATCGCCCAATGGGAAGCTCAACACAGTCGTGATCGCCTGCGGTGGTCGGGGCGCAGCCAATCTCAAGGAGATCGGTGCCCTGACCAATGTGGTGGCCCTGTGTGACGTGAACTCCCAGGCGCTGGATGCGGCGGCCCAGCAATACCCGAACGCGCGAAAGTATCGTGATTTCCGTGAACTGTATGCGAAGGAGACGGACTATGACGCCGCAGTCATCAGCACGGCCGAGCATACGCACGCCTTTGCCGTGCTGCCGGCACTGCGGGCGAAGAAGCACGTGTATTGTGAAAAGCCGCTGACCCGGGATGTGCACGAGGCCCGCGTCGTGATGGCGGCTGCCAAGGAGGCGGGCGTGACCACCCAGATGGGTACGCAGTTGCACGCCTCGGCCAACTATCGTCGCGTGGTGGAACTGGTGCAGGGCGGGGCGATTGGTCCAGTGCGCGAAGTGCATGTATGGGTGTCGCGCGCCTGGGGCATGCAGAGCAAGGCGGAGGCTGAGGCCAACGGGGACCTCTTTGTGAAGGCGGGCCTGCTGGACTACATCGACAAGATGCCCACCGAGGCCAAGCCCGTGCCGCCACAGCTCGACTGGGATCTCTGGATCGGCCCAGCCCCCATGCGGCCCTATCATGACATCTACTTCCCAGGACCGCGTTGGTACCGCTACTGGGACTTTGCCAATGGCACCATGAGCGACCTCGGCAGCCACTGGAACGACCTTCCCTTCTGGGCGCTGAAGCTGGACCATCCCAAGATCATCTCCGCCGACGGTCCCGCTCCGCATCCGGAGCTGGCTCCGGCCAGCATGTCCGCCACCTATGAGTACGGAGCCCGTGGTGACCTGCCACCGGTGAAGCTCACCTGGTATCAGGGGTCCCTGAGGCCCCAGTTGCTCAAGGACAAGAAGATCCCGGAGTGGGGCAATGGCGTTCTTTTTGTCGGCGATGGCGGCATGCTCCTCGCCGACTATGGCAAGCATCTGCTCCTGCCAGAAGACAAGTTCAAGGGCTTTACCGCTCCAGCGCCTTCCATCCCCGCCAGTGTGGGCCATCACAAGGAGTTTGTGGAGTGCGCCATGGCCGGGAAACCTGCGCTGTGCGATTTCAGCTACAGCGGTCTGCTCACGGTGGCCAATCACCTTGGTGGAGTCGCTTATCGCAGTGGCAAGAAGATCATCTGGGATCCGGTCAAAGGCGTCACGGATGACGCCAGCGCCAACAAGTTCCTCCAGCGCGAGTATCGTGCGGGCTGGAAGTTGTAGGGGAAGGTTTTTTCTTTGGTCGGGGTGCGACCCCGACCCCGGATCCAGCCACCCTGGGTCTGTAGGGCGACCGCTTCGGTTGCCTCATCAGGGGTGGGGCGTGGCAAGCGGGGCGCTTGCCCTACAGGGCGTCCGGGGCGGGTTGGGTGTGCGAAGGTCTTTGGGTGTTCTGTTCCCGGCCGCAGATTCAACCACCCTGGGTTGTAGGGCGACCGCCTCGGTTGCCTCAGTCAGGGGTGGCGCGTGGCAAGCGGGGCGCTTGCCCTACAGGGTGTCCGGGGCGGGGTTGGGTGAGCGAAGGTCTTTGGGGGTTCTGTTCCTGACCTCGGATCCAACCACCCTGGGTTGTAGGGCGACCGCCTCGGTTGCCTCATCAGGGGTGGCGCGTGGCAAGTGGGGCGCTTGCCCTACAGCGTCAGGGGTGGGTTGGGTGTGCGAAGGTCTTTGGGGGTGCTGTTCCCGACCCCGGATTCAACCATCCTGGGTCTGTAGGGCGACCGCTTCGGTTGCCTCAGTCAGGGGTGGGGCGTGGCAAGCGGGGCGCTTGCCCTACAGGGCGTCAGGGGCTGGTTGGGTGTGCGAAGGTCTTTGGGTGTTCTGTTTCCGACCTCGGATTCAACCACCCTGGGTTGTAGGGCGACCGCCTCGGTTGCCTCATCAGGGGTGGGGCGTGGCAAGCGGGGCGCTTGCCCTACAGCGTCAGGGGTGGGTTGGGTGTGCGAAGGTCTCTGGGTGTTCTGTTCCCGACCCCGGATCCAACCACCCTGGGTCTGTAGGGCGACCGCCTCGGTTGCCTCATCAGGGGTGGCGCGTGGCAAGCGGGGCGCTTGCCCTACAGCGTCAGGGGTGGGTTGGGTGTGCGAAGGTCTCTGGGTGTTCTGTTCCCGACCCCGGATTCATCCACCTTGGGTTGTAGGGCGACCGCTTCGGTTGCCTCATCAGGGGTGGGGCGTGGCAAGCGGGGCGCTTGCCCTACAGCGTCAGGGTGGGTTGGGTGAGCGAGGGCCATTGGATGTGCGGCATCCCATGCGATCTCGCCTCCTTCCTCCCCTCACTGAAAACTCAACGTCAATCCGTTCTTGCCGTATTGAAGGTTCGCTCCGGCAGGTTGCGGAATGCGGTCGGCATCTAGAACCTCAATTTGCCGGTTGGGGCCGGTGACAGGCGTGTTGAGGTCGTCGGTGTAGATCGTCGTCTTCACCGGTGTCTTGATGCGAAGCTCGGGTTCTGGAGCCCCGAAGAAGCAGCGTGCAAACACGCAGTTCTTAGTGGCGATGAGCACGCTCTCGGGAATGCGGCAGTTGACGAAGAGGCAGTTCTCGATGGACAACCACGAGCGCTTCACTTCGTCTCCCGCATCCTTCTGGTAGATCAGAGGGGTGAAGTCGATCTCATGAAACGTGCACTGGTTCAGCTTGATGCCGATGTCGATGACCTTCCAGGGTTGGATGAAAGAACCGGCAAACACACAGTTGTCGAAGGTCCACTTGCTGGAGAAGTAGTCTCCAAACCAGTCGCCTCCTTTCCCCAGCCGGCAGTTGGAGAAGAGGGAGTTCGTGGCTGTGAAATCGGCACCCCATTCTGCGGTGATCTTCACGTTGGTGAAGAGCGTGCCAGTGGCTGTCCAGGATCCCCTTTCAATGAAGGCGGAGCCGCCGGTGATTCGGGCACCTGGGAGGGTGAAGAACCGGCCGGCGGCCTTGGCTTTGGGGTCCACGGGATCGGGTCCACCCAGAATGAGATGCTTCTTGGGACGATAGTCCCCGGCTGGAAACGTGATGCGGCCGATCATCCGTTCTTCGCGATCCAGGAACGCCTGCGTGGCCTGGACGACGGGAATGCGTGATCCATTGACGCGGAACGGACGCCCACTGAAATCGGTGCCGGAATAGGTGGTGAGGTCCTCGGCGAAATGGAGGTGCGCTTCGGTGTTGGTGGAGCGTCCAGTGATTTTGAAGAGCACATGTCGTCTGCCGAGCACCTGCCACTGCACCCCCAGATTTTGCTCATCCCAGGAGGGGCAGACGACCTTGCCCCCGGCTTGGAGTTCAATGGCTTCATCACTCTGGCTGCGCCAGCGCCAGACGGTGTCGTTGAGGTATTGCTTGAGCTTCCCCTCTTCTCCACCGAGTGTGGGCGTGACGGGGGCGGGGCTTGCCGGAGCGGCAGCGTCAGGCGTGACAGGTGCAGTACTGGCCGGGGCGGGGGCCGCTGATGGCTCCCGTCGGCTCAGGCTGGCTCGCACGATCTCGCGCCGCCGCCGCACCTCGCCCGCAGCTGCTTCCTGTCCGGTCCGGACCAGCTCCTGTTCATAAGCCGCCAGCACGTTGTCATACTTTTGGGACAAGGTGCGCTGGGCCTTGTCGGCGTCGGATTCAATCTGGCCCGAGGTCGTCCGATAGATCCGGCGTAGGTCCTTGAGCCCGCTGGAGATTTCGGGGCCGTCTTCATTTGGAAGCGGCTGGTTTTGAGAGACCCGTTTTTTTTCGGCATTGAGCGCGGCGATCTCTTGCGGCGTGGCCGTGCCTGCTGCGGCGTTGATCATAGTCCGATCAAGGGCGGCCAGGAACTTGCTGTTAAGGTCCCGCAGCGCAGCTTCTTTGATCTGGATCACATCGCGCTGCACCGCACTCTGAAATTGCGTTTCCAGCGCGGCAAGGCGTTGTGCCACCTCGGAAGGGATCGTCGGTGCTGGCGAAGACGCGCCCTCCAGCGTTGCAGCGGCTGTCGCCGTGGGGGTGCCGTTCTGTGATGCAGAGGGACTGGTGCCCGGATGCTTGGGAGGTGCCTTGCTGCCCTCTTCGAGCAGTCCATTTTTACCCTTCCAGTCTTTCAAATAGTAGAATCCTGCTGCTCCGGCCGCGAGCACTCCCACGGTGAGTACAGCCCACGGGAGCGAGCTGCTCTTGGGCTTGGTGCGGGCCGCCGCCGCTGCGGCCTGCTCGGCACTCGCGCGGAAGGGGGCGGGTCTGGCACCCTGCGCCTTGGCCACGGGGACGGTGAGGATGTGATTGAGGTCTTTGCGGAAGTCTGCCGCCTTCTGATACCGGGCCCCGGGCTCATGCTGCATGGCCCGCTTCACGATGGCGTCCAGGCGCTTGTCCAGACCGGGCACCACCTCACTGGGCGCGGGGTGCAGCCCGCGGGGCACCTGGCCGGTGAGCATTTCATACAGCATCACGCCCAGGGAGTAGAGGTCGGCGCGGCCATCTGCGACTACGCCCATCACCAGGGACTCTGGGGCCACGTAGTCCGGTGTGCCCATGGTCATGGTGCTGTGGGTTTCGTCCCCGTCTTGGGTGGAGTGTTTGGCCAGACCAAAGTCGGCCACCTTTACCCTGCCCTCCATGTCCACCATGACATTCGCGGGCTTGATGTCGCGATGCACGATGCCGTGCTCGTGGGCGTAGCTGAGCGTGTCGCAGACATGCGCGGCGATGGAGATCGCATGCACGGGTTCCAGCCGCCCTGTCTGGAGGAGCATCTTGGAGACATCTGTGCCTTCCACGAACTCCATGACGATGTAGAGCAGCCCGCCTGGCATCTCGCCGAAGTCGAAGACTGCGATCATCCCCGGGTGCATGAGTCTCGCCATGAGCCGGGCTTCATTGCGGAAACGCTGGGCATACTCCGCCTCGTCCTCCCAGCGGCCAGAGGGGAGCACCTTGATGGCCACCAGCCGGTCCAGCGAATTCTGCCGGGCCTTGTACACGGCCCCCATCCCTCCCTGTCCAATGAGTTCCAGCACTTCGTATCCATGCAACGTCTGCTGCAGGGCAGATGGTGAGGGGGCGCTCCAGTGTGGTCCACTGGGAGCGGGACTTGGAATGGAAGAACCGGACATGAAATGGTTTTGATGCTGGGGAAAGCTAAGGCTTCGGCAAAGAACGGACAAATGCCAAAAGGATGTGGGCTATACCGTGGCTACCGGGCAGCGCCCTTTTATTCAACCCCAAGTTAGGCACGATGTCGCGCAATTTGGTCCATGTTAAGCGGGGAAAAAACTCCTGGAGCCGTTTGTCGAATCTCCCCGGCCGCTCTGATGTCCTGTTGATACAAATTTGCGAGGTGATGGAGCGGTATCTCCGCCGCCAGAATGTTCACTCACAAAACCAGCAGCATGACGAGGTGAAGACGAAGGGGCCGTGCCTGAGTTGCAGCCTGGCTTTTCGCCTGCCTCACCGTTGGAGGGGGGGCTCGGGATGTCCGGTTGATACTTTTTTTCAAGAGAGGCTGAAGTGTGAGCATCTACGAGCCCAAGAATGCCAACAGGCGGGTCAGGCGGGGCACCCCTCCCCAGGCATGGAAAAAACTCTGTCACTCCAGACGCCGCTGCGGTACACTCAAATTCACCGGTACAAACAACCGGATAAACGCATGAAACACTCCATGAAATGGTCGGCGGCGATTTTTGCCGCGGGCTTGGTGCTGTGCAGCCCTGCCGCTGCGGAACAAAAAGGGGCGGCGACAGCTCCCGCCACCAAGACGACGCCGACAGCTGCTGCCGAGAAGGATGCCAAACCGAAGAGGGATACCTATCCTCTCTACGGCGAGGTGGTCTCGATCAATGCCACCACGCTGGTCATCAAGGGCGGGGTGGATAAACCCAACCGGACCTTTGTGTTGAGCAAGGACACGGAGATCGTGGACGGCGACAAGGCTGCCAAGGTCAGCGATGTGAAAACCGGCCACTGGGTGGGAGGCCTGATCAAGAAGGTGGAGAAGGGAGATGATCAATTGCTCAAGCTCAACGTGGGCGTGAAACAGAAGAAGCCGTGACCCGCTGCGCGGGAGACAGAAGACTGCCAGACGACTTGAGGTCAGGGGGCGGAGCAGAGTTGGTCAGCGTATTGGTGCACTAACAATGCCGATCCCGCATACGGAGTCGTCCGGTTGTGCCAACCGGCTTTGGCAACGGAGGGATGATGTGGGCTTGAAAGCTTGAGCGTGATGAGGACTGCAACGTCAGGCATGTCCCATCACGCTCTTTGGCTGACTGTGAGGCGGATCAAAGTAGTCCAGAGCTTTAGCTCGTCAGTCGAACAGCAAACTAAAGTTTGAACTACGAACAGCTCCCAACAGCCCTCTGTGCTGGGGCTTTGTTGGTAGTTCAAACTTTAGTTTGCTTCAGTGCACTGTAGATGGCCCGAGCAGGCTGTACTCAAGACAGTTTCCTGCTACCCCCAGACCTCAAGTCTTTGGTCTCCACTTCAATGCGCTCCTGCTGGCGCAGGTCCGGTTGCCTTCCGCGTCAGGAAGATCAGCGGGATCATCGCAAACAGCAGGAGGGAGGCGATGTGAAAGCTGTCGTTGTAGGCCATGATGTAGGCCTGTTTGCGAACGCCGAGATCCAGCAGCCCCAGGGCGCGGGACTGGGCGGTCACGGCGTCCAGCCCCTGGTTCATGAAATTCTGGGCCATGGCGGTGAGCCGCTCATTGGTGAGCGGGTTGTAGGTGCTGATGGCCTCGCCCAGGTGATGGGAGTGGAAGTGTTCCCGGTTCGTGAGCAGCGCGGACAGCAGGGCGATGCCGATGGACCCGCCGAGGTTGCGCAGCATGTTGAACAGGCCGGAGGCGCTGGCAGCTTGTTCGGACTCGATGCCGCCGGTGGTGATGAGGGAGAGCGGGACGATGGTGCAGGTCAGGCCGATGGCGCGGATGATCTGGGGCATGATGAGCTGGTCGTGACCGGTGTCCGCGCTCATGCTGCTCATGAGCAGGGCGCTGAGTCCGAACATGCCGAGTCCGAAAGCCACCACCACACGCTTGTCCACCCACTGCATGATCTTGGGGATGAAAGGCATGACCACGAGCTGGGGCAGGCCCACCCACATGAGGGTGCGACCGATCTCCAGCGCGTTATACCCTTGAATCTGGGCCAGGTACAGCGGCAGCAGGTACATCATGCCATACAGGCAGAGGCCCACCACGAGGTTCACGATGCAGCCGAGGAGGAAGTTGCGGCGGGAGAAGAGTCTGAGATTGACGGCGGGAGTGCGCTTCCGCTTGATGAGGGAGAGGATGACAAACACTGGGAGCGTGATGGCGGCGATGATCGCCAGGGTGGTGATGAACTCGGAGCCGAACCAGTCCTTGCGGGTGCCTTCCTCCAGAAACACCGTGAGGGAACCCAGACCCACGGCCATGAAGGCGATGCCCCACCAGTCGCCTTTCTTCAGCAGGTCCAGCTTGGCCGGAGTGGAGTTCAGGCCGTAGCCGATGGCGCTGATGAGGATGATGCCCGGTACCAGGTTGAGGTAGAAGATCCAGGGCCAGGAGTAGTTCTCTGTGATCCACCCGCCGATGCTGGGTCCGATGGCCGGGGCGAACATGGCGGAGAGGCCGAAGAGCGCGAAGCCCACCGGCTGCTTCTCTGCGGGGAGCATGATCATGACCATGGTGGAGGCCATGGGAATGAGGGCTCCGCCGGTGAACCCCTGAAAGGCGCGGAAGGCGATCATGCTCTCCAGGTTCCAGGCAAAACCACAGCACATGGAAAAGACGAGGAAGAGCACGCTGTTCCACATGAGGTAGCGGCGCAAACCGAAGACCTGGGCCAGCCAGCCGCAGAGGGGAATGACGATGATCTCCGGCACCAGGTAGGCGATGGAGATCCAGGAGCCCTCCTCCAGCGTGGCTCCGATGCCGCCCGTGATGTTTTGCAGGGAGGAGTTGGAGATCTGGATGTCGAGCACCGCCATGAACGCGCCGAGCAGGGCGCCCAGCACGGCAATCCAGTTGCGCAGTGACGTTCCGGGGTTCGTGGAGTCACGTGCGCCTGTCTGGGGCAGGGTGGCGGTCGCGTTCATGGCGGGAAGTGTCCGGAGTTTTCAGGTTAAAGTTTTCAGTTTTCAGCACCGGGTGGCGGCACTGGGAGATGCTGGTTTACTTGACCTTCACGGTGGCGATGGCGGAGAGGCCGGGAGTGATGCGGTCGTGGTTGGCCTCAGTGTTGGCGTTGTGATCGAAGGTGATCTTCACCGGCACGCGTTGCACGATCTTGGTGAAGTTGCCTGTGGCGTTGTCAGGAGGCAGCAGGCTGAACTTGGCACCGGTGCCGGGGGCAAAGCTCTCCACCCGGCCTTCGAAGCGCTGGCCTTTGATGGCATCGATCTTGATCTCAACCGGCTGGCCAGCCTTCATGGTGGCGAGCTGGTTTTCCTTGAAGTTGGCCACCAGCCAGTGGTCTGGGGAAACAACCGCCAGCAGGGCCTGGCCGGGTTGAATCTGCTGACCCACCTGGAGGGTGCGCTTGCCCACCGTGCCGGCGGCAGGAGCGCGGACCGTGGTGTAGGAGAGTTGCAGTTCGGCATCGGAGACGGCGGCCTGGGCGTGGTGCTGGCCCGCCCTGGCCACAGCGAGGTTGGCTTCTGCCGTTTTTACACCAGCTTCGCCAGCCTGACGGGCGGCTTGGGTGGAGGCGTGGCTGGCCTGGGCGGCCACGTAGGCAGCCTTGGTGGCGTCGAAGTCCTGGTCTGAGATGGCCTTGCCGGTGAGGTTGCGCAGCTTCTGAGCGCGATCGAAGTCCAGCCGATACTTCTCCAACTGGGCGGCGCTGGCGTTGACCTGGGCTTCCGTCTGGGCGCTGATCGCCTGCGCTTGGGCGAGGGCGGCTTCTGCCTGGGGCACCTGGGCGGCGGCTTGTTCCAGCGCGGTGCGGGCAGACTGGAGCTTCATCTCGTAGTCCCGGGGATCGAGCTGGGCGAGGGGTTGCCCGGCCTCGACCTTCTGGTTGTCCTCCACCAGCACGCTCTGGATGTTGCCCGCCACGCGGCTGCTCACGGGGTGCACGTCCGCCTCGATGAAGGCGTTGTCGGTTTCCACAAACTGGGCGGCGTAGTGCAGCCAGAAGCCCACGGTGGTCGCCACCACCAGCAGGATCGGCAGCCCGATCAAGAGGGGCTTGCGGCTGCGGTGGCCGGTGGATTGAGGCGGCCTGGGCTCCGATTCCGCCGGGGTCGTGGTTTGCGGGGCGGCCGCTCCGTTGTGCTCCACATTGGGGGCCGGAGAAAAGCCCCGCTTGGGAAGCTCATTGAGGCTGATGACTCGACTGCTCATAGGAAAAGGGTCTGGGGTTGCACCCGAAATCTCCATCACTGCCGTACCCCTGGACATGACTTGTTTCCTTTGCGCGTGATAGGAAAAACCTATAAGCTCATTCTATGGAACTCCGGCATTTGCGTTACTTCGTCGCAGTGGCGGAAGCCCTGAGTTTCAGCAGGGCGGCCACGCGACTCCGGCTGGCGCAGCCCTCCCTGAGTGCGCAGATCCGGAATCTGGAGGACGACTTGGGATTTCAACTGCTGGAGCGTGATCGCAACCGCGTGGCGCTGACAGATGCCGGGACGGTGTTCCTCAAAGAGGCCCGACAGGTGCTGGCGCGGGCGGACAAGGCGGTGGCACGGGCAAGGGAGGCTGCAGAAGGGAAATCCGGTGAGTTGCGAGTCGCCTCGATGGGGCCGCTGACCTTCAACTTTCTGCCTGCCTGCCTGACGCGGCTGCATGCGGAACTGCCCGCTGCCAAGGTCAATATCACGGAGATGTCCGCCTCGGATCAGCTCACCCAGGTCGCTTCGGGACGCGTGCATCTCGGCTTTGTGCCCGCTCCGTTCCCCAGCCTGGCCGCGGGGAAGAAGCTCGCCGCCCAACTGATCTTGAAAAGCCCCCTGGCCGTGGTGATGTCCACGGGGCACCCGCTGGCTTCGCAGAAGAGCATCCGGCTCAATGCCCTGCAAGATGAGACGTTTGTGCCCATCACCATGTTCGGCACGGACGCCCAGCGGATCTGGAGCCAGGAGGTCTGCCGGAAGTCGGGCTTTCTCCCGCGCTTCGGTCCAGCCGCCTCCAGCCCGGACAATCTGGTCACCCTGGTGGCAGCCGGTAGCGGGGTGGCATTGATCCCGAAGATCGCCGAACGCATGAGTTCACCGGGATGCATCACCGTGCCCGTCGCAGACCGTGGTCTGCGGTATGAGCTGTATGCGCTGTACGATGACCGGTTTCCCTCCGTATTGCGGGATCGGTTTCTCGCCATCGTCACAGAAGAGGCGGTGACCGTGCAGGCGATCCTGGAGAGCAATGGAAGCGTGATTGGGCCGCACTAGGGAGTGGGATTTGAAGGGGCGGCGTCAGGTGCAGGACAATGTAGTCACAGGCTTCAGCCTGTTCAGTCGCGCTGACGAGCGCCAACGACGCCAGGCTAAAGCCTGGCACTACGTTCAGCTGCCGCGTGCGGCGTAGTCCGACGGTCCCCGTCGGTTGTGGGAGCGGAGGGAGGCAGCGTGGGAGGTTTGTTTGGGCGTGATTTTGGGCGTGATGAGGTCTGCGGCGTCAGGTGTGGCGCGCGGCAAGCGGGGCGCTTGCCCTACAGCGTCAGGGGTGGGGCTGGGTGTGCGAAGGTCTTTGGGTGTTCTGTTTCCGGCCCCGGATTCAACCACCTTGGGTTGTAGGGCGACCGCTTCGGTTGCCTCGGTCAGGTGTGGCGCGCGGCAAGCGGGGCGCTTGCCCTACAGCGTCAGGGGTGGGGCTGGGTGTGCGAAGGTCTTTGGGTGTTCTGTTTCCGGCCCCGGATTGGGTTGTAGGGCGACCGCCTCGGTTGCCTGAGTCAGGTGTGGCGCGCGGCAAGCGGGGCGCTTGCCCTACAGGGTGTCCGGGGTGGGTTGGGTGTGCGAAGGTCTTTGGGTGCTCTGTTCCCGACCCCGGATCCAACCACCCTGGGTCTGTAGGGCGACCGCTTCGGTTGCCTCATCAGGGGTGGCGCGCGGCAAGCGGGGCGCTTGCCCTACAGGGTGTCCGGGGTGGGTTGGGTGTGCGAAGGTCTTTGGGTGCTCTGTTCCCGACCCCGGATTCAACCACCCTGGGTCTGTAGGGCGACCGCTTCGGTTGCCTCGGTCAGGTGTGGCGCGCGGCAAGCGGGGCGCTTGCCCTACAGCGTCAGGGGTGGGGCTGGGTGTGCGAAGGTCTTTGGGTGTTCTGTTTCCGGCCCCGGATTCAACCACCTTGGGTTGTAGGGCGACCGCTTCGGTTGTCTCGGTCAGGGGTGGCGCGCGGCAAGCGGGGCGCTTGCCCTACAGCGTCGGTCGGAGCTTGGTTGATGTACCGAGAAGGCGAAGGTCGCAGACGCCCTTTTCCGGCACACCGTAGCACCTGTAACACCCTTTTTAGCAGTTCACCGAGATAGAGAGAGGGTCTTTTTTTGGCGTAACTTGGAAAAAGGGTGTTACAGGTGCTACGGAGCAGAATACTTAGAGCTCATTCATGTTGCAGGGGGAGCAAAGTCGTGTGTTCCAGCACGAACAACAACGAGCTGAAGCTCTGGACTCCTTTTACGGACCGCCCCGCCCCGCCCCGCAGCCCCTTACCCCAGCACGGGCTTCAGGAACTTGCCGGTCCAGCTCCCTTTCACCTTGGCCACTTCTTCCGGGGTGCCCAGGGCGATGACCTTGCCGCCGCGTTCGCCAGCCTCGGGGCCGATGTCCACGAGGTAGTCCGCTTCGGCAATGACGTCGAGGTGGTGCTCGATGACGACCACGGTGTGTCCTTCGTCCACGAGGCGGTGCAGCACCTCGATGAGGCGGCGCACATCGTGGGCGTGGAGGCCGATGGTGGGCTCCTCGATGATGTAGAGGTTGCGCTTGTCGGTCTTCAGGCCGCGCATCTTCTCGGTGACGGTGCGGCCCTGACCGGCGTTGAGTTCGGTTACGAGCTTCAAGCGCTGGGCTTCGCCGCCGCTCAGGGTCGGGCTGGGTTGCCCCAGTTGCAGGTAGCCCAGGCCGGTGTCGGCGAGCAGTTGCAGCGGGCGGGCAATGCGCGGGATGCTGGCAAAGAAGTCCGCAGCCTCGGCAATGCTCATGCGCAGCACCTCGCCGATGTGCTTGCTGTTGAACTCGACCTCCATGGTGGCGGCGTTGAAGCGCAGGCCGTGGCAGACTTCGCAGTGCACGCGGGTGGTGGGGAGGAAGTTCATCTCCACCTTGATCTCCCCGTTGCCCTGGCAGGTCTCGCAGCGTCCGCCCTCGGTGTTGAAGGAGAAACGCCCCGCCTCATAGCCACGGGCACGGGCCAGCGGCACTTGGGCGAAGAGCTTGCGGATGTCGTCCAGGACGCCCACATAGGTGGCCGGGCAGGAGCGCGAGCTCTTGCCGATGGGGGACTGGTCCACCTCGTACACGGCGGCGATCTGGTCGGCGTTCAGCACCTCCTTCCAGGTGCGCTCCTCATTCTTCTTCTGTTTGGTTTTGGAAATCACGGCCTGCACGGCGGGGTGCAGACAGCCGCGGATGAGGGAGCTCTTGCCGCTGCCGCTCACGCCGGTGATGACAGAAAGGCGGCTGAAGGGCAGGGCTACATCCACATTCCGCAGGTTGTTGGCGGTGGCCCCCTTGAGCCGGAGCCAGCCGGTGGGGGAGTTCCGGGCCGGGAGCTTGCGCCGCTGCCCGTGCAGCGGGTGCTTCATGACATCCTTGAGGGCGCGGCCGGTGGCCGAGGCCGGATTGGACCGGATGTCCTCCAGCGTGCCCATGGCGGTGATCTCCCCGCCAAAGCGCCCGGCACCCGGTCCGAGGTCGATGATGGTGTCCGCCCGCTTCATGGTCTCGTCATCGTGCTCCACGATGAGCAGGGAGTTTCCTTTATCCCGCAGGGCCAGCAGGGTGTTGAGCAGGTTCTCGTTGTCACGCGGATGGAGCCCGATGGTGGGCTCGTCCAGGACATAGAGCACGCCGCGCAGGTTTGAGCCCAGCTGGGACGCCAGGCGGATGCGCTGTGCCTCGCCGCCGCTCAGGGTGTCGGCGCTGCGGTTGAGCTGCAGATACCCCAGGCCCACTTCATGCATGAAGCGGAGCCGCTGGGTGATCTCCTTCATGATGTCCCGCGCGATCTCTGACTGGATGCCTGCGAATTTGAACTGGCTGGCAAGCTCCCCGGCGCGTTCGGCAGAGAGGCAGACGATCTGCTCCATGCGCACCCCCTTCACCTCCACGGCACGGGCCACCGGGTTGAGGCGGCTGCCGTGGCAGGACTCACAGGGGACGAGGGCGTGCTCCTCGCTGGCGAACTTGCGCTCCTCCTCCATCTCCGCCTCCAGCAGAGAGACGTCGTCGCGCCGGTGATCCAGGTTCTCCGTGGCGGGGCGGAAGCCGAAGCCACGGCAGTCGCGGCACCAGCCGTGGGGGCTGTTGAAGGAGAAGAGGCGTGGATCCAGCTCCTCAAAGGACATGCCGCACTGCGGGCAGCTCATCTCCGTGTTGAGCACGTGGGTGGACTTGTCCGCCAGCAGCACCTTGATCGTGCCCTTGCCCATCTTGAGGGCCTTTTCGATCATCGGGCGCAGAGCCGTGGCGGCGGATTTCTTGTCCACCTGGGCGAGCACGGCGTCGATAGTATGCTCCTTGAACCGCTCCAGGCGTTTGAATCCGGCGGTTTCCTTGAACTGACCGTCCACCAGCAGGGTGGTGATGCCCTGTTTGGCGGCAAACTCCGCCACATCCGTGTGGAAGCCCTTCCGGGCCTTCACGAGCGGGGCCAGGATGTGCACCTTGCCCTTGGCGGCCATGGTCTCCACGGAGCGGACGATTGCCGCCACGCTCTGCTTCTCCACGGCCACGTTGCAGTTCGGGCAGAACTGGGTGCCCACCTTGGAATAGAGGAGCCGCAGGAAGTGATAGACCTCGGTGACGGTGGCCACGGTGCTCTTCCCGCTGCCGCGGGAGACGCGCTGCTCGATCGCGACGGTGGGCGGCACGCCGGTTATAAGATCTACATCCGGCTTCTCCATCTGCTCCACAAAGGTGCGGGCATAGACAGACATGCTGTCCAGGAAGCGGCGCTGACCCTCGGCAAAGACGAGGTCGAAGGCCAGGGAGGATTTCCCAGAACCGCTCAGACCTGTGACCACGACCATCTTGTCGCGCGGGATGTCGAGGTTGAAGTTCTTGAGGTTGTGCTCCCGGGCCCCGCGGATCGCGATGGTGTTGGGCGCAGCCTCCACGGTCGTACTTCCATATCTGGGGGAGGCTTCCTTGAGGGAGGCGGCACGTCTGGCGGCGGCCCCGGAGCCCTCCAGCACCTCACCGAGATATCGCCCGGTCCAGGAGGCGTCGCAGGCCGCGACCGTCTCTGGCGTGCCCGTCACGACCACATGGCCACCGGTCGCCCCGGCTTCCGGACCCAGGTCGATGACCCAGTCCGCGCACTTGATGACTTCCATGTTGTGCTCGATCACCAGGATGCTGTGCCCTTCTTGAGCGAGCCGCTGCAGCAGCTTGAGCAAGAGGGCGATGTCGTCGAAATGCAACCCTGTGGTGGGCTCATCGAGCAGGAAGAGGGTTTTACCCTTTGGATCGTCACTCTCGGCCATGCCCTGGGTGTCCAGCAGGTGGCCGATGAGCTTGAGCCGTTGCGCCTCCCCGCCGCTCAGGGTGTTGAGCGGCTGGCCGAGCCGGAGGTAGCCCAGGCCCGCCTCCACCAGCATGTTCATGGAGGCGACCACGGCCTTCGCCCGGCGCGACTCCAGTGCGCCGAAGAACTCCGCCGCCTCCTCAACCGTGAGGCTCAGCACCTCGTGAATGTTTTTTCCTCGAAGCCTGAGTCTGAGCGCATGCGGCTGGTAGCGTTTCCCCTCGCACTCCGGACAGGTCACGTACAGGTCGCTGAGGAACTGCATCTCGATCTTCTCGAAGCCGTTGCCCCAGCAGCGCTCGCAGCGGCCGTCTCCGCTGTTGAAGCTGAAGAATCCGGCGGTGACGCCTTCCGTCTTGGCATCCTCCGTATCGGCAAAGAGCTGACGGATCTGGTCAAAGGCACCCACGTACACGGCTGGCGTGCTTCGCGGGGTGCGGGCCAGCGGGCTCTGATCCACCATCACCACCTGGCCGACCTTGTCGCCGCCTTCGATGGCTTTCACCTTGCCGGGCTCGTCCTCGATCACCTCCCCGCGCTGGCGGAGCAGGTTGCGGTAGAGCACGTCATGCACCAGCGTGCTCTTGCCGCTGCCGCTCACGCCCGTGACGCAACACATCAGGCCCAGGGGCACGTCCACGCTCACATTCTTGAGGTTGTGCTGCCGGGCACCCACGATGCGCAGGGACTGGCCCTTCTTCACCGGGCGGCGTTTGGCAGGCACGGGGATGCTCTTGCGGCCAAAGAGATAATCTCCCGTCAGCGTGCCTGGCGTGTCCTGCAGGGCGGTCAGCGGGCCGTGAAAGACGAGCTCGCCCCCTTTCTCGCCGCGGCCAGGCCCGATCTCGACGAGGTTGTCCGCCGCATGCATGACGGCCTCTTCGTGCTCCACCACGAGCAGGGTGTTTCCTTTATCCCGCAGGCCTTCCATCACCCCGATGAGGCGGCCGATGTCCCGCGGATGGAGCCCGATGCTCGGCTCATCCAGGACAAAGAGCGTGTTCACGAGCGAGGCACCCAGGCAGGTGGTGAGGTTCACGCGCTGCAGCTCCCCGCCGCTCAGGGTGCGCGTCTGGCGGTCCAGGTCCAGATACCCCAGGCCGGCGCGCTCCATGTAGCTCAGGCGGGAGACGATTTCATCCCGCAGCATCTTCACCGCGCGATCACCCTCCGGGACCTCCAACCCTTGAATGAAGGGGGAGAGATCGCTCACTGGCGTCTTCCAGAACTCCGCCAGCGACTTCCCGCCCACGCGGAAGTACGCGGCCTCTTTCTTCAGACGCCCGCCTCCGCAGGACTCGCATTCCGTGTAGGCACGGTAACGGCTCAGGAAGACGCGAACGTGCATCTTGTAGGCGCGGCTCTCCTGCCACTTGAAGAACCCGCGCACGCCGTACCATTCGCCATTGCGGTGGGCCTCTTCAGGGTCGCTGTTGTCGCCTTCGATGAGCCAGCGCTGCTGCGGCACGGGCAGCTCGTTGAAGGGCGTGTTGATGTTCACCTTCGCGGCCTTGGCGCATCGCTCCAGGTCGTCCTGGCACTCGCTGTAGGTGTCACCTTGAAAGGCGCGCACCAGCCCGCCCCGGATGCTCAGCGTCTCATCCGGCATCGCCTTGCCCAAGTCGAGCCCCAGGGTGCGGCCAAAGCCACGGCAACTGGGGCAGGCACCGATGGGGTTGTTGAAGCTGAACAGCCCTGGCGTGGGCTCTGGCAGCTTGAAGTCGCAGTCGGCGCACCGCCAGTCGGTGGAAAAGCTCAGCATCTCCGGCTTGGCAGGAGCGTCTTTGCCAGTGCCAGTGAGCGAGATGCTCACCTGCCCCTTGCCGTGACGCAGTGCCACCTCGATGGCTTCAGTCAGACGGGGTTTGTTGGCGGGTTCCAGGACCATACGATCCTGCACCACATGCACCATCGCGGGCAGCTTGCGGCCCTTGAGATTCTGGGGCTCGTCTGTGCGGAACACCTCGCCATAGAGCAGCACACGCACATAGCCCTGAGCCTGGAGGAAGCTGAAGAAGTCCTCCACCGCTGTGTCCGCGGGCACAGGCACGCCAAAGAGGAGGAGGGCGGTCTTGCCCGTGTGGGCGTGCAACAACGCATGGAGGATGCTTTCCGGTGTCTCTGGGCGAACCGGGCGGTGGCACTCCGGACACTCGCCCACGGCCAGGCGCGGGAAGAGCATCTTCAGGTAGTCGTTGATCTCCGTGATGGTGCCGACGGTGGACCGGGTGGAGCGGATGTTGTTGACCTGCTCAATGGCGATGGCCGGCGGGATGCCGTGGATGGCGTCCACATTCGGCTTGTCCATGCGCTCGAAGAACTGGCGCGTGTACGGCGAGAAGGTCTCCACATACCGGCGCTGGCCTTCCGCGTAGATGGTGTCGAAGGCCAGGGAGGATTTCCCGGAGCCACTGGGGCCGGTGATCACGTTCAGCTTGCCCAGAGGGAGGTCCAGGTCGAAGCCCTTCAGGTTGTTCTGCCGCACACCCCGGATGTGGATGAAGGCATCAGTCGGTGCAGCAGCGGGAGAAGGCTCGGCAGGGGCGGAAGCGGCTTTTTTCTTGCGGGTGGACATGGTGGTCGCGAGGCAGGCGGGCGTGCGGAAAAGAGAAGGGCGGGGGACAAGATCCAGCCAATCCGATTCGTGCGCCAGCGGCGGTCGGGTGCATCGGACTGGTGTTTATTTGACCACCTGTGGTGCCTTTAGCCGGGATTGGCGGCGGCGCAAGGGGAGATGATGTTGGGCAGGGTGGGGGATACCCCGCGGAAGGGAACGGCAGTGGAAGGATCGCCTGTTGAGAACCTCCCAAGTTGTGTTATCTGGCAGAATGAGCGTTGAAGAAATGGCCCTTGAACTTCCACGTGCTGACAAGCTGAGGTTGATGGAAGCGCTCTGGACAGATCTTTCCAGACAGGATCAGGAACTGGAATCCCCATCTTGGCATGGGCCCGCGTTGAGGGAAACAGAAGCGCGGATCGCCGCTGGCAGTGAAGCTGTCTATACTTGGGAACAAGCAAAAGCGAGACTCTCTGCTGGCAAATGACCGTCAGAATCTCCGAGTCGGCTATCCGAGACCTTGAAGATGGCCGAGACTTTTATGAGTTCCAGGAAGCCGGTTTGGGGCCGATACTTTGAGGACTGCCTTTCTTCAGATATTGAATCTCTGATTCTCTACAAGGGGCTTCAGCGTAAGATCTTCGGACACTACCGACTGCTCTCGAAGCGATTCCCTTTTGCGATCTACTATAAGATCGATGACGATGGGGGAGTCTTGATACATCGAGTGTTGGATTGCAGGAGCAATCCCGACACGTCGGGATGACCTACAACCCAAGGTGGTGGCAAGTGAGGGTGATACTTCACCTCACGGGACGTTTGGCCGGGACCAGGACAAGAATGTTCCTCACTCCTTTTACTGATGAGGGGCAGGAACAGAACAACCCAGGGGTCTCCGGCGATACCAACTCCACCCCGAAAGTTTCTCTGCCGTTTCTTGGATATTTCACCGTCTTTTCATGAGCGGTTCATCAACGTTTCACGTGGGGGTGGGAGGATGCACTCATGAAATGCCCACCCGCTTTTGCGCTTCCTTTGCTGGTCGCTTCTGGATTGATGAGCTTTGGAGAAGCGACCGGACTCGGCCAGGAAGCTGGCGGGCAGGCTGCATCTCCTTCTCCGCTGGATAAAGCGGAGGTCCGCATCCCTTACTCGGAGCTCAAGAAGCTCTGGGATGAGGCGCATGCGGCGAAAACCCCTGTTCCCCCAGAACCATTGCCCGAGGGCTTGTTGCTTGCCGCGTTGTTTCGCGCCGACTTGTCCTCGGGTAAGGTGGGGGTGGAAGCTGAGTTCAAAGTGGAAAGCTTTGCCGGGAAGTGGGAGCGCATCCCGCTGATGGGTGCGGGGCTGACGGTGGCCAGCGTGGACCCGCCCGACACGCGTCTCACGGTGGTGGAGGACAACCTGCTCTTTGTCGCACCGCAAACCGGGCCCGCGACGATCAAAGTGAAGTTCGCGGAAACACCCCTGCCAGGGGCGGGCGGGGCTCCGTTCCTGCGGCTGATCACGCTGCCCAGTGCGGTGGGCTCCCTGGAGCTGCGCGGGCTGCCGGAGGGCCGGGCGGTGCTGATGGGCGATGGCAGTGCGGCCTCTGGTCAGGTCCAGGAGGGCGTCATGAAGCTGAGCCTTCCGGCTCGCGGTGGTCCGGTGACGCTGAGCCTGACGGATGCCGCGCTGCTTCCGAAGGAGGAGGCCCCGCCCCCGCCTCCACCGCCGCTCACGCCCAGCGAGTGGGCCTTGCAAAACGAGGTGCTCGTCTATGAGGGCGAAGGAGAGCTCTGCTACCGGGCACTCATCAATGCCTCCGCGCTCAATGGATCTGCCGTGGAGGCCGTGCTCCTGCTGCCGCCCAATGCGCGCTCCGTGAAGGTGACGGGAGACGATCTGGTGGACAGTCGTCCCGCCCGCACCGCCAATGGCCTGACGGAACTCCGGTTGAAATGGAAGACGCGCGACATCATGGAGCGCCAGCTCACGGTTTCCTATGCCCTGCAGCAAATGCCGATGGCCGCCGAGTGGGCACTGCGGGCGCCCTCGTTGGAAAAAGAGGACCAAGTGAAGTCCCTCTTCATGTTTGTCCTGTCGCCAGGCGTGGAGTTCGCTGGCGTGGGATTGCAAGGCCCCATCCCTGCCCACAAGCTGCCCCGCTGGGTGATCGCGGAGACCAAGGCCCCCGAGTTCGGCACCGTGACGGCTGCCAGCGCTGTCACTCTGCAAAGCCGGGTCTTGCCGCGGCTGGAGACGGCCGTGGGCGTCATCACCCGCAGTGACTATGTGACCAAACTGGTGGGAGACGGTGCTGTGCTCACGACCGGGACGGTGGAGATCGAGCATGATGAAGCCCTGCGCTGGAGCGTGGCGCTGCCCGAGAAGAGCAACCTCCTCAAGTGCTCCGTGGACGGTGCCCCGGTGAAGCCCATCGTGCGGGAAAACGGCGTGGTGGAGGTGCCGCTGCCCTATACCGGCACCAGCTCCAAGACGGTGAAGAGCCAGGTGGCCTTCTCCTACACTGAGACCAAGGAAAAGCTCCATGCCGTGGAAGGCCAGACCAGCCTGGAACTGCCGCTCACCCCGCTCTTCATCCAGGAGGTGCTGTGGTCGGTGGAGATCCCAGACACCTACCAGATCAGCGGCGTGGGGGAGGGGATCGAGCACGCGGCCCCTGCGACGGATGGGGGATCGGGAAATAACGCCCACACCGTCCGGCTGGTGCGCAAGCTCTGCCGGAATGAGCGGCCCCAGGCACAGCTCTTCTATCAAAAGAGCGGCCTGCTCCAGTAGGCGCGTCCCGGCCGTCTTCATCCAGGTAGTTTCATCCAATCCATCCAATCCATTCAGCCCTTTCACCCCATCTTGCCATGACCCCTTTACGCATTCTGGCCATCGCGGCCATCACCCTCTGCACCGCCGCGGCCTGGGCCGTGCTGGGGCGCACCCTCCAGGTCCGCACGTCCGGTTCCGGCAGCCAGCTTGGTGACGATGTGACGGATGTCTGGGGGCCGGAGATGCGTCAGGCGCATCCCACGGCCTTCTACTTCAGCCCCACCGGCGCCAAGGGGCGCGTCACCCTGCAGCCCAGTCGCAGCAAGGTGACGGTGAAGCTGGACTACGATCCCAAAAAACGCGGCCTGCTCTGGCACCGGACCTATCGCGCCGACTTTGCCGCCGAGTATGAATTCTCCAACCCCACGCCGGTGTCCCAGACGCTCTATGTGCAGTTTCCTCTGCCCTCGGGTGACGCCAGCTACCAGCGCTTCTCCTTCACCCTGGGCGGGGCCGCTGCCAGCCAGGCCACGCCTTCCGGCGGGATGGTGACTGAGGCCGTGGTGGTGCCCGCCCGCAGCGCGGTGCCGCTGAAGGTGACCTATGAAACGCGCGGCATGGACACCTGGGGCTACGCGTTCCCCCAGGCGGGGCGGGTGGCGCAGTTCAGCCTGGTCATGCAGACGAACTTCAATGAAATCAACTTCCCCAAGGGCACCGGCTCCCCCACGGATCGAGATGTCAACAACAAGCTATTCACCTGGGACTACCCGGATGTGCTCTCCGCGCCCGCCATCGGCATGGACATGCCCAAGGTGCTCAATGCCGGTCCGGTGGCCTCGCGCATTGCGTTCTTTGCCCCCGTGTCCCTCGTGTTCTTCTTCACGGTGCTGCTCATCGTGGGCATGGTTTATGGAGCCAACCTGCACCCCATGAACTACTTCTTCCTGGCGGCGGGTTGCTTTGCTTTCCAGCTCCTGTTTGCCTACCTGGTGGATCTGGTGCCGCTGCACCTGAGCTTCATCATCTCTGCCGTCGTGTCGCTGGCGCTGGTCTGCCCCTATGTCGGAGCCGTGTCGGGGCGGAAGATGTTCTGGGTCGCCCTGGCCGCGCAGACCGTGTACATGGTGCTCTTCAGCTACAGCTTTTTCTTTGACGGGCTCACGGGGCTGACCATCACCATCGGAGCCATCCTGACGCTGGCGCTGCTCATGCTGCTGACCGCCCGGGTGAACTGGGTGGAGAAGCTGGGTGGGTTCACAGGAAGTCCGCCGCAGTCACGGCCCGCGCCCCCCTTGCCGCCAAAGTTGAATCCGAATCCAACGGTGTAGCAAGAAGTTCAGGCCTGCATTGCGGGAGACAAAGACACCAGGCATGAGCGAACGGGCATTCCTCATCGGGAAGTCGAGGTGTTGCCTCCCGGAGTGGATGCCAGAGGGGCCCACCTCCCATCCAACCATCCTGGGTTGCCGGGCGACCGCCCCGGTTGCCTCAGTCAGGAGCTGCGAGGTTTGAAGGGGCCTCGCGCGACAGAAGCAAAACGCCCCGGTCTCTTGCGAAGGAGGCCGGGGCGCGTGGACCTGGGATTGAGCTCTTGATTAGAACTTGAAGTTCATGCTCGCAGACACGGCGTGATTGCCGTCGTCACCGCGACCGAAGTCGGCGTTGTAGTACACGTTGAAGTAGAGCTCCGTGCCCACTTGAACGCCGACGCCAGCCCCGACGAATACGGCATCGCGGTCGTCGTTGGCGTTGCGGTACTCAAAGCCGGGGCCGCGGCCACCATCCAGGCGGGCGTGCAGGGTTTCATCGTCCTGAAGGAACTCATGTTGCCAGAACACGCGCAGTTCGGGGATGATGGCGACGGTCTCGCTCGCATGAATGGTGTAGGCGAGGCGACCGCCCAGATAGGTGCGGAAGCTTTCGCTGGTGGAGTCATCCAGGCCCAGGTTCAGCACGCCGGCACCGGTTTCCGTCACGCCGTCCATCTCCAGGCGGGTGTATTGGGCGCTCAGTTGAGGACCCACGGTGAAGTTGCCGAACTGTAAGTCATAGCCGGTGCCGATGAGGGAGAAGAACTCTGCTGCATCCGGATTGCTCCGGGCGGTGCGATCCAGGGAGGCCCATGAGAGGGGGCGCACAATGCTGTAGTCCGTGGTGCCGCCGCCAACCGCTGCGTTGGCATAGAAACCCTCATGGTCGATGGTGGCATACAGGCCGAAGCGGACGGACTCGATGTCGGTCTCACCGCCGTTGGCGTAGTCGCCCCAGCCCTCCTGATAGCTGGCGAAGAGGCCGAGGGCGAAGTGCTCGCTCAGGGCGTAGTCGGCACCGACCAGGATGGTGCCGCTCTCAAAGTCTTCGCCGGGAGTCAGGCTCAAGCCGCCGCTGGAGAAGAGGCCGCTGCCTTGCACCCAGGCATTCCACCGGGCGTCATCACCCACGGGAGGCTGGACTGGAGCCGCGACCTTCTGCACAGCTTTCGGGTTCTTGGAACCAACGGTTGGGGCGGGGGCGGGAGCTGCCTCGCCCGCCAGGGCGCGCTGGCCGAGGCGGCGGGCGCTGAGCTGCTGGTGGAGGAGCTGGCCGTGATTGTGGCTGAGCTCAATGCCGGTGCGGAGCGCGCCGTCATAGTAGGTGGGCAGGATGGCTTCAAACGCGGCGGGATATTGATCGGCGCGCAGGACATCCAGGGCGAGGGTGACTTCGCCGATGTCGCCGTGCTCGGTGCCGATCCAGTGATCCAGCGCAAGTGCGAGGCGGGTCTGGTTGGGCGTCTGGGCCACGAGGGTGTAGCTGGCCGGAGCCACGAGCAGGATGCCGGTGCCCCCTTCGGTCAGGAAGCGACCACGCAGCACGCCGGGATTCGGCATGACAATGCGATCAAAGCGGCCCGTGATCTTGCCCGCGTGGAGGAAGGGGTACTGGTCGCCAAAGGACACATGCTTGTTCAGCGCCGCAATGCGGAGCGTGCCGTCCAGATGCGCGGTGCCGTGCACAGTGAGGCGGTCATAGCGCCCTGGGCCGGCCACTTCAATGAGCAGCGTGCCGCCGGAAGTCTGGGTGTAGTTTCCGCCAATCGTGAGGTGGCCGATGGAGTTGCCGGGGCTCACGGTGCCAGCGTTGTGCACATTGCCGGAGATGTAGCCGTTGCCACCCAGCAGGGCCCCGCGGGAGACATTGACCTGGGGCGTCATGAGGTTGCCGTTCACCAGCAGGCTGCCGCCGGTGACAGACGTGGTGCCAGCCAGGAAGCTCGTGCCGTTGAGCACCGTGGTGCCGCCCTGGAACTGCGCATTCTGGAAGTCGTAGAAGGAGTGGTTGAAGACAAAGCGTCCGCCCGCGCCGGGGTTGATCACCAGAGTGTTGGCTCCTGTACCGCCGTGGACATCGCCCACGATGGCCGCTTCTCCGCCGAGGATGAAGAGCGAGTCATCGCCCTCGCCCAGATCGATGGCATTGCCGCTCATGCTGATGACGGTGCCACGGTTGGTCATGAGGTCGGCCCCGCCGCCCATCTGGACGGTCGTCACATCACCGGCCCCTTTGATCAATCCCGTCGCGTTGTTGATGAGGGTGTCGGCGAAGGTGCCGATGATCTTGATGCCAAAGCCGCTCTTGCCCTGGATCAGGCCGCTGTTGGTGATGCTCGTTGCTGCAAACGCATTGCTGCCGTTGGAGTCATCCACCAGAATGCCGTTGCCCACGGAAGGCGTCGCCGCATTGTTTTCACCGGTGATTTCCGCACCCACGTGGTTGACAATGGTGCCGCCGCCGATGGAGACGCCTTCGGAGTTGTTGAGGGAACCGTCGTTCAGGCCGCCCGCGTTGACGCCGCGGATGGCACCGTAGTTGATGAGTGTCACCGTGCCGTCCACGTCCACGCCATCGCCGTCGCCCACATCGTACTTGGTGCTGTCATAGTTCCCGATGATGGAGCCGTAGTTGGTGATGATGGCGGAGGAACTGCTCTCATCGATGTTGATGCCTGAACCGTTCACGCCCTGGATCACTGCACCGGCATAGTTGGTGACCGTGATGTTGAAACCACTGCCGCCGTCTTCACCGGTGATGCCGTGGCGGCCGGAGACAGTGCCGTAGTTGTAAACTTTGATGCCAGTGTTGGCCTGCGCGTCGATCCCGTCGCTACCGGAGACGACCCGGAGCAGGCCGTCCATTTCCATTGCGGGGAGCGCGCTGATGGCTCCCCAGTTGTTGACCACCCCGTTCACGCCCGGGCGGATCGCGTCTGCGGCGGTGGCCTCAAACAAGCCCCCGAGGTAGTTGTTGACCGTATTGCTGCCGGTGGTGATCGCGGCAAGGTCCAGCGCCTGGCTGCCACCCTTGCTGGCGTTGTTGGATCGCACCGTGCCGTAGTTGTTGATCGTGACATTGCTGTCCCCGCGATTGATGCGAATCGTGTCCGCGTCCGCCGTCTGGATCAGGGCGCCGGCGTTGTTGGTGATGATGCGCGTGCCGGAGTTGCCGCTGCCGGTGTTGTCGATGGCCCGCCCCGTGCCTGTTTGCAAGATGCTGCCGCTGTTCACCACATTGACTGTGCCGGAGCCGGTGATGTTGACGGCGGTCGTGCTGCCGCTGACGGAAAGCGTGCCTCCAGCCTGTACGGTGCCCGTGTTGCCGGTGGTGAGCGTCTTGGCAGAGTTGTCCGTCGGGCTGGAGGGGACGGTGAAATCGGCTGCCAGGCCGGAGTGCAGAGGCAGGGCCGCCAGGGAGGTGGCCGCGAGTCTCTGTAGTAAACGGGAGTGCTTCATGGGAGGATGGTTTGAGGATGAACCTCGTTCCTAACTCCGGCCTCCCCAGACGTGAAAGCGGGGACGGGTGACGATTCCGTCGCATCCATGTCGGTGAAGATCTGGCGGTGAAGCATGCGCCGCAGGTCGAGAAGACACCAGACGCCGGACATCAGACCTGAGAGTTGCCCGCGCAGTTGGCAGTTGAAAGTAGTGCAGAGCTTTAGCTCGGTATGGGAGCACGTGAGTAGCGCGACTGACGCGCTAAAGCTCTCTACTACTTTTTCATGCCCCAGAGTTCAGGTCTGACGTCTGGATTCTGGCAGTCTGGTGTCTGATGCCTATTTCCTTCATCCCCCGCTCCTTCTCCTCCACCTCAAACGCCACCTCCAGAAACTTCGGGATGAGCGCCATGTTGCTCATGGTGTGACGGCTCAGGGCAAAGGTGGTGAAGGACCCCTTGCCAGCGAGAGCGAGGGGCAGGAGCAACTGATCGGCGAGGTGCACGCCCACCGGGGCGTCGTTTTCCAGGTACTTGATCAGGCCTTTGGCGGCGGTGGAGCCGACCTGCTCGGCGGAGCGTCCCATCTGGGCGACGGAGGAGGACAGCTCTGTGATGTGCTCGAACCGGGCCCCTAGCATGACGATGTTGCCCGGGCCGGTGCTTTCAGGCACGGCGCGAACGTTCACCGCATCCGGTTCCCAGCCCAGGTGGCCCAGCAGGGTCTTCACCTCACGCTGCACGATGCTGCCATCGAGGTGGGCGTTGAGGACCGTGCCGAACTTCGTCACCAGCTCCCCGCGTTCATGCAGATCGAGCTTCTTCCACTTCTTCATGGGCAAGACGTCAGCCTTTAGGAAGCCGCCCCCAGACTGCATGAAGCCGGGGCGGCCGAGCGTGACAGACGCTTTCACCCCCATGCGGTGCAGCACCGGGAGGAAGCACTCTTCAATGAACTCGAACGGCGGAGCGAGCGGGTTGTGGGTGCCGCCCTCGATGCGCACCGTGCTGGGGCCGGGAGCATGGAGCAGCGCGGGCAGCAGCGTCTGCAGCACCAGGGTGGTGGCCCCGCCGCTGCCGATGGCAAACTGGTAGTCGCCAGCGCGCACCGGGCCGGGATGAAATTTCAGCTCTTGGGAACCCAGATGCGCGCCCTCCACCGCAGCCCCGCAGATCTCCGCCGCCGCGTTCACACAAGTAAGGTGCTGCCGCATGAGTCCCGGCTTGGGCCGGGCTCCGCGGATGCAGGTCATGTGAAACGCTTTGCCAGTGATCAGGGAGAGCGAGAGGGAGGTGCGTAGCAACTGGCCACCGCCTTCAAGGCCGGAGAGAAGGAGCATGGGGGATGGGTTCTTGGTGCTTGGTGCTTGGTGCTTGGTTGAATGCGGCTAGTCATCCGCTTCGCTCGCGTCTTTGATCACGAAGCGGGCTTTGAGTTTGCAGACCGTCTCGGCCAGGCCGGCGGTTTCCACGGAGCGCAGGACTTCGTTGAAATCCTTGTACGCGTTCGGGGCTTCGTCGATCGGGTAGGTGCGGCAGTTGGTGAGGATATCGTGAGTCACGAAGTCGGCGTCCACCAGCTTCTGATCCAGGACGCGGCCTGCCTGCTTGCGCCCCATGCAGCGTCCGGCACCGTGGTTCACACTGTAGCAGGACTTCACGGCACCGGGCTTGGCCACCATGACGACGGAGCCGTCCCGCGGGTTGCCGGGCAGGAGGATCGGGTGACCGGTCTCGTGGAATGGCGTTTCCTTTAACCCCGGGTGCAGGGCAGGGAAGGCGCGGGTGGCCCCCTTGCGGTGCACCCAGGTGTTGCGCCCATCCACCAGCTCTTCGCGGGCGATGTTGTGGCTGATGAAGTACACGAGCTCCCCCTGGGTTCCAGGAAGCACTTCCTGGAAGGCCTCCAGCACGAGCGAGTTGATGAGCAGGTGGTTCACGGTGGCGAAGTTCGCCCCCAGGGACATGTCGTCCAGGTAAGCGTTGGCCTCCGGCGAACCGAGCGGTGCATAGACGAGCTGGCGGTCCTCCGCCGGGAACGGCAGCGACCACTGGCGGAAGAAGGCTTCCAGGGACTTGAACTGGCGCGAGGCCAGGTCATGACCGAACCCGCGGGATCCGCAGTGGGAGAGGAAGGCCACATGACCATCCTTCAGACCAAAGGCCTCGGCCGCACGGCGCGCCTCGGGAGATCCTTCGGCAAGCTCCACGCGTTCGCATTCTCCGAAGTGGTTTCCTCCACCGTAGGAACCGAGCTGCTCCACCTTCTTGTCGAAGTTGGGGTAGCCGTTGAAACGGCGCATCTTCTCGAGGCGCTCGATGAGCGTGGAGACGTTTCCGTCATGACCGACATGCGCGCTGTCTTCGCAGCGGGCCGCCCATTCCGGCGGGATCCCGAGCGCTTCGCACACTTCCTTGGAGGCACCCTGGGTCACCACCTTTTCACCGAGGTCCCCATTCACATGACGGGATTTCTTGGCTGTGCGCTGACCGCGCCCGGCCCCCGTAGGCGTGCGTTCCACAATGGCATTGATGAGGGCACGACGCACCGCCTTGTCCGCGATGACGTCATCCGGAATGTTCAGCTGGAGCAGGCTCATCGAGCACTTGATATCCACGCCCACCGGGCCTGGATAGATGTGCGTTGGCGAGACCATGACGCAACCCACCGGAGCCCCGTAGCCAGCATGCGCATCTGGATTGAGCACGAGATCCGTCACCCCCGGAGCGGAGCGGGAGTTGAGCGCCTGCGCCACACACGTGGCGTCGAAGCTGTTGCGGATGGCCTCCGTTCCGATCACGGTGATCGGCTTGCCTTTGCTGTCCCGGGCAGGGAGAATGGCTTCGGCTTCACCGGTGACGTGGAAAGGGGAGATGACTGAGGTATCGGACATGATTGAAGTGAGGAGGTGAAAAGGCTGAATTGAATGAAATGAGCGTGGGCGGCAAGGAATGGCGAAACCTGTTTTTCCTGCTCTGCCATTGAGCTACCCGTGCTGAACCAGCACGAGACGGGAGTCGAACCCGTAACCAAGTAAGATGTAGTTTCCCCGGCATCCGCCCGCGCAAAGCGGGCCACGATGTGGCATTGACGTGTTTGAAAAAGGTGACGGCGACAAGGGGTGAGGAAGCTTTTCACTGCTCTACCATTAAGCTACTGCGGGGTGTTCGTCCCGCAGATGGGAATCGAACCCATGTCTGTGCTTGGGGAAAAGGAGCTCCTTCGGGCATTCGCCGTCATTGGTAAAAGGGGTGTTTGAGCCAGATAAGGTGCTGACGACAAGGAGGTGGAGAAACAACATCCGGCGCTCAATCCCGAGCTACTGTGCCGCTTTCGCGGCACATAGGGAGTCGAACCCCTGCTTCCGGATTCTAATGTAGTTTCGCCGGCATTCGTCAGCGTTTTGGGGGAGGGAAAGAGGTGACGATGACTAGAGTTTGAGGAACAGACTCTGCTGCTCTACCACTGAGCTACCGCCTGTATTGCTACAGAGGGGCGGGAGTCGAACCCGCGACCGGCAGATTAAGATGTAGTTCCTCGGGCATTCATCGTCGTTTGGGAGAAAATCAAAAAAGGGGGATTGGAGGCTGGTGACAAAGGGGTTAGTGAGACAGAACAGTTGCAATGTAGTCTCAAAGGCATTCACCAGCCTCCAAAGGGTTGTCATGACGGGCTCGTTAGAGCGGCACCTGGTTGATCTCGCCGACCCAGTGGTCCGGCCCCAGTTCACCCCGGGCGAAGGCGGCGATCACCTCAAAGACCGAGTCCGAGAACCCGCCGATGTTGAGGATGTCCTTTTGTTCCTTCGCTTGCGTAGTGGTGTAGGGCTGGATGTCCAGGCACACGAGCCGTGCTTGCGGATTGCGTTGCTTGAAGACGGACCATTCCGCCATGGTGCGGGTCGGGCTTCCGCCAAACCGGCCGTGAGCGGGTGTATCCATCCAGGATTCGTTGTCCGAAACATAGATGACCAGGTCTGCCTGCGCCTTCTGGCGGTTGAGTTCCGCCATGGGCGCGCTGCAGTTGGTTCCGCCGGAGGGCAGGGCCAGGAGCTTCTGGGCATTCGTCATCACCGAGTCACGCGGATTCAGGGTCGCTGGCACCACGTTGTCGGAGAAAGGCATTACCACAGAGTTGCGGTTCTGACGCAGGAGGCAGGCAGAGACCAGGGCGGCAACGTGCAGGCACGTCACGGCTGAGGTCGCACCCTTGCGGTAGCCCGTCACGGCAGAGCGCATGGAGCCGGACACGTCCGGGCAGATGACCACCTTGCCGTCCACCTGGGGCACATTGGCCGTGGCGTGTTCCATGGCGTCCTGGAGGGCGTCACGGATTTCCGCCGGCACTTCCTGCCCAGCGCTGGTGTAGGCCATCAACAACTGGTACGGGAAGGCGTGGGCACGCTGCACCTGGGTTTCATCCCGCAACCGGTCAGCCACGAGGGAGACGATCTGCTTGTCCTCAAACACACCGTGCCGGGCAAAGGTGTTCAAGTTCATGCGGGTCATCTGCCACGGGGCCCGACGGGCAATGGACTTCCATTGGTCCGACGTGAGCGGCAGGGCGGTCAGCATCTGGAAAGGCACATCCGGCACGGGGCCCTGGCGGTCTTTCTTCCAGGCTTCGAATTCACGTACGATGGCCGGGAGGAGATCTGCCGGGTGCTCACGCTCGAGGAGATAACCATAGAGCGCGGCACGCGCGGTGGTGGCCGGGCGGGGGTGCACCATCTTGATGATGTCTGCCAGGGACGGCGACTGGCCCACGTCGGCACGGAAGAGGTCTTCATCCCGGCGGGACTCGAGCCAGCGGCGCACGAGGCGCTTCGGCAGCGTACCGAGGGACTTGCGACCGGTCACCCCGGAGCGCAGGATCTGCACGAAGTTGCGGAGCATCTTGGCGTTGTCGATCACGCGATCAAAGATGAGTTCAAGGCGGTCCACATCGCGGGAGGCCAGCACGGCGCAGAGCAGCGCGGGTGTATCCTTCATGAGACCCTTCTTGCGGCAGTAGAGCGCGGTGCGGGCCAGGAAGTCCGTCGGCGTCTTGGCCGCGAGCTGCAGCACGGTGTCGAGCTGAGTTTCGGCCGAGGCGTAGTAGGTCGCGTTGAGGCATCCCGTGGCGGCGAGCTGGGCCAGGGCAGCCCGGTCTTCGAGCGGGTAGGCCGCGCCACCGGCCTCGTTCACCGCCGTGGTACGGGGGAGGAGGGCTCCGGCTTGGGATGGGAAGAGTTGCTTGTTGGCCATAAGGGTCACGTTTTGTTCTGCATCTTCCTATCGCCAGGAGCGTGCCAAGTCGCGCCAACCGGACCCCTCCATGCGCTGGAACCCTTGATTTCACTAGGGAAGAAAGCGCATAATTATTTTTCAGACCCGTTTTTTCCCGTCGAGAAAATCCAATCTTGTTTATATAATGAGATAAGAGTATATCCAGGCATCGTGTCCGCTCCCCGCCCAACTGTCGTCATTGGCTTCATCGGCGTCCAACTGGACCGCGCCCGGGGTCCGGAGCGCTGGTCGAGGTGGCGACCAACCGTCGGACTGTGCCAGCATGAGGATCTGCTGGTGAGCCGGTTCGAGCTGATCTTCGATCCCCGGCATGAGCCGCTGGCCCGGGAGGTGATGGCGGACATGATGATCTGTTCCCCGGAGACGCAGGTGAATCTGGTGCCCATGCCGATCCGGGATCCCTGGGACTTCCAGGAGGTGTATGAGGCGCTCTATGACTGGGTGCGGGCCTATCCCTTTGACGCCGAGGCGGAGGACTACCTCATCCACCTCACCACGGGTACGCACGTGGCGCAGATCTGCTGGTACCTGCTCAATGAGGCCCGGTACCTGCCGGCGCGCATTCTGCAGAGTTCGCCCCCGCGGGGGACGAACCGCGGGGACACCCCGGCGGGCGAGTACTCGATCATCGATCTGGACCTCTCCAAGTACGATCGCATTGCCACGCGCTTCGCCCAGGAGCAGGAGCAGACGCTGGATTTCCTGAAGAGCGGCATCGCCACGCGCAATCCGGCGTTCAACCGGCTCATCGGGCAGATTGAGCAGGTGGCGGTAAATTCCTCGCACCCCATGCTGCTCACGGGCCCGACCGGGGCGGGCAAGTCCCTCCTGGCCAGCCGCATCTACGAACTGCGGCAGCAGCGCTCCGGGCTGGCGGGGAGGTTTGTGGAAGTCAACTGCGCCACCCTGCGCGGGGACCAGGCCATGTCCGCGCTCTTTGGGCATCGCAAGGGCTCCTTCACGGGCGCCCAGACTGACCGTCCCGGCCTGCTCAAGGAGGCGGACAAGGGGCTCATTTTTCTGGATGAAATCGGGGAGCTGGGCGCAGATGAGCAGGCCATGCTGCTGCGTGCGGTGGAGGACAAGACCTTCCTCCCGCTGGGCTCGGACAAGCCGGTGCGCAGTGACTTCCAGCTCATTGCGGGCACGAACCGCGACCTCCGGGCGGAGGTGGTTCGAGGAACTTTCCGGGAAGACCTCCTCGCCCGCATCAACCTCTGGACCTTCGCCCTGCCGGGTCTGGCAGAGCGGCGGGAGGACATCGGGCCCAACCTCGACTACGAGCTGGAGCGTCTGTCCCGCGGGCAGCGCAAGCAGGTGCGGTTCAACAAAGAAGCGCGTGACCGGTTTCTCAAGTTCGCCCTGAGCGCCGAGGCCAGATGGAGTGCCAACTTCCGCGATCTTAACGCGGCGGTGACCCGCCTGGCCACCCTGGCACCGCGGGGCCGTATCACCGAGGAGTGTGTGGAGGCTGAGATCAGTCGCCTGAAGGACGCCTGGCTGCGCCCCGGGGAGGAGGGGAAAGCGGCCGTGCCTTGCAAACTCCTTCCTTCTTTGCTGGGTGACGGGGCCTGCGCGGAGATCGACCCCTTTGACCTCGTGCAGCTGGAGCATGTGGTGCGGGTGTGCCGGGACTCCGTTTCATTGTCGGATGCGGGGCGGAAGCTCTTCACGGTGTCGCGGAAGTCGAAGGCGAAGTCGAATGATGCTGATCGCTTGAAGAAGTATCTGGCGCGGTTTGGGCTCAGTTGGGCCCGCTGCGCGGGAGACACAAGACAGAAGACCTGAGGTCAGGGAGGGGGCAACGTAGTCCAGCTCTTCCGTGCGTCAGTCGTACCAGTCACGACTTTCAATGCCGAGCCAAAGCTTTGGACTACTTTGAACAGCCGCGGCCCGGTTATAGGAGGCGGGGGTTCCCAGCCCCGCTCAGTCGCACGATCGATGTGGGTATTCCTGTCACCTCCCGAGCAGACCTTCTGGGCTTTTGTCGGGCAAGGCCGTATCAGCGGCAGTTCATGGAAAACACGCCAGACAGCCCCGGTCTGCGCAAGCGGTCAGGGGCTGGCTGTTTTTTGGGCAGGGCGGTCTGGTGAAAAAAATCCTCGACAGGAATGTTATATTCGGTTATTTCTGTCTTAACCGAAAGAGCGAAAATTTAGCTGAACCCCTGGCCTCGTGAAAGACCTCCCGCCCACCGCCCAAAAGTTCATCCTCCACTGGGGGGAGATGGGTGTGCGCTGGGGGATCAACCGCACAATGGCGCAGATCCACGCGTTGCTCTTCCTCTCGGAGAAGCCGCGGCATGCGGAGGAAATCTGCGAGATCCTGGACCTGGCGCGCTCCAACGTCAGCGTGGCGCTGCGGGAGTTGCAGGGTTGGGGCATTGTGAAAATGGTGCACCTGCCGGGGGACCGGCGGGATCACTTCGAGAGCATGAAGGACGTCTTCGAGATGTTCCGCGTCATCGTCAACGAGCGTCGTCGCCGCGAGGTGGACCCGACCGTGAGGCTGCTGGACGACTGCCTGCAGGAGAGCGGGGGCAAGGCCAAGGCCGGTGAGGCCCATGTGCGGGAGCGCCTGCAGGAGATGCGGGATTTCTTTGAGGTGGCCACGACCTTCTCCTCCCAGCTCGACCGCCTGCCGACGGGGTCCCTGGTGAAGATCGCCCGCATGGGCGAGAAGACGCTCAAGCTCTTGGGCCTGGGCGGTTAGTACTGAGGGTGCCCCCTTTTTTTGATTTTCAATTTCGTTACTTTCCGAAATTACAGATATGATCGCCGAGATCGCCATCGCTGAACCCATGCCCCGCTGGGCCGTGATGTGGCTGCTGGCAGGCGGGGTGTTCCTGGCCGGGAAGCTGGCCATGCGGGCCGCCCTGGGCCGGGTACTGCCAGCGCCTATGAGATGGGAGGAGGTGGCCTGGATGGCACTGTGGCCGGGCATGGATGCGGAGGCCTTCTTCCGGCGTGGGGCGGCTCCGGGCCGCACGGTGGCGGGCGGGGCGGGGCTGCTGTCTGTTCTGCTGGGGGCTGGTTTGATCTGGGGTGTGGCCCGGCATCTGCACGCGCCGCTCGCGGCGGGCTGGGTGGCCATGGTGGGGCTGGTGCTGGTGCTGCACTTTGGCGTCTTCCGTCTGCTGGCAGGGTGCTGGCAGCGGCAGGGGCGGCGGGTGCGGCCCATCATGGACCGTCCGGTATTGGCGCTGTCGCTGGCAGAGTTCTGGGGGCAGCGGTGGAACCGGGCCTTCCGGGACCTGGCCCATCGCTGGATCTTTCGCCCGGTGCTGCGCCGTCGGGGGCGGCACGTGGCCACGCTGGCGGTGTTCCTGGCCTCCGGGCTGGTGCATGAGCTCGTCATCACCGTGCCCGCCGGGGCGGGTTACGGTCTGCCGCTCACTTATTTCCTCATCCAGGCGCTCGGCATGACTCTGGAGCGCCAGTTGTTTCCGGGAAGCGCTGCGGTTGCCGGGCCCAGGCATCTCCTGCCTCGCTGGATCTTCACCCACGCCTTCACGCTGGGACCGCTCTTCCTCCTCTTTCCTCCGCCGTTCGTGGAGCGGGTCATCCTCCCGTTCCTCCACTTCATCCATGCCCTGCCATGAAATCGCTCCTGACCCTGGAAAACACGCTCTACTTCGCCGGGGCGATGCATTTCGCGATTCTGAGCGCCAGCGCCCTCACCCCGGTGGTGCTGGACTGGAAGTCGGTGCTCAAGCCGCTGCCCGCGTTCCTGCGCACGCTCTTCTGGGTGTATGGCGTCTTCATCGTGCTCATGATCGTGAGCCTGGGCACGATGACGCTCCTGCATGCGCCGGAGATGGCCCGGGGCGCGCCGGTGGCCCGCAGTCTGGCGGGGATGACGGCAGTGTTCTGGGGCGCGCGCCTGCTGGTGCAGTTTTTCATCTTTGATGCGCGGGCCTATCTCACGAACGGCTGGCTGAAGCTGGGCTACCACCTGCTCACGGTGGTCTTCATCTTCCTCACGCTCACCTACACCCTGGCGGCCCTGCAGCCGGGCTTCGCCTTCGATTTCTACACCTTTCACCCCTGTCATCAGCATCCATGAAACAACAACTCAAAGTCATCCTTGCCGGCGGCAGCGGCTTCCTGGGCCTGGCGCTGGCCCGCAGCCTGGCCGCCCGGGACGTGGAGGTGGTCATCCTGGCGCGCGCGCCCCAACCCGCCGGGGCACCTGGTCGCTGGGTGCGCTGGGACGGTCGCACCGTGGAGCCTGCCTGGGCCTGGGAGCTGGAAGGAGCCCATGCGGTGGTGAACCTCACCGGAAAGAATGTGAACTGCCGCTACACCCCGGCCGCGCTCCAGGAGATCAATGACTCGCGGGTGGACTCGGTGCGGGCCATTGGCGCGGCCATCCGGGCCTGCAAGCGTCCGCCCGGCGCTTGGGTGCAGTCGGGGTCCCTGGCCATCTATGGCGATGCCGGCGAACGTGAGTGCGATGAAACGACTGCTCCCGGTGCGGGCATCCCGGTGGATACCTGTTTGAAATGGGAGGCGGCCTTTGCGGCGGAGGCCACCCCCGGCACGCGGAAGGTGCTCTACCGCATCAGTTTCGTGCTGGGTCACGGCGGAGGCGCGCTGCGGATGCTGGTGAACCTTGCGCGTTGTTTCCTCGGTGGAGCGATCGGCAGCGGGCGGCAGTACATCAGCTGGATCCACGGGGCGGACATGATCCGGCTGTGGGAGCGCGCGATGGACGACCCCGGCATGGAGGGCGTGTACAACGCCACCAGCCCCGGTCCGGTGCCGAATGCCGCCTTCATGCGGGAGCTGCGCCGGGCGCTGCACCGGCCGTGGTCGCCCGCGCTGCCCTCCTTACTGGTGCCGCTGGGCTGCTGGTTCCTGCGGACGGAGCCGGTCCTGGCCCTCACGGGCCGCCGGGGTGCTCCGGCAAGGCTGCTGGCGGAGGGCTTCGAGTTTCATCACACCGATCTCCGCCAGGCCCTCCGGCAGCTCTTTGACCGCGACTGAGTTGTTTCCCACAACTGCATCCATTCGATCCCGACCCCGAACCTCCCTTTCCCACCTGCCCATCATGAACACGCTCATCCAGACCGCCTTCACCCACCTCGAAGCCCTGCTCCGTTTTGTCGCCGTCCTGCAGCTGGGGCTGGCTGTGCTGAGCTTCTTCCTCCCGCGGATCATGAAGTGGGAGGGGGACATCTCCCGCATGTCGCTGCTGGTCCGGGATGTGTTCACCATTCACTCCTGGTTCATCAGCATCACGCTGATCATCTGGGGTGTGCTGACGTGGCGGTTCGCACCGGAGATGGCGCATGCCCCCACAGAGCTGTCCCGTTGGTTGTGCGGGGCCATGGGCCTCTTCTGGGGCATCCGCTGTGTCTTGCAGTGGACGCACTACAGCCCGGCCCACTGGCGTGGCATCCCCAGCCGCACCGTCATTCACTGGGTGCTGTTCTTTGGCTATGCCGCGTGGACCACCGTGTACGCCATGGCGGCGCTACAAACCGGGAGGGTCTTATGAAGACACCTATGTCTTCGATGGCGGCCCCTTTGAAAAGCTGGCTGCCCAGCGCGGCGGGACGCGAGCGTTTGTTGCAGGGTGGCCTGGGCGAGCCCCTGCTCACCGCCGACTGGGAGCGGGTGCTGATGCTGCACTACGAGGTGGATCCCACCGCACTTCAGCCCTGGGTGCCCTTCCCGCTGGATCTGCATGAAGGGCGTGCCTATGTGAGCCTGGTGGCCTTCACCATGCGGGACATGGCCCCAAGGCGGGGCGGGCGCTGGACCTCCTGGATGCTGCGACCGATCGCCACGCATGAGTTCCTGAATGTACGGACCTATGTGAGATCCCATGTGGGAGAGGGGCCGGATGTCGAGGAGGGCATTCACTTCCTGCACGAGTGGCTGCCGAACCGTTTGGCGGTAGGGCTGGGGCGACCGGTGTTCGGTTTGCCCTATCGGCTGGGGAGGCTGCGCTACGATCACCGGCATGAGGAAGGTGAGCTGACCGGGTGCGTGGAGGATGCGTACAGCACCGGATGTCTGCGCTACCGGGCACCTGTGAGCGGGCCGTTTGCGTCGTGTGTGGCGGGGAGCCTCACCGAGTTTCTGATGGAGCGCTACAGCGCCTTCACCGAGTGGCTGGGGTGGAAGCGGCGCTTCCGCATCTGGCACCCGCCGTGGCCGCAGGTGGAGGTGGTGCCGGAGGTGCTGGATGACAGACTCCTGCGGGGCCATTGCGCCTGGTTCGAGGGAGCCCGCCTGCGCGGCGCGCACTATTCACCAGGATCTCCGGGCGTGTGGATGAGCCGCCCCAGCAAGATTTAGCCGCGATCCAACATCAACCTTTTTTCCAACACCATGAACATGCACAAAGCCATCGTCGATCCGGAACCCGTCACTGTGCCCGTGAGTCTGCGGGACTTCCGCCGCTTGCAATGGATCAAGACCTCAGCCCGTTTTTCCATCGGGCTGGTGTGGGTCTGGGAGGGGCTAATCCCGAAGATTCTGCATCCCTCCGCCACTCAGTTTGAAATGGTGCGCCGCAGCGGCTGGTGGTGGGGCTCGCCAGAGCAGACGCTCTACTGGCTGGGGATGGCCATGATCCTGGCAGGCTTTGGCATCATGAGCGGCATCTGGGAGCGTGCGGCGGCCCTGATCTCCACGCTGGCCGTGCTGGTGCTCATGGTGCTGGTCATCACGAGCCATCCAGAGGCTCTGCATGATCCTTTTGGTGGTCTGGTCAAAGATGCGTGCCTCTTTAATTGTGCGGCACTGGTGTGGTGGTGGCCGCGTTTGCCCGCGTCAACGAAAGAAAGGTGAAGCCTTTTTTCATTTTGCGTGTCGCAAAGGGGACCAATATGCACAAGAATCGGCGTAGATACTGCACACGGTCACCTGCTACACGCACCTGTCATGAAATCGTTCCCCGCCCTTTTTGCCGTCCCGTTTCTTGCACTCGCCTTGAGCGCGCCCCTTGCTGGCCACGCCCAAGAGAAGGAAAAGGACAAACCCCTCGTGGACAAGACCACGGCGGACAAAGCCAAGAACATGCTCGACAAGGTGATTGGCGAAGTGTCCAAGGCGGCCAACAAAACAGAGATCAAAAGCAAAGAACTCTGGGAGCGGACGAAGGACAACCTTCGCCTGAGCAAGGAGGAATATCTGAAGAAGGCCCAATCGGCCATCGCCACGATGGAAGCGGAGATCGACGTGCTCGTGGAGAGCGGCGCTGCGATCACCACGCGGGATTATTTCAAAATGCGCATTGATTCCTTCAAGCTGCAGCTGGACTACTGCAAACGCGATCTGGAGCGGCTCAAGGAGACGCCCTCTGAAGAGGCCTTCCGTGTGAAGCAGCGTGGGTTTGACCGCACGCTGGGAGCCCTGAGTGACAACCTCACCCTCGCCAAGGACGAGGCCGGTCTGTAAGGGTCCTGAAAAAGTTTTTCCGCCTCATCCCTCATCAGTTCCCACGCTCCCTCTGTCAACAACACCTGTTTTCCCGTCACGATCCCGCCATGAAATTTGTCGAATCCATCACTGACTTCTTCAAGAGCCCGAAGTGGGTCACCAACCTGATCTTCGCCGGTCTGTGTGCCCTGGTGTCCAGCATCATCCCGCTCGTTGGTTTCATCGTTCTGGCCGGCTGGCTGGTCACCGGCTTCTACATGCGCCAGAACGACGAGGACTTCGTCACCTTCCCGGACTTTGATTTCAATCAACTGGGCAAGTACCTGGAGCGCGGCCTGTGGCCGATGCTCACCACGGCGGCGGTCGGCATCGGCGTCGGCCTGGTGCTGTGGCTGGTGTTCTTCATCCCCATCATGATCCTCACCGCATTGCTCTCAGATTCCAACGGGGTCGTAGGCGGGTTCTTCGCCCTGATCATGAGTCTCATCTCCCTGGTGGTGTACTTCGGCATCTTTGCGGTGCTCTCCCTCATCATGATGCCGCTCAGTATTCGTGCCTCGCTGGTGCAGGACTTTGTGCAGGCGTTCGACATCAACTTCATCAAGAAGTTCGCCCTCATGATGTGGAAGGAGATTCTCATGGCCTCCCTGTTCGTGCTGGTGGCGGGATCTTTGCTGACCTTCATCGGGTTCTTCGCCTTTTGCGTCGGGATGTTCCTGGCCCAGGCGCTGATGTTCTTCTCCTGGACGCACCTGAGCAAGCAGGTTTACAAGCTCTACCTGAGCCGCGGCGGTGAGCCCGTGCCAGTGAGCCCGAAACTGGCCGTCCTATAAGCCAGTCCAGGCACACAAATCTTCAAGAGTCCCGTGGGGCAGGCTGAAAAAGCCTGCCCCGCTTGCTTTCTGGGGCAGAGCGGGCGGGAAATGGCAGCGTGTGGATGCAAGAACGCCCCCCGGCCAGCGTAGGGTTGTCCCCTCACCAACTCATCTACACCGTCTCCATGTCCGCACCTTCCTCCTCCAGCCGTCGTCGCTTCCTGCAGACTGCGACCGCCGGCGTTGCCGCTCCGTTTTTCATCCCCGGCCGCACCTGGGCCCAGGACGCCGCTCCCAATGAGCGCATCGTCATGGGTTTCATCGGCATGGGCAAGCAGATGGGGGGCCTCCTGAGCCGCTTCCTTCAGTATCCGAACGTCCAGGTGGTCGCCGTCTGCGACGTGGACACCACCCGGCGCGAGGACGCCAAGGCCAAGGTGGACAAAGCCTATGGCAACACCAGCTGCAAGGCGGTGAACGACTTCCGTGAGATCACCACGAACAAGGACATCAACGCGGTCTGCATCGCCACGCCCGACCACTGGCATGCGATCATCAGCCTCTCCGCCGTGACCAACGGCAAGGACGTGTACTGCGAAAAGCCGCTGACCCACAACATCCACGAGGCCGTCACCCTGGTGGACACGGTGCGGAAGAACAACCGGATCCTCCAGACCGGCTCGATGCAGCGTAGCAGCGCGGAGTTCCGCATCGCCTGTGAACTGGTGCGCAACGGCGTCATCGGAGAGATCAAGACGGTGGACACCTCCTTCGGCGGCCCGGCCAAGCCCTGCGCCCTGCCCGAGGAGCCCCTGGAGCCCGGTCTCGACTGGGACCGCTGGCTTGGGCCAGCTCCGGTTCGTCCGTACAACTCGGAGCTCAGCCCCCGTGGTGTCTCCAAGAATTTCCCCATGGGCTGGCGCTACTCCCGTGAGTATGGCGGCGGTATGGTGACCGACTGGGGTGCCCACCACATCGACATTGCCCAGTGGGGCCTCGGCATGGATGAGAACGGCCCGGTGGAACTGCGTCCGCCGGCCGACTGGCAGACCGCCCAGAAGGGTGGCCAGCTCGTGTATGCGAACGGCGTGATCCTCAACCACGTGACCGGCAAGGGGTGCAGCTTCTTCGGTACCGAAGGGGAGGTGCACGTGAACCGCGGCAAGTTCGAGCTCGTGCTCGGCGGCAAGACCAAGGCCAAGTTCTGGGACAAGGATCTCGACAAGGGCACCTCCCTCCAGCGTGAGTACACTCTGATGGAGCGTGAGTTTCTCACCAACGCCAAGGTGAAGCTGTACAACAGCAAGGACCAGATCCAGGACTTCCTGGCCTGCATCAAGTCCCGCCAGAAGCCTGTGTGTGACGTGGGTATCGGTGCCAGCAGCGCCATCGCCTGCCACCTGCTCAACATCGGCTACTACTACGGTGCGAACCTGAAGTGGGACCCCATCAAGAACCAGATCGTCAGCGGTGGCGATCCCAAGTGGTTGACGCGGGATTACCGCGGTGAGTGGAAGGTGTGATGGGGTGGGAGTTAAGAGTTATGGGTTAGAAGTTAAGAGTCTGAGATGTGAAGGACTCGAACCGCCGGTGCCGATGAGGTGCCGGCGGTTTTTTGTTGGGGGGCGGTGGTGGGAGGGGTTCGTGGAAGTGACGCCTCGGGCAAAGTAGAAGAGCCGTCCCGGCTCTTGGGTACGCTTGGTGATGCGGGAGCTGGAACCGGGGCATTTGGTTCAACCCTTGCAGCAAGCAAGTTTTTCAGCCTGCCTCAGCGGCCAATGGGCCTGGGACTTGCCCTCTTCGGCTCAACTCCCAATGCCGGTGTAGTTGTCCACGTAAGGAGGCACAAATTTCCCGGTCTTTGGCGGCGAGGCCGGGCAGAGGATCAAGAGGCCAAAGTGTCCGCTTGGGCGGTGGGGAGCGGAGCGTTGGGCGGGTGGAGTTCGGTCGCGAGATTCAAGCCGTAGAAGCTTCAGTTAGTGCCTCCTTACGTGGACAACTACGACCGGTGTTGGGGGCGGCGTGGCAGAGGGGGAGGCGCTGGGGCTGTTGGAGCTTGGGGCAGGCTGAAGGGAGGGGGCTCCGGCGTCGCAATCTGCTTGGCCCCCACTCAATACTCCCTCACTCCCTAGTCCCCGCACCTCACCCCATCACCAGCTCCACCGGGCAATGGTCTGACCCGTGGATGTCTGGGCGGATGATCGAGCTTTTCAGGCCGTCCTTCAGTCCTTGGGAGGCGAGCCAGTAGTCGATGCGCCAGCCCACGTTGTTGCCGCGGGCATTGGCGCGGTAGCTCCACCAGGAGTATTGATGGGGACGGGAGTCGAAGTGGCGGAAGGTATCCACAAAGCCAGATTCCAGCAGCTTGCCGAAGCTGGCACGTTCCTGATCGCTGAAGCCGGGGCTGAAGCGGTTTTCCTTGGGCCGGGCGATGTCGATCTCGTTGTGTGCGACGTTCAGGTCACCGCAGGCCAGCACGGGCTTGGTCTGTTCTAGGTTCTTGAGATAGAGGCGGAAAGCATCATCCCAAAGCAGGCGATACGGCAGGCGGGCCAGCTCAGCCTGGGCGTTGGGCGTGTACACGTTCACCACGTAGTAGTCGGGGAACTCCACGGTGATGACGCGGCCTTCCTTGTCATGCTCATCGATGCCCATGCCGATGGCGTGGGACTTGATCGGCTGACGGGTGAGAATGGCCGTGCCGGAGTAGCCCTTCTTCTGGGCGGCGTTCCAGACGACCTGATAGTCCTTGAACCACTCCAGCCCGGCCTGCTCCTCCATGGCCTTCACCTCCTGCAGACAGATCACGTCGGCATCGCAGGCGGTGAGGTATTCGCGCAGACCCTTGTCCATGCAGGCGCGGATGCCGTTGACGTTCCAGGAAACGAGTTTCATCGGAGAAAAAAGTGAGGGGTGTGGGGATTTTAAGGAGGGTTCCCGTTCAGGAAAGACCCGGGGAAAGCCGCTATCATGGCAAGGGCGGGCGGGCTCGCAACCCCTTCTGCCTTGGTGCGCATGTTGCCGGATTGGGGGGATACGTTGCGGCAGCCATGGTGGATCTTGCTCAGCTGCATGGACTTAATGTGCGGCCTTTTCCGTGAGGTCGCGGCCGGAATGGCCTGCAGCATCGGTCTCCTCACGCGGCCTGCAAGCCGCCCGCCATCAGGCACAGGACCTTTTTTGCCGATCAAATCACAGGGCGGACTGATCCATTCACCTCCGTTGGAGCTCCATACACCGTATAGTTCTTACTGATAGAAAGAAAAACATCCATCGTTTTTAAGCCCAAGATGAAGACGCTCACGCCTTGCCTTGCTATTCTTGCCTTTGCCGTGGCGGGAACGCTGCCTGCCGCCAAGCCAGATCCTCTCAAGGCGGCGGCGCAGATTGACGCCATTTTGGCGGCCGACTGGCAGAAGAACAAGCTCAAGGGCAATGAGCCGGTTTCAGACGAGATGTTTGTTCGTCGCATCCACTTGGACATTGTGGGCCGCATCCCGACCTACCGTGAGACGGAGGAGTATCTCAACTCAAAGGATCCGGCCAAGCGGCAGAAGCTCATCGACCGCCTGCTGGCGGGTGAAGGGTATGTGCAGCACTTCTACAACTTCTGGGCGGATGTGCTGCGGGCCCAGAGCAATGGCCAGGCGGGAGCGATCACCGGCACGGCCTACACGAGCTTCATCAAGGACAGCCTGCGCACGAACAAGCCGTACGACCAGTTTGTGCGGGAGATGGTTTCCGCGCAGGGCCGTTCCTGGGAGAACGGGGCCATTGGCTACTACATGAGAGACCGCGGCATGCCGCTGGACAACATGGCCAACACGGTGCGCATCTTCCTGGGCACACGTGTGGAGTGCGCCCAGTGCCACAACCACCCCTTCGACAAGTGGTCACAGAAGCAGTTTTATGAAATGGCCGCCTTCACCTACGGGGTGGAGGCCAATGACTACAACGGCGGGGCTCTCACGGGGGTCCGCGATCTGCTGCGCGACCGGGAAAAAGCCATCCGCGACATCGAGAAAGCCCACGGCAAAGACGCCGCCAACAAGGCGCGGGAAGAGTATCGCAAAGAGTCCCGCTATGTGAATGAGGCGCTGACCCGTCTGCGTGACCCCGTGCGCTACACGGACGCCAGCTTCAACGAGCGTCGCGAGCTGCGCCTGCCGCATGACTATCAGTACACTGATGCCAAACCCAAGTCCGCTGTGGCCCCTGCCTCGATGATGGGCAAGGCGGTGGAAAAGAAGGAAGGCCAGGGCCAGCTGGAGGCTTATGCCACCTGGATGACCTCCCGGGACAACCCCCGTTTCACCAATGTGGTGGCAAACCGGCTGTGGAAAAAGACCTTTGGCATGGGCCTCATTGAGCCCGTGGATGAGCTCATGGACAGTACTGTGGCGATGAATCCGGAACTGATGAAGCACCTGGAGGGCCTGATGGTGAGCCTGAACTATGACATGAAGGCCTACCTGCGGACGCTCTTCAACACCCGCGCCTATCAGAGCGCCGTGACCCGTGAGGAGATCCCCGCTGGCATGCCCTATCACTTTACCGGTCCCGTCCTGCGCCGCATGTCGGCTGAACAGATGTGGGATTCCTTCGTAGCCCTCATCAATCCCACGCCGGACATGCCCAATCTGCCGGTGCGCGAGCAGGCTGAGCAACGCATCGCGGCGGCCAAGAAGTACAGCGACTCGCTGGACACCCTGACGCCTGAAGAGATGTTGAAGGGGGCCGAAGTGGCCGGCCAGAAGTTCAAGGAACAATCCACCAAGCTCACGGAGCTACAGAAGCTGATCGCCCAGGCCCGTGCTGATGGTGACAAAGAGAAAGCCCGTGAACTGGGCCGCGAATCCAACGAACTGCAACGGGTCGCCCGTCAGTCCGTGAACACGAACATCGTCGTCCCGGCCATGCGCAAGCTGGCCTCCAATGTGAGCGGCAAGACGGCGACCCCCGAGGCCTCCGCGACGCTGGCCGCCGTGGACGGTGCCGCTGCTCCCACCGGACCAGCTATGGCGGATGGGGCAAGCTCCATGATGGCCATGAATCCGATGGAAGCCAGCATGGGCATCGATACCAAGGTGCTCATCCCCGGCTATGACAAGGCACCCAAGACGGATGAGCAAATCCGCGAGGAGCGCGAGGCCCAGCAGAAGGTGCTGCTGGACGAGGCTGGGTACTACGGCATCCCAGAGAAAAAGGTGCGCGACTATGCGAAGTCCCGCGTGGCCCAGATGCGCCAGTGGTTACGCTCGGCGGAGATCGACTCCCCCGCCCCGCGTGGGCACTACCTGCGTGAGTTCGGCCAGAGCGACCGTGAGACGATCGAGAACGCCAACTATGATGCCTCCGTGCCCCAGGCGCTGGCGATGATGAACAGCCCGCTCCTGCCGCAGATCATGGACCAGTACTCCCAGCTGATGCTGACCATCAACAAAGCCCCGTATCCCGATGACAAGGTGGATGCCGCGTACATGACGCTGCTCTCCCGCAAGCCCACGCCGAAGGAGCGGGAAGTCTGGAGCAAGGCCCAGGACAAAGGTCTTAACACGATGGAAGACCTCATCTACGCGCTGATCAACACCCAGCAGTTCATTTTCATCCAGTAAGTATTTCGTCAGTTTATTTCCTCACCCGCCCGTTTAATCAAGCGCACCCGCTACCATGAATAACCGACTGCTTCGCTCAGACGAGATCAATCGTCGCCAGTTTGTTGCCCGCACGGCGAGCTCCCTCCTCGGGGTGGGTCTGCTGCCGGAGGTCTTCACCCCCCAGGCGCACGCCGCCTTTGAGGGATCGTCCAAGCTCAAGCAGGTGGCCACGGCCAAGAACGTGATCTACCTGTACATGTCTGGTGGGCAGAGCCATCTGGACACGTGGGATCCGAAAGAAGGGGTGGAAACCGCCGGTCCCACCAAGCCGATCAAGACCAGCGCGGATGGCTTGCGTGTTTCCGAGTACCTGCCGCTCACGGCACAGCAGATGCATCATGTGGCCGTGCTGAACTCCATCACCTCCACGCAGGGGGCGCATGAGCAGGGCAACTACTTCATGCACACCAGCTACACGCTGCGGGGCACCATCCGCCACCCCGGCATGGGCGCGTGGCTGAACGTCTTTCAGGGCGGTGGCAACAGCACTCTGCCCAACTATGTGTACGTGGGCAATGACAGCCGCCATCCCGGTGCTGGCTTCTTCCCGGCGGGCAACAATCCGCTCTTCGTGGGCAATCCGGAGGCGGGGCTGAAGAACGTCCAAATCCAGCGCAACCTCACGGAGGAGCGCTTTGCCTCCCGCATGTCCCTGGCGGACGATCTGGACAAGGAGTTCCGCAGTACCTTCCCGCACCGGAATGTGAAGGCGTACTCGGACATGTACGACAACGCCATCTCCATGATGAAGAGCGAGGATCTGAAGGCCTTCGACCTCACGGAGGAGCCCGAGGATTTGCGCAAGGCTTATGGCTCCGAGGCCTTCGGCCAGGGCTGTCTGCTCGCCCGCCGTCTGGTGGAGCGCGGCGTGCGTTTTGTGGAAGTGTCGCTGGGCGGTTGGGACACTCACACGGCCAACTTCGTCCGGGTGCCGGAACTGTGCGAGACCCTCGACAAGGGTCTCTCCTCCCTGCTCGCCGACCTGAACGCCCGCGGCCTCCTGAAGGAGACGCTGGTGGTGCTGATGTCTGAGTTCGGCCGCACGCCGACCATCAACCAGAACGTGGGTCGCGATCACTACCCGAAGGTCTTCTCCGGCATCATGGCTGGCGGCGGCATCCAGGGCGGCATGACATATGGAAAGTCCGACGCGGAAGGTCGCGAGGTGGCAGAGAACAAGATCGAGATCCCGGATGTGAACGCCACTATCGGCTACGCGCTGGGCCTGCCCCTGGACCAGGTGATCTACTCCCCGAGCAAGCGCCCCTTCACGGTGGCGGACAAAGGGCAGCCCATCACGGGCATCTTTGGCTGAGGACCGCCTCACGACGGTGTCTGCTCTGTTCAAAAAACCACGGACCATCCTGTTGGGTGGCCGTGGTTTTTTGGTTTCTGTGATTCAAAGCCGCTGGCTGGGACGTTAAACTCCGCCCTTGTCGCAATCACCTTTCAGAGCACCTAACTCACCCACGCACCTTATGAAACGTCGCACCTTCTCCTGGACTCTGGCCATCCTGGCTGCAGCCGCCGGGCTTATGCCGGTCACCAGCCATGCTGCTGAGGCCAAGAAAGTCATCCTGGTGACCACCACCACCGGCTTCCGCCACAGCTCCATCCCCTTCGCGGAAAAGACATTGGCCCAGCTCGCAGAGAGTTCCAAGGCCTACACCATTGTGGACACCTGCAAGCAGCCGGAAGTCCAGGTGCCGAAGAAGCCCAACAAGCCCAAGGACCTGGCCTCGGACGCCGACACGAAGGCCAGGGAGAAGTACGACAAGGAAATCAAGGCCTATGAGGCCGCCATGGCCAAGTGGACGCCGGAGGTCGAGGCCCAGGCCAAGGCCGCACAGGCAGACTTCGACACCCAGATGAAGGCCGCCCTGGCCAAGCTGAGCCCTGAGAACCTCAAGGCCAAGGGCATCGATGGCGTCATCTTCGCCAATACCACCGGCGATCTCCCGCTGCCTGATCCGGAAGGTTTCATCAAGTGGATCGAAGAAGGCCACGCCTTCATCGGCATGCACTCTGCCAGCGATACCTTCCACAAGTTCACCGGCTACATCGGCATGCTCCAGGGTGAGTTCGCCGGTCACGGTGCCCAGGTCCCCGCAGACCTTGTAGCCGCCGACACCAAGCACCCGGCCAACGCTGGCATCGGTGAGACCTGGAACCTGAAGCAGGAGGAGATGTACCTTATCAAGAGCCAGGACCGCAGCAAGATCCGCTCCCTCTGGCATATGCGCCACCACCCAAACAAGACGGAGGAGACTGGCTTCTTCCCCGTGGCCTGGGCTCGTAAAGCCGGCCAAGGCAACGTGTTCTACACCTCCCTCGGCCATCGTGAGGACCTCTGGAGCGCCGATCCGGAGATGAAAGGCCGCGTAAACTCCGTGGAGCTGGCCCAGCAGTACCAGGCCCACATCCTTGGCGGCATCAAGTGGGCCCTCGGCCTGGCCGAGGGCAGTGCAGAGCCGAATCCGGATGCGAAGTAAGCGGAGGGAGCAGGCGAGTCGTTTGATAGAACTTACTGTGAGGGCGCACCTGGAAGGGTGCGCTCTTTTTTGTGGTGGGGCGGGGGATGGAGGAGGGGAGTAATGGGGGATTGGAATGCAGAAGAGCCGTCCCGGCTCTTTGGCAGCGCTGGTGATGGGATAGAACCTTGAGAGCGGGAGCAGGGTGCGAAGCTCACAGGAGGCGGGGGTTCCCAGCCCCGCAGGGGAGCGGAGGAGGTGAGAGATGCAGGGTGATGAGATGGGTGGCCGTCTGTAGCGGGTGCGGGATCAGTCGTTGGTTGACTGAGCGGGACCGGAGATCCCGCCTCCTTTACCGGCTGGCGAAGACCTTGGGTTGTAGGGCGACCGCCTCGGTTGCCTCAGTCAAGGGGGCCGCACGCGGCAAGCGGGGCGCTTGCCCTACAGGGCGTCGAGGGGGCGGAGGTGGCCGGCAGTCGATGGTCGTTCTGTGCTCCAGCGTGTGCATCGTCGCGAAGCGTCTTGGAGTGACGGCGGCTTGACGCCGCTTTGGCAGCGCTGGTGATGGGATAGAACCTTGAGAGCGGGAGCAGGGTACGAAGCTTACAGGAGGCGGGGGTTCCCAGCCCCGCGGGGGAGCGAAGGAGGTGAGGGATGCAGGGTGATGAGATGGGTGGCCGTCTGTAGCGGGTGCGGGATCAGTTACCGGCTGGCGAAGACCTTGGGTTGTAGGGCGACCGCCTCGGTTGCCTCAGTCAAGGGGGCCGCACGCGGCAAGCGGGGCGCTTGCCCTACAGGGCGTCGAGGGGGCGGAGGTGGCCGGCAGTCGATGGTCGTTCTGTGCTCCAGCGTGTGCATCGTCGCGAAGCGTCTTGGAGTGACGGCGGCTTGACGCCGCTTTGGCAGTGCCTGTGATGGGATAGAACCTTGGGGTGTGAGCAGGGCGGGAAGCTTACAGGAGGCGGGGGTTCCCAGCCCCGCGGGGGAGCGAAGGAGGTGAGGGATGCAGGGTGATGAGATGGGTGGCCGTCTGTAGCGGGTGCGGGATCAGTTACCGGCTGGCGAAGACCTTGGGTTGTAGGGCGACCGCCTCGGTTGCCTCAGTCAAGGGGGCCGCACTCGGCAAGCGGGGCGCTTGCCCTACAGGGCGTCAGGTGGGCGGAGGTGGCCGGCAGTCGATGGTCGTTCTGTGCTCCAGCGTGTGCATCGTCGCGAAGCGTCTTGGAGTGACGGCGGCTTGACGCCGCTTTGGCAGCGCTGGTGATGGGATAGAACCTTGAGAGCGGGAGCAGGGTACGAAGCTTACAGGAGGCGGGGGTTCCCAGCCCCGCGGGGGAGCGGAGGAGGTGAGGGATGCAGGGTGATGAGATGGGTGGCCGTCTGTAGCGGGTGCGGGGTCAGTCGTTGGTTGACTGAGCGGGACCGGAGATCCCGCCTCCTTTACCGGTTGGCGAAGACCTTGGGTTGTAGGGCGACCGCCTCGGTTGCCTCAGTCAGGGGGCCGCACGCGGCAAGCGGGGCGCTTGCCCTACAGGGCGTCAGGGGGGCGGAGGGGGCCGGCAGTTGATGGGTGTTCTGTGCTCCAGCGCGTGCATCGTCGCGAAGCGTCTTGGAGCACCGGCGGCTTGCCGCGCCACTTCATTTCTCATTTCTTCGCGCCCGATTGCACCCGCTCCATCGCTGCCTTCAATGTCTCCACGTGCCCCTGCGCATCAGCCGGATCGGCCTGCAGATCCTCCATGCGGATCTTGTAGGGGGCGTCTTCGGACACGTAAAAAGGGATGCCTTGGGCGCGGGCGAAGATCATGCCGTGATAGCGACCGGTGAAGACGAGGCGGGAGGCACCGATCTGGGCGTACGCCGCGGCGGGACCGGGCCTCCTGATGATCCGCACGGTGGGGTCGAGGAGTTGTGCGTTGTCGAGGTGGGTGCCGTCATCCACCGGGGCGCCCATGCTCATCCAGACCACTTCGTAGTCCAAGGACCGGGCCAGCCGCACCATGTGCTGGTTGTGCTGGTTGTGGGGGTTGATCACGCCGGCGGGCACGACGGTCAGCATGGGGCGTCCACCTGCCGGGGGGGCTGGAGCATGGGTACGGTAGAGGTAGGCGGCATCGGGAAAGAATGAGACGCCGTCCTTACGTCCAGTAATGTCCTGGATCTTCTGGACGCATTCCGGGGAGCGGACGGTGATGAAGTCTGCCTGCTGCAGATAGGGGACCCAGGGGGCGAGGTCGGTGCGGAAGTACTCGTCCCGGCGGGCGCGGAGCTGGAGCCCGCAGGACAGGAAGCCCCAGGGGGTGCCGCTGGCGATGGCATGGTCCATGTAGAACTGCATGCAGCGGAAGTGCGGGGAGGGCGACTCGTCGTGGGTGGCGGAGTTGTAGATGATGCCGCCCCCACCCAGGACGACGAGGTCCAGGTCGGAGGGCATCTCCGCGGGGAGGTCAGAGTTGAAGAAGAGCAGCTCCGCACCGCGGAACTGCTCCTGAAACACGAGAGGGTACGTGTCGTCCCCGACATTGCCGTACCCGGAGGCTCCTACAAACGCGATCTTCATGCGAGCGCCAGGGCGCGACGTCGTGAGGCCGGGGGTGATTTCCTCGCTCTGGACTGAATGACCTGTTCCAGCACCTTCTCCATCTGCTGCGCGATGACGTCCCAGTGGAAACGGCTCTGGCGCGCAAAACGCAGGCTCTGCTGGGAGAGCTGGCCACGACGGTCGGCATCGGCGTAGAGGCTCTGGAGGGAGGTGACGAAGGCGTCCTTGTCGGCCACAGCACCCACGGTGTTGATCTCCGGATGCACGAGGGTGGTGGGGCAGGGTACCTTGACGGCAGGGGTGGCCCACTCGCCCAGGGCGGCCCAGTCGGGCACGATCTGGGGCACGCCGCAGGCCATGCCCTCCATGGTGGTGAGTCCCCAGCCCTCGCCGAGCGTGGTGGAGACCTGGACGTCCATGGCGCTGTAGATGAGCGGCAGCATTGAGGAGTCAACGCTCTCCCGGATATGTCCGCCGCCGGTGAAGAGGAGGCGGTTGCCGATTCCGTAGTAGCGGGCCACGCTGTCCAGATCCCAGCCGACGTCCTGCTTGGCGCAATGCAGGAGCAGGTACGCATCCGGCACCTGGTGCTGCTGCACCCAGTGGGCGAAGTATTGGAGGGTCAGATCCAGCCGCTTGCGAGGCTGGTTGCGGTTGACGTTGCCCACGATGAAGGCGTTCTCCGGCACGGGAAGCTCAAGGAGGCGACGCGCGACGCTGCGGTCCACCGGGCGGAACCGGCGGGTGTCCAGGCCGTGGGGGATGATATGCCGGGGGCCGCGGAACCCGGCGTTCACCGCCTCGCGGTGGCCGAAGCTGGTGTACCACACAGCTGCGGCCAGCTGGTTGAGCTGCGGGACCACGGCGGGGTTGAGGTTCGCGCCGTCAACAGGCATGTAGGCAATGACGGGCACGCCAGCCGGGGCCTCCCTGAGGAAGGCTGCGACGTTCCACCAGTCATTGTTGATGATGACGGCGTCCGGCTTGTGCCGGGCGCAGAGTTCGCGGAAATGATCGATGCCCCACATGTCGCCGCCCTGACAGGCGGGCAGGATGGTGTAGGGGTGGGAGTGGGGGCTGCCGTTGTAGTTCACACCGGAGACCACCACGTCCCAGTCCTGGCAGAGATGCTCCAGCATGGAGTGGGTCACGGTGCCGAAGCCGGTGGGGACCACGGCATCACCGATCCAGAGGACGCGGCCTTTCTTGCCGTGGGCGCTGGAGCGGACTGCCCCGATGCTCAGCATGGCCTTGGGCGTGGAGCCGAAGGAGAACAACCTGCGGAAAAAACTGGTGCCACTGGGCACCACCGCCATCACCGTCGGCATCGCTGCATGGAGCGGGGTCGGGGTGCTGGCACCGGGCGTCTTCTGCGGCAGGGGCAGGGTGATCGCACGTGCTTTTAGTTTGGCGGGCAGGGCCGGGCGACGGACACGACGACCCTCGGTTAGTAGGTGGTTGGCGTTCTTCATCTGGGCTGAGGTATTGTACTTCAGGAACTTCGGTTACTCCACAGCAATGCGGCAGTTTGGCAGAAATTCCTGCAACTTCTGTACCAATCGCATGTCTTCAGCTACGTCCAGATTCATGGGATCCGACTCGGAAGTAGTGATAAAAAGATGCGTGAGGTTGGTGCACGCCTTCAAGAAATGAACGCTGTCCTCGGTAAACGCCATGGTGTTGGTCAGGCGCAGATGGGTCAGGTGAGGGGCCACCTTGATGAGGAGCGCGAGGCTGGAGGGAGAGATCTGCGCGCCGTGCAGATTGAGATTGTTGAGGGTGTCAACATGCTCGCTGTGCCTGATCAGCGCGGCCATATCTTCGTCGTTGAACTTGTCGCACTGTGCCACGCTCACCCGCCAGACTTCGAATTCGCCCTTGGGGAGGTTGGCGGTGTCGCGGATGTCAGCCCTGTCCCCCATCGGGCGGCCGACTGGTGTTTCCAGACTGGAGGCATCAGGCTTCAGGCTGACTTTGGAGGTTGCGGGGGTGATGTTGACCATCCCGCCGTGGTTGATGACCCACTCCGCCAGGGATCGCTGCCGGGCCTGCATGCTCGCCGGAGGAGGCGCAGCAGTGTCCTCCGGCTGGAAGGGCATGGGAGTGGGCCCGGGGGAGAAGAACTGCATGAGCTTGCCATCCATGGCTAGTTTCCCGCTGGCGATGAGCATGAAGAGCGCGATCACGCCGCCACCCCATGCCTTGACGCGGCGGTGGACGGGTGGCAGCGGGCCGGGTGCGAGCAGGTGCGAGTAAGGCCGGGTCACCGCACCCGCATCCACCCGGGAAAAAGGCCCGCGGTCCGCCTGCTTGATGGGGCCGGTTTTCAGCACGCCTTCCAGGGCCCGCGTTACATCGCTCACCTGCTGGAAGCGTCTGTTGGGGTTGGTCTGGAGTGCCTTGCGGACCACCCCATCCAGTCGCGCATCTGCTCCGGCAGCACGGGAGGGCGGATCCCAGCCTACACCGCGGGGCACGCTGCCAGTGAGCATTTCATAGAGCATCACCCCCAGGGAGTAGATGTCGGCACGGTGGTCCACATGCTGGTCTCGAGTCATCGCCTCTGGCGCGATGTAGTCTGGCGTGCCCAGGGCATCACTGGCGGAGGTGAGACCCTGCCCGTCGGCATCCAGCCCGAGTTTCTTGGCCAGCCCGAAATCCGCCACCTTCACATTTCCCTGTTCGTCGATGAGGATGTTGGCGGGTTTGACGTCCCGATGAATGACGCCCTTGTGGTGGGAGTACTGGAGCGCATCGCAAATCTGGGTCACGATGGTGAGCATCTGCCTGGGTGTCATCTCCCCCTTGCGCATGAGGTGGCGCAGATTCGTCCCCTTCACGTACTCCATCGCGTAGAACATGCTGCCGCCGCCGGGGATCTCGCCATAGTCGTAGATGGAGACGATGTGCCGGTGGCTCAGCTTCGCCAGGATGCGGGCCTCACGCAGGAAACGCTCTGCGAAGACGCGGCGGTTGCGCAGGGCGGGGGGCAGCAATTTCACTGCCACCATGCGGCCCAGAGCTTTCTGCCTGGCCTGATATACCGCCCCCATTCCGCCCCGGTCGATCAAGCTGACAAACTCGAAGTCCGGGATCAATCCGTTGAGCTCCTCGATCGGAGGGGGCTCGAATCTGCCTAGTCGGAATGGGTCGTCCGCGTCCTGTAGGTCTAGGTTCATGACGAGAGGAAACACCGCCCGCCGGGCGGGCAGCCATGCGGGACAGGGATGCCCGCGGTGCTGTGGCTGTATTACTGGGCAGAGAAATTAGAATTCCTGCCGATGAAGACAAGGGTTTTCTCCGCGAAAATCCCCTCCGGATGACCTGCGAAACCCGTGCAGATGAGTGTCAGTTGTGGATCGCGTTCGTGAGAACGCGTTGCGGCCGTTTGAGGCACTCCCCTGCTTCTGAAGGTGTGTGTGGAGCGCGCCACGTCCGCACTTTTACAAGTGACGCTACGAGCTACGAGCGGCTGCTCCTGGGTTCTGGCACCGAATCAGGGCACGGAGTCGCCTGCGAGCGCAGCGTTGCCGATGATGCCCGCTTCGTTGCTGAACTTGGCCGGGAGGATCTTCAAGCCTTCCCATACGACGGTGGAAAGCATGGACTGCATCTTCTTCTGGAGCGGCTCAAAAAGCAGGGGGCCCGCCTGGGCCACACCGCCGCCGATGACGAAAGCATCCGGGTTCAGCAGCCAGGCCACACTGGCCAGGGCGGTGCCGAGCCACTCGGCGATGTCATGCCAGATCTGGATGGCCACGGAATCGCCGGCTTGGGCGGCCTCTGCGATGGCGCGAGGGGTGCAATCTGCCACCGTCTTGCCGAAACCCGCCTGGGCGAAGACCTTTACCGCGTACTCGGCGATCTGGTTGTTGCCCACATACTTCTCAAGTGCGCCCAAGTTGCCGTAGTGGCCGTGCACGCCCTGGTAGTGGACGCTCATCTGGCCGATCTCGCCAGCGGAGAACTGGCTGCCGCGGTAGAGCTCGTTGTTCAGGATGAGGCCGCCGCCCACGCCGGTGCCGAGGGTGAGGGCCACCACATTGCGCAGGCCCTGGCCCGCGCCGTAGCGCCACTCCGCATAGGCCATGGCATTGGCGTCGTTCTCCACCACGGTGGGGAGGCCGGTCATCTCGCAGAGGATCTTCTTCAGCGGCACTTCCTTCCAGCCGGGCACGTTGGTCAGCACATGCACGAACCCGTTGTCAAAGTCCACCAGCCCGGGCACGCCCACGCCCACGGCGCAGATCTCCGGGTGGCGCTCCTGGAGCTTGGCGATGCGGTCGGCGATGACCCGGATGAGAGCCACCGGGCCGTCATGTCCCTGCGTGGGGATCGGCTCATCCACTTCCAGAAGATCGGCCCCACGACACACGCCCAGCTTGATGGAAGTGCCACCGAAGTCCACGCCAACGGCGACAGGAGCCGAATCACTCATAGGATCAGATAGATAAAAAGTGGTGAGTTTTTGAAAATGCGAGCGCTGGGAGTAATGCATTTTCCACGAGTTGCAAGCGCCACCGTGGCGATTCCCCCCCCCGAGGCTCTCAGGCGGACTGCCGGGTGTGCAGATTGGCCACGATCCGCAGTCCGTGCAGGGTGAGGTCACCCTCTACATGGGCGATCTCTGGCAGGCGTGACGCGATCCATGCCGCATCTCCCCCGGTGGCCACCACGTGCAGGGGCTCGGGATGGCCCATCTCCTCACGGAGCTTCTCCAGGATGCCGTGCACCATGCCGCGGTAGCCGATGGCGGCCCCCGCGAGGATGGCACCCACAGTGGACTTGCCGATGGCGGAGTCCGGCTCCCGCAGCTCCACCTGGGGGAGCAGGGCGGTGCGCTCATGCAGATAGTCGGTCATGAGCCGCAGGCCCGGGGCGATGACCCCGCCCACGTAGGCAGCGTCTGCTTCCACGATGTCGAACGTCACCGCGGTGCCGAAATCGATGACAATGCCCGGGGCCCCATGCAGGGCGGCGAGGGCTACGGCATTGGCCAGACGATCGGCACCGATGGATTCTGGCTTGGGATAGCGGATGCCGATGCCCAGCGGGATGTCGTGGCGCAGGTTCAGCATCTGGCTGCCAAAGTGTGCCTGGAGCCGCTCCGTGGCGGCGGGTACGACGGAGGAAACGACCACGAGGCCGTGGGTCCAGCCAGTCAGCACCGTCGCCAGGGCTCGGGCGGTGTCTGCCACCAGCAGGGAGGTGGGCGTGTCTCGCTGCTCCAGGATGGCGTCGGACGTGGCGAGGCCAAACTTCGTGCGACCATTGCCGACATCGATGAGCAGGTAAGGTGACATGGCGGGATAAAAGAGAAATACGCCGGGCAGGGATGAGACGGGTCAGATCAGGGCTTCCAGTCCACGCGGGTGAAGGTTGACTTTTCGCCATTTTTCAGTGCCTCGATGTCCACCGGGGTGGAGCTCTTCACCTCCAGGGTGCGGCCCTGCACTTCCAGGGTGAGCCCTTGCTTCAGATCATCGGACTCCAGCCAGTAGCGGAGCTGGACATCGTGGGTGGTTTTGGCCGGCACTTGGGGGATGGCGTCGAAGGCGAGGAAGAAACTGGGGATCTCCCGTCCTCCAGAGGTGAGCAGGCGCACTTCCGGGGCGCGCATGGTCAGCTTGTCCGCAGAGTCATTTTTCACGCGTACTTCCAGGTCCAGCCGCACATTGCCATAGTCCCGCTCCACCACGGCGCGGTGGAACTTCAGTGGGGCATCGCTGGCGGCGGCTGGGGTTCCTGAGTTTCCGCCGGGGCCGTCCTCATCACCGGAGTCACCTGGGCCTGAGAGAAACACATAGGAGAGACCGGCCACGATGATGGCGAGAAGCACCCAGAGTTCGAGGCGTTTGAGCAAATTCATGGCCGTAACTTTGGGGGCGATGCGGGGCAAAATCCAGCGTTCTTCTCCGGTCTGCCCATCGTCAGCCGGGCTGCGCTTGCCCCCCTGGGCGACTGATTCCTGTTTGCCAAGCTTGATTTTCTGAATACCATCACCGCCCCCTCCGCCGCGTGCGCGGTTGCGGCCTGTGTTTCCCCCTTCGCTTCCTGTCATGAACATCACGTTTGAGTCCCAGCCCAACTGCCGTGCCGTCTATCGTATCGAGATCCCCGCTGCCGATGTGCAGCGTGAGCGCGAGGACGTGACGGCCAACTACGCCCGCCAGGCCCGTCTGCCCGGCTTCCGCCCCGGCAAGGCCCCCAAAGCCGTCGTCGCGAAGAAGTACGAGGGCCAGATCCGTGAAGAGCTGGAGACCGCCCTGGTTCGCAAGGGCTACCAGGAAGCGACCAAGCGCGGTGACGCAGACATCCTCAGCGTGCTGAACGTGCGGGACCAGGCCCTCCATGGTGACGACCACTACACCTTCACCATCGAGGTGAGCACGGTGCCCCGGTTCGAACTGCCGGAGTACAAGGGCATCCCGGTCAAGCTGCCGAAAGTGGAGGTGACTGATGCCGATGTGGACCACGACCTGCTCCATCTGCGTGAGCGCTACCAGACCTTCACCGATGTGGAGCGCGAGTCCAAGCTGGGTGACTACGCCGTGCTGCAAGTGACTGGCTCGGTGGATGGCAAGCCCGTGGAAGAGGCTCATCCCGATGCTCCGGCCTATCTCAAGAAGATCGACGGCAACTGGTTCCAGCTCAGCGAGAAGGAAAACTTCCTGCCCGGCTTCTACGCCGGTCTGGTGGGCGCCAAGAAGGGCGACACCCGCGACATCGCTGTGACGCTGCCCGAGGACTTCCCCTACGAAGCTCTGCGCAATCAGGTCGTCACCTTCCACACCACGGTGGACGCCGTGAAGGAAGGCGTGCTGCCTGAGCTGGACGAAGAGTTTGCCAAGAAGCTCAACCCAGAATGGGACCTGGAGCGCGTGCGCACTGAAGTGAAAAACAGCATCGAGGCCCGCCGCCAGCAGAACCGCGAAAACGAGCGCACCAACCAGGTGATCGCCCACCTTGCTGACAAGCTTGAGTTCGAGCTTCCCCAGGAAGTGGTGAACCGCGAGGCCCAGCGCCGCACGAATGACATCGCCCGCAACGCGCTGAACCAGGGCATGGACCAGAGCCAGATCATGGACGCCCAGGAGCAGATCGTGAGCGCAGCGACCCAGCAGGCCCGCCAGAACGTGAAGGTGAGCTTCATCCTTGGCGAAGTGGCCAAAAAGGAAAATCTCCGCGTGAGCGAAGACCAGCTCCGCATGGCGCTGGCCCAGATCTCCATGCGCCAGAAGGTGAGTCCCAAGAAACTCCTGCAGGACGCCAAAAAGAACAACCTCATCGAGCGCCTCCGCGAGGACATCCTGATTGAGAACGCCATCGGCTTCCTCAAGGAGCACGCCGTGGTGGAAGAAGTGGAAGCGAACCAGGAAGACTGCGGTCACGACCACAGCCACTGAGAGGCGGGCGTGGAGAGTTAGTTAGTTGATTTTGGCAAGGCCACTCCGGGGACGGGGTGGCCTTTCTGCTTCGTAGAGACACAAGACTTGCGCTGCCGCATGGGAGGGCCGAGGCCACGAAGTGTTCGCAGACCCTGGTGAGAGAGGGCCGCTTGGTGTGCGGGTGCCGCCCGAGTCTGTCACGGTGAATAGACAGAAAGGGTGGCCATATTTGTTCCCTCCGCTCACAAAGCCGGTGGGGACAAGCGGACTATGCCCGCGGCGGCAGCGGAAGGTCGTTCGGCTGTACAGTCTCCAGAGCGGGCGCTACTTCATGATCTCTTCCATAAACTCGCTGTTCCCCTCCAGCTTCTGCGCCTCCGCACCGATGCGCTGACCCGCGGCCCTGAACTGCGCCAGCATCTGCGTCGTAGCGGAGCGTCGGCTGATGATCTGGTCGGCCAGAGTCGTCCATTCCGTCCAGGCATCCACATAGGGGTGCAGACGGCTGTCCAGCAGTGCCCGCATGCGCTGCAGGCGGTTGCGAACTTCGGCGACTTCGCCACCGTCCAGGGAGCTGGTGGTCGTCAGGTCCAGGCGGGTGGCGTCTTTGATGGCGGCCACCGTCTGGTCCACCGCCTCCAGAGAGCCGGCGGCGCTGAGCTGCCGCGGCATCCGGCCTTCAGAAATGGCGAGCAAGAGGCGGGCGGCGACGTGATTGGGGGCTGCGGCGGCGATCTCACCCAGCGTCTTCTTCGCTGCTGGGGTGTTGAGCAGGGCAGGGTTGCTGCGAAGCTGGTCGCTGAGGATCGAGTAGGCCACCATCGCCTTGCTGATCTCCGGGGCCCGATCTCTGCGTGCCAGTGCCAGGGCCTCGTCAAACTGGCCGATGCTGAAGAGCTGCACCCCCAGGAAGGGAGTGATGCCCTCACCCAGTGCCAGGTCCACAGCGCTGGTCCGGTTCTTCAATGGGATGGCGGTGATCTGCTGGCCTGCTCTGGAGGCACCGCGCAGCTTGGCGATGACGCCACCGATGGGCTGTACCGACCCGTCGGCGTTCATGTCCCCGGTGACAGAGAAGCCCGGGTCGAGTTCCACCCCGGTGACCAGGGACTCCAGCAGCAGGGCGCAGGCCACGGCAGCAGAGGGGCCGTCCTTGGGCGAGTACTTGTCGTCGAAGGACAATTCCATGCGGTGGTCACGCAGTGCGCCATCGTGCCGCACGGAGTGAAACTTTACCACCTCACCCAGAGCGGTGGTCATGCTCGGTCCCACTTCCTGGTTGAAGGCTACGGAGGCCGGACCACCATAGTCCAGCTTCAAAGCGGAGATCGAAAGGCGGGAAGTCTTGCCCGCGTAGCGGGAGCCTCCCAGTGGCACCACCAGCAGCCCGCCCACGGAGGCATTGCGCCGTTTGAGCGTCACCCCCTGCTGGGCAGGGACCGGGGCGCGGGGGCTCACCATGGCGGTCTTGGGCAGGGCCGACCCGCTGGCCGAGGCCACCACCGGGCCCGAAGCCTGTCCCCATGAAGAGTACCACTGGTAGCTGTCTTGTTGCGGGCTGAAGATGAGCAGGCTCCGGTCGAGCGCATTGTGCCACTCGCACTCCACCACACCGGGGACGATGCTGCGGTACTCGCCGCGGCTCCGCTCTCCGTTCCACGTCAGATGCCGGTCGTCGCCCACCGCGATGGTGCTGCCGCCTTGCAGTTCCTGACCCAGGAGCCAGTTCTCAAACTCCGTGGCAGTCGTATGGTTTTCCAGAGGCGGAGGCGTGCGGCGGCCCAGGTATTTGAGCGGCAGGTCATCGGTCCCGTTGTTTAGCGTGCCAGAGACAAGGTCCTCCGCCACCGTCATCCGGTTGGGGCTGGCTTCTTTGCGGGGTTCGAAGTTCCAGAAGACGGAGCCTTTGCCTGTCACGCGGTAACCAAATCCCACGGAGTGTCCGCCTTCACGACCGGAGGTCCAGATCACAAAGGTCGGCGTCACGAACCAGTAGGTCTTGACCCGGCCTTGCCGTTCGGATTCCCAGTGGGTGCCCACCAGCCATTTGGCGAAATCCGCCTCTTGCATGGCCGAGAGTTGGGTGGGTGTCGCAGCGGTGGGGCTTTGCCCGTGGACGCATGCGGGCTGGAAGCTCAGAGCGATGGCGGCAGCCAGCAAACCTGGCGCGAGATGTGGGAATAGAGGGCGCGGGAGCATCAGAAAGTAAAAGGGGGTTGGAACAAGTTGTGGAAAAAACATCCCTCTTCAAGGCGAAGCAGCGCAAAAATCCCCGCGTTGCCCGGCCCCACATTTGCTTTTTGACCACTTGCCGCACCTGCCTTATGTGACCCCAGGCACCAAGGGGGTGCCCTATTCACCCCGTTTTGTTTTCACCGTCCCGTCCTACCATGTCTGAGCGCCCCACCATCATCTACACGAAAACCGACGAAGCACCTGCCCTGGCGACTTATTCCTTTTTGCCCATCATCCAGGCGTTTACCAAGCACTCCGGCATCGCGGTGGAGACCCGGGACATTTCGCTGGCGGGTCGCATCATCGCGAATTTCCCCGAGTCTCTCACGGAGGAGCAACGCGTCGCGGATGCCCTTGCCGAACTGGGCGCGTTGACACTGAAGGCCGAGGCCAACATCATCAAGCTTCCGAACATCAGCGCCTCCATCCCCCAGCTCAAGGCGGCCATCGCCGAGCTCCAGGCGCAGGGTTACAATCTGCCCGACTACCCGGCGGACCCCAAGACGGACGAGGAAAAGACCGCCAAGACCAAGTACGACAAGATCAAGGGCAGCGCGGTGAACCCGGTGCTGCGTGAGGGCAACTCCGACCGCCGCGCCCCCAAGGCGGTGAAGGAATACGCCCGCCAGAACCCACACTCCATGGGGGCCTGGTCTGCCGACTCAAAAACGTCGGTCGCCACCATGGGCGCGGATGATTTCTTCTCCAATGAGAAATCGGTGACCGTGGCCAACGGTGGCGCGGTGCGCATCGAGTTCGTGGGGGAAGACGGCACCACCCGGGTGCTAAAGGAGAAAGTCGCCCTGAAGCCGGGTGAGATCATCGACGGCACCAAGATGAGCAAGAAGGCGCTGGTGGCCTTTCTTGAGGAGCAAGTGGCCGCGGCCAAGGAGCAGGGCGTGCTCTTCTCCCTGCACATGAAGGCGACCATGATGAAGGTCTCTGACCCCATCATCTTTGCCCACGGTGTGCGCGCTTATTTCAAAGACGTGTTCGCCAAGCACGAAGAGACGTTCTCCAGGTTGGGCGTGGATCTGACCAACGGCTTCGGCGACCTCCTGGCAAAGATCGCCACGCTGCCAGCGGACCAGAAGGCGGAGATCGAAGCCGACATCCAGGCTGCCTATGCGAATGGCCCCGGCCTGGCGATGGTGAACTCCGACAAGGGCATCACCAACCTGCACGTGCCCAGCGATGTGATCATCGACGCCTCCATGCCGGCCATGATCCGCTCCTCCGGCAAGATGTGGGACGCCCAGGGCAAGCTACAGGACACGCTGGCCGTGATTCCTGACAGCAGCTATGCCGGCGTGTACCAGACCACGATCGCGTTCTGCAAGAAGCACGGTGCCTTTGACCCGCGCACCATGGGGACGGTGCCGAACGTCGGCCTCATGGCCCAGGCGGCCGAGGAGTACGGCTCGCATGACAAGACCTTCCACATTGTAGGGAACGGCACCGTCAGCGTCGTGGATGCGGACGGCAATGTGCTCATCGAGCACAGCGTGGAGAAGGGCGACATCTGGCGCATGTGCCAGGTGAAGGACGCCCCCGTGCAGGACTGGGTGAAGCTGGCCGTGAGCCGTGCCCGCGCCACGAACACCCCGGCGGTGTTCTGGCTGGACAAGAATCGCGCTCATGATGCGCAGTTGATCCAGAAGGTGAACCAGTATCTGGCCGATCACGACACCTCCGGATTGGAGATTCACATCCTTGCTCCCGCCGCCGCCACCGAGTTCACTCTGGAGCGCCTCAAGGCCGGGCAGGACACCATCTCCGTCACTGGCAACGTGCTGCGTGACTACCTCACGGACCTCTTCCCCATCCTGGAGCTTGGCACCAGCGCGAAGATGCTCTCCATCGTGCCGCTCATGAACGGCGGTGGCCTGTTCGAGACAGGGGCCGGCGGCTCCGCTCCCAAGCACGTGCAGCAGTTCCTGGAGGAGAACTACCTCCGCTGGGATTCCTTGGGTGAGTTCCTCGCACTCGCGGTGTCGCTGGAGCATCTGAGCATCGTCTTTGGCAACGCCAAGGCCAAGGTGCTGGCGGACACGCTGGACGCGGCCACAGGCCAGTTCCTCATTCACGACAAGTCCCCCTCCCGCAAGGTCGGCGGCATCGACAACCGCGGCAGCCACTTCTACCTCGCCCTCTACTGGGCCCAGGCCCTGGCCACCCAGAATGACGACGCCGAACTGAAAGCGATCTTCGAGAAGCCCGCTGCAGATCTCACCGCCAACGAAGCCAAGATCGTGGCCGAGCTCGGTGCCGTCCAAGGCAAGCCCGTGGACATCGGCGGCTACTACCAGCCGAATGATAAGCTGGCGAATGCAGCCCTGCGTCCCAGTGCGACGTTGAACGGGATCATCGAGGCGATTTAAGGATCGCGGTTCGGCCAGGATAAACGAATACAAAACTGCTTTGCGCCCCCGTGGTGCAGAGCAGTTTTTTTTGGTGGAGGTGGAGCAAGAAGTCCAGCACTTCAGCGCGCGTCAGTCGTTCCACCCTGCTCAAACAACGCCAGTCCCACTGCGGGACCGCTACTCCTTTCGTTGCCGCAGCGGGCAAAGTAGTCACAGGCTTCAGCCTGTTCAGGCGCGTGGTCGGGCGTCAACAAGGCCAGGCTGAAGCCTAGCACTACTTTCCCCCCATCCCCCGCAGAAAGACATCCATTCTGATCTTTTTGTAACAACATGGGGGGTCAACTTGGGGTGTTGGCGCAAGAAAAGCACCATTTTTCCGTTACTCTCCCACTGTCACCATTCCGCAATGTCCCGTCCCTACTTGACCCGCACCACCCACAACTGCGCTGGAGCCACGCGCAGGGATTTCCTCCGCCTCGGGCTGACGGCTGCGGGCGGCGGTCTGGGTTTCACGGATCTCATGCGGGCGCGGGCGGCGCATGCGGCAGAACTTCCCACCACCGGCGTCTCCATGTCGCGCCCCATCAACTGCATCATGGTGTGGCTGGACGGAGGTCCCTCGCACTACGAGTCCTTCGACCCCAAGCCGGACGCGCCTTCTGAAATTCGCGGCGAGTTCGGCACCATCCCGACGAATGTGCCGGGCGTTCATTTCTCCGACTGCGTACCGCACCTGGCCAAGGTGATGGACAAGATGACGGTGGTGCGGTCCATCTGCCACAAGGATCCCAATCACGGCGCGGGCAACCACTACCTTATGACGGGCTCACCCACTCCCGTGCCGGTGGGGTGTGGGGCGTTCGTCACCTTCCATCCGTCCTTTGGGTCGGTTGTTTCCTATGAGCGCGGGGTCAAGAGCGGCCTGCCCGCCTACATGTCCCTGCCTTCCATGACGCGCTCCGGCGGACCGAATTTTCTCGGAGCCCAGCATGCTCCATTTGTCATTGGCGGCGACCCCAATGCCAAGGGCTTCAAGGTGCGGGACGTGGTGCTGCCCACGGAGATCTCCGATGCACGTGGCCTGGCCCGGCGGGAGCTTCGCACCTCGCTGGACCGCATGAAGCGCTTCCACGAAGCGGTGGCAGATGATCCGGCCGTGAGCTTTGACACCTTTTACGGTCAGGCGGTGGACCTCATCGGCTCGCAGCCCGCGCAGGAGGCCTTCGACATTCAGCGTGAGGACGAGAAGACGCGTGATCTCTATGGCCGCAACAACCTGGGCCAGCAGATGTTGCTCGCCCGGCGGCTGGTAGAGGTGGGTGTGTCCTTTGTCACGGTGCATTACGGCGGCTGGGATCATCACCGGCAGCTCTTCAAGACCTGCAAAGGCGAGTTCATGCAGAAGTTTGACCAGGGCATGGCCGCGCTGTTGACGGACCTGGACCGCCGCGGGTTGTTGGAAAGTACGCTGGTGGTGGCGCTCGGTGAATTTGGCCGGACGCCAAAGATCAACAAAGACGGTGGCCGGGATCACTGGCCGGGGGCGATGAGTGTGCTCTTCGCCGGGGCAGGCGTGCCACGCGGTGCCGTGGTCGGAGCCACCGATCCCAAGGGGTACTACGCCAGTGATGACGTGCACTCCCCCGAGGACTTCGCCAACACCCTCTACACCAAGCTGGGCATCAACCCCCATCAGGTGTTGCACACGAACACGGGACGGCCCGTCCAGCTTGTGAACGGCGGCAGCCCCATCGCTCCGCTTTTTGCCTGACCGCCTGCGGCCTCCTCATGAAGCGGTTGTGGCAGATTCTCAGCCTTCTTGCCCCCTGCTGGGCAGCGGGGGCGCTCCATGGTGCGGCGCCAGCGGTGACCGCACTGTATCCCGCGGGCGGCCGGGCGGGCGCGACGTTTCCTTTAACCCTGACGGGAGCGGTGGAAAAGACGGCACCCTCGGCGTGGGCAGATCATCCCGGGATCACTTTCCAGCCGGGGGCCAAGCCGAATGTCTTTGAGGTCAGCCTGGCTCCGGATACGCCGCCAGGGCCGCACCTGGTACGCTTCCACAATGCTGAAGGAGCGAGCGTGCCCAAGACCTTCATGGTAGGCGCGGCATCGGTGGGGGAGGCCATGGACGCGGAGCCCAATGACGATGCGCGCGCGACGGCCCAAGCGCTCGCCGTGTTGCCCGTGACGGTGAACGGCCGTCTCGACAAGGCGGGCGATGCTGATGCCTTCAAGTTCACGGCCAAGGCCGGCCAGTGGCTCGTGGCGGTGCTGCATGGCTATGGCCTCGGTTCGCAGATGGATCCTGCGATCCGGCTGCTGGATGAGCACGGCACCGAGCTGGCACTGGGGCATGACTCCTACAACCTGGATCCGCAGATCGCCTATGAGATCAAGAAGGCGGGCACTTATGTCGTCCAGGTGCTGGGTTATGCGCACCCTCCTGCGGCCGACGTGAACTTGAAGGGAAGCCCGGACCATGTGTATCGGCTGACGATGACCCAGGAGCCGACACCGCGGCTGGCTTGGCCACCCGGGGTAAAACGGGGCACGAAGTCGTCTGTGCAAACGCTGGGCTGGAACTGCGGTGCAGGGGGCTTCAGAGGGCCGGCCATTGAGGTGGATGCCACGACAGCCGCGCCCGGTGCTGAGTTCGTGGAAATCATGAACTCCGGCCCCGGGCCATTGCGTGTCGCCTTGCACGATGGGGAGACGGTGTTGGAGACCGAACCCAACCAAACGGCCAAGGAGGCGGAGGTGAACGTGCTGACCCCTGCGGGAGCCGTCACCTGGCAGGGTGTGCTGCAAACGCCGGGTGACGAGGACCGGCTCATGTTCGCGACCAAGAAAGGGGAGACCTATCTGTTCAAGGTCGCCTCTTCGACTTTACATGCACCGCTGGACGCGTGGCTCCGGGTCGAGAATCTCCAGGGCACGCTGATCGGTCAGGCCGATGACGCGAAGGAGGGGAACTTTGACCCTGTGCTGAACTGGAAGGCTCCTGTGGACGGGAAGTTTGTGCTGGCCATCAGCGACCGCTTCCAGCGCGGCGGATGGGATTTTGTTTATCAGGTGCAGATCAGTCCCGCGTCTGTGGTGCCCGTGCGGCCGGTGGTGCTGGGCACGCTCGCGGAAAACGCTTTGAAACTCGAGGCCGGCAAGACAGCGGATCTGAAACTGACTGCTGCCGTGACGGGCGAGTTCAAGGGCAAGCTGACGGCGACTGTCACCGGCCTGCCCGCCGGTGTGGCCGTGACGGAGGTTGAGGTTCCCGGAAAGAAGGGCGGCGAGGTGACGCTGAAGCTGGCCGCGACGGCGGAAGTTGTTTCCTTTAGCGGGCCGGTGGAGGTGGTGGTCAAAACCTCCCCGCCCGATGCCGCAGCGGAGTATAAAGCTGTCTATGACCTGCGTGGGGTGGAGCCTCGCGGAGACCGTCTGGTGAATGAGGTCTCCCGGGTGTGGCTGAGCGTGGCGGGGAAGTCGGCTGTGAAGGAGACACAAGACGCAAAACCTGAGGTCGGGGGCGGGGCAAAGTAGTCACAGTCCCGCATGCGGGACTGTTCAGTCGCGCGATTCCACCCCAAACAACGCCAGGCTAAAGCCCGGCACTACTTTTCAGCTGTCGCCTGCGGGGTAGTCCGGTTGTCCCAACCGGCTCTGGAAGCGGAGCAAGTGGGGCAGCCACCTCAGTGATGCCCTTCCAATCGGGACAAGAATGGCCCTTGCTCCTTTTACTGACCAGCACATCCAGCGCGTGACCTGTTGTAGGGCGAGCGCTCCGCTTGCCGCGAACGTCTCCCGGTGTGGCAACCGGAGCGGTCGCCCTACAACCCAGATTTTTTGGCAGCGCGGGAGAGAGGCAGCCTCATCGGGCGCTTGCACGCGACCGGAATAAGAGTGTCCCTTGCTCCTTTTACTGACCAGCACATCCAGCGCGTGACCTGTTGTAGGGCGAGCGCTCCGCTTGCCGCGAACGTCTCCCGGTGTGGCAACCGGAGCGGTCGCCCTACAACCCAGATTTTTTGGCAGCGAGGGAGAGAGGCCATCTCATGGGGTGCCTGCACCGGCCCGTGACAAGAATGGCCCTTGCTCCTTTTACAGACTCCTCCACTGGGCGTGCTCATCCAGATGCCAGCTCAGGTCTGAAGTCTGGTGTCTTTTAGTCTGGCGTCTGCCCCCGAAGGGGGCTAAAAATCCGTGTCCGCCTTTTTCAGATTCAGCTCCTTGATCCACGCGTTCCGATACCTCACATCGTGGCCTTCGCACTGGAGCTTCAGACCCTGCGGGGTGTCCGTGATGCCGAACCCGTTGTTATTTCCTCCATCCACGCCGGAGTTGGGGCCGCCCCAGACCTTGCTGATGGCCACGTTCTTGTGCACCTTCTTCCCGTTGAAGTACATTGTGACCAGCGGCTTCTCCACCAGCTTGCCGTCCTCGAACCGGGCCGCGCGGAAGACGATGTCATAGCTGTTCCACTTGCCCACGCCGAGGTAGGCGTCATACGGGGATTCGGTCTCATTGATCACCGCACCCATGCCGTGCTTGGTCTTGTCGCCGTCCAGCACCTGGATCTCATACCGGTTCTGCAGGTACACCCCGCTGTTGCCGCCCGGCTTGGTGATGTAAAACTCAATGTGCAGGCGGAAGTCGCGGTACGGCTTCTTGGTCACGATGTCCGCCGCGCCGTACTTGCCTTTGTCCGCCGCGCGGTCGTCTGTCATGATGGCGGAGCCGCCGTCCACCGGGTCTTCCACCACCTTCCACTTGATGGGCAGGGCGGAGGCGAAGCGTGGCCCCTCCCAGTAGGTCCACTTCTCATCCAGCATCTGGCGGGAGCCATCCAGAATGACTTCCGCACCCTCTTCAGGCTTGGCACCTGCGCCCAGATGGGGGGGTGGGCTTTGCGAGAGGGCGGCAGTGGCCAGCGCCAGAGGCAGCAGGCAGGAGAGGAGGGTGCGTTTGCGTTTCATGAAGCGGAAAGGTGCAAAAACGGTGAAGGCAGGGTTACTGACGCACTGGCTGTCTTCTTGCCCGGCAACGGTTATTTGCGCATGACGGGCGCGCATCCATCCGCTAGCTGTGGGTGGCGCAGGCCACTTTTTCAGCCCCATGTCATCCCCCGCTTTTTTCTTTGATCGTGATGGTGTCGTCAATGTCTCGCCCGGAGCGGGCTATGTACTGAGCTGGGAGGCGTTCCATTTTTGCGAGGGTATTGTCAAGGCCCTCGCCAGGCTCAAGGAGGCAGGCTTCATACTCGTCGTCGTGACCAGCCAGCAGGGGGTCGGCAAAGGTCTCATGACCCAGGCCGCGCTGGATGACATTCACGACCGCATGCAGGCCGCTCTGGAGCCCCATGGGGCCGCGTTTGACGCCATCTATGCCTGCACCTGCCTCTCCAGCGATCCGGATTGCACTTGCCGCAAGCCCTCTCCAGAGATGATCGAGCAGGCGGCGGCGGCGCATGACCTGGACCTCAGTCGCTCCTGGCTGATTGGCGATCACGACCGGGACATCCAGATGGCAGTGAATGCCGGAGTGCCTCGCACGATCCGAGTCTTGGGCGAAAAGGAGGCCACGGTCGCAGCTTCGCACACGCTCCAGAGCGTATCGGAACTGCCCGCATTGTTGGAGCGCGTTCTTCCTGCTTGATCCGATCCGTCTGCGTCAGCTCTCCCCCCTCAATGACTCTCCATCGCGTTTTGTTTCTCCTCGCGCCCCTGGCCCTTGGTCTTGGGCTTCTGTCCTCGTGTTCCTCGGCACCCACCCGGGCCTTCTACGCGCTCACGGCGGACGGCCCGGTGCCGTCTGGCGGGGGGGTGGGCATTGGCGTGGGGCCGGTGGCCCTGGCAGGGTATCTGGACCGGCCCAATCTCGTGATGCGGGAGGACGGCACGCGCATCGCTGTGGCGGAGTCTCATCGCTGGGCCGGCAAGCTGGAGGACAACTTCGCCCGCGTGTTGGCCACGAATTTGGGGCGTCAACTCAAGACGGGCAATCTTCGTACTTACCCGTGGGATACGGATGACGGGCTCAAGTATCAAATCTCCTTGGATCTCACCCACCTCCATGGCACTTCAGAAGGCGATGCCTTCATGGAGGCATCGTGGCGGGTCTATTCCCTCCCGGACCGCAAGCTCATCGCCACCCGGTCCTGGTCCGGCACGGAGCCCCTGAGCAAAGATGGCTACGACGCACTCGTGGCGGCAGAGAGTCGTCTCATTGCGCGCTTTGCGGTGGAGGTGGGGAAGACGTTAGGGGTTAAGGGTTAGAAAGTTATGGGTGGTCTGTGGGCTGCCACTCCCGCCTCAAAACCCTTCAGTCACAACATCTAACCCCTAACGCCTAGCCTTTCCCCTCAATCGCCTGCACCCGGGCCAGATGTCGGCCAGCGGTGAACTCGGTTTCCAGCCAGATCTTCACGATCTCAAGCGCCAGTTCCGGGGAGATGGTCCGCTCACCGATGGCGAGGACGTTGGCGTCATTATGTTCGCGGGCCCAGCGGGCCGTGTCGTGACTCCAGCAGAGGGAGCAGCGCACGCCGCGCACCTTGTTGGCCACGATGGCCTCCCCGTTCCCGGAGCCGCCCAGCACAATGCCGCGATCCGCCTCCCCCTTGGCCACGGCCTCGGCGGCCGGTCGCACATACGTGGGATAGTCCACAGGATCCGCGCTGTAGGTGCCGAAGTCCTGCACCTCGTGGCCGAGGGACTGGAGGAAAGCTTTGATCTTCTCTTTGTAGGCGAATCCGGCGTGGTCAGAGCCAATGGAGATCTTCATGGGTAGGGGAGGGGAAAAAAAGGGAGAACGGGAATAGCTTGGCCGCTACCTAGCATAGCACGCCCGCGATGCCCGGCAAAAGTCAGTGCGGAGTGCTCCTGACCGTCCCGCATGCGGGACCAGCGCCCTCAGGGCCAAAGGGGCCGGTATCATCACGCCTGCCCAAGACGAGCATCCCGGAATGACGCCGGGCCTACAGCCCTCAACCTCTATGCTAGCGCCCACCTTGGGCGTTGCCCAAGGCTGGGTATGACGCCGGACCTTTGGTCCTCCTGAGCTGCGGGCCCTTTTTGCCAAGGTAAGACGATTGGATCATCAAGTCTCAAGCCGGACACGGCGCGTGGCCCGCCCCCATCCCAACCCTTCCTGCCTCCCTCTGTGTTCTCTGTGCCTCTGTGGTAAAACTTTCCCTTCCACCCACCCCTGACTTCCTTCCCCTGGCCCAAGATTGAAATTTCTATTCGCCAAGCCGCACCCCCTGTGTATCCTCTCCGCCCTTTTGCAAAATCGCACCATGGCGGAAGCCCAGAAAAACATCCTCCGAATCGGTCTGCCCAAGGGCAGCCTGCAGGATCCGACGCTTGATCTTTTCAAGCGATCGGGCTTCAACATCATCGTCAACTCGCGGTCCTATCGGCCCAGCGTGGATGACGCCGAGCTGGAGATCCGCCTGCTGCGCGCCCAGGAAATTGGCCGCTATGTGGACCACGGGTTCCTGGACTGCGGCATCACCGGTCGCGACTGGATCGCGGAGAACCAGGCGGATATCGAGGTCATCACCGACCTGCGCTACAGCAAGGCCACCTCCCTACCCACCCGCTGGGTGCTCGTGGTGCCTGAGGACTCCCCCATCCAGAGTGTCAAGGATCTGGAGGGCAAGCGCATCTCCACCGAGGCCGTGGGCCTGACCAAGACCTATCTGGAAAAGAACGGCGTCAATGCCGAGGTGGAATTCAGCTGGGGTGCCACCGAGGTGAAGGTGCCTGAGCTGGTGGATGCCATCGTGGACATCACCGAGACGGGCTCCTCCCTCCGGGCCAATAAATTGCGCATTGTGGACACGCTCATGGAGAGCTATCCGCAGTTCGTCTCCAGCAAAAACGCGTATGTCGATCCCTGGAAGCGGGAGAAGATGCAGCGCCTGGCCCTGCTCCTGAACGGTGCCTTGGAGGCCCGCTACAAGGTGGGCATCAAGATGAACCTGCCGGACCACAAGCTGGAGAATCTGCTGCACGCACTGCCCTCCCTGCGCCGTCCTACCATCTCCAACCTGGCCGGTGGTGGCTGGGTCGCGGTGGAAACGATCATTGACGAATCCGTCGTTCGTGAGATGATACCCGCCCTCAAAGCCTTGGGTGCTGAGGGAATCATTGAGTATCCATTGAACAAAGTCGTCCACTGACCGCTTTTTTTAAGACCAGACTCTACTCCAACTAAAACCAAAAACATACAGACATGGGCTCGCTCAAGAAGCGTCGTAAGACGAAGATCAACAAACACAAGCGTAAGAAGCGCATGAAGGCCAACCGCCACAAGAAGCGCTTGCGTTACAAGAGCTAGAGCCCGCAGGGAGGCGCGCCCAGGCCGCCTTCCGCTGCCCGTTCGTTTCTTTATCTCAGTTTGTCCTGCAAAGCGCCGGTGCCCAGAGCACCGGCGCTTTCGGTGTTTTCAAGCGGAGCGGGTAGAGCTGATTAACCACAGAGGCACAGAGAACACAGAGGACCGAAAAAATTAGAAATTAGGAATGATAAATTAGAAATGGAAATGCCTAGCTACGGTAGGGGAGGTCTTTGGCAGCTTCATTTATCATCCCGAATTCAAAATTCCTGACTTTGGACTCTCTGTGCCTTGGTGGTTAAATTGAATTCCCCACCCCCTTGGGAACGATTTGACCCTGCCTGTGGTCAAAATGACCCGGGGGCTCGCACATTCCATGCTCGTAACGGATAGCAACTCCCGCTAGTGTCCGTGTTACATTACCGTCATGAAGATGCATTCCGCGGTCAGATTCAGCATCAGCCTGGGGCTGATGGCTTCCGGATTGATCCCCGCCACCCTCCGTGCCGCCGTGCCGGCGCTGGCTGATCTGGACGCCAACGCTCCTGCGCAACCTGGGCAGCAGTTGGCCGGAGTTGCCGAGCAGCACGCCGTGGCGCTGGCTCATTACCTGACGGCCCGGAATCTCGAAGCTTCGGGAAAGGTCCGCGATGCCCTGCCGCACTACTTGAGCTTCCTGAAGGGGGATGCGGGCGAGCCAGAACTCGTGGCGCACATCGCAGAGCTCACCCTGAATTTCCAGGGGGAAGAGGCCGCCGTGGCGCTGCTGGAGCAGGCCATCAAGTCGCATCCCAAGTCGCCAGAACCCTCCGCCAATTTTATCCAGTTCTGCCTCACGCATGGCTCGGCGGAGAACGGCCTTCTGGCACGGGCAGCCAAGGTGGCGGAGCAGGCCCTGAGCAGCTTCCCACAGGATGCCGCAGCCTACGAGACCGCCGTACGCCTTCATCTCACCCAGGGGCGGCGCAAGGAGGCCAGCGCTGTGCTGGAGCGGGCGCTGGCTCCTGACTTTGCCCAACCTTCGTCTGCAGGCTTCTGGCTGCAACTGGCGCGGATGGCCCAGGAGGTGTGGCCGATCGCCGACCAGGAACGTCGCGCGGATCATCTGGGCAAGGTAAACGCCTTCATCACAAAAGCCCGCGAGTTGGCCCAAGGGTCCCGCGATCCCGACGCGCTCATCCAGGTGGCAGACTATTACCTCTTCAGCAACCAGCTCGATCAGGCAGCGGTGATCTGCGAGGACATGGTGGCCCGCTCCAACAGTCTCGATGCCCGGAAACGGCTGGTGCGGCTCTATGAAGCCTTGGAGCGGCCGGACGATTCGTTCAAAGCCCTTCAGGACCTCGTGGAGGCCTACCCCAGTGACGTGGAGCATCGCCGCCTGCTGGGTACCCAGCTCGTGCAGAAGCAGGAGATTGGGCCTGCGGCGGACCAGTTCGAGGCAGCGCTACAGGCGGGAGGTGGCGATCTCAATGACTACCTCAACCTCTGCAAGCTGCTGCGCTTCGCCAACAATGCCGAACGGTTCGAGAAGTTCACCCAGCGTGCCCAGCAGCTTTTCCCAGGTGAGCCCCGCATCACCTACCACCGGGCCATTGCCCTCACCCAGGGGGACAAGTATGCCGATGCGGCGAAGCTCTTTGAGCAGGCGTCACGCCAGGCGGAGACCAACGCCGCGGAACTCCTGGATGATCAGTTTCACTTCCACTGGGGGGTGGCGCTGGAGCGGAGCCGCCAGTTCGACGCGGCAGCCCGCCAGTTTGAAAAGAGCATCACCCTCACGCCCGCGCACGATCCCCCCCGGGCCGCCAACACGATGAACTACCTGGGCTACATGTGGCTGGATCAAGGGCAGCATCTGGACAAGGCAGAGCAGCTCATCCGCAAGGCCAATGAGCTGGAGCAGAACAACCCCGCCTTCGTGGACAGCCTGGGATGGCTGCTCTTCAAGCGTGGCAAGGCCAAGGAGGCCCTTACGGAACTGCTGCGTGCAGAGCACCTCATGAAGGAGTTCTCCGACTCCGGGGCCGATGCGGAAATCCTGGACCACATTGCCCAGGCCTATGAGCAACTCGGCCAGACGGAGGATGCCAAGTCCTACTGGAAGCGGGTGCTGGAGTCCAAAACCGACGTGGAAGAAGTGAAAGCCCGTGCGCAGAAGGCCCTTGGGGTGACCCCGCCGCCGCCTGCCAAGAGCGCCCCGACGGACAAGGAGTAGGTTTCGGTAAGTGGTAAGAGGTAAAAAGGTAAGCGGTCGGTGGAGGTGAGAGGTGACCGGGACTGTGTGCCGTGTCACATCATGAACCCGGAGGGTTCGCCATCCGTAGCCATGGGTCGGCCGAGTGGAGCGAGGACTACCCATGGTAACCCGGGTGGAGAATGCTACCGCGGAGCGGTAGGCCATATCGGCCAAGAGCCGTATGGATGGCGCAATTCCGCACAAGGCAGCCCTGGCCGAGATTCCCCCAATATCCAAAATTTCCTGCACGACGGGTTTTCTTCGGCCGTAGCGTTGAATTGACACTGTCCCCATGAAAGCGAGCCCGTCTTCCTCCTTATCGTCCGCCCCTCCGGGCCAGAACAAAGTCCGTTTGATCGCCTGCGCCGCCTGGGCGCTCCTGCTGATGCCGGGCTGTGAGATCCCAGACCTGTCCCCGCCGGACACCTACGAATGGCGGAACCACGGCTATGATTACTCGGCCGATGCCCGCAACCTGAGCGATGAACGGTACCACCGGGGCGGCGACTCCCCCCGGTCCAAATCCTCCCAGGGGAAGTCAGAGCACGGCAAGAGTGAGCGCAGCAGCGATATCTCCACCTCCTCATCCGATGCGGTGAGCAGCCGGGAAAGCGGCGGCGGCAGTAATGACAAGAGCAGCAGCAACGACAGCAAGAGCGACAACCACTCAGGCTCCAGCGCCAATGACAAAGACAGCGGCCCCAGCGGCGGTATCGGCGGCAGGGAGAGCAATTAGTGCCTGGAGCACAGTAAAAAGTTGAGAGTGGTAAGTGAAAAGTGCCGCCCAGATCCCTCATGGGCGGGCATGTCCTGCTCCAACTACGGATTTCCGCGTCCAGCGCGTGACCTGATCGGGAAGTTGGCTTGTCGACTTTGACGATCTGGTGGTGTCCCAGCCCGGTTTGCCCGATGCCGGAGGCATCAAAGCCATTAGACGGATGGTTGAAGGAGCGGAGCGACTGATACCTCCGGAAGATCAGATTCAGTATTGCATCCCGGAGCGGATGCCAGCGACGTCGCCTCCGGCATCTCGACTTCCCTGGAACACTGTTGCAATTTTAATCGGCTATTGACGCTGTAGGGCAAGCGCTCCGCTTGCCCCGCGCGTCCGCTGACTGCGCGTCCCGGGTGATCGACCTACGGACGGGCTTGCGGTGCCACGGCCTCAAGAAGATCCGCCGAGAGGGAGCAGTTCATCCGATACACGGATAGGAAGCACGCTGCCGTGCCCTCCTTCCACCGCATCCACCCTCCATCGACTTTCGGCAGCTCATGCACAACTTTTTCCATTCTTTGAATGGACGAGCAGCCTGCAGCGTCAGAACATCCCGAGCCTTCTATCCTCTCATGAACCTCCGCGCTTCCCTTCCTGTTGTTGCTGCTGCCGTGGCCCTGCCCCTCCTGCTTTCCAGTTGTGTGGTGGACGACGGGTACGGGTATTCCGACTCTCCCGGCGGCTACTACGAGGGTTCCTCGTATCCGCGCCGCTACAGCAGCGGTTACGGAGGAAACTACTACGGTGGGAACTACGGGAACTATTACGGATCCGGGTACGGGTCCTCGTATTATCGCAGCCGATACTACGACAAGCATGATCATCATGATCACGATCACGACGATCATGACCACGATCGCAAGTACAGCTCCTCTTCCAGCAAGAAGTACTCGTCCTCCAGTTCCTCGCGCTCCTCGGACGTGCGCCACGGGGACCACTACCACTCCAGCCAGACGAAGAAGGAGCAGCACCAGTCGATGATCCGCCGGGGCGATGATGACGACAATCGCAAGTCTTCCTCCTCCAGCCGCAGCTCCTCATCCAAGAAAAAGGATGACGATGACAACAAGAAGGGCGGCATCCACGGCCGGGAGAGGCGGTGAGAGTTAGATGTTAAGGGTTGAGAGATGAGATGGGCATCAAACGTGTCTCTCACCTTTCTTAACATCTAACACCTAACCCATAAACTGCGCTTCCCCCTTCGCGTCTCCTGCGGCAGGTGGATTCAACAAACGATCAGCGTCGCTGATTATAGTTTGTCGCGTCTTTGAATGATTGGGCAGAGGGGGGCGTCAAACCTCTTTGCCATGAGTCCATTAGCAAAAATCCCCCTTTTTGTCACCGCGCTGGGTCTGGCCATGCTCCTCTCCAGCTGTGTGGTGGATGGTTATGCCTACCGCGAGCCCTATGGCGGTGGGTACTATGATGATGATGACTACTATCCCGTGCGCCACCGGGGCTCCTACTATGGGGGCTACCCTTCGTACACCTCATCTTATTACGGTGGCTATCCGTACGGCTACGGTTACCCCTACGCCTATGGTGGGGGTGCTCTCATCGGAGGCTCCTACTATCGCAACCGGTATTATGATCGCCACCATCACCATGATCACGACGGCGATCACAGGCGGTACTATGCGAACCGCAGTGGCGGATCCTCTTCCAATCGCCAAGTCCGGCATGGAGACCACTACCACTCCAGCCAGCTGAAAAAGAACCAGCACAACGCCATGATCCGCCGGGGCGACAGCACGCTGAACACCCGCACCATCTCCAGCCGGAGCCGCAGCTCCAGTTCCAGTTCCAGCAAGAGCAAAGGGGGTGTGAGCGGTCGTGAACGGAGGAGGTAAGTTGCCAAAAGGAGTGCAGCGCGTCAGTTCGTCAGTCGCACCACCCACGTCCCCCCAATACCGAGCTATAGCACTGGACTACTTTCAGCTACCACTCCGAACGGACACTCCCGCACGATCGTGTCGTCCCGGTGCGCCCCCGTGGAGATCATGGTCACCGGGATGCCCGTGAGTTCTTCGATGCGACGCACGAAGATCTGGGCCTCCGTGGGGAGGTCATGGAAATTAGCAACACCGGCAGTGGGCTGGCTCCATCCGGGAAGGGACTCATAAACCGGCTCCAGATCCGCGGAGAGGGATGCCGGCGGTTCTTTGAGAAGTTGACCCTTGAACCGGTAGCCTGTGGCCACTTTGACCTCCGCCATGCCGTCCAGCACATCCAGCTTGGTCAGTGCCAGGGCCTGAATGCCACCTGCGCGGATGCCCGCGCGAACGGTTGCTGCATCAAACCAACCACAACGACGCGGTCGCCCGGTGTTCACCCCATACTCGCCGCCCCGCTCGCGCAGGGCATCGCCCTGCGGGCCGCCCAGTTCTGTGGGGAAGGGGCCATTGCCCACCCGGGTGGTTTGGGCCTTACAGACACCCAGCACTGCGGCCTGTACGGCTGCTCCATAGCCGGTGCCCCGTGCGGCCTGGCAGTGCTCGCAGCCTTGTCACTCAAGGGAGATCGAGGCGTGCCAACGGAAGTCGTCGGGGTTAAAGTCGCGAACCGCATGGCTGGAGAGGAAGGGGTGCGCCGTCGTTCGGCATGTTGCTCAGGGATGCGGTTCGGGGGTGCTGACCTCCAGCATTCGGCCCAGACGCCCCATCGTCCGGTTTACCTGCTTCGCCGCCAGCGCGCATTCCCAGAGGCGAAGCACCCGCCAGCCCGCCTTGCGGAGCTGGCGCGTCACCTTCTCATCTCTCGCCCGGTTGGCGGTGACCTTGGTGTCCCAGAACTTCCGGTTCTGTTTGGGCCGCACATAGCAGCGGGGGCACCCGTGCCAGAAACATCCGTCCACGAACACCGCCACCCGCAGCTTCCAGAACACAAAATCCGGCTTCACCTTGAGCACCGGACGTGTCGCACCCCGGGAGGTGTCCGGCACGGTGACGAGCGCATGCCGCCGCCACCCCTTGATCCCCGCCGCGCGCAGCAGCAGCATGAGCCGCAGCTCCGTGTCCTTGTTCCCCGTCGAGCGGATCAAGGACATCACCTGTGAACGCTTTTCGGGCGTGAAGACGTCAGGCATGACACTTCTAGATGGCAATGTTTAGCCGCCATGAAGATACGCTCGCCAAGTGACGGCTGAGTCCAATTGATCGACAAAACGCTTTTGGCGGTGGTTGGATAGAGATAGTGTGGACCATGGCGTCAGGAAAGCGGTGGAACCGGGACGAACTCCTCATCGTCTTGAATCTTTACGAGAAGCTCCCCTTTGGTCAGTTCGACCAAAGACAAAAAGTCATTCAAGATGTTGCAAAACGGCTTCAACGCACCGCCTCAAGCCTTGCGATGAAACTGGGCAATCTGGCGTCCCTTGATCCTGTTTTGCACGCAAGAGGACGCAAGGGCCTGCCAGGGGCTAGTGAGCTGGACAAGGAGGTGTGGACTGAATTTCAACGGAATCGGGACGTGCTCGTGCCGGAGAGCGAAACACGAATCCGTGCCTTGTTCGAGGCGGGTGTCGATGACGAGTTGGACGTGGTCCAGGGGCAAGGGGTCAAGGTGCGAAAGCGCACACTCAAGATGTCCCCGGACGCGGTCACCAGCGTGCCTGCCCAAGTTATGGCGCGCCGGGGTCAGCAGGTCTTTCGGCAGGCGGTGCTGAATGCGTACGACAGCAAGTGTTGCATTACGGGATTGCACATCAGAGAATTGCTCGTGGCGAGTCACATCTTGCCATGGAGTGATTCCGTCGAGGCACGGTTGGATCATCGTAACGGGCTTTGCCTCAATCGGCTTCACGATGCCGCGTTCGACCAGGGATTGATCACATTGGATGAGGACCTGAGAGTGGTCGTGAGCCGTTCACTTCGTTCGGAGTTTGCGGCGAGTGCGGTGGCGGCCCAGTTCCGGGATTATGAAGGCGTTCGAATTGTCACGCCATGGGTAGAGCTGGCTCCTGATCCGCGGTATCTGGCGCACCATCGGGAGCACGTGTTTGTTGGATAGGGAGAAGGTTGGGTGAGCGGGCCGAACGACGTTTCTTCGGCGAAGGCAAACCCCAATTCGATAATCGCAAATGAGGCCGTTGGCTTCCCGTTGTTTGAGCGGTTTGTAGAACTCACTTCGGAGTTCTGGTCCACCTGCCTGTGCCCCCAGGGTGGCGGCTCGTGCCTCGCCATCATGGCGTCTACTTTGTATGACGCCTTTGGCGTCAGAGCACTCGCGGGGGCAACGGTGGCGCACCTTGGCCTCACCTGACTTAGGCGACGCTGTTCTGCCTCACGCCTTTAGCGCGAACTCACGTCTTGGGAAGGGGAACCAAGTAGATCTTCACCCCTGACCTCAGGTCATATGTCTTGAGTCTTCCCGTCTTGTGTCTCTGTGATTGTGTCTCCAATTTTGCCGCCTACTATCCCGCATGTCTGAAACCCACAGCGCCTCCCTCTCTGATCTCGATCTCCTGACTGTGCGTCAGCTCAAGACGGTGGCGGGGCCGCAGCCGCAGCCGTACCGGGTGCATGTGCAGGTGGAGGGGAACTTGGTGAAGGAGACCGCGCAGGGGAAGCCGTACCATGAGGTGAAGCTGACGGACGGGACGGAGTCGCTCGTCTGGCGGGTGTTCGATGGCAGCCCGCTCTTTCAGGAGGTGCAGGCTCTGAAGCGCGGCGGCTGGATCGAGCTGTCTGCCCACTGGGTGGACACGGGCAAGTTCGGCATGGAGCCCCGCAACCCAGCCATGCGGGTGCTGGAGGACGAGGAGGTGCAGTCCCTCCTGGCGGGCGATGAAGAAACCCGGGAGCGGCAGCGGGAGGACTACCAGGCCATCGTGGACTTTGTGCAAAGCATGTCTGATCCCCGGCTCAAGGGTTTGTGCAGCCTGTTTCTCCAGCAACACGGCGACCGATTCAAGCGGGCGGCAGCGGCGCGGGACTATCATCACGCCCGCCGCGGCGGACTGGTGGAACACGTGTCCCAAATGATGCGCAGCGCGGCCAAGATCTGTGAAGCCTATGCGGAGCTCAATCGTGACCTGCTCCTGAGCGGCGTGTTGTTTCATGATTGCGGCAAGCTGTGGGAGAACAACTATCTGGAGGGCGGCTTTACCATGCCCTACACCCTGCATGGTGAACTCATCGGTCACATCTCTCTGGGCATGGAGCTGGTGAACAAGCTCTGGCGTCAGCTCATTGAAAGCGATGCCGCCGCTGCCTGGGCGACCCTGCAGCCGCAGAGCGAACTGGTGCGTCTGCACCTGCTGCACCTGGTGGGATCCCACCATGGGGAGATGCAGTTCGGCTCACCGGTGATTCCCAAAACCCCCGAGGCTGTGGCCCTGCACTATGTGGACAACCTGGATGCCAAGCTGGAGATGTTCCGCAAAGGCTACAACACCAGCGCCGAACTCGGCAACGGCATCCTGGAACGGGTGCGTCCGCTTACCTCGAACCTGGTCAGACCGTTGGAGGTGGTGGTGAAGAATGCTTTGGACAACCACAGAGACGAAGAGGAAGAACAAAATTAGGAATTAGGAATTAGGAATTAGGAATGATGAATGAGCTGCAGTTCTCTCGGGTCAGGGCATGTTCAACTTGCATTCTTAATTCCTAATTCAGCATTCATAATTTTTGAGGCTTCTGTGGTAAAACCGAGCTGACTTAAACTCCAGATACATGCTGAAGATCCTTCACCTGCGTGGTTACCGGTCGCTGCTGGACTTTCGGCTCAGCCTCTCCCGGCTGACGGTGATCACCGGGGAGAACGGGGCGGGGAAGTCGAATGTGTATCGCTCTCTGGCGATGTTGCAGAGGCTGGCGGAGGGGCGGTTTGCGGAAGCCATTGCCATGGAGGGCGGCATGCCCAGCCTGGTGTGGTCGGGCAAGCGTCTGCAAAATGAGCCGGTCAGGGTGAAGTGGTCACTGGAGCACGAGCGCTTCATCTATGAAATGGAATGCGGGCTGGTGCCGCTGGCCCCGGGTGCGCCCACCGCGTTTCGCACCGATCCTGATGTGAAGCAGGAGGAGCTCTCCCTGGTGCCGCTGCAGGCAAGTGGAGGCAGCAAGAGCCACAAGGTGCATCTGGTGGCCCGGCGCAAGGGACCCATGGTGGAGCTGCGCAGCTTTGACAGCGGTTGGGAGAAGTCACCGCTTCCCCTGCACACCCCCGAGTCTCTGATTTCAGAAGTTCGAGATGCCAACCGCCACCCTGGTCCGGCGCTGGCCCGGGAGACGTTGTTGTCGTGGCGGTTCTACCACCAGTTTCGCACCGATTCCGAGTCACCATTGCGACGCCCTTTGACCGGGGCTTGGTCGCCCGTGCTGGCGCATGACGGCTCCAACCTGGCGGCCACGCTGCAAACCATCATGGAATCGGGCCGGGGCCATCTGCTGGAAGAGGCTGTGCAGACCGCCTTTCCCGACCTGCAATGGCGTCCCGTGGATGACCAGGGGAGGTTCCAGTTGCAGATCTGCCGTGGTTCGCTGAAACGCTGGCTGGATGCGCACGAACTCTCCGACGGCACCTTGCGTTACTTCTGCCTCTGCGCCGCCCTGCTGGGCCCCAAGCCACCCCCGCTCCTGGTTTTGAACGAGCCCGAGACGAGCCTCCATGCAGAACTGATGCCAGCAGTGGCCCAACTCATCGCCCAAGTGCCTGAGGAGACTCAGATCATCGTCGTCACCCATTCCCAGGCGCTGGCCGCAGCCATCGAGGAGCGCTGCTCACCCTGCCGTCGTCTCGACCTCGTCAACGCCCATGGTGAAACCCGCCGCGCCGGGGATGAAGGAGCCAACCGGGTGTGGGTGTTTGAGGAGAATGAGGGGGAAGAGTGAAAAGTTGAGAGTAAAAAGTGAAAAGTGGGGAACGGAATGCGTTGGAGGTTAAGAGTTAGAAGTTAGAAGTGAAGAGGGCGATGAGAGGGTGCCTTTCATCACTCGACTGGTCTGATCGCGTCGCGCCAGCAGCTCCACTTTTGACTTTTCACTCTCAACTTTTCACTTTGCCTTTACCAAATGCGCATACCTCTCGGTCCAGTCATCTGGCAGGCGCAGAGGACGTCCTTGGGGCATCTGCACGAGCGCGAGTGACTGCCGGCAGGTGATGAGGAGGGTGTTGTCCACCACACGGCGCATCTCAAAGGCGCACCAGAAGCGGACGCGTTCCACGCTGTCGAGGCGGCCGTGGATGACGAGTTCATCGGCGAGCACGGCTGGCTTGCGGTAGTCGATCTCCGTGCGCAGCACGACGGGGAACACCTGGGTCTGTGCCATCTCCTTGAGGGCCATGCCCAGCTTGGCCGCCAGACGGGTGCGGGCAGTCTCGATCATGCGCAGATACGCGATGTTGTGCACCACGCCGCCGCAGTCGGTGTCAAAGAACATGACCTCTTCACGGGTCTCGATGGTGGGCGTAAGGGGATCTGAGGAGGACATAGAAAGGGCCGGCTGCGCCGGAGACACAAGACTTCCAGACTCCAGACAACAGACTTGAGGTCAAGGGAGAAACCCGCTGCGGGGGAGACACAAGACGCAAGACCTGAGCCTCCGCATGCGAGATTGCTTCCGCGAAGAGGTCAGGCTCAAAGGAGGCGGGGGTTCCTGGCCCCGCGTGGCAGCGGAGAGGGGCAGCGCGTTGGGCAGTTCATCTTGTTGAGGTCTGCCACATCAGGGGACGCGCGTGACAAGCGGGGCGCTTGCCCTACAGCGTCAATAACCGGTTCAAATCGGAACAGTGATCCCGGGAAGTAGCCTGCTCCAGCGTCCTGCGCGTGGAGCACCAGGGTCTGTTGAAACGAGATAAGATCGTCGAGAAGGCGAAGCTTGCAGACGCTTCAGCGAGTGCCTGCCAAGGAACTCAGTCAGCGCATGACATCAGGTCCGACTGACGTGGGGGTGTTGATGGCGGTGGGGAGAAAGCAGATGCGGTCGGCCTTCCCACCTGATCATCGTCCTAGGAGGTACCCAACGTTGACTCGCTTAGGGCTCGTCCAACGTTGGGCTGTGTTAGAGATCCCCGCTGGGGATCAGCTTCGATGTGGGGTGGCCGCCAAGGAACCAGCTTGAGGCGGGCACTTCCAGGTGGCTCCTTGGTGACGACTCCAATGCAAAACTCGCGCATTTGGTGGGTTCTCCTCAGGTCTTGCGTCTTGCGTCTTGCGTCTTCGAGTCCTGTGTCTCCCTCGCAGCGGGGCAGAATTCACATTTGCATCGTTGCGTTGTTGAAGCGGGGACCTCTAGCATGCGCCTCATGCAAGGTGATGAACGTCCGGATCAGCTGGTGGATGAGGAGGGTAATCTGCTGGAAGGAGGGTATGGATGGCGTCAGCGGACCGGACTGCTGCTGGGGGTGGTGCTGTTGCTGGCGACCTTCGTGAGCCCCCCCTTGCTGGGATTGTCCCCCAGCGCGACCAAGGTGGCCTGGCTGGCCGTGACCATGGCGGTCTTTTGGGTCACGGAGGCACTGCCGATCCCGGCCACGGCATTGTTTCCGCTCGTGTTGCTGCCCATACTCGGCATCTCGCCCATGAAGGAGGCTGCTACAGCGTACGCCGATCCCATCATCTACCTGTTTATGGGCGGCTTTATGCTCGCCATCGCCATGGAGCGCTGGGATCTCCACCGGCGCATTGCGCTGAACATCATCCATGCCGTGGGAACAAAGCCGAGGGCGCTGATCCTGGGTTTCCTGCTGTCGGGCACGTTCCTCAGCATGTGGACGAGCAATTCTGCCACGGCCATGATGCTGTTGCCCATTGGCATCAGTGTGCATGGGCTGCTGCGCGCCAGTCAGGGGGCGAAAGGAGGCACGGTGGAGATGGGGGCGGCGTTGGTGCTGGCGATTGCCTACGGGGCCAACATCGGCGGCATGGGGACGCTCATCGGCACGCCGCCCAATGCCATTTTGAAGGCCTTCCTGGCCAAGACGTATGGCGTGGAGCTGGGCTTCGGGCAATGGATGCTCATCGGAGTGCCGCTCATTCTGCTGGCCCTGCCGCCCGTGTACTTGATCCTCACCCGGTTCAGTTTCAAGGTGGGGACGCAGGAGCTGCCGGGAGTGAAGGAGGAGCTGGAGATTCAGCGCCAGGGGCTGGGCCGCATCACCGGGCCGGAGTGGACGGTGATCGGGGCCTTTTCCCTCGCGATTGTGCTTTGGGTTTCGCGGGAGGCCTGGAAGGCGGAGGTGCCCAAGACGCCGGGTGCGAGCTGGCCTTTAGGGGCGCTGCTCACGGATGAAGTCATCGCCATGGGCTGCGCATCGCTGCTGTTCTTCATTCCCGTGGATTTGAAGAAAGGCGTCTTCGTCCTCGACTGGCAGAGCCTGAAAAAGCTGCCCTGGGATGTGCTGGTGCTCTTCGGGGGTGGATTGAGCCTGGCGGCTGCGTTTGAGAAAACCCAGCTCGTCAAAGCCATGGCCAGCGGTCTGTCGGTGATGGCCTCCTGGCCCGCTCTGGCGATCGTGTTCCTGGTGGTGGCCGTCATGATTGGTGCCACGGCCCTGACCAGCAACACGGCCACCACCACAGCTTTTCTCCCGGTGATCGGGGCTCTGGCGGTGGGGATCGATCAGCCGGCAGTGCTGCTCTGCGTGCCTGTCGCCATTGCGGCCAGTGCGGACTTTGCCCTCCCGGTGGGTACGCCGCCCAATGCGATTGCCTTTGGTTCCGGCCTGGTGAGCCTGCCGCGCATGGTGAAGGCCGGCCTGGTGGTGGACCTGCTCTTTGCCCTGCTCATTCCGCTGGTGATGTGGACCTTTGGGCGGTGGGCGTTTCGTTTGTGAGGAGCGATGGTGGGCGGGTGCGGCACGTGTTAGGGCATCGAACCCTGGCAGTGACGGGTGGGCATGCGCGTCCGATTCGCCGTCCCATCCGGGACGAGGGGACTGGCGCGGCAGGTGACAACGCACAGGTGTTTGACTGGCCTTCAACAAAACCCGCGATCAAACACCCTGGGTTGTAGGGCGACCGCCTCGGTTGCCCCAGTCAGGGGTGGCGCGCGGCAAGCGGGGCGCTTGCCCTACAAGGCGTCTGGGACGGGTATGGCAACGCATGGGTGTTTGAGTGGCCTTTAACAAACTGTCGGGATTGCCTCAGTCAGGCGACTTCCCCTGAAACCTTCGGCCGGGCGCGGCGTTGGAGTCAGCCGTCCATTTTCTTTAATGGAAATGTCTTACGCCTCACCTATCTGATGCGGCCCGGTCTCCTCCCCTGGCCGAATCTTCGATTCCTCACCGCCTGCTCAGACCACCACCGCCCATGACCAGCCCTGCATCCGCCGTCCCTGCGACGGGAACCCGGAAACCGTTCTACAAGATTCTCTACGTCCAGGTCATCATGGCCATCGTGATCGGCGTGCTGCTGGGGTATTTCTTCCCCGCCACCGGAGCCGCGATGAAGCCGCTGGGAGACGGGTTCATCCGGCTGATCAAGATGCTGATCGCCCCCATCATCTTTTGCACGGTGGTGGTCGGCATCGCCGGCATGGAGGACATGAAGAAGGTGGGCAAGACCGGCGGTCTGGCGCTGCTTTATTTTGAGGTCGTGAGCACCCTGGCTCTGATCCTGGGGCTGGTCATGATCAATCTTGTGCAACCCGGAAAGGGGATGAACAAGGTCGCGACGGCCACCGATGCCGCCTCTGTCGCCCAGTATTCGGATTCAGACAAGATGCAGTCCACGACGGACTTCTTGATGAACATCATCCCCACCAGTGTGGTGGATGCCTTTGCAAAAGGGGAGATCCTGCAGGTGCTTCTCTTTGCGATCCTTTTCGGCTTTGCGCTGCACCGTTTCGGTGGACGGGGCACCTTGGTGTTTGATTTGATTGAGAAGACTTCCCACGTTCTCTTTGGCATTGTTGGCATCGTCATGAAGGTCGCCCCCATTGGGGCATTTGGGGCCATGGCCTTCACCATCGGCAAGTACGGCGTCAGTTCCTTGTGGAATTTGGGCGGGCTCATGGCCACCTTCTATGCCACCTGCCTGCTCTTTATCTTTGGGGTGCTGGGGCTGATCGCGAGGCTGCACGGGTTCAGCGTCTGGAAGTTCATCAAGTACATCAAGGAAGAGCTGCTCATCGTGCTGGGCACCTCCTCCTCAGAGTCCGTCTTGCCGCGCATCATCGCCAAGCTGGAGAACCTGGGGGTGCAGAAGTCCACGGTGGGCCTGGTGGTGCCCACGGGGTACTCCTTCAATCTGGACGGCACCTCCATCTACCTGACCATGGCGGCGGTGTTCATCGCCCAGGCCACGAACACTCCGCTGGATTTGCAACACCAGATCACCCTGCTGCTGGTGCTGCTCCTCACTTCAAAGGGAGCCGCAGGCGTCACTGGGAGCGGGTTCATCGTGCTCGCCGCCACGCTCTCTGCCGTGGGCCATGTGCCGGTGGCCGGGCTGGCATTTATCTTGGGGATCGACCGCTTCATGTCTGAGGCGCGCGCCTTGACCAACCTCGTGGGGAATGGCGTGGCCACCATCGTGGTGGGCAAGTGGTGCGGTGAGGTGGATGAGGCGATGCTGCACCGCCGCCTCAACAATGAGACCGAGGTCGAGGCCAGCACCCCTGAGGTGGTGCTGGACCAGAAAGAGGCCCACATGGCGACTGATGACGCCGCGCCGCCCGCCGCCCCTCAGTCGTAAGTTGATGAGGGGCCATGAGGAGCGGGGGCGGTCTGAAAATAGGGTGCCCAAGTCGCTTTCCGGCGTGCGATCAATGAACACAATGCCCGATCAAAGCTCCAACTCCGGCGTGACACCCCTCCCAGACCGGGCTGGGGCCTGCTCACTTGGCCCCTTGATAACCCTGCTGCTGCCCCTCAACTCCTGCTTTGCACGCCCCCTGTGCGGGTGCTAGACTCCCTTTCCCCTCATCCTTCTATGGAATCAGTCCTCAACGCCCTCCATTACGCCGGCATCATCTTCCTCGTCATCATGGTGTTCAACCTGATGATTCTCGTCCACGAGTGGGGCCACTTCCTGGCAGCCCGCTGGCGGGGGCTGAAGGTGGACAAGTTTCAGATCTGGTTTGGTGCCCCCATCTGGAAGAAGACCTACAACGGCGTGCAGTACGGCCTGGGCTGGATCCCCGCTGGCGGATTCGTCGCCCTGCCACAGATGGCTCCCATGGAGGCCATTGAAGGCGGCAGCGGGGAGCGCGAGCAGCTTCCCCCGATCAGCCCCCTGGACAAGATCATCGTCGCCTTCGCCGGTCCGCTCTTCAGCTTCATGCTGGCCTGTTTGTTCGCCATCGTGGTGTTCAATGTGGGCAAGCCAGAGCAGGAGGGCATGGTCACCACCACCATCGGCTGGGTGGCCCCGGACAGCAACGCGGCCAAGGGCGGCCTCAAGCCCGGTGACAAGATCCTCGAAATCGACGGTCGCCCGGTGAAGACCTTTGGCGGCCTGGTGGACAGCGTCCGCTGGAATGTGGTCTCCAGTGAGAACAATCCCATCCCCTTCCTCGTGGAGCGTCCAGGTGAGCCCAAGCCCCTGTTGATCCCCGTGACGGCAGAGATTGTGGAGAAAGAAAAGGGGTCCTTCTTCTCCTTCCTCTTCAAGCGCAAGCAGCTCCGTGAGGTGGGCATCGCCGGGAAGCAGACGCCCATGGTCGCGGGCACCCAGGAGAACAGCCCCGCCGCCGAGGCGGGCATCCAGGCCACGGACCTCATCACCTCTGTGGACGGCAAGGAACTGCTGAGCCTCTACCAGTTGGGTGACTACATTGAGAAGAACCCCAGCAAGCCGCTGGAGCTGGGCATCCTGCGCGACAAGGGCAAACCCACAGAGAAGCAGCTGACCGTGAATGTCACCCCCCGTCAGCCGGACATCCGCCCGGACGACGACAAGGGCCGCCAGCTCATCGGCGTGATCTGGGATCAGAACGGGCTCCGTCAGATCTCCCACCCGCGTCCCTGGACACAGATCCGCGATGCGCTGAAGACCATGGGGGCCACCATCTCCGCCATCGTCTCCCGCAAGTCTGAGATCAACATGGGCCACCTGAGCGGCCCCATTGGCATCGGTCGCGCCTACTACACGCTGTTGGACGATCCGTATGGCCTGCAGCGCGTGCTCTGGTTTAGCGTGGTGCTGAATGTGAACCTGGCCGTGATGAACCTGCTGCCCTTCCCCGTGCTGGACGGCGGCCACATCACCATGGCGCTCTTTGAGTGGATCCGCCGCCGCCCCATCAACATCCGTATCCTGGAGGTGGTCCAGATGGCCTGTGTCTTCCTCCTGCTGGGCTTCATGGTCTTCGTGAGCATGAAGGACGCTGGCGACATGGTCGGCAGCGGGGGCAAGGGGGACAAACGAGAGCCCAAGCAGGAGTACCGCTTCCTCCCGGCCAACCAGCGCCAGACCGCCGCTCCGGCACCCGGCCAGTAAGCCTGCCGCTTTTCCGTTCCCAGTCTTCCCTTTTCCCTCTCTCCGTCAATGCACCCGCTTCAGTACTGCCCCGATCTCTACCACTACCAGCGCCGTGAAACCCGGGAAGTCCGGGTGGGTAAGGTGGGCATCGGTGGCGGCAACCCGATCCGGGTGCAGTCCATGCTCACCTCCGACACGCGCGATACGGAGGCTTGCATCCAGCAGACGCTGGACCTCGTGGCGGTGGGGTGTGAGATCGTCCGCATCACCGCCCAGACGCGGCCTATTGCAGAGAATCTTCAGAACATCAAAGCGGGCCTCCTGGCCGCTGGCTGCGATGTCCCCTTGGTGGCCGACATTCACTTCAAGCCCGATGCTGCCATGGAGGCGGCCAAGTGGGTGGAAAAGGTGCGTGTGAACCCCGGCAACTTCGTGGACAAGAAGAAGTTCGCGATCCGCGAGTACACGGATGACCAGTACGCGGAGGAGCTGGGCCGCATCGAGGAGGAGTTCATCCCCCTCGTGGAGCTCTGCAAGGCCAAGGACCGCGCCATGCGCATCGGCACCAACCACGGGTCCCTGAGTGATCGTATCATGAACCGCTACGGCGACACGCCGCTGGGCATGGTGGAGAGCGCCCTGGAGTTCGCCCGTGTGGCGCGCCAGCAGGACTATCACAACTTCGTCTTCTCCATGAAGGCGAGCAATCCCAAGGTCATGATCGAAGCCTACCGCCTCCTCGTGGCCCGGCTCAATGACCTGGGGGGAGACTGGAACTACCCCATCCATCTCGGCGTGACCGAGGCGGGCGACGGTGAGGACGGCCGCATCAAAAGTGCCATCGGCATCGGCTCCCTCCTGGCAGACGGCATCGGTGACACGGTGCGCGTGAGCCTGACGGAGGACGCCGTGTATGAGATCCCCGTGGCCCAGACGCTGGTGAAGCCGTACAACGACGGCGTGCCCGCCCGCTTTGAGGCCGTGAGCAATCCGCCCCCGGTCAGCTATGATCCCTTTGAGTTCGAGCGCCGCCCGTCCTCAGTGTTGAAGGTGAATGGCGTGAGCGTGGGTGGCCACGAGACGATGGCCGTCTTCACCAGCCGCCGGAAGTGGGATGCGGTCGCCCACAAGATCGACAAGCTGGGCGACTTCAAGCCTGAGGTGGTGGTGGAGGACAGCGAGGCGGTCGCGCTCGATCCCCGTGATGATGCCGCCATCGCCTATGTCAACAGTTCCACCAGCCCGTGCCTGGTGACGGTGAAAGACGGGGTGAACCTCCCGGTGATCGCCGCCTACCGCCTGCTGTCCGCCCGCCTGGAACCCCGCCATCCCATCCTGCTGAAGGACACGTTTGAGCCTGCCACGGAGCCCAAGGCGGACTTCGTGCCCACACTGCTCAGTGCTGCCACGAACATCGGGTCCCTGCTGTGCGACGGTATTGGCGATGCCATCCTGGTGCAGGGTGAGGAGGCTCCCGGCCAGTCCTTCCGCATCTCCTACAACATCCTCCAGGCTGCGGGCACCCGCATTTTCAAGACAGACTATGTGGCCTGCCCAAGCTGCGGTCGCACGCTCTTCAACCTGCAGACCACCACGCAGAAGATCCGAGCCGCCACCGGTCACCTCAAAGGGGTGCGCATCGCCGTCATGGGCTGCATTGTGAACGGCCCCGGTGAAATGGCGGACGCCGACTTCGGCTACGTGGGCGGTGCGCCGGACAAGATCAACCTCTACGTCGGCAAGACCGCCGTGAAGTTCAACATCCCGGAAGGAGAGGCTGTGGAGCGCCTGATCGATCTGATCAAGGAGCACAACCGCTGGGTGGACGCCCCCACGGCCCCGGTGGAAGCCGCGTGATCCTGATTTTGTAGAAGCCTGCTGCCTCCGCACAGCGTCCCCCTGGTGGGGACGGGCCCGGCAGCTCTGACATCTGGCATGACCCCTGTTTTTGTCCCCGAAGACTACTTCCAGCATCACGATCCCCACGCGCTCTTCCCGGAAACGGGAGACCGCCCCCTCGAGCTGGATCTGGGCTGTGGTGACGGCACGTTTTTGATTGAAATGGCCACCACCCACCCGGAGCGCAACTTCCTGGGGGTGGAGCGGCTCATTGGCCGGGTGGAGAAGACGGCCCGCCGGATCGAGCAGCGGGGGCTGAAAAACGCCCGGGTGCTCCGGCTGGAGACCACCTACACCCTTGGTTGGTTGCTCGCGGCCGGCAGTGTGAGCCGCCTGCACCTGCTCTGCCCGGATCCCTGGCCGAAGAAGAAACACCACGGCCGCCGCCTGCCCAACAGCACCGCCTTTCTTGAGTCCATCGAGCGAGTCCTCGTCCCGGGTGGGGAATTCCTGCTCAAGTCCGACGACCTGCCATACTACGAAAATGCCCTCGAAGCCCTGACCCAGCGTCCTGCCATGACCCGCCTGGACTGGCCAGACGGGGCGTTCTACTACCCCACGACCGACTTCGAAAAGCAGTGGATGGCCCTGGGGAAACCGATCTATCGGGCGAGGTGGAAGAAAGATTAATTATAAATTAGGAATGATTAATTATAAATGGGATGCCCAGTCCAGAGCTGCTCCGCGGACCGGGGTTCATTTATCATTCCTAATTTCTCCCACCCCTGACTCCCAAAGTTGCCCGAAAGAGGCGGGTTATGCGTACCTTGGCCCAATCCGTGCTTGGCATATCGCAACTGACGCTCCCACGTCTGCGCAAGCCCTTCAAAGGTGCATGCGTAATTCACTTTATGCCTCAACATGGAACTCAGCCGTTTCAGCGATTACTCTCTGCGCGTACTCATGTACGCGGCTGCGCGCGAGCATGAGAAGGTAACCCTAAGTGAACTGACCCAGGCTTATCGAGTCTCCCATCACCATCTCGTCAAGATCGTCCACTTCCTCGGCAAGCAGGGCTACCTCAGCAACCGCCGCGGCCGGAGTGGGGGCATTCGGCTGGGCAGGGCCCCGCGCGACATCAAGGTGGGGGATGTGATCCGCCACACCGAGACTCATTTCAATCTCGTCGAATGCTTCGACCCCGCCAACGATCTCTGCAAGCTCTCCCCCACCTGCCGTCTGCGCGGAGTGTTCCGGGAGGCGCGGGATGCCTTTCTGGATGTGCTGGACCACTACACCCTGGAGGATCTGGTGGTGGACGGGAAGCCGCTCCTGCGTCTGCTCAGCCCCAGCCCGGGGCATGGCTACGTCGCGGGCGCGACGCTGAACGGCACGCATCCCTGAGGCCTGCGGCGGCCGGATGGCGGGCATGGGTTGATTCCTTATGGTGTGCCGTCTTGCTCGCCAGTGGGCCGTCTCTTGCTGCGGCGGACCCGACGTCGGCGGAGCCCTGGAAGAACTCTTCTGATCCCGTGGCCCGGCTCTGGCAGCGGGTGCAGAGCGGGCAGGTGAAGCTCCCGGTGGAGGGAGATGAGAAGACTTTTCTCCAGGCCGTGCTCAAGGAGCTGGATGTGCCGATGGCATCCCAGGTGCTGGTTTTCTCCAAGACCAGCCTCCAGAACGCGCTCATTGGGCCCATGCGGCCGCGGGCGGTTTATTTCTCTGAGGAGGTGTATGTGGGCTGGGTGCAGGGCGGGCTGATTGAGCTCATCGGCATGGATCCGGAGACCGGGCCGCATTTCTACACCCTGAGCCAGAGAGGTGGCGCGGCTGTGGGCTATCGCCCGGAACTCGTGGTGGATGAGCAGTGCCTGAGCTGCCACGAGAGCTCGCGCACCGGTGGCGTGAAGGGCATGCTCGTGCGCTCTGTGTATGCGGATGCCTCCGGGCAGCCCATCCTGAGTGAGGGGAGCCATGTCACCACGCATGAGAGCCCGCTTTCAGAACGCTGGGGCGGCTGGTATGTGACGGGCCGCCATGGCAAGGACCGGCACATGGGAAATGCGATCGCCAGGGAGACGGGTGCCGGCGTCCAGCTGGATCGGGAACGAGGAGCCAACATCACCTCCCTGCAGGACATCATCTCCACGCAGCCGTATCTGGCGAAGACGAGTGATCTGGTGGCCCTCATGGTGCTGGAGCACCAGTGCAGCACCCACAACCTGCTGACGGATGCGGCCCGTAGCACACGTGCGGCGATGGCCCGCCAGCGGGATCTACAGGAGGCCTTTCATGAACCTGTGACAGACGTGCCACAGGGCTCGGCCCAGAGCGTGATCCGCAGCCTGGCGGAGAAGCTGCTGCGTCAGATGCTCTTTGTCGGTGAATACACCTTGCAGGATGATGGTGTGGAAGGGGATGGCTCGTTTCAGGACGCCTTCCGCCGCAACCGCCTGGAGACGGCAGAGGGGCGCTCACTCAAGGACTTCCAGCTTCGCACCCGGCTCTTCAAACACCGCTGTAGCTACATGATCTACTCGCAGGCGTTTGAGGCCCTGCCCCGGCAGATGAAGGACGAGTTCTACTCCCAGCTCTGGCAGGTCCTGCGCGGGCACGACGGGCGGGAGAAGGAGTTTGCCAGCCTGTCTGAGAGCGAGCGTGGGCACATCCGCACCATCCTGCAGGCCACCAAGAAAGACCTGCCTGCGTACTGGCGTGATCCCGCGCCCTGAGTCATACTCGCGCCCACCATGCGCCGTTTTGCCCTCTATGCTTTTGTCATCACCCTGCTGTGGCTGGGGTTTGTGTGTGCCATCAGTTTTGTGGAAGCCCCGCTGAAGTTCAAAGCACCCGGCGTGGAGCTGAAGCATGCCCTGAGCATCGGTCGGCTGGTGTTTCATGCGCTGAACCGGGTGGAGTTGATCTGTTGTGCGTTCTCCTGGTTCCTGATGTTGCGGCTGCGGGTGGTGCGCACGCGGGGCAGCGTGGTGTTGCTGGCGGTCATCACCGCCGTGCTGGCGTTTCAAGTGTGGGGCCTCATGCCGGTGCTGGATGTGCGGGCCAAGGCGGTGCTGGCAGGGGAGATCGTGGCCGCCTCCTGGCATCACAACGCCTACATCGGGCTGGAGTTTTTGAAAGCCGCGCTGCTGGGCGTGCTCGCTGCCGCGCAGATCCAGTCGTTTGCCCGCGCGGTCTTGTCTGAATAGGGAAAGTGCCGCGGCTGGAATCAGCCTCAGCGTGGCTGCGTTTGTAAAAACGCGGTCCGGCCACAAGTCACCCAGTGCGCACTGTTCCCGCCGCGGGGCCGCGCCACCCACCGCACTCTCACGAGTGCAGCCACGAGCCACGAGCTGCGAGCTACGAGCTTGCGAACTGCCAGGTGGCGGAACTCAGTCTCAGCGTGGCTGCATTTGTAAAAACGCGGTCCGGCCACAAGTCACCCAGTGCGCACTGTTCCCGCCGCGGGGCCGCGCCACCCACCGCACTCTCACGAGTGCAGCCACGAGCTACGAGCTTGCGAACTGCCAGGTGGCGGAACTCAGTCTCAGCGTGGCTGCGTTTGTAAAAACGCGGTCCGGCCACAAGTCACCCAGTGCGCACTGTTCCCGCCGCGGGGCCGCGCCACCACCGCACTCTCACGAGTGCAGCTACGAGCTTGCGAACTGTCGGGTGGCGGAACTCAGTCTCAGCGTGGCTGCGTTTGTAAAAACGCGGTCCGGCCACAAGGCACCCAGTGCGCACTGTTCCCGCCGCGGGGCCGCGCCACCCACCGCACTCTCACGAGTGCAGCCACGAGCCACGAACTTGCGAGCTTGCGAACTGTCGGGTGGCGGAACTCAGCCTCAGCGTGGCTGCGTTTGTAAAAACGCGGTCCGGCCACAACGCACCCAGTGCGCACTGTTCCCGCCGCGGGGCCGCGCCACCACCGCACTCTCACGAGTGCAGCCACGAGCTGCAAGCTACGAGCTTGCGAACTGTCGGGTGGCGGAACTCAGCCTCAGCGTGGCTGCGTTTGTAAAAACGCGGTCCGGCCACAAGGCACCCAGTGCGCACTGTTCCCGCCGCGGGGCCGCGCCACCACCGCACTCTCACGAGTGCAGCCACGAGCCACGAGCTGCGAGCTGCGAACTTGCGAACTTGCGAACTTGCGAACTTGCGAACTTGCGAACTTGCGAACTTGCGAACTTGCGAACTTGCGAACTTGCGAACTTGCGAACTTGCGAACTTGCGAACTTGCGAACTTGCGAGCTTGCGAGCTTGCGAACTGTCGGGTGGCGGAACTCAGCCTCAGCGTGGCTGCGTTTGTAAAAACGCGGTCCGGCCACAACGCACCCAGTGCGCACTGTTCCCTCCACGGGGCCGCGCCACCACCGCACTCTCACGAGTGCAGCCACGAGCAACTTCGAGTGGTTGCTTGCAGGCTTTGCCCTCGCCCTCCCAACAAAAAAGCAGGACCCTTGCGGATCCTGCTTTCCTTGATCTTGCTTGTGAAAACGAGATGCGTTCGTTGAAACAACTTCAAGTCCCGACGGAGCATCAAACCAAGACTACACAGACGTCTGCGGGGACACATCGCCGCCGCTGTTGCCGCCACCAGTGGCTTCTTTCACGACTTCCATGACGGGGGTGAACTCTTTCTTGTTGTCGAGCACCTTGTCCACAATGCCATAGGCCGCGGCTTCCTCACCGCTCATGTAGTAGTCGCGGTCGGCATCACGCTCGACGGCTTCCACCGTCTTGCCGGTGTGGTGGGAGATGATCTTGTTCAGACGGCGCTTGAGGCGGTACATGAACTCCACGGTGCGCTCCACATCGCTGGCCGTACCCTGGGCACCGCCGCTGACCTGGTGGATCATGATGTGGGAGTTTGGGAGGGCGTAGCGCTTGCCCTTGGTGCCGGCGGTCAGGAGCACGGCACCCATGCTGGCGGCGATGCCGATGCAGTAGGTGTTCACGTCACAGGTGACGAACTGCATGGTGTCGTAGATGGCCAGGCCTGCGGTCACGGAGCCGCCGGGGGAGTTGATGTAGATGTTGATGTCCTTCTTCGGATCCTGCATCTGCAGGAACAGAAGCTGGGCGATCACGATATTGGCCACCTGGTCATCAATGGGGGTGCCGATGAAAATGATGCGGTCCTTCAGGAGGCGTGAGTAGATGTCATACGCACGCTCCATGCGGCCTTCCGCCTCAATCACGGTGGGGATGATGTAGTTGGACGGGCGCTGAATCATGGTGGGGAAATTGGCGATGGTTGACATGGTGACGAATGAAGGGGGTGGTGGAGGTTTTGTCAAACCCAGCGGAGCAGGGTCGGGGCTCTGGAGCGGCCCTTCATCTAGCAGTACGCCGGGCTCGCGTCCACGGACGGGAGGGGCACAAATTCCCCCTCCGTGGCTGGATCTACTGCCTGCTGGCCGGGGCCTCCTCCCATTGCAGAGGCGGATTCCAGGAGCGTCGTGCGGCCTCCCAGGCGTCATGAAACGCACTGTAGTCCGAGGCCGGGAATTCTCCCGTCCTGGCCTGAAAATCAAAGTTCATGGTGACGGTGCCGTCGTCCCCGACCGTCGAGGTGAGATTCCAGGTGGTGAACTTCGAATCTCCCCTTTGAGCCAGGGCCGCGATGGCCTCTGGACGGAGTGTGGCTGGCAGCTTCCAGGTCAGCCGGGACTTCATCTGCATCGGATAGAGGAATTCGAACCTGGTCTTGCGGTCCTTCACATACTTCGTCGCGAGGTAATCCTCCTCCCAGCAGGAAGGCAGTGTGGCCTGACGCCCGGTTGCCGTGATGGAAATGGCATCGCGCACACGATAGGTGGTGAAGAGCCGGGCGGGAACCTCCGGATTCTCGAGTGCCTCAAAGCGGAAGGAGTCCACCTGGATGGGGCCAAACTGTGCGAGGATGGCCTGGATTCGGTCACGCTGTTCCTTGGTGGTGAGCCCGGTGAAGTCGTCCCGGATGGCGGAGGCATAGTAGCCGGTCAGTTCCAACTGATCCTCCACCACCCAGTCGCGTTCACTGATGGAGATGTTCCGGCGGTTCTCCACGATGCAGCTTCCCGCTGGCACGAAACCCCGCTTGGCAATCAGCCGGGGGCCGGCCGGGTCCAGGATCAAGGCGGCACTGTGAATGGCCACGTTGGACGGGTATTGGGAAAGGCTGAGCGTTTTGTCTGTGGGATCCAGCAGCCAGTCTTTCCCCAGCGCTGGCACGTGTACCACCATGTGGTTGAACTGGTCCAGCGAAGGCAGGCTTGGCTCTGTCTCCCAGTCTGTGTTCACCAGGGCCAGGTGGCTGGGCACATCGGCCGCTTTCAGGAGCAGATGCAGCAGCAGGGAGTGGTCCTTGCAGTCTCCGTAGCGGGAGCGGAGGGTGTCAGCGCCAGTGTTGGGCCGCCGGGCCCGCACGCCGAACTCGATGGCCTTGTAGCCGATCTCTTTCTGGACATGTCGTGCCAGGGCCGCCACGCGGGCCTTGGGGTCTTTGATCCCCTCCACCAGGCCTGCCGCCAGCTCCTTGATTTCCTTGCTCACCTCCAGACGGTCCTGGATTTGTTTGAGGTAGTCCTTGCCCACCGTGGACCAGTCGCCTTCCTCTCCGCCGAGCCAGAGCATGGGGCAGAGTCGCTCGACCCAGAGGGAGTAGCTCTCTCCTTCGGTGGTGCCCTGGGGCGGCACGACCCACGCCAGGAACTTGTCGTCCTTCAGGGTCCGCACGTTCCCGCCCTGGGCAAACCGGAACTTCACGTCACGGGTCTCCCCCGTGACGAAGATGGCCTCTCTGGCGACCGGGACTGAGTTGGCGAACACCCGGCGGGCGAACTCGAAATGCGTGGCGGTGGAGAGGTCCTCGATGGTGATCTCACACTCGATGGTGCAGCCGGGCTTTACCCCTTCCACCTGGAGATGCAACACCCGGTCTGAGCTGGCCGTCCCGTCGTGAAGGTCACGCACATACGCGTCATCCACCGTGGCCCGGGAGACCAGCGCACCGGCACTGTCCCGCACCTCCAGCCGGTTCATGAAAATACGCTCGGCCAGCGGATTGAACGAATATTGCAGCGAGCTGAGATCCTTGGCCCCCTGGTTGTCCAGGATCTTCACCTTCCGGTACAGCGTGCGACGGGCTGGCTTGCCCTTCATGTAGTGATAGCCGGTGGTGCGTACGAGGGAGATGGTGGACTGGCCTTCCTCCAAGTCGTCTGGCACCTTCAGCTGATCCAGTGCGGAGAGGACCTCTGGCGGGGTCTCCACCGGCGGCAGCATCTGCTTGATGTCGGAGTTGTCCCCCTGGCCGAGGGCTGCGGAGGCGGAGCGGATGGCGCTCTGCACCTCGGTGTCTTTGGGGTTTTTCTGCGCGGCCCTCTCAAAGGTCTGCTTCGCATCCTTGTACCACTTGCGGCCCATCTGGCTCCAGCCCAGGGCCATCAGGGCGCGCGGGGACTCCGCCTCGTCCTTCAGCACTTTCTCCGCCACCTCAGCCGCCCGGGTGTGTTCCCCGGCCTCGTTGCAGTATTCGGCCAGGTCATACGCGGAGCGTTTGTTGGCGGGATCAGTCGCAAGTATTTCCTCAAACTGCTGCAGGGCGAGCTTGTGGTCCCCGCTGGTGAAGACGGTCTGTGCCAGCCAGCGCCGCACATTCAGGCTGGGGCGTCGGGCCAGCCAGACCTCACCGGAGTGGATCGCGGTCTTGTAGTCCTCCTGCTCGATCAGCAGGTTGATCCAGTCCAGCAGTTCGTTTTCATCCTTCAGCCCTTTGTTGAGCAACCCCAGGAAGTGTTTTTCCGCCTGCTGGGTCTTTCCCGTCAGAGCGGTGAGCCGCGCCCTCCGGACCTCCAGTGGCAGGTGGTCGGTGAACTTTCCCTCATAGGCCTTGTAGTAATCCAGAGCTTCCCCGGCTTGTTTTGCTTTTTCCAATGAGTTGCCAATGTTCTCCAGCAGCACAGGCTCGGCCTGGGTCTGCTCGAAGGCTTGTTTGAACCACCGGGTGGCGGCTGGGTACTCCTCCCGGTTGAAGTGGTACAGGCCGATCTGGTTGCAGGCGGCCCCGTAGTCGGTCAGGGCTTCCCTGGCCACGGCCGGGGCGGTCCCCCGTGGCTCATGCAGCTCCACCGCAGACACCGCCGTCTCCACCTTCTGGAAGTCCCCCTTGTCATCGGCGGCCCAGCCGGCCACCATCACCGCGCCCGTCGGCCAGTGGGCTACTCGAACCAGGTACCGGTACCCGGTGCCATCGTCCTGCTTCATGCGGTGCCGGATCTCCAGTCCCGAGCCTGAACTGCTGGCACCGGGGGGAGTCCACGACTTCTCCGAGCTGTTCTGGTCTTCACCGTCCATGGGGTAGGTCAGATTGATGGTGGAGAGCAGAGCTCTGGCCGCGGCATCAAGATTGACTGTGCCTTCCTCAAACCGCAGGGGCACCACCACGAACGCCTCCAGATGCCGCTGGGCGGAGAAGTCGGCGAGACGCGTCAGTTCCGCCGGGTTGGACCACTCGTTCCACATGCCGGGCTCCAGATGGGTGGCGTACCCCAGCTCCGGTCTGGCCTGGTCTTTGGCAGCCTCGCCCAGGATGAGATCTTTGTTGAGCAGGCGGAAGGAGTTCATCATGGTGCTGGCCTGCGCCTTCACCAGCGTCTCCTTGTGGTCACTCCCCCAGAAGAGGATCTGCCAGCAGAGACCACCGTGGACGGCCACCCACTGGTCGTAGTAGAGATTCATCCGCACTCCGTCGGGCCTTCCGATGGTCTGGATTCTTACGAAGTCCAGTCCGTTCAAGTGAACTTTCTCCTGGGTCTGCCGCGACGTTTTGGTGCCTGGCAACGCGCGAATTTTCACCGTCTCGCTCAGATCTTCGAGCTCGTACCCGATGCCCGTCTCCTCCGCAATGACGAGCATGAAGACTTCCGAATTTTTTAGCCGGAGGGCCATGCAGGATAGCTTGTTAAGCTGTTTGTGATTCGGGATTTCCCACCAGGATTCGTCGGCGGTGACGGAAAAATTGAACTGCTCGTTTTTTATCTCGCGAGGGATTCCCGTGGTCATGCTCAAGGGGGAGTCCCCGTCACGATCCTGGATCTGTTTCGCGACATTGATGGCCGCCGTGACGCTCATGCCGAGGACGATCACGGTGGACAGGACAATGGCCCAGATCGCCTGGGCCCGCCCCTGGCGATAGCGGCCGGAGTCATAGAGGCAGAGGCCAACGATCCCGACCGCCAGACCGCCGATCATGATCACCGCCACCGTGAAGCTGACGATCATCTGCAGCACATCGTTCCGGGCGCCCATCAGCAGAGTGAAAAAGCGCACGCCAGAGGAGAGCGCCCAGGCGATCATGACGAGCAGGAGCGCGGTGACGCACAGCGTGCTGGTGGTGGGGCGGCGCATGATCTGGGTGCACCGGATCACGCCAAACACCGTCCCGAGCGCCGCAAACACAGAACCGGCGATGGCGCCTGCCTTTTCCGCAGTCTCAAAAGTCTCCGTCAGTAGGAAGGGGGTAAATTCCATGGTGCCCCTTCTAGCGTGACCCTGTGTGCGTAGGCAACTTGGTTTTTCCGTCTTTTTAACAATCACCATCCTGTTCCGGGCCGGTGAATTGACAGGGTCAGAGGCATCTGCTGCGGCACCCGCAGGCATCAGAATGAAAGATTTGCCGTCTTGGCGGTGATGACTCCCTGACCGGCCGGCGCTGACTCCGTCCGGTCGTCTGCAACCTCTGGCTTTCTCCCCCAATGCACCATCGGTTCACTCCTGTTTCTCGTTCGCTGTCACTGCTGGCCCTGATGGCGGCGGTGAACCTTTGCGCCGTTGCCATTCACCCCGTCAGGGCCAGTGGCACGGAGGAGTGGCCCCGCTTTCGCGGACCCGATGGCAATGGCCGATGGAATCCGGCAGGACGCCCTGCGGATCTGGCGGAGTCTGAGCCGCGTCTGCTCTGGAAGGCTCCTTTGGGCGGCGGCTACGGCGGCGTGACCGTGGCCCAGGGCAAGGTGTATGTGATGGACCGCCAGTCGGGCTCCGGAAAGGCGGAGGTGGAGAGGGTCCTGTGCTTTGACGCAGCCAACGGCAAGCTGCACTGGGAGCACTCCTACCCGACGAGCTACGACTCCATGGACTACGGCAACGGTCCGCGTGCCTCAGTGACAGTGCATGAAGGGCGTGCCTATACTCTTGGCGCCCGGGGCGTGGCGGTGTGTCTGGATGCGATCACCGGCAAGGTGCACTGGCAGGTGGATCTGGTGAAGGACCACGGTGGCGTCATCCCCACCTGGGGTTTCGCAGCCTCCCCCTTCCTCTGGAGGGACACCGTGCTGCTGCACTGCGGAGCGCAACCGGGTGGCAGCGTCGTGGCTCTGGACCTGGCCAGCGGGCGCGAGCGCTGGCGCGGTGGCAGTGATCCCGCCGGCTACTGCACCCCCGTCGTGATCCAGTCGCCCACCGGTCCCCAGCTCATCCAGTGGGGCCCCAAGCACATCACCAGCATGAACCCGGACTCGGGCGTGGAGCACTGGCGCTTTCCCTATGAAATCACCTATGGCGTCTCTATTGCCCAGCCCCTGTATCATGAGGGGTTGCTCTTCGTGTCCGGCTACTGGCACGGCTCCCGCGCCCTGCGTCTGGGGGAGAAGGACGTCAAGGAGGTGAACCTTGCCTGGAGCGAGGAAAAAAACCTGTGCGGCCTCATGAGCCAGCCCCTGTACAAGGACGGGTACGTGTACCTCCTCACCAAGGCGGAGGGTGTCGTCTGTTTCCGTCTTCAGGACGGCAGGGTGCAGTGGAAAGACGGCCATCAGTTGACGCCCAAAGACCGCAACCCCCAGATCAGCCTCGTCTGGCTGGATGAAAAGCAGAATCTCGCCTGCGGCCTCAATGCCAGCGGCGAGCTCTTCTACGCCCGCTTCACTCCGGAGAAGATGGAGGAGCTCGCCCGTCATCAGATCATTGGCAAGACCTGGGCGCATCCAGCGTTCGCCGGGAACCGCGTGTTCGCCAGGAGCGACTCTGAATTGCGGGCGTGGCAGGTTTGGTAGGGAGGCGAGGTTATTGGTTCGTGTGGAGGGTTATATCATGAACCTGGTGGAGCGGCCAGCAGGAGGCTGTTGGGGTGACCTCTCGCATGCTGCACGGAATCAGGGGCTGGCCACATCAACCCGCCCTCTCCGCCACTTGCCGGACAACCAACCCCCGCACGCACACATCGCTCCCCAACACCTCCACGCGTGCCTTCTCCAGCTCCACGGATTTCGCTCCCAGGGCAAAATCAAGCCCGCCCACCGCCATGGTGCCGCCGCCGCAGATTCTGGGGGCAATGTACCAGCACACCTCATCCACCGCCCCAGCGGCAAAGGCCTGGCCTAGAAGGTTGCCGCCGCTCTCCAGCAGCAAGCTGGTGATTCCCCGGGCGGCCAGTTCCTGGAGGATCTCAGGGAAACAACGTTCCCCCTCCAGCACGAGGGTTCGCTCCTTGAACTCGTCATTGAACAGGTTCGCGCCCCTGGGCAAATCCCCTCCGCGGGTCACCACCACGCGCCAGGGCTGGATCTTCCCCTCCGGTACGGCATCGCCGCGCAACGTGAGCCGCGGGTTGTCACGGCGGAGCGTCTCCGCGCCGATGAGGATGGCGTCACTCTGCACCCGCAACTGCATGGCATGAGCGCGTGAGACCTCGCTGGTGATCCACTGGGATTCCCCCGGAGGGCGGGTGAGGCGGCCATCCAGGCTTTGCCCCGCCTTGGCCACCACATAGGGCAGGCCGGTCGTGATCCATTTGGCAAAGGGGCGCAGTACCTCCTCGCACTCCTCACGCAGGACGCCGCTCAACACCGCGATGCCCGCCTCCTGGAGCAGACGGTCGGCCGCCCCGGCATGCCCCGGATTGGGATCCGTGGCTCCATAGACGACGCGGCTCACCCCGGCCTTCGCCAGCGCCACCGTGCATGCGCCAGTGCGACCGTGGGTGGAGCAGGGTTCGAGGGTGACATAGGCCGTCGCCCCGCGAATCTCCGCCCCGTGACCGTTCGCTTCTGCGTTCCGTAGAGCCTCCACCTCCGCGTGTGGCTGGCCCACCCGATGGTGCCAGCCCTGTCCGATGAGGCGGCCCTCATTCACCAGGACCGCGCCTACGGCGGGGTTGGGCGAGGTGAGACCAATACCACGCCGGGCCTCGGCCAGGGCCAGGCGCATCCACTTTTCGTCTTCTGGGAGCTGCATGTGAGGAACCTCCTCCGCTCTACCACACAAAGATGCCCTTTCACCGGAAAACCTTTGTGTTGCGCCCCCGGCCTGTGTTTTGATGCGCGTGCATGACGACCAAGCAGCGCGCCCAGCTTTACCATGAATTTGCCAAGCTGTTGGGGGCGGGCATGCATCTGGACCGCTCCGTGGATTTGCTGCTGGAGCAGGGGCCCCCGGCTTCCATGCGTTCCTACCTGAACGGCATCAAACAAGGGCTGGCCGAACGGCTCAGCTTCACAGAATCCGTGGCCCGGCACAACGCCGGCATTGTCACACCCCTGGAGATCAGCCTGCTGGATGCTGGGGAGAAAGGCGGCCGCCTCGAGGCCTCCTGCGAGCACCTCGCGCACTACTTCGAGCTTCGCCAAAAGAGCCGGGACAAGGCCATCGGGGCCCTCATTTACCCCGTGCTTCTGCTGCATGTGGGCGCTCTCTTCCCGGATTTCACCCGCATGTGGAATGGCGGCGGCTTGCAGGACTACCTGCTCCAGACCGGCGGTCGCTTGCTGATGATCTGGGCGGCGCTAGCCGTGTTGGGGGCCTGCTGGTGGTTCGTGCTCAAGATGGCCGCCCAGTCCCCTGGGGTGGACCGCTTGCTGGGCAGCATTCCGCTGGTGGGCGGCGCACGTCGCCACTGGGCGCTCGCCCGGTTCTGTCAGGTGTTCGAGACGGGGCTGCTGGCGGCTTTGCGCATCTCAGAAATCCTGCGGATGGCGGGTAAAGCCTCCCAGAGCGCCGTGCTGGAGGGGGCAGGCTTCAAGGCCGCCCAGAGTGTGGAGGACGGTCAGGCCCTGGCACCAGCGCTGAAAGCTACCGGAGCGCTTCCCAAATCCTTGGGGAGCGCCGTGGATACCGCGGAACAGACAGGAACACTGGACATCGAGATGGGTCGCTGGGCTCGCGCCGAGGCCGAGCTCGCCTCCCGCGCCCAAGATCGGGCCGCCGAGTGGCTGCCCCGCATTTTTTACGTCTTGGTGTTGCTTTACATCGCTTGGCGGGTGATCAGCATGGCCCTCAGCTACATGGGCCCGCATGGCATGATTCAGCAGATGCTGGACGGCATCTAAGCCTCCTGCACTGGGGCAGTGACCTCCAGTGCAGAAACATTTCTCAAAATAGGAGTTGCAACTCCTGTTCAATCGAACATTATCGCTCTCAACTGTTCACCAAACTCTAATACCGACACCGTATGGCCCGCGCACCCAAAGAAACGTCCTCTGAACCCGTCTCCAACAAGATTGCAGACGCCCGGGCCAAGAATCTGGAGATGGCGATCCAGCAGATTCACAAGGATTATGGTGAAGGTTCCATCCTGCGGATGGGCGAGGAGAATCGCACGGAAATCTCCATCATTCCTACTGGCAACCTCCTTATTGACCAAGCTCTTGGCATAGGCGGCTTTCCCCGCGGTCGTGTGGTCGAAGTGTACGGCCCGGAATCTTCCGGTAAAACCACGCTGACCCTCACGGTCATCGCCCAGGCTCAGAAAACCGGCGGTCTGGCCGCCTTCATCGACGTGGAGCATGCTCTTGATCCCAACTACGCCCGGAAACTGGGAGTGAAGATGGAAGAGCTCCTCGTCTCCCAGCCCAGCAGCGGTGAAGAAGCCCTGCGCATCTGTGAGACGCTGGTGCGCTCCAACGCCCTTGATGTGATCGTCATCGACTCCGTGGCCGCCCTCGTCACCCGCCAGGAACTGGAAGGGGAGATCGGCGACGCCACCGTGGGGGCCCAAGCCCGCCTTATGAGCGCGGCCCTACGGAAGCTCACCGCCATCATCTCCAAAGCCCGCACTTGCTGCATCTTCACCAACCAGATCCGTGAGAAGGTGGGCGTCATGTTCGGCAACCCCGAGACGACCCCTGGTGGCAAGGCCCTTAAGTTCTACTCCAGCGTCCGCATCGACATCCGCCGTATTGGAGCCATCAAGAGCTCGGACGGCACCACCACCGGGAACCGCACCAAGGTCAAGGTGGTGAAAAACAAGCTCGCGCCTCCGTACACTGAGGCCGAGTTTGACATCATGTACAACGAAGGCATCAGCGGCGTGGGTTCGCTGCTCGACCTCGCCCTCGAGTACGACATCCTTCAGAAGCGCGGATCGTGGATCAGCTACAAGGGCACTCAACTCGCCCAAGGGCGCGACGCTTGCAAAGAGGCCCTCAAGGCCGACACCGCCCTTTATGCGGACGTCGAAGAGCAGGTCAAAGCCCGCCTCGCTGAGAAACTCGCCAACAGCGGTAGCAAAAGCAGCCGCAGCAACGGCGCGGGCCTGCCCAGCGCCGCCATCAGCGACGACGAAGCCGGAGAATAATTCACCGGGGAAGGACAGCAGGGCAATGCCAGGCTGGCTCGCACCCCTCTGCGTCGGTTCCACGATCTCGGCAGCGGACAGATCCTGTCCGCTGGAGGGAAGTCCGTCGGCGCATTATTTATCTCGGGGAGACTGGGGCCATTTTTGTTCCTCGGTTACTGACACACCCCCTGAAACTAAAGAAGCCGGACGGACCGAGTGGCCCCGTCCGGCTTCTTCTCTTGTCGGGCATGGTCGAGAAGTCGTCCGACCGTCTTCGTCGGTCCGGGGCGCATGTCCCATGACCGTGGCGCTGCCTTGCCTTCGGGACTGAACTGGGCGCGGGAGGCTCAGGGCGTGCCGTCGGTGGCAGAGGGGCTGAGTTGAACGCATGTCCTTGCTACGATGGTGCCGATCGCGACCATCCACCCAGTGCGCTTGGAAGCCCTCCACAGTGGGTGGCAATGTCACAATGGAATGTTTTTGTCCAAACAGGGTCTAAGAACCTCCCGCCACCTTCCCTTCCCTCTGGAACGACTGCCAGTCTTTGGCAAACGCTTCATTCACCAACCAAGATGCGGTTGCCTTCTCGCCGGAGTAGGTCTGAAACGGGGCGGTCTTGAGCGTCTGATACCCACCTGTAGCCGGATCCCAGTTCTTCCCCAGGTTGCCGGATTCCACGGCGGGCACGGTCAGTTTGATCGGTCCTTTTCCCGGATCACTATCTGTGGGTACCCGGGCGGCGAAAGTATGGCGGAGGAAGGAGAAGACGAGGGGCCAGGTCTTCCCGCCGGGGCCGTGACCCGTCTTGGGCTCCACGGTAGAGGTCCAGAGGGCGGCGTGTTTCTTGCGCATGACTTCCACCACGGTCAGGTTTTCCTCCTTGGAAGGGCGGGCGAGGAAGGGATCGTCTTCGCCAAAGATCACAAGCCCAGGCACTTGAGCCGCTCCGGGCTGGTACACCTGGAAGGTCGTGCCGGGTCGCATGGACACCCAGGCCCAGACGCGGCTGCTCTCGGTGGCGGTGAAAATGGCAGAGAAGCCGGTGCCGTTGGAGTGACCGTAGAGGAAGAGCGGCGCGTTCGCCAGCTCAGGGTGTCCCGACTTTTGGCCGAATTCCTTGAGCCGGTCGTAAAGCAGACTGCGGGGCCAGAAGCCACGCTGCATGGGATTGCCCACGAACTTGAACAGTGCGAGGTTTAGCTCTGTAGCCAGCTTGCGCAGTTCCGGATGTTTGAAGAGGTTTTCTCCACTGCCGTGACCGGACATGACCACGATGCCCTTTGCGGTTTTCACGCCGGCGGGGATCCATAGGTCAAACTTCACGTCCTCCTTCTTCCCCTCGCCCTTGGCTGCCACCGCCTGCCGCCACTCTTCATCGGTGAGCCGCCAGTCCCAGTTGCGGGACACCGCCTGCTGCGGGGAGGGCGTGCCCCACTTGGCCTCATCCAGCACACCGTCCCAGGTTTTCTGTTCCTTGGGCTGCGTGTTGGCCCGCACCCAGCCGAGGCTGTGACACTCCGGGAGCTGCACGGTCTCGGTGAGCTCTACATCGGAGGCGTGGACCGCAGACGCAATCCCCGCTGTCAGGGCGAGCAGGGAGAGGCTGCGGATGGCAGCATGAAGAGGCGGCAGGAACGAAGGGCGCATGAGCGTGGATAGAGACAGGGAACGAGGCGAGACCGGATAGTAATGGGCCAGAGTGCGGGTCTTATCATCACGTCTGCGCTTTTCTCCATGGCACCGACAGTGGCAGGGTGGGCTTAAGTGGACGTGATGCCTCGAACTAGGGGGGGCGGTCAGCGAAATGTTGAGGGAGGAAAGTGGGAAGCCTAGCTGAGGTCGCCCGCCCGGTTGGAGACTCCCATGGGTGACAGGTTCTGCGGAATGTCCTCCTACAGGTCCTGCTCAGGTCTTCTGTCAGGAGTCTTCAAGTCTTACGTCTCCTGCGAAGCGGCCCTTGATTTTTTCGGGGCCGCTACGAAATGCGAAACGCGGTGTCTAAGGGTCCTGTCCGGATGCCGCTGTGAGTTGATCCCGATTGCACGTATCCCTCTGTCTCCCAAGACCACAACCCGGTCCGGGAACTCCAAAATATCTCCCATCGCCATGAGGTTTCACCCCCCTAGAGAATCCTTTCTGTGGCTTAAGGCCTTGTGGAATCACTGGCGGAATGGCCGTTTCACCCGCTCGCAACTGGAGGCGGCGCAGCTGCGCAAATTCCGCAAACTTGCGGCTTGGGCGCAAGCGCGATCCCCATACTACCGTCGCCTTATGAAAGAGCGGCAGATCGACCCCGCCACGTGTGTGCCGACGGACTTCCCTTTGCTGACCAAGCGGGAGGTGAATGAGCATTTTGACGAAATCGTCACGGACCGCCAGATCAGCCGTCAGCGCATCGCCGATTTCCTCGCCCGTTCGGCGGATCCGGCGGAGTTGATGGATGGCAAATATCACGTGCTGCACACGTCTGGCACCTCTGGCACCATCGGTTACTTTGTTTACTCCAAGGCCGACTGGATTCGCGGTGCCAGCCAGGTGGCGCGGGCTTCACGCTTGCGGTGGCGGAAGCGCGTGGCATTTGTCGCAGCCACCCAGGGCCACTTTGCCGGCGTGAGTCTCATGCTGACTGGCAACCAGGGGTCCAACAGCTTCTTCCACGACGTGCGGACCTTCGATGTCGGCCAGCCGCTGGGCAAGATCGTGGAGGAGCTCAACCGCTTCCAGCCGGAGGTGTTGAGCGGCTACGCAGCCATCCTGAAGATGCTGGCCGAGGCCCAGGAGCGCGGCGAGTTGCGCATCCAGCCAACGGAACTGGGCAACGGCGGCGAACCGCTGCTGCCGGATGTGAAGGCGTATCTGGAGCGGGTCTTCGGCGTGCCCGTGCTCAATGGCTACGCCTCCAGCGAGCATCTCTACATGGCCATGTCACTGCGCGGGGTGGAAGGCATGCACCTGCTGGAGGACGACCTCATCTTTGAACTGGGTGACGACTACACCGCAGTGACGAATTTGTTCAACGAGACCATGCCCCTCATCCGGTACCGCATGGACGACGTGCTGGTGCCCGACCGCGAGGCCGCTCCCAGCCGGTACCCCTATACCCGCGTACGGGAGGTGGTGGGCCGGCAAGAGAACGCCCTTGTCTTTACGAACGTGCACGGGCAGGAGGATTTCATTCATCCGATTGTTGTGGCAGAACTGGTTGTGCCGGGCCTAAACGCCTGGCAGGTGGTGCTGGAGGACAAGACCTCCTTCCGCTTTCGCGCCCGCCTGGAGAACGGCCTCGGAGTAGAGGAAAGAACTTCCACCCACGAAGCCGTCCATCGCACCCTGCGCGGGCTGCTGGAGGGCAAGGAGATGTCCAACGTGAGATTCCAGGTGGAGGAGGTGGATGATCTGGCGGTAGATCCACGCTCTGGAAAGTTCCGTCTGGTGGTGAAGGAGTGATGGAATTAGGAATTAGGAATTGTCTGGCCCGTTGTCTCATGAACCCGGAGGGTTCGCCATGAATAGCCATGGGTCGGCCGAGCGAAGCGAGGACTACCCATGGTTGGTTGGGGGTCGAATTCTACCGCGGAGCGGTAGGCCCATAGCGACCAGAGAATCTGCTGGGTGCATCTCGGGAATGACGTCAGGGGTCTGGCCACACGATGGGCTTACCGCTCCGCGGTAGCATCTGAATGGAAGCTTTCCACGGGTAGCCCTCGCTACACTCGGTCGACCCGTGGCTACGCATGGTGAACCCTCCGGGTTCGAGTTCCCAAGCCCGGTTGCGATGATGCGCCTCGTGCTGCTGCCAGTGTGAACTTCCCACCCGGGAATGTCACAAGGTATGTTATGGGTGGGAACCAAGGTGTGTAAAACTTGGCTCTCCCAATATTCTCCACGCCGCCCATGGGAATCGTCGGCCTCATTTTCCGCACCCCAATTTTTAAAAAAATCGGGAACCTAATGCAAAAAATCTTGCCAATTCCGGCAAAGAGTGTATAGATGAACACCCGTCTTCAAAAAAGAAGCACCCCAAAAGAAACAACAGACAAATACACCCCGCTTCTTTTAGGCGGCGCGGTCATGCGGTTTACACCAACAAGGTGTCTGCATGCCGCCGTGAAAACCACACCCCTAAAAACCATGCATACTCATGCCCTCATCCAAAACGAAACACTGTCCTTCGAGCTGCTGGCTGCCAAGCTGGCCGAAGATCAGGCGTGTCTCGCCGCGGGAGGTCGGGTCGGGGACAGTGGTATGATCGCGCCCCGTCTGGGCGGATCGGAGGACAAACGAACGCAGCTGGCCCATCGTCTGGCCCGCCATCTCTTCCCTTGTGAAGACAAGGACCGGACGTTCGCATACATCCAGTATGGCCGCCTGCTGGCAAAGCTCCGCCAGGCCTGGCTGGAGCAGCGCGAGATCGAGGAGCCAACGCATGTGGAGGACAATCCGTACCGCATCGCCCGGCTCCCGGGACATCGTGCCCAGTTTGAAGCCCTTCTGCAGGCGCCGTTCTCGGACGGCATCCTGCATCCTACACCCATGCCGGTGGATATCGCCCCGTTGGAAGATTTGAAACCCGTGTTCCAGCATCTGGAGTCCGGCACAGGCGCTCCTGAATCCCTGCCCCGCATGGAGTTCACGCGTGGTGCTCTCGACTGCGAGGGCCGCATGGACATGTGCAAGCAGGTCGTGGCCGACCGCCACATCGGCACCCTGGTGGATTCCGTGCAACACAATGTCAACGTCCAGCACTTCCTCCTCGGCAATAACATCGTGGGGGATGCGGGTGCCGCTCAGGTTGCCCGGTTGGTGAGCAATCCCCAGACAGGTGCGTCCCTCCAGACCCTTTATCTGGCCGGGAATTGCATCGGCACCAGCGGCTCGGCTGCGCTCGCGGACGCGTTGCGGGACAATCGCACTGTGAAATCCCTGTGGTTGAAGCGCAATCCGCTTCATCTTGAAGGGGTGCAGCATCTTGCCTCCATGCTGGAGACCAATGCCTCCCTGGAGACGCTGGATCTGGCAAATACCGGGCTCTTTGACGAGGGCATCGCCGTGCTTTTTGGCAGCCTGCGGAAGAACTCCACCCTGCGCACGCTCTACATTGATGCCAATGGCATCACGCCTGCGGGTGCGCGGCACATCGCCTCCTACTTTGAGTTCTTGAAGTCGGAGGGGCGTGTGGGACTTACCGGTTTGTTTGCCTCCATCAACCGTCTCGGTGACGAAGGCGCGCGGCTGATCGCGGAGTCCGTGAAGGGTTGCGAACATCTGGTGCGGTTGGAACTTTCATCGAACCGCATCCAGCACGCCGGTCTGGAGTCCCTTCTGGAGGCTGGCTCCAGTCTGCCTGCGCTGCGGTATCTGGGTGTGGGCTTCTACAAGTCCACCTCGGACCTCGGGGAGCTGCCCAACTACTTTGACGGCTCGTGTGCGGATATCATCGCGGACTTCCTCCGCCACAACCAGACCCTGCAGGTGCTTGATCTGCGGGATACCAATCTCCGCCCCGGCGGGTTGGAGCTGATTGTGGAGGCCCTGGAGTCGAATCGCTCCCTGCTGCATCTCTATGCTGACCAGTATGGAGCGTCGCTCGACCCTGTCTATCGTCAGCGGCTCGATGCGCTCCTGGCCTGCAACGTGGAGGCCACGCTGGGGCTCTCCCTCAGGAAGTTCCGTAAGAATCCGCTGCGCTTCATCAAGCACACGGAAAACATCCGTCACATCGACAGCATCTACCGCAACCGCATGTAAGCCCCGGCTTCTGCGTGAAGTGAAAGACTTGAACACACTGCCGGCGGCGCACCGCATCGGACTGGGCACCTATCAACTGGGTTCCCGGACCTATGAGGTGTGCCGTACCGCATTGGACCTTGGCTACCGGCATTTCGATACCGCTGCCCTTTATCGCAATGAGGCGGAGGTGGCTCGTGCCGTGGCGGATGGCGGAGTCTCCAGGGAGGAGCTGTTTGTTGTTTCCAAGATCCTTTCAAAGGACGTGGCCGTGCCCGCACGGGTGCTCCCCGCCGCACGCGAAACTGTGAAGCGCCTTGGCCGGGTGGATCTGCTGCTGCTTCATGCTCCCGCCGGGGGCTGGTTGCGGGCCTGGGAGCTGTTGCAAGAAGTCGGCAATTGGCCGGAGGTGGGCGCAGTGGGCGTGAGCAATTTTGACCTGCGGCATTTAGAAGCTTTGGTGGCAAATGGATTGCCCTTGCCTGCCTGGAACCAGATTGAGGTCAGCCCCTTCCTGCCACGAACGGCCCTCGTTCAGTGGTGCCAGCGGCATGGGGTATGGGTCGCAGCGCATTCGCCCTTGGTCAAGGGGCGGCGAATGGATGATCCAGTGTTGAAGGAAGTGGCTGCTCAGAACAAGGTGACACCGGCACAGGTGTTGATTGCCTGGTCTCTGGCCCAACGGCTGGTCGCGCTCCCTCGCTCGTCCCAACCCGCGCATCTGGCAGAGAACCTGCAAGCCCTCCAGATGGCGCTTACAGCTCAGGAGCTGCTTCGCCTTGCTGCCCTGGAGGACGGCTTTGCCACGCATCCTCAGCATGCCCCCGCAGCCGGGCGATGAAGGGAGGCACTGGACGACTGCGGAAACTCGCGCACATTTTGGGCATGTTAAATACCCCCTTCTCCCTTCGTACGGCTGCTCGTCTCCTGACGGCAGCTTCCGCCTTCAGTGTGCTTGCGGCAGCGGCGCCCCTGACCATGGCGCAGGAACTTGCCAAGGCCGATCCTCTGGTCGGCTATATGGAAACCAGCCACGGACAGCTCCTCAAAGCAGCAGAGCATCTCCTGCGCGAGGAAGTGAAACCGCACCTCACCTCCAACGACGCCGATACGCTCCAGGCGGCCAATGAGGTGATCCGCCTGCTCGACATGAAACGTGAGCCCATGCCCATTCCCTCCACCTTCGTGGGGAAATGGCGGGTGCGCAGCATTCAGGGCTCGAACCTCGGGGTTTATGCCTATCCTTTCTTTTCCTGTGAAATCCGTCGTGAAGGGGCCAAGGGCATTGCCTTCCAGAAACACAGCGGTTCCCAGCGTCGGGTGGGTGTGCTGCTGCCTTACTCGGCAGACTCGCTGCTCTTTCTCGGCGGCAGCTATTATGAGGACGACAAGCCACAGGGTTATAGCAACCTCCGCGGCGGCAAGGGTGCCGGGTCAGATGCTGGGCAGGAAGATCGCGACAGTGTCGGCCAGCTCTATCAATTGGCCCCTGGGCATTTGCTCATGATCTTCGCGCCCATTAGCGGGCGTGGGGAGATCTATGAGCTCAAGAAGAGTTAGGGTTGGAGTTCCGTCCCGCATGCGGGACCAATGCCATCAGGGAAAAGTGGAGAGGTCGAGCATCTCCCTTTTGTGAAAGTATTGAGGGCCGAAGGTCCGGCATCATTGCAGCCTTGGGCAACGCCCAAGGCAGGCGCTCGTTTTAGATGTTGAGGGCTGTAGGTCCGACGTCATTCAGGGATGCTCGTCATAGGCAGACTTGATGACACCGGGCCTACAGCCCTCAAGGGTAGTTTGGCCATCTATCCCTGGGGCGTTGCCCCAGGCTGGTATGAACCCGGACCTTCGGCCCTTCTGAAAGGGGCTCACCAGTTACAGTCGTGGCGGTTGCACCATCGCGGCTCCGAGGCGCGCCAAGGCAAACGAGCAAGACGATGCGTTTTCCCTGATGGCATTGGCGTTTACACGGTCAGGGCGCGTTACCCCTGAGGTGGCATTCGGTGACGGCGGGCATGAGTGATGGTGCGTCGTTTCCTTCGCTCCCAAGCCGGTTGGCACAACCGGACTACGCCCTTCGTTCCGCTGGCCTGTTCAGGTGCTCTCCGCCATCTATGGCACGGGTGGAAAGAACGCTGATGTTACCGCCCGGGTGAAGGATCTGGTGGAGAACCAGCGCGCTTTCTTTGCGGTTGACCCCCCCTTAGTCTGGGGGCGGACCCCAATCCCTGCTGGAACAAGGGACTCACCATTATGTACATGAAGGATGGCGTGCGCCGCGAGCAGCATCGGGGCGGGACGGGGTGATTGCAATTGCCATTGCGGGCAACCCATTTCTGAGGATGCTTGCCCGCCATGTTCGCCCGTCTCCCGCGCTTCCTCTCCCTCCCTCTGGTGGCATGCACTCTCGCGACCGGCACGGTCACGTGCCTCGCCGATCAGTTCGTGCTCTTCGACACGACCTTCACCTTCACGAAAGAGGACGCAGACAACGCCAAGCCAAGCAAGTCGCACTACTATGTGAAGAGCGACAAGCTTAATCCCGCACGGCCCAAGGACTGGACCGCTCCGGTGGACTATCGCAACGGCACCGCCCATGTGCGGCTGGAAGTGCTGGACAAACCGGCCGGTGGAGAGGCCACGACGTGGAGCGTGTGCTACATCCCTTACAAGGGGCAGAACCACGGTTACGGCGCCTTCAACACAGACGTGTACAAGGAGAAGGGCGTGTATGAGCGGGACATCCCCATGACCAAGTTCTGGCAGAACAACGACATCCTTTGGAATGAGGGGATCAAGGAAATGCACCTCGTCATCAAGGACAACAGCGGCGGCAGCGGCCATGCTCACAAGCGGGTGGATCACGAGAAGTTCTTTCCCACCAGGGTGCGCATGACGGTCGTTCAAGTCTCTGCCGGATCAACCTACGACCCCAAGCTGCTTGCCGAAACGCTCAAGCAGACGGGCAAACCCTAGTCTGGCTTCAACGATCACGTCACCCCTTCCGCCGTCGTAGCCCGGAGGGCATCGTCCTGCACCCGGCCACCGCGCAAGCTCGGCCACGGTGGGGATTGAATGAAAAGTGAGCGCCTTCGGAGGACTTTGGGACCAGTGGAGGAAAATTTTCTGTAACTCTCGGTCGGAAGAGGACAGTTTGCATGATGAAGACGCGGCCCCGCCCGCACTTCCCCCCAGCCGCTGTACCGCATCCTCCCAACTTTACTGACATCCTTCAATCCCATGGCCGACAACGACACTCCTGCTTCGACCCCCTCCGCAGAACCCTTGAACTTGGAAAAGCTCATGGAGGAAGTGGGGCCCCTCATTGAGGCGGGAGAGGTCCGCCAGTATGAGCCCAACCGCTGGGCGATCGCATTTGACGATGACTTTGGCGTGGAAGTGGAGCACGACGTGGACCTGAACAAGCTCGTGCTCTATACGAACCTGGGCCACCCGCCTGCCGGAGACGAGGCTGCCTCATATAAACTGTTGCTGCACGTCGCCACCATGTGGCGGGAGACTGGCGGCCTTCGCATGGGGCTGGACCCGGTGGATGACTCCGTGGTCCAGATCTATGACTTCCCGCTCGCCGGTGTGGAACTGGAAGACCTGGAAGTGCAGATCCGCAACTTCGCCGATACCGCTCTTCACGCCCGGAAAGTCCTCGCCGGGGCCGGCAGCACGGCCCAGGACAGTGAGAGCTCCGATGACAGCCTGCACTTCATGCGCGTCTAATTTCTGATACATTTCCCATAACCCACACTTTCCACTGCCATGCCCATCAGCTTGCAAGCATCCCACAAGGCCGAACTTCGGGTCGAAGTCGGGAAAACCACCGTCGAGGAACTTCAGAAGTTCCAGCAGGACGTTCAAGCCAAGGGTGGCGGTGAAATCCGGGCCCGGAAGAACGACGACGGTTCGCACACGCTCTACGTGGCTGCTGACAAGAAGGTGCGGCTTCGCGCCGTCTTTGGAGAATCCTACGGTGCGGAAGCGCGAGCCGGGAAGGTGGCCCTCGCCAAGGATCTGATGAAGGAAATCATCTCCCGTCGCCTTCCGGATCGTCCCGAGGGGCAGAACACTGCCCTGCTAGGCCGCATCGATGAGCGCAGCAGTGTCGCCCGACTGGGGCTGGCGCTGGATGAGGTGCGGATCGCCAGTGACCTCTCCCACCAGGAGATGTACGACAAGATGCCACCCAAGCTGCAGGACCACTACAAGCAGCTCGGGACCATCATGACCACGCCGAATTTGAAAGAGGCGTTCGGGGCCAGCATGGAGCAGCAGTTCGTGAGGGAGAACTTCGACTTCCTGAGCCTCGTGCAGCAGTACGAGAAGACGAGCAATCCGCATGAGAAGCTGGCGCTGGCCGAGAAGATCTACAAGCTGGTGGAGTCCCCGGAGAACCCGCCTTCACGCAGCGGGATTCAGCAGATCAACTTGAGTGCTTCGATGGCGGGAAAGATTACGGAGGGCATTGAGCACCTCCGTCAGGCCATCGTGCCGGGGCAGGAGCCTTCCGAGGCGGACAAGCAACTCCTGAACGATCTCTTCGCCCAGTCCAAAGGTGAGATCGTCAAGCTGTCGAAGCCCGCTCTGGAAAACTTCATCGGCGGACATTCCTTCAAGGCGGAAGCGGCGAAGGCGCACTCCGCCAAGGTCTCTGGAGAGAGCTCTTCCGTTCCCTCCAGCCGTCTTGCGCCTGGATCCGGGGAGGCCTTCAACACGCAGGTGGATTCTTTCACCAGCATCCCCAAGCTGATGGGTGACCCGGAGATCCGTGCGGCCTACAAGCAGCATCTGAGCGGGGGCCCCCAGCAGGCCAGCTTTGAGCGCTACGAGCAGATCGAGGTTCTCGCCCAGCTGGCCGAAAGCGGTGACGTCAGCGACACAGAGCTTCTCCAGCACTGCCAGGAGATGTTTGTGGATAACGTGCCCGAAGACCAGCGCGATGATCCCTTCTTCGAGATGGTCAGCAGCCGTTTGCAGGGGATCCGTGAAGAACACGAAATCCTCGGCGGAGACATGGAGAGCCGCATCGGACAGGAGCAGCTGTTTGGGCCAGAGGAAGACGGCCAGGACAATCTCGTGCGTGGCAAGCTCAAGGACTTCCTGAAGGAAATGCAGGCCGATGCCGCCAATGGCCTGAAAGGGGCCGGGCTCAAGAGTTTCGTGGACTCCCCGCAGGGCGAGAGGACCGGTCAGCTGGGCAAGATCGTCGCTCAACGCATGTTCAACGAGGACATGGACTGGGCACCTGGCAAAGAGACGCACGTGGGCTCCTTCGAGCGCTTCCGCGGGGTGGACCTGGAGGGCTCCGGCGGAGCCACGGGCAGTGGTCGCGCCAAGGTAGGCGGACAGTTCTTCCAGGTGAAGGACTCCATCATCCACGCAGGCCGGGGGCGCCGCATGAAGGCGGGCGGGCTGAACACGGAAAACTACGGTGAAGTGATTTCCTCAAACATCGCGCGCTCCATGCTGCCGAGAGGGGATCGCCGTCTGGTGCCTGATGTGGCATTGCGTCAGGATAGCGTGAAGCATGAGGCGATTGTCACCTCGAAGTATCTGGCGGGCGGCAAGGGAGACCTCAAGGGGCTCTATATTGAGCTGGCCGGACCCCTGCCTCGCGGGCAGAAACACCCGAAAATCCAGCTCGACGCCCCAGAGGGTGCTCGCAGTGGCGGCGGCGTGCTGCGCTTGAGCGGCCAGGCCTCCCAGGATGTGCAGCGCAACATCGCCCTCTCCGCGCTCATGGGCGACCATGACGTGAACCCGGGCAACATGATTGCCACGCAGGACGGTCGCGTGGGTCGCATCGACTTTGGCCACGCTTTCAATGAGCTGATCAACGGCATTGGCGGTCGGGCGACAGGTGGTGGCGGGGTGCGCAACAAGGAGAACCGCATCCTCGACTTCTTCAACCGCGAGGAGATCAGCGGCAACCCGCTGGTGCGTGGACAAAGCAAGCCCAAGCTCTGGCGCGACTACACTGGAGCCGGTCCGTCCGAAGGGATGACCCAGGCGCTGCGGGATATCGCCGGCAGCCAGGACTCCCTGGAAGGTATCACGCAGGCCAAGTCACAGTTCACCGATCTCATCGCCCAGCTCGAAGCAGAAGGCACCCCTGAAGCCCGTGCGCAGATCAAGGATCTGACTGAGTCCCTCGCCCGCATTGCCAGGAACATCGAGAAGCCCATCACGGCCACCGAGCCCGGAGAGATCGTGAAGGAAGTCTTCAACAACATCGAGGCGTTCGTGGTGGAGGGCCAGGCCCAGATGCGTGAGGTGGCGGACCTTTCCGAGCTACAGACCAAGATCGATGCCTTCATCGCCAGCACCCGCGGCAATCCGGACGCACCGATCCCGGATGACATCCAGCAGGCCTATACCCAGCTGACTAACAGCTCCGTGAAACTGGAAGACGGCTCCGGCCTCAACTGGATGAAGCACACCGATGGCACCCCGGCGTTCCAGGGGAGCCTGACCGCTTTCATCCAGACGCGCCGCGCGGAAATCGCGGCTGAGTAAGCACTTGGGCCACCAGCGTTGACTCCTGAAGCTCCCGTGCCCGGTGCAGACTGTGGCGCGGGTGTTTTTTTAGGCAAAGGAGGCGGGGTCTCCGGCCCCGCGATCTGTTGGGGATGCGGAGCGGGAAGGGGATCAAGGGACGTTTGGCGGGTGAGCGGGGCTGGGAACCCCCGCCTCCTTTATTAGGGAAGCACCCTGCTCTGGCACCAACAAAGAAGAAGGCAGGGACATCGCCCTGCCTTCTTCAGAATGAATCTTCGCTTGGTCCTTGTGCGGGATGCTTACACGTGGATGGCGTGACCAGCGGCCACTTCGGCGGCTTCCTTTACCATTTCCGACAGGGTCGGGTGGGCGTGGATGGTGGCCTCGATTTCCTCGTAGGTGGCTTCCAGTGTGATGGCCAGCCCCAGCTCAGCGATGAGCTCGGTGGCCTCGGTGCCGATGATGTGCGCTCCCAGAATCTCGCCATGGGGTTCACCCACGATGAGTTTCACAAAACCGTCGCTGGCTCCGATGGCACGGGCCTTGCCGCTGGCGGCGTAGGAGAACTTGCCGACCTTGTACTTGAGGCCTTTTTCCTTGGCCGCGCGCTCGGTGAGACCCACACTGGCCACCTGCGGATGGCAGTAGGTGCAGCCCGGGAACACGGTGACCTTCTTCGGCTTGTGGCCGGGGACGAACATGCCTTCCACCGCCTGCACCGCTTCGTAGCTGGCCACGTGGGCGAGCCATGGGGGGCCGATGATGTCTCCCGCACCGTAGATGCCGGGGATGCTGGTCTCGTACTTGTCGTTGGTCTGGATGTAGCCGCGGTCGGTAAGGCCGATCTTGAGATCGCCGCCGGGAAGCAGCGGGGACACGCCGATCGCCACGAGGCAGATGTCGGCCTCAAGGAGCTTCTCTTCCCCCTTGTCATTGGCCACGGTGATCTTCACGCCGCTGTCGCTGGCCTCGGTCTTCACCGTCTTGTGGTTGGTGAGGAGGGTCATGCCCTGCTTGACGAGGGATTTCTCCAGCGCCTGGGACACCTCGGTGTCTTCCACGGGCAGGACGTTTGGCAGCATCTCCACCACGGTCACTTTGGTGCCAAAGGCGTTGAAGAAGTAGGCAAACTCAATGCCAATCGCGCCAGCACCGATGATGACCACGCTCTTGGGCTGGGAGGGGAGGGCGAGCGCCTCCTTGGAGCCGATGACGGTGGTGCCGTTGAAGGGGAACCCGGGCATCGGGCGGGACACGCAGCCGGTGGCGATGAGGATCTTGGTGCCCTGATGGATCTCCTCCTTGCCGTCAGCCAGCTTCACGCGCACTTCGCCGGCCTTGTCCAGAAAGGCCTCGCCGCGGATGGAGTCGATCTTGTTCTTCTTGAACAGGTAGTCCACGCCCGCAGCACCCTTGTCGGAGACGGTGCGGGAGCGCTTGATGAGCTTGGTCCAGTCGTAGGAGACGTCCTTGATCGTGAAGGGGGAACCTTCCGAGTGCGTCATACGGTGGTAGAACTCCGCATCGTGCAACAGCGCCTTGGTTGGGATGCAGCCCCAGTTGTTGCAGGTGCCGCCGCCACGCTCCTTCTCCACACAAGCGACTTTTTTGCCCAGCTGGGCAGCGCGGATGGCTGCGACATAGCCCGCAGGGCCGCCGCCGATGACGATGAGGTCGTAGGTCATGATTTCCAAAAGTAGGTGTTCCGTTTCAAGGAATGCCGCTAGGCAGTTAGCGCAGTGCCCGGGGGAAAGCAAGGCGCGCGAACCAGAACGGCAGATTGATCAAAAAGATGAGTACGAGCGCCTCGTGGTTATGGAAGTCCAGCTCCATGATCCACGAGATGGATTCGTGCATGGCGATGAGAGAGACGCCGATGATGAAGGCCCAGATCCGGTCCCGCAGGGCCACGAAGGCGAAACACTCAAGGAAAAAGCCGCTGCCGAAAAGAACGGTGGCAGCCAGCGGGTGCTGGAGGAGCCACACGGCCACCGGAGGATCCATCTTCTGCGAGGGGTCCAGATCTCCGTAATAGTTGAGCCGCTGGGATTTCACGATCTCAATGCACAAGTACTTGGCGTTGAGCACCCACATGCCCTTGGAGTTCGTGATCTTCGTGACGGCGGAGATCACATAGCTGAAGGCGATGATCCCGGTGCTGTAGTACACCATGTAACACTGGAGGGGCAGCGGCAGGGCGGAGGCAACGTCCCGGGCTCCCTGGCGCTGTTTCCACCACCACCACCACGCCACCAGAGTCTGGCCAATGAGGACCAGGGTGACGAGCTGCACCCCGTGGTGGGTGAAGCCCTGGGAGTTCGAGTACGTGTAGATCATCGTGCTGGCCAGGGCCAGTACGGGGAGCACGAAACGGAGGCCGAATCCCAGGATGTAGATGGTGAGACCCACCGCGCCGAGACCGCGGAAGAACTCGAACATGCCCGGTCGATGCAGAAAGCTCAGGTCCACCAGCGTGGCAATCCCCACTGGAGCGGGTTGGGAGGCATACTTGAAGGGGTGCCAGTCCATGAAGGTATGCATGACCAGCGCCGCGAACCCGATGCGCATGAGCACCCATTCCCAGCGATGCACGGGGAAGGGGACAAATCCGCCTGCCATCCAGCGCCTCAGAGCAGCGGTGAAACGTCGCCAGAGCGAGACCTCACCTGTTGCAGCGGGCGGCAGCGAGGGAGGGGAGGGGAGGGCGGTATCCGGCATCAGATCTTTTTCTGTTTCAGCGGAGGCGGCCCACCACCTTGTGATTCTCTTTGAAGCCGTCCTCAGCGAACGATAGGGTCACCTCCATCAGCAGCACGTCCTCTGGCAGATGACGATGTGGTTTGCGGAGGAGGGACTGCTTTCGTAGGAAGACCAGGACGTCATGCCCAGCCTCGGGCTTGAAATCCGACTCCGGCCTGGGGTCTCGGTTTTCCTTCTTCGCCTGCTTGATGTCTTCCTCAATGAGCTGGCTTTTATGATAGCCGAACTTCTTGCCCACGCGGGATGGGGTCACGCCGGTGTGCCACACCACCGGCAGCGGTTGCTGATTCCGATCCGCCAGGTACTGGAAGGGCAACGGCCGGGAGGTCGGGTTGCAGTACATGGGGTAGTGGCTGAAGGGATAGTTATCCCTCACGATCTGGGCGAGCACCACAAAAACCAACAGCGGGAAGACCGGGTGTCGGCGCAGCTGCTTCCAGCGCTTCCGCCATCCTCCAGCAGCAGGCAGGGAGGAGTCAGGCACAGGTGGGGGGCTGGCAGCAGGGTCCGGAGCCATGGCAGGCATATCCCGCAGTGGGGATGCGCCGCAATTAGCCCACCCGTGGTTGATTGCAACCATCGGTCGGTGAAGGATCGGGCAAAAATGGCTCTGGGATGACCGCCGCGACAGGCGGGTGTTGGCGAGGGGGACACCCCCATGTAGATTCCCCCCCCTCCGTCCTCAGCGCCCGCACCGCCTGCATGCAGCTCGTCCTCAATGCCCAGACCTATGAAACCGTCCTCCTGCGGCTGGTGCCGGAGGCCAAACGGTATCTCTGGGTGGTGACGGCGGATCTGAAAGACCTCTTCGTGGAAGATGGCGCGGGCAAGTTCATCCCCTTTCTGGCTGTGCTCGCAGAGAAGCTGCGTCAGGGAGTGGAAGTGCGCTTGATCCACGCCAAAGAGCCGGGCCCGCGATTCCGCGAAGAGTTTGACCGTTTCCCGGAGTTCCTGCGCAGCGATCTCTTCGAGCGCATCCTCTGCCCGCGCATGCACATGAAGGCCGTGGTGGCCGATGGCCGCATCGCCTATATCGGCTCGGCCAACCTCACGGGTGCTGGCATGGGGGCCAAAGCCGAGAATCGCCGTAACTTCGAGGCCGGCTTTGTGACAGAGGACAAGGAGCAGATCGCCCAGTTGATGAGCTTTCTGGACAGCTTCTACCTGGGCGATTGGTGCACGAACTGCCAGCGCCGCGATGTCTGCCCGGAGCCGGTCGGAGGGTGAAGAGGAGGAAGTTGAGACGCCGCTAGGCAGCTGGTTGAGACACGTTGCTGGTTAAGACGCTTTGCTGGTTTAGGGGGCTACGCCTGACTCGCTTGCGAATGTCGCCTCTTCCGTCCACCTTTCCCTATGCGCGTCCTCCACCTCTACATCTCGCCCAAGCATGTCTTTGTGGGCCACCACGGGAAGCCGGCGGGGACAGAGCCCATGCTCGATGTCCCCGAAGTGGAGTGTGTTGCGGGTCAGGGTTTGCAGGGGGACAGGTATTTCGGTCACCGGGAAAACTACAAGGGCCAGATCACCTTCTTCTCCCAGGAGGTGTATGACAAGCTGTGCGAGCAGATGGGTGTGCATGACCGCGACACCTCGGTGTTCCGTCGCAACGTGATCGTCAGCGGTGTGGATCTGAATGCGCTGATCGGGAAAGAGTTTGAGCTCCAGGGCATGACTTTCAAGGGCACGGAGGAGGCCAGGCCTTGTTATTGGATGAACCAGGCCTTTGCCGAAGGCGCGGAGAAGGCGCTCATGGGGAATGGCGGACTGCGTGCCCGCATCCTCACGGACGGGGTGCTGCGTCGCGATGCCTAGTCGAGCAAATGCCACAAGCCCCCCCGACTCCTTTCGCAGCCGCCCTGCTGGCCGGCGGGCAGTCGCGTCGCATGGGTCAGGACAAGGCCCTGCTTGACTGGGGGGGGCAACCGCTTTGGCAGGTTCAACTGGGAAAAATTGCTACCTTGAACCCTGCGCGGGTGCTGCTTTCCTGCCGTGAAGAACAGGCGCTGTCGCCGGTGCCGCTGGGGGTTCAGACCGTGTACGATCCCCCGGGCAATCAAGGCCCGCTGCCTGCCATATGGCGCTGTCTGGACCAGGTTCGCCTGCCTCTGCTCGTGCTGGGGGTGGACATGCCTGGCATGACGGCAGATTTTCTTGGCGAGATCGTGCAGCGCGGACTGAGCGTGCCTGGGCGAGGGGTGGTGTACGAAGGCTCTCGCGGTTTTGAACCGCTGGCTGCGCTTTATCCGGTGGAGGGGCTGCCGCTTTTGCGCAAGGCCATGGATGCGGGAAACTATCGCCTCCAGGCGTTCGTCAGGGCCGCCGTGGAGGCCGGGTTGCTGGACGCGCTGCCCGTGCCGGCCCATGCGGCTGGTTGTTTCTCAAACCTGAATACGCCTGAGGATTTCAGGGAAAGTAGTGTAGAGCTTTAGCTCGTCAGGCGCGTTGCCCATGGTGTCCAATGCCGAGCTAAAGCTCTGGACTACATTAAGCTGCCGAAGACGATCCGCTATCCTATGTTCAAGCGATCGAAGATCATGGCCTTGCTCAAGCTCGCGTCAACCCCGACACCCAACACATACCCTTTACTCAAGCCAGCTTTCTCCGGGTTCGCCCCGATGTAGCGTCGAAAGTGGTCAAGCTGTGCTTCGCTTCGTACGATGTGATCAAAGAATTCCCGTTGCCATAGTGGTCCCATCCGTCCCAGAGATTGATTGATGGTCCTGGCGCTGCCTCCTTTCCATTTCTGCAGAATGTTCCCGAGTTGGGCGTCTCCGATGGGCTCCACCAATGCATGAAAGTGATTGGGCATGATCGCCCAACCATCCAGGTGGTAGTCGGCACCATCACGCTCGATGAACTTCTCTACCAAGAGAGAAGCTGAAAATGGATCGCTCAAGTAACAGGCCCCATGGCCAGCATCCAGGAGTTCATGAAACCGCCCTGTGAACTCCCGGTGATATTCCTGACGTACGGCATCTGGCAGCGATTCCAGCTCGCCCAGAGAGGACAAATGGTGAGATCGCAACCACGCATCCCGCTTCATTCGCCAATTCTCAGCAGCGATGGTGGGAATGGAATCCGCCAGACGAGCCGTGACGAAATAGGTGGTTCCCCACTGTCGCCAATGGGGCAATCGTTCGCGATGAACATGGACAGACTCGTGTGGATTGAGAGGCTGGAACGCCATGCCGACTGCTAACACATTGTTTGATGACGCCAAGGTGAAAAACTCTAAAGTAGTGCAGAGCTTTAGCTCGTCAGTCGCGCTAGTCACGGCTTTCAATACCGAGCTAAAGCTCTGCACTACTTTAAGCTGCCGCCGCCGCGCCTGCGCCCCCACCTCACTTCACATCCTCAAACGTGCCACTCACCTTGATCTCCTTTTGCCCACCGCCAATCGGTCCGCCCTGGCCTTTGAACTCAAACTTGCCGGAGTACACGCCATCTTTCACGGTTAGTTCCATGGTGCCCTCTGCCGCGGTGTAGCTCTCCATCTTGGCGCGGTTGTCCACATACAAGCCACTCACTACTCCGGCACCTACAGAATTTCAAAAAACGTACTTCCCAGCAGCAGGCGGAGCGTCACCCGGGAACATCACCGCCACTATGAGTTTGTTGCCCTTGTTGGTAAAATGCAGGCTGTGAACTTTGGGCACTTCCGTGGCCACATGCTTGAGGCTGGCCTTGCCATCGCCTTGCGTCCAGTTGGCAGTATTGTCGCTGGTGACGTTGATATTGTAGGCGGTGCCCGAAGCGGTCTTGTCAGCACCGTTGCCGCAAGACGTAAGCAGACCTGTGGCAAGCAGCATGGCGACAGGCAGAAGCGTTTTCATGTTCATGCTTCTGTTGGCTAAAACACCACGAGTTGTGACGAGGCGTTTTGGTGCGTCATGTCGCGCCGAAAACTGCTGGACGACGTGGCATCCTTCGGCACGAGTCTGTCATGCCCCAGGATGAATCCAACGAGCCCGAATCGGAGTCCTGGGACTTCGATCCAGAGTCCCTGGAGCCCGTGCCCATTCCCATCACAGGCGAGCTGGATCTACATACCTTCCGGCCTAACGAGATCCGTGACCTGCTGCCGGACTACTTTGAAGCGTGTCTGGAAAAAGGCATCACCACCGTCCGGGTGATCCACGGCAAGGGTACGGGTGCTTTGCGCGAAGGCGTGCATCGCCTGCTGGAGAAACTGCCCATGGTGGCCTCCTGGCAATGGCCAGCGGGCGGCCAAAGTGGTACTTGGGGGGCGACTTGGGTGTGGTTGAAGAAGGCGGATACATCCCGCGAGATGAAAGACTGACCGGGCTAAGCCGGGTCAGTGCTTGCTGCCCGACCGCTTTCCAAACGCCTCCAAGCAGAACACCGCCACGCCGGCCCAGATGCAGCCAAAGGACATCAACGCTCCCGCAGTGACGGGTTCATGGTACAACAGCGCCCCGATGAGAAACTGCCCGGTGGGGGCGATGAACTGGAGGAGACCCAAGGTGCTGAAGCGCAGTTGTCTCGCTGCGTATGCAAAGGTGAGCAATGGCAGCGCTGTGGCCACGCCCGCGCCGACGACCAGACCCACCTCCAAGGGGGTGCCCCCGCCCCAGAGAGGCTGGCCTTGAAGATGGCACCAGGCCAGCCATCCCAGGGCAAAGGGCAGCACCAGCACCGTCTCCAGCGCCAGCCCGGTCAGCGAGCCGAGCGGCGACTTCCTGCGCACCAGACCATACACACCAAAGGTGCTGGCCAGCAGCAGGGCGATCCACGGAAAGTGGCCCAGAATGACCACTTGTAGCAGCACACCCAGGGCGGCCAGGCTCACGCTCACGATCTGCAACCGCGTCAGCCGCTCGCCCAGGAACAAAAAACCGATCAGCACGTTCAGCAGGGGATTCAGGAAATAGCCCACACTGGCCTCCACAATGCGTCCGTGCTGGTTCGCCCAGATGAAGAGCGACCAGTTCGCGGTGAGCAGCAGGGCGGCCCAGCCGTGCACCCAGAGCAACCTTGGCGACTTCAGAGCGGCCACCCAAGCCCCCAGCTCCCCGCGGGAGCGCAGCAGGGGAATGAGAAACAGGATTGTGCCCCAGACGCGGTGGGCCACGATCACCGTTGAGCCGACGGACACCGTGGCCTTCCAGTACACCGGGAGCACGCCCCACAGGAAAAAGGCGGTTACCGCCGCGAGCACCGCCCTGGGCGGCTCGGAGGCATGCGCCTGAGGAGCGAGGGGTTGGGCCGGGACGGACTGGGCTTTCAAGGCCTCCGCTATGCCACAGGGCAGCATGGGGCGCAAGGTGGCCAGGATCTTGGAGGATCACAGACTCGCAGGGATTTCGGAGGGATCTGTGTGATCCCGATCCTTCAGAGTTGGGGAGCGCACGCATCCTGCGTGCCGTTTCCGGCATCTAGCCGGGAGCTTCTGTTGGGCGGCAGATTCGCTGGTGGTGTCAATCGCCGCTACACCTCAGTCTTCCGCGTGCCTGGGAACCCCCGCCTCCTTTACTTCCGCTTGGGAGGGGCGGGGTGAGCTTGTACCCGCCGCCTGCCCGCAACGCGTGCCGATTGCCAATCTGCGCTACTAGAAGAAAGCAAAAACGGGAGCGGATCTACTCCGCTCCCGTCATGACTTCTCAAGTATCCGCTTTGTAGGACCTTACTTCGCCAGCTTCTTCAGCTTGGCTTTGAACTTGTCCACCTTGGGCAGCACCACGTTGCACACGTACCCTTGGGTGGGGTTGTTGTTGGCAAAATTTTGATGGTAGTCTTCGGCGGGGTAGAACTTGGCCTCCTTGGTGATCTCGGTCACGATGGGGGAGGAGAACTCTTTGGCGTGTTCCGCCTTGGAGACCTCGGCGATCTTCTTCTGTTCCTCGCTGGTGTAGTAGATGGCGGAGCGGTACTGAGTGCCCACATCTGCGCCCTGGCGGTTCAGCGTGGTGGGGTCGTGGGCGTACCAGAAGAGGTCCACCAGATCCTTGTAGGACACCACGGTGGGATCAAAGGTCACCTTGATCACTTCAGCATGGCCGGTCTCGCCGGTGCACACCTGCTTGTAGGTCGGGTTTTCCACGTGGCCGCCAGTGTAGCCGCTCACCACCTTGGTCACGCCTTTCACGATGAGGTAGCAGCCTTCCGTGCACCAGAAGCAGCCACCGCCAAAGATGGCCTCTTCCGTTTTGGCGGCCGCCGGGGTGGCCTTGGTTTCAGCGGCGGGTTCGGCAGCAGAGGAGGCAGAGAGTCCAACGGCACTCATAAGGGCAAAGAGGAGGGGAAATTTCATGGGTCAACGACGATGAGACTGTTCAATGAATACGAGGCGCGTGTCGCCCGTTTGTTCCCAAAATTTGGGGAAAACCAACACACGCGCTGGCGGACCCCGGCCAAAGTGGGCGGAATCTGCTTTTTTCAAACGATCGAGCCAGACAAACTTGTGGACAATTCCACTCTTCGCATCGATCTGTTCTTTTGAACACAGGAAGAAAAAACCTCGATGGTGGACACATTCTATACCCGGCTTGGTGAAGAGGCGCTCACGCGGCTCGTGGCGGCCTTTTATCGCCGTGTGAAGGCGGATGACCTGCTGGGGCCCATGTACCCGCCCGAGGATTGGGAAGGTGCCGAACGCCGTCTGCGGGACTTCCTGATCTTTCGCTTCGGCGGGCCGGACCAGTACATCCAGGAGCGGGGGCATCCCCGTCTGCGCATGCGTCATGCCCCATTCAAGATCGGGGTGGCAGAGCGCGATCGCTGGCTGGACCTCATGGGGGCGGCCATGAAGGAGGTGGGCATTCCGGAAGATCTCGCCCCTACTTTGGGGGGCTTTTTCGCCCAGGTTGCCGACTTCATGCGCAATCACGAGGAGGGCTGAGAGGCAGGCCCCAAGCTTCATAGTTCAAATCTCAAACCTCAAACTCCAGGCTTAGAGCCGCCTCTTTTCATCATGGGCAGTGAGCTGCGCACCGCGCTGAAACAGTATTTTGGCCATGACGCGTTCCGTGAGGGACAGGAGCAGGTCATTGAGGCCCTTCTTGCGGGGCGATCGTCCCTCGCCGTGTTTCCCACGGGAGGCGGCAAATCCCTGTGCTATCAGCTGCCCGCCCTCCTCATGGACGGCCTCACCCTGGTCATCTCGCCACTCATTGCGCTGATGAAGGACCAAGTGGAAGCACTGCGGGCGAAGAACATCCCTGCCGCCCGGCTGGACTCCACCCTGAGCGGCGATGAGGTCGGCCAAGTGTTGGGCGACATGCGTTCCGGCCGGTTGAAGCTCCTCTACATCGCTCCGGAACGACTCATGAGCGAGTCCTTCATGGAACGCCTGAGCCGCGTGAAGATCTCTCTCCTGGCCATCGATGAATCCCACTGCATCTCTGAGTGGGGGCACAACTTCCGCCCCGAGTACCTGCGTCTGGCGGAGGTTGCAAGGAAACTACAGCTTCACCCCGTGCTGGCGCTTACCGCTACAGCCACGCCCGGCGTTGCGGAAGACATCCGGCGCACCTTCCGCATCGCGCCGGAGGACCACATTCAGACGACGTTCCTGCGGCGGAACCTCGCCATCCAGATCACGCCGGCGCCGGTGAAGCAGCGCCTGGCCCTCCTCACTCAAAAACTCCAGGAGGAGCGGCACTTTCCCGCCATTGTGTACGTCACCCTGCAGCAGACGGCGGAAGAGGTGGCCACCTATCTGGGCAAAGCCGGGGTCCATGCCCGGGCCTATCATGCTGGCCTCCCGGATGACCATCGCAACGAAGTGCAGGACGCCTTCATGTCCGGCGGTGTGGACGTCATTGTGGCCACCATCGCCTTCGGCATGGGGATCGACAAGGCGGACATCCGCAGCGTTTACCACTACAATCTGCCCAAGAGCCTGGAGAACTACCAGCAGGAGATCGGACGTGCCGGCCGCGATGGCCAGGGCTCGCACTGCGAGATGCTCGCCTGTGCCGATGACCTCGTGGTCTTGCAGAACTTTGTGTACGGGGACACTCCCACTCCCGCCGCGCTTCGTCAGGTGGTGGATCACCTCCTGCGTCAGGGGCATGAGTTTGACATCAGCCGCTATGACCTCGCGCACAGCACCGACATCCGTCCCCTGGTGCTGGAAACCGTGCTCACTTACCTCGAACTCGACCAGGTGCTCACTCCCCTTGGGGCCTTCTACAGCGGGTATCAGGTTCGGTTCGTGCACGGCGAGGCCCGTCTGCTCTCCGGGCACAAGCCGGAGCGCCAGGAGTTCTTGAGAAAACTTTTCAACAGCGGCAAGCGCGGCACGCGATGGGTCACACTGAATGTGGACGAATCCGCCGCCGCCATTGGTGAGACCCGCGAGCGCATCCTGAAGGCGCTCACCTATTTGGAGGAGTCGGGCGACATCGAGTGCAAACCTACCGGCCTACGTCACCGCTTCCGTCTCTGCGATGACGCCACCAAGCGTGACCCCGGCGCGATCTGTCAGCGCATGCAGACGCTCTTTGCCGAGCGTGAGCGCAAGGATGCGGGCAGGCTGGAGCGCGTGCTGGAGCTCGCGGTCGATCCCAGCTGCACCACCCGGCATCTGCTGCGTTATTTTGGTGAAGAGATGCCGTCAGATTGTGGCACCTGCGGAAATTGCCGGAGCGGTCAGGCTGGCAATCACCTCGAACCCAAGGTCATCCCTCAGTCACCCGTGCCCTCCATCACCGTGGAGCATCTTCAGCGCATCCAGGAGCTTCAACGCCAGGGCCTCGCCCCGCTGCGTGCTCCACGTCAGCTGGCGAGGTTCCTCTGCGGCATCGCCAGCCCCGCCACCTCCCGAGCCCGGCTCACCAAGCATGATGCCTTCGCCATGCTTGAGCGCGTGCCGTTCAAGCAGGTGCTGGAGCAGGCGGAAAGTTTGGGAGGGTAGGGGGCGGGAGGGATTTTTGAATTTGGATTTGTGATTTTGGATTGCGGCGGAGCGATTCAACGTGGATCCAAAGTTCATTCATCCCAGAATGAGGTGCGTAACACAGCCCAAGGTTGGACGAGCTTCGAGCGTGTCTACCTTGAGTTGGATAGGAATGGAACTTTGCTCCGAAGGAATTGCGGCGGTCTGGATGGTTGTTTGGTGATGCGCCGTGAAAGCGGCGCTGCAGACGCTTCAGTTAGTGCCTCCTTGCGTCGACAACTACATCGGTGTTGGGTTCGGTGGGTTTGGGGATGGTGTGTCTCGCCGATGGGAGATTGGGCAGGCTGATTTTCCGAGCTGGGCGCGGGGAATGGAGGTAGGAGGCTTGAGCGCGCGTCCCCGCGGCGACTGAGCCGATGGGGACCATCGGCCAACACCGTGGCGTGGTGTCGGGAGTAGTCCGACGGCCCCCGTCGGTCCGTGAGCGGAGAGGTGGACGAGGGCTGCGTTGAAGTCGTTGACCGCAGGCAGGCTGCATAAGCCAGGCTGCCTGCGCCCGCGTCGAAGTCTTTGGGCGACCCTCTGCCAAGCCGACGTCGCTACGGGCTGTAGTTGTCGACGTAAGGAGGCACAAATTTCCTGGTCTATGGCAGCTGCGGATCATTGGAAGGTTCAATGACCCAACGCAACGTGGGCTGGGTGAGTGGTATGGCGTTGTTGCAAGATCACAACGTCCGCTTTCCAGGGTGCTCAGGAGACGAAGCATCTACACAACGCTTTCAGCGTTGGAGCTTCTCTGACCTTACCCAACGTTGACTCGCTTGAGGCTCGTCAAGATTGGGCTGTGCTACAGATCCCCGCTGGGGATCAGCTTCAACTGAAGACCTGAGCGACCCTCGCTCCCAAATGTGTTACCTATGTTCAGACCGTGCCCGCGCCCTCAAGCTCCAAACACTAGGCCCCCCTCACTCCCGCCAACCACTTCCGGAACACCGCCCGGCGCTTCCCGTACCAGATCCCTTTCAACAACCCGCGAGGGTTCTTTCCGGGAACCCCGGGGCGTTCCAGAGGATTGCCTTCTTTGGTCAGAGCCTTGATCTTCGCATCGGCGAACAACCGGGTTCGCAGTTTCCCGTCGAACGCATCCACGCGCTCTCCAGCCACCGCAAAGGGCAAACCCCAGACCTGGTATAGAATCCACGCGACCAGGGCTTCGTTGGTGCTGGGGGCGTAAACCACCGCGGGCGGGCCAAAGCGTTTCATTTGCACGGCCAGCCAGAGCGCCCGGCGCGCGGCTTCAAAGAACTCCTCACCATCCACCGAGGTGGAGAGTTCGCCCCGGAGCTTCTCCAGTTTGGCGCGTTCGTCGGGCCAGTGGCTCCATTCCATCTCCAGCGCCATGCCATCGGGCAGCCAGAGCAGGTGCAGCAGGCCGTTCTTCAGCTTTTCCAGCTCGCGCCAGGTCAGGTTGCCTCCTCGCACCCAGACTTGGGCACCCAGCTCCGCCAGCACGGGGTATTCCATCTCCAGCAGCGCCAGGCTCTCGGCATGGTTCAGGTCATAGTACGCCACCAGCTTCGCGGGGGCGGGCTTCGCACGAAGCGCTCCCTTGGCCACCGATTCAAACTTTCCGGCCAGCACAGGCAGGGTCACACCGAGGGCAAAATTCTCCCTCGCACGCTTCTCGCCGCCTTCACCCAGCCTCTGGGCCAGCCCTTCCTCCGTGGCCAGACGTACCAGTGCCCGTGCCAGAGCAGCTTCGTCGCCGGGTTCGGTGAGGAAACCCGTCTCGCCATCCACCACCTGCTCGGGCACGCCAGCCACGCGGCTGCTCAGCACCGGCAGACGGGTGAACATGGCCTCCGTGATGACGGTGGGCAGCATGTCGGCCGCGCCCTTTTCATCGGTGATGCAGGCCAGGGCAAAAGCATCTGCCTGCACAAAGCCGCGCTTCATCTGCTCAATGTTCACCGTGCCGTGGAAGGTCACCTGGGTTCCCAGATGCAGGTCCGCCACCTGCTTCTCCAGGCGCTGCCGCCACGGGCCGTCGCCCATGAGCTCCAGATCCACATGCACGCCTTCTTTGCGTGCCAGATCCATGGCGTTGATCAGGTTGTGAAAGCCTTTGAACTCGATGAGGCGTCCCACGCTGATCACCCGAAGCGCTCCCTTGCCCGGCATCGGATGCGCGTGTTTGTAGTTGTCAGGGTCGATGCCGTTGTAGATGCGAATGATCTTGCCATCGCTATCGGGGCACATGCGGACCAGTTCCTGTTTGGCAAAGTCGCACGCGGTGACCACAAACTCCGCTTCGCGACACATTTCCTGGAGCAGTTCCGGAGAACCCAGATCCACCAGGAAGTCTTGGGCCTGTGGAGTGAAGGAATAGGTCAGGCCCGTCAGGGCTTTCAGAAACAACGCCGAATGAGTGGCCTGGTTGGCAAAGTGCAGGTGCACGTGATCCACACCCAGTGCGGGCAGCAGATCCACGAAGGGCGCGATGTTCCGGCAGGCGGCTTCAGCCCGCTCCCGGCCCACGCCAGGCAGATGGGCGTGCTTCGCGATCAGCTCTTCCGGCCAGCGTTTCTCCGCTTTGAGGCGGGTCTCCACCTCCTTGCGGATCACCTGGGGTGGGGCGTGCAGCACCGGAGCCTTCAGCCCGTTGAGCCGCGGATGACGGATGTCGTTCTTCGGCGGGTTCAAGGCAATCACCACCACCTCCCATCCGGCCGCCTCCAGGCCGAGGATCTCATTGTCGATGAAGGTCTGGGAAATAACCGGATACCGGCTGTGCAGATATGCCAGCCTTGGCCGTCCCGCGCTGGCGGATGATGGGGCGGTGGGAAGGGGGGCGGTCATGCGTCGGTGGAAACGGAATCAGAGTCAGTCTCAAGGGCGGTCTTGGCAGCGGGAACGGGCGCAGGGGGCGTGCCCTGGGCGGCAAGGTCGGAGGTGGCCTTGGGAGTGACGCGGATGCGCTGCAGCCAGTTGATGAAGGTCCGCCCGCTGGTTTTCTCGTTGTCGTTGGAGCTTTTGCCGTTTGCTGGTTTGGCGTCAGCGTTCTGCGACTCCAGCGCATGCCCAATGACATCCCGCGATCCTTCCACCTTGCCTGAGGCATCGCTCACCGACTGGGCTTCGCCAGCCATGCGGCGCAGGATCTGTGTGGACCAGCGTGTGCCTTCCTCGAACGCCGCGGCGCACGGCACCCCGGTGAGCCGGGAGGCCAGCCACACCGTCAGGGCTTCCTCGCCCCCCGGTCCATAGAGAAGCCGGGGCGGCTCCTGGCTCCGGCTGATCCGCACCGCCAGCCAGACCGCGCGACGTGCCGCGCGCAAAAACACTTCACCATCCACCGAGGTGGCCAGATCCGTGCGCAGCGCTTCCAGTTGTGCCCGCCAGGGGGCCCGCATGCGCCATTCAGATTCCAGCACAATGCCATCCGGCAGCCATTCCAGATCCCACACGGTTTTGCCCAGCGTCTGGAGGGCCTTTTCATCGGCACGGCCCCCGGCTGCCACCACCCGGCCATCCAGTTCGCTCAAGGGGGCTTGTTCCCGCTCCAGCCACTTCAGACGGTCGGGCAGGGCCAGATCGTAAAAGCCCCATACCACAGGATTCACCACCTGCGCCGCAGGGGCGGGTTGGGTGGTCCCGGCTTCGGAGAATTTCGCTGTCAATTGCGCGATCGTATTGGCCACCGCAAAGCGGTCTGAGGCCAGTCGCCGACCCGAGTCTCCCATAGCCAGGGCGTGGGCAGGGTAGCTGGAGATCCTGACCAGCGCCGCAGCAAAGGCCTCCACGTCGTTGGGGGCGACGATGTAGCCCGTCCTGCCATGCTCGATCATTTCGGGCACGCCGGCCACCGTGGTGCTGATCACCGGCAGGGCGTTTAGCATGGCCTCCGTGATCACCGTGGGCAGCAGGTCGCTGGCTCCCTTGCTGTCCACCACACAGGCCAGGGCAAAGGCTTCCGCCTCGGCGAACTCGCCCGCTACTTCTTCCAGGCTGCGGCGGCCCACAAGGGTGATGGCATGGTTCAAGCCCAGACTGTCGATCTGGCCCTGCAACTGATCCCGCCAGGGGCCCTCGCCCACGATCCGGAGGCTGAGATCCGCACCCTTCTGTTTGGCCATGCCCACCGCTTCGATGAGCCGGTGGAAGCCCTTGAATTCGATCAGCCGCCCAATGCTCAGCAGCCGGGTGGGGCCGGGGGGCCGGTTCATCACCGGCGGACGCGCTCCGGGGAAGTCGCCCGGCTCCATGCCGTTATAGATGCGCACCATCTTGGAGGCCGCCTCCGGGCACTTCTGCGCCAGGAGATCGCGGGAGTAGTCGCAGACGGAGACGATGAACGCCGCCGCGTCACACATCTCCTTGAGCAGCGCGTCGCTGCCCAGGTCCACCATGAAATCCTGGCCGTGGGTCGTGAAGGAGAACGGCAGGCCGGTCAGCTCCTTTAGGAACAGGGCCGTATGCGTCGCCCGATTGGCGAAGTGCACGTGCACATGTTCCACGCCGAAGCGCTTGAACTGCTCGGCAAAATACAGCGCATTGCGCGCCCTCACCTTCGGCTGGTAGCTGGCTCCGTAGGCCTTCTCATGCCGGGCTACCATCGCCTCCGGCCACCGTCCATCAGCCCGCGCCGCCTTTTCCAGCGCCGCCAGCGCCGGCGGAGGGGGGGCGTAGAGCACCGGTGCCGCCAGCCCATCCAGCCGCTGATGCCGGAAACTGTCCTCCGGCGGATAGATCGACCCCACCACCAGGTCCCAACCCCGCGCCTGGAGCGCCAGCATCTCCGTGTCGCAGAACGTCTGGGAGAAATACGGGTACCGGCTGTAGAGGTACGCCAGCCGCTTCCGCGCCGGAGGCGCAGCCGGCTGGGGATCTATCGGCGGGACAGAGGGCTGGGAGGAATCGTCAGGCATGGGCGGCACACCGGTCCACAGAGCGAAAAACTCCCGCAAACCGGGGCATGGCTATAACGCCGGGGGAGGGGCGGTGCAAGGGGGGAGAGTGCCGGGCCATTTCGTAGTCGGTTGACCCCATCAAGTGCTGGAGGCTGCTCTTAACTTATCGTTCGTGGCAGAAAGCAACCGACAACGGAGCCGGGATGCCTTACGCAAATCTGGATGTGATCGAGCTGTCGGATGCCCAACTCGTATCGACTCCAAGGCATGGCTCGATCTAGCGGTACGCCTTTGCCTGCTTGCCATTTTTATTGAGAATGCCAGCTCGTGTGAGGAAAGCTCTGGCCTTTGCCTTGGTCTTCGACACCCGCTTGAAAGTAGCGTCAATAGCCTCGAGCTCCTGCTCCACGGCAGCACTCGAACTGACTGAATGCTGGTACCGATGAGGTTCGGACATTCCTCATGTCTAGCTTAGGCGGCGCAATTCGCCACGGGAATTTGGCATGCATGTTCGATGTGTGGCGATGGTTGGTTCATGATCCTTTTTGGGTGTTGCTATGCCGGTATGCTCGTATCGCCGGAGGGGCTCTCCTGCGAATTCCCCCCCCCCCATTCCAACGACGTCGAAGCCATCAAGCATCCCCGCCGGTGACAGATCCCTGCTTGTCTCCCGCGACTTTAGGACCTCACCCGAGGTCCTCTTTCAATCCATACCCGACCAGCGCTGGTTCAGAAACGGCTGCTGGGACTGGCCACTTTGCGGATCAACTTCCCATCCAGGGTCATCATGTTTGGTCGAGCGAGCTTCGTGAGCCCGGTGGTGACTTCGGCAGGTGCCATTAGGCTTGCTCTTTGTGATGGTTGGGACACTTTCGTTCATGGCTTCTCCACGCTTCTACGCCGACACTGCCACCGGATCAGCCTGCTACCATTGCGTCTCGCGGGTGGTGGGGCGTCAGCGTGTGCTGGACGATGAGGCAAAGGACGAATTCGTCAGGTTGATGCGGGCCTATGAGACCTTCTGCCAGGTCCGGATCCTGTCTTACGTGGTGATGACGGACCACTTTCATGTGCTTGTGGAGGTCAAAAGCAGGCCGGTTGGAGCGGAAGCCCGGGACTTCACCGATGAATGGCTTATCAAACAACTGCGTCTGATTTACGCGAAGCCTTATGTCGAGGATCTCGCGAAACAACTGGCGGCACTCCGCAGCCAGTCCAGGAAGGGGGGCAGGCAGGCGGATGAACTCAAAGAAAAATACCTGGGTCGCATGTGGGATGTCAGTCAGTTCATGAAAGAACTCAAACAGCGGTTCAGCCTCTGGTTCAACAAGCGCAATGGCCGACGCGGCACGCTTTGGGAGGAGCGGTTTGCGAGCGTGCTTGTGGAGGACAAAGCGCAGGCCCTCTCAGTACTGTCCGCCTACTTGGATCTCAACCCCGTCCGAGCCGGACTTGTGAACGATCCCGCGGACTACACTTGGTGCAACTATGCGGAGGCCGGGTCGGGGAACCGGAAGGCCCTGTCAGCTCTCGCGAAAGTGACAGGGTTGCAAACGGTCGATGGTGGATCGCGGCTGCCCTCGGCTGCAAAAATTCTCCACGCATACGACCCGCTTCTGGTGCCGGACGAGCCAGAACCGTCATCAGGCCAGGCAAAGAAACGCACACTCAACCAGTCAAAGAAGGCAGCCAAAGCACCCGTCACCGAAGGTGGGGAAGAAAGTCCAAAACGGAGAGGCAGGCAGACTCAGCCCAAGCTCTCTCTTCAAGAGGGTCTGCGCCATCAGGTGCGGTATTTCTCACGTGGCGTAGTCGTGGGCAGTGAAGCCTTTGTGGAAGAGTATTTTCAATCCCATCGAGACCGCTTCCAGTCGGATCGGAAGTCTGGGGCTCGCCCTATGAAGGAGGCCGACTTTGGCGATCTGAAGTCCATGCGGGCACTGCGCACAGGGGTGGTCAGGGGTGATCAATGATCCCTTCCAATTGCCAATCGGCGCTACGCTGGCGCAGACCGGGAGCTAAACCTCAGGTCTGGGGTCTGAGGTCTGGCAGTCTGGCGTCTATTCTTTGAGCTTCGAATCCATCCAAATCGTCACGGGCCCATCATTCACCAACGCCACCTTCATGTCCGCCCCGAAGACGCCGGTGGGGACTTTTTTACCGGTGGCAGTTTCCAGCTCGTGGACAAAACGTTCGTAGAGAGGGATGGCCTTTTCGGGTCGGGCGGCGCGGATGTAGCTGGGACGGTTGCCTTTCTTGGTGGCGGCGTGGAGGGTGAACTGGCTCACCACCAGCACATCACCGCCTACTTCATCGAGGGCGGCGTTCATTTTGCCCTCGGCATCGGAGAAGAGGCGCATCTTGGAGATCTTGGTGGCCAGCCAGATGGCGTCTTCGGCGTGATCCTCGTCCTCGACGCCCAGCAGCACGAGGTACCCTGTGCCGATCCTGGCTGTCACCGTGCCTTCGATGGTCACACTCGCTTCCGAAACCCGTTGAATCAATGCCCGCATAAGGCAGGATGCTAGCCGATGCGTCAAGACGAGGACGAAGCCGCCGCCCACTCTCATGTCGGCCACCCTGGGATCCACCAGCCCACCTTTGGCGAACGCCTGAGGAGGGAGATCGCGTGGGTTGACGCCTTTATCCGACGCTGGCTGGCGCGGCTCATGATCCTGAGCGTGCACGCACTGCTCATCGTCGGGGGTTGCTACGGCATCGTCTGGGCGCTTTCGCACAAGCAGGTGTATCGCTCGGTGGATGACATCCCTGTGCGCTACGTGGGGCTGGTTCTGGGGTGCGTGAAGAAAGTGGGCCCGCATGACAACGCCTTCTTCAATGCCCGGGTGGATGCCGCAGCCAAACTCCTGGAGGCGGGCAAGGTGCAGTTCCTCCTGGTGAGCGGCGACAACAACCGGGACGGCCAGAATGAGCCGCAAGACATGAAGGATGCCCTCATCGCCAAAGGTATTCCCGCAGATCGCATCTACTGCGATTACTCGGGTTTCCGCACGCTCGACAGCGTGGTGCGCGCCCGGCAGATCTTTGGCCAGCGGGACATGACGATCATCTCCCAGAATTTTCACAACGAGCGAGCCCTCTACATGGCCCGCCGCTTTGGCCTGCCCGACAGCGTGGCCTTCAATGCGGAAGACGCGGATCCCCAGTGGATGTTCAAGATGTACCTGCGCGAGATCGGTGCCCGCGTCATGGCCGTACTGGACGTGGAGGTGCTCAACACCAAGCCGAGGGAGCTTGGCGACAAGGTGAACATCGGCCCCAAATGGCCACCTGTGGATGTGCCAAGAAATTGAGGGAATTCAGTTTAACCACAGAGGCGCAGAGAACACAGAGACTGAAACTGAGGTTTAGACAGAATTAACAGAATTTACGGAATTAGGGTTCAGCTTCTGAATGGAGGAACTGAACTCAGGATCCAATTTTGTTAATTCCGTTAATTCTGTCTAAAAAGCCATTCCTCTGTGTTCTCTGTGCCTCTGTGGTTCAATCGAAACCCTCATTCCGCCCCCGTCGCACCACCCGTTTCCGTAGGTTTCGCGTCGGCGGTTGGCGCAGGGGTGCCGGCATCGGGAACGGTCCCGGGAGCGGAGGCGGTTTTCTTCACTCGGGGACCGTCGGACTGGATCCACTTGAAGGAGTTGGGCTTGTCGCCTGGCACCTCGATCCACTCGCCCTGGTAGGCTTTGTCGGTGCGGAGTTTCCACTGCTCAGCCTGCACTTCATGCAGGGGTTTGTTGGAGTCCTTGGCCACCTTCCGCATGAGCAGGGTGCGGTCTTCGTTTTCCGCATTCACCGTGCGCTCCACGTACTCGCCCCAGTCACCGGCGGGCTTTTGGCGCAGATGCAGCATCCCCCGGTGATCCTCGGCTACAAAGCGGTTGTCCTTGAGCCGCTGGATTTCAGCCATGCGGTTGCGCTGGCGTTCCACGGCTTCCTCATAGCTCACCAGGGCGGCGTCTGGCTTGCCGGGTTCGTCGCCTTTGTACTGGTACACGTCCAGCCGCATGCTCACGTCCACCTTGATGGGCTCGGGCGAGTTCACATCCACCTTGAAGTTGCTACAGGACGTGAGGCTTGCGGCAGCCAGCAGTCCCATGCGCAGCGGCAGCAGAGCACGGCACCGGAGGCCCGCCTCATTCGCCTGAGGTGACAGTGGCGGCAGGTTTGTCCGTGGTCCAGCGGTGGTCATAGACATTGATCTCGAATTTGCGGGAGCCGTTCGGGCCTTTGAAATGCAGCATGCCATTTCCTTCGCGTCCGTAAAAGCGGCAGTTCGCCTCGGCGTGGTCATACTCGAAGTCGCGCAGGGTTTCCAGTCCGATTTGGGTGAGCTTCCGCTGGATGTCGCCCCATTCCTTGGGCAGATCGTTGATCAGGCCGTTGAGCGCCTTGATGGTGAACTTGCCCGGGGAGTGGTTTTTGAAAGAACCATCCGCCTGGTACAGCTCGTCCTTGCTGCCCTGGGCCACCAGCGTGGCCTCCACCCGGCCATCCAGGATGAAGTAGCCGGGGCAGAGCACCTCGGTAAGCTCGTGCGTGGTGACGTTCTTGCCACCGATCCAGCCGTCCCAGTGGAAACTGTCATCCAGGTACACGTTCGCCTGCCCGTTCACATAGCCATCATAAGCCTCGGCACCAAACTGCGCATAGATCCCGGCAGAGTCATAAGTCACGCTCAGGAACGCCTTGCCCGTGCGCAGCCCCTTCCAGCGGATGCTGTCCACCTCGAAGGTTTCCACGAGGTTGTTGTCCCGCTGTTTGATGGGCAGGTTGAACTTGACCTGCCCCTTCATGTTCACAAGCTGGAGGTTGAGGTCGGGGATCTCATAGGTGTCCTCCGGGATGTCCAGATCCGCCTGGAGGGTGCCGCGGGTCACCTGGGTGTTGATGTTGAAGGGGAAGGGATCGCGGAACCCTTTGAGGGGCTTGCCCTTGGGGGCTACGATGAGTTTTCCGCTGTGCACCTGCAGTGTGTTCACACTCCAGGCTGCCTGGCTTGTAGGAGGCTCTGCCGCCACCACCGCAGCGGCCACATCCTGGACGAAGGCAGGGTCATCCCCGGCCGCCACCACCATGGGCACTGGCATGCCCGGCTTGGCCCCTTCCATCACGTACTTGCGGTAGTAGTCCACATACCAGAAGAGGTCCTCACCCACATAGAGCGTGGGGCTCACGATCTCCACCTTGTCGATCTCCTTCCGCATGAGCCCGCCCAGGGTGAAACTGAGGAACACACTGTCCAGCTCCGCCACCGGGCGCAGCGGTTCATACGGCGAAGGCACACGCAAGTTGGCGAGCTCGATGCGCTGGGGGGCGATGTGGGAGGAGAGCCCCTCTGGAGACAGCGGGAGGTCCCTGGCATCAAACGCCACGCCGAACTTCACGGAGGAAAGACCGGGAATGAGGTTCGAGATGGTTACTTGAGTCTGCTCCACGGCCATTTGACCCACTTCCCACGGCGGGGCCGGTGCTTCAGCAGTGGCGGCTGGTTCTGGTTTGGGGATGGGAGGGCCGGGCAGCTCCTCTGTCGCATCATTCTCTGCCATGGCCTCTGCGTTCTTGCCGGGTGTCTCGGTCTCGAAGAGCCGCATGAGCGGCTCCCCGGCGTCCACGCTTGCACCGGTGAGCTTGAGTTCCTCGATCCGCCGCTGGGTCCACATCTGGGGCAGCCGCACCGCCCCCTCCAGCGCGGTGGCCTGGGCCACGGGGAAGGGCAGCCGGGAAAGGGTGGGCAGGCTGGCGGAGAAGTTTTCGATCTTCACCCGGTGCAGCGGGTCGTCCTCTGAGGAGGTGTCCGTGCTCAGGTGGATGGTGGCACGGGCATCCACCGGCTTGGGCAGGTCACCCAGCAGGTCCACGAGCCCCTCCCGCACCCGCACCTCGCCAAAGTGGAGCTGCTTCCACCAGGGCATCCCGTCATCCTCTGCAGGCTCCTGCTTTTCCGCCGCAGAGGTAGTTTCCGCGATCTGTGACACCCTGGCCGTCTCCGGCCCCTCCGCGACGGGTGGGGGCGGACCTTCCGGCACCGGATAGGGAGGCCCCGCCAGGTCCGGTTCGGTCGAGCGAGTGGTCAGCCACGGGGTATTGCCGTCCCGAATTCTGACCACCGGTTTTTCCAGCATGAGCCGCTCCACACGTTTGGTGAGGGTCCATTCATCGGGGGTGATCACCAGTTCCCCGCGCGGCAGTTCCAGCCAGGGCTTCTTGGTGGCACCGCCTGGGGCAGGGGGGAAGGTCAGCCTGACTTGCTCCACCGCCAGAGACTGGCGTTGCGCTGAGTGCCAGCCGGTGGCGTCCAGCAGCAGGTCGGTTGTGTTCACGCCGCCTTTCACTTCCAGGGAGAAAGGCATGAGTTGCGCATCCTTGATGGATACATCGGCCTTATCCAGGTCCGCCTTCACCAGCAGCACACCGGGGAACACTGCCTTCCTGGCAGCATTTGCTGAGTCTGGCACGGCGTCGGCGGCCGGAGCGGCCTGTTGGCCACGAACCTGATTCAGTAGTTTCCTGAGCACCGGGGTCCAGCGCACCTGAGGCTCCAGCATCTGAAGCCGCTCCACCCGTACCGGCTGCCCTTCCTGGAGCTTTGCCACCTGAAGCTGGGCCTCCTTCATGCGTATGTGGCCCTGGTTGCCGGGAGCGGCCACGCTCAGATAGGCCACCTCCAGCGCATGAGCGCCCATGGTGGGGGCTTGTCCAAACCGCCACTCGATGCCAGAGGTGCGGTAGGTGAAGTGGACTTCGCTCTCTGGCAGCACCATGCCCATGGGGTTGCCCTCCACGAACCGCTTCGCCGAAACTCCGGCGTCCACAATCTCCAGCCGGCCGATGCGAATACCGGTCAGCAGGGATCCCGCTCCGGCGCTCACTTCCGGCGTTTTGATCACGGGCACCGTGTCTGGTTTGCTTTTTGCCTGCCGCGCCACGTGTTGTTCTTTCATCTCTGCGGCCGTGCCCATCAGCGCAGCAAGCAGGGTTGGCGTGGCATGGAGTTCGGGTTGTTGTAAGGCCAGTTCATCCAGTTCCAGCACCCCCTCCTTCACCCGGCCTTTGATCCGAAATTCTTCCAGCCGCACCGGGCGGGCCCCATCGGACTCCGAGTTGATCTTGATTTGCTGTAGCGCCAGTTCCTGCTCTCCGCTGCGAATTCGACCGCTGGCGTCCACCGCCACATCCTCCGCCTCGTAGTTGATCGTCACCTCGGCCGTGGTCCGGGCATTGGGATGAAAGCTGATCCTGGCATTTTTGACGCGGAAACGACCGATGGAATAACCTGCCAGCACGGGCGGCTTGGTGGGGTCCACCGGCTTGGCAGGGGGAGCTGCGGGGGACCCTTGCAGCCAGCGCTGATCCACCAGGATTTCGGGTTCCTCCACCGTGATCTCAGTCAGCCGCTTGGACCGGAGGTGATCCATGCCTACTTCTCCCGTCACCCGCGGCAGGCGCAGCACCGTCGCACCGCTTTGCCGGTCCTTCAGCACCAGGCCCCGCACTTCCAGGTGGCCGTTGCGGTTCAGGTCCAGTCCCTCCAGCTGGGCTTGATACGGGCCGATCTGTGCCAAGGCCCGGTTGGCCAGGCTGACGCGTTCCACGTAGCCCCACCACAACCCGCCGCTCAGAGCGAGCACGCTCAGGAATCCCAGCAGGAAGATCCACCGGAACAAACGCCGCCAGAACCGGCGGGGACGCTTGGGCTGGGGAGACGCCTCGGGCATGGTGGGCAGGATAGAGGATGCAGCGGGAATTGCGAGGACTTCGGACGCCAGTTGCCGCTCGCGTGCTGAGTCCGCCAAACAAGATCAGTTTTTTTGATATGCTTGCAATCCGGAAGGAAAGGTTGCACCCTCGGCGCGTCTCCGCCCCACCTCCCGCCTGTCTCTGTCATGATTGTCCTGGTGCGCACCATCGCCCTGTTCGGGGCCACCCTCATGTCCTCCTCCTGTGTCTGGTGGTTCTTCGAACCCAAAGTGGAGAGTCGGAAAAAAACCCGCATCATGGCGGTGCCGCCGCACCCTCTGACGTGGCCGGAATTTGTCACCGCGAACCAGGGTCGCGGCCTGACCATTCCCCAGTTGGAGCGGCGCTTTAACTCTGCCGACGACAATGGGGATGGACTGCTGACCCCGGAAGAAATCACCCACCACCGCACTCAAGCAGCGGCCCGCAAAAATCAGCAGGCCGGGGACTAGCGTCCTGTGTGCGATCGAGGAAGCAGTGCCCAGGTTTCACCTGCGGCAACGCTTTCTGGGCTCCGGTGCTGTACCCGTACTTTGAAGGGAGCCTTGCCCGGCAGCATGCCGTCCAGCGTCACTCGATGACCAAAGGGGGGCGGGGAGGGGAGTCCAGAGCTTTCGCTCGTCAGTCGGCCCCCCCTGCTTTGAATACTGGGCTAACGAAAGCTCTCGAATACTTTGCTCCGCCTCGGTGTCATGAAAAACTTCTAAAAACCCATACTCGCCTCCAGCTTGCGGCACCGCTCAGACCCGTATGAAACTTGATTCATTCGAGTTTCCATGAAGGCCATTTCGCTGGAAGCTGGGAATCTTCCATCTGAGCATCCGTATCCCTTTCAATCACCTTTCTTTTTTGCCCCGCTCCGGGGCGAGCCCCTGAAATCATGACCATACTGGTAGTGGAAGACGACCCTCGCACGGCCGAAGCCCTGCGGGAATCCATCACGGACGCGGGCTGGACTGCCGAGGTATTGATGCGCGGTGACGAAGCCGTGCAGTGCATCAGCACCCAGGCCTTTGATGCGGTGATCATGGACATCATGCTGCCTGGCAAAGACGGGCTCTCCATCGTCAAACAGCTTCGGGCCATGCATAACTCCACCCCGGTGCTCATGCTTTCTGCCCGGGGCGATGTGGACCACCGCATCAGCGGCCTGGATGCCGGGGCGGATGACTACCTGGCAAAGCCCTTCTCCATGGGGGAGGTGGTGGCCCGTATTCGCGCCATCGCCCGCCGGGGAGGGGAGTCGGGTGCCATCCTCCTGCGTCTGGCGGACCTGACGCTGGATGTGCCCCACCGCGTGGCCCAGCGGGCTGGCAAGAACATCGAGCTCAGCCCTCGCGAGTTCCGGCTCGTGCAGGTGCTCATGCAGAATGTGGACACCGTTTGCAATCGCACCATGCTGCTCCGCCTCGTCTGGGACTACAACTTTGACCCGGGCACGAACCTTGTGGATGTGTACGTCCGCAAGTTGCGCGACAAGATTGATCAGGGGCACGCTATTCCGCTGTTGCACACCGTCAGGGGAGTGGGCTACCTGATGTCGGACAAGCAACCATGAAAATGAAAAGGTCCCTGCGCACACGGCTCTTCTGGGCGCACACCTGTCTGTTCCTGCTTGCCGGAGTCATTTCGGTCCTGTTCACCTGGTTGGAACTGGCCAGGGAAGGGGGGCCGCTTCAGGGGACGGGCACCGCAGACTGGTCCTACTTTCTTGCGGCTGCGGCGGCGTCATGTGTTCCCGTCTTGCTGCTTGGGGCCGTGAGCTGGTGGCTCATCCGGCGGGCGCTTTCCCCGATTCTGGCCCTGACCCAGGCAGCGGAGAAGATCAACCAGGACAGTCTGCACCAGCAGATACCCCTGAGGGGTACCGGCGATGAACTGGATCGTCTGACCTCTGTGCTCAATGACATGACACGGCGTCTGGACACGGCGTTTCAGGAGGTGCGGGAGTTCACCCTGCATGCGTCCCATGAGCTGAAGACCCCGCTCACCATCCTGCGCAACGGTTTTGAGCAGGCCCTCATGGATACCGCCCTGTCCGAGACCCACCGGGACCGGGTGGCAAACTGGCTGGACGAGATCGAGCGACTCAACCGCATCGTCTCTGGTCTCACCTTCCTGACCCAGGCAGATGCTCATCAGGTGCACCTCCTGGTGGAGGATCTGGACATGGCTGAGCTGGTGCGGGACGCTGCTGGGGAAGCCTCCATCTTGGGGCAGACGCTCAATCTCAGCGTGAACGTGGTCATCGGCACACCCTGTAGTGTACGGGGGGATCGCCACCGCCTGCGCCAGCTCCTGCTGAACCTCACGGACAACGCGGTGAAGTACAACCGGCTGGATGGGTATGTGGAGTACCAGTTGCGACAGGAGGGTGAGCAGGCTGTGATCACCGTGCGCAGCGGCGGGCGGGGGATCGGTCCAGACGAGTTGCCCAAGATTTTTGACCGCTTCTTCCGCAGCGGGAATTCCCGGGGCAGCACCACAGAAGGGTGCGGCCTTGGGCTCAGCATTGCCCGATGGATCGCGGAAGAGCACAAGGGCTCCCTGACCGCCGCCTCCAAGCCGGACAACACCGTGATGACCCTGAGAGTGCCCTTGGCAGGTCTGACGCTGTCTGGCCAGGCCACACTGGGATGAGGGAAAATTCACCTGCCAGAGGCTTCATCGGGTGCTCTTGCTGAGACCGGATGACTGGACGGCCTATGACTTCAAGCAACACTCATGCGGCGGGCACCTGGCGGTCCCGGTTGGCAGCGTGGCTGCCCGTGCTCAAGAAGAGTGGCTGCTGGCTCCTCATTCTCCTGCCTGCGATCCTCCTGAATCGCATGATCCAGGAGTATAAGGTGAACATCCCCTTTCTGGATGACTGGATGTTCGTGGACATGGATGTGAAGGCGGCTGCAGGTCAGCTCACCTGGCGGGACTTTTTCCTCGTGCAGATGGAGCACCGCATGGCCTTCGTCCGCGGGGTGATCATGCTCTTTCACCACTACTGGCCCGGGGAATATACCCGCCAGATGTGGTTCTCCTGGCTGCTGCTTTGCTTCACAACGGCAAATGTGGGCCTGCTCATCCGTCGCACCTCGGGTGCCGCGTTTGCCCAGTGGTGGCCGCTGCTGGCGCTGGCCAGTGTTTCCATCCTGTCCCCCATGCAGTACCGCATCGTGCTGTGGCCCATGATGTTTCAGGTGGCCTGTCCGGCCTTCTTCCTCACCACCGCGCTGGTGGTACTGCTCCGGTCCCATTGGCCGGCGTGGCTGCGCCTCGTGCTCGCCGTCCTCTGTGCAGAGTGTGCCACCCAGACCTTTGCCACCGGCCTGCTCGTCTGGGTGCTCATGGTGCCCATGATCTGGTGGTCCGGTGCGCTGAAGGCGGGGAGGGAGCGCCAGTGGTTCCTGGTGGCCTGGCTCTTCATTTTTGGGATCACGGCTATCCTCTACTTCCACGGCCTGAAGAACGAAGTGGACGGAGCTTTCTCCTACAAACAAGGAGAGGAGGCCACCATGGGGCGGAACGTCAGCGAGTTCGTCCGTCGGCCGAAGGCCGCCGCCAGCTTCATCCTCCGCTTCCTGGGGTGCCATCTGGCCCGGGGATCGAGCCTGTCCCTCATGCATACCAGCCTGTGGTTGGGCGCTTCATCCCTGGCCCTGTTTGGCGGATGCGCAGCTTATTGGCTCCGGCATTTCCGCGAGCAGGCGCTTCGTGAGCGTCTGCTTCCCTGGCTCCTGCTAGGCACCTACTCCGTGGGCGCGGCCTTTCTCACCTCTCTTGGCCGTTCCTGGGCCACCACGACGGGAGACAATGCCGTGCATGCCCGGTATGTCATCCACGCCGTGCCGCTTACGGTGGCTTTAATTGTGCTCGTCTGGCTCATTGCCCGGCATCTGGGTCAGCATCAGCCAGGTCTCCGCCGATTCATTCTCCAGTCTCTCACAGCAGGTGCCTTTGCCCTGATTTTCATGCAGGCCATCTCGTGGTCCTTCGGCTGGCGCATGATGGCCGTGTGGGAATCCTCACGGCTCCGCGGCGCGGCCAACACCCTCTTCTACAAGCTCCCTCTTGCCGTGGAGGGGGATGTGGCGGGGAATCGCAACTTGGCGCGCAAGGCGGATGACCTGGGCCACCTCAGGCCCGCCATGCTCAAGAATTCCCGGTTGGACAACTTCAGCCTCACCCCCAAGCTGCTCAGCAGCAATACCGCAGAACTCTCTGCCTGCGTGGTGCAAACTAATGACGAGCAGGGAGTTTCCGGTGCGGTCTGGGGTTATGCCTGCCTGCCCAATCGCGAGAGGGTGGCAGATGCGGTGCTGCTGACCTATAAAGACCCCCACGATGGGCACTGGGAGATCTTCCACGTCACCCAAGTCACAGGTCTGCCCCTGTACTTCATGGAGGTGATGGCACGTGACCTCCAGTTCACCCATGTGCCCGAGGGTCATTTGCCGAATGAGGGGCTCGCCAAATTCACCGGCCGGTTCAGCTTTGAGCAGCTCCCTCCCGGGGTACACCGCGTCATGGCGTGGGCGCTGGACTACCGGGGCCTGCGCGTGTTCCCCATGAGGGGGTTCTTCCTCGTGGACACCCAGCGGGCCCGGGTGAAGCGCCTGGGCAACGACCCCAAGTCGGTGAACCTCGACTGGTTCATCGAGAAGGGGCTGGGCAATTCCAACTGGGAGACGCTGAAGTAAGGCGCCAGGAGGCCGACTGTCAGAGGTTCCTCAAAGCATCGCGGATGAGCTTGTCCGCGCTGACCACGCCACCTGCCTTCTTCACGAGATCCTGCACCGTCTTCTGCGCTTCGGTCTGCTTGAAGCCGAGGGCGATGAGCGCGAGCACCGCATCCGTCTGCGCAGCCTGGGTGGGGTCTGGCACCAGACTGTTGCCCGTGCTCCGGGCGGCCTGCCAGGTATCCACGATGCCCACCTTGTCCTTCAGTTCCAGCACGATCCTTTCCGCCGTTTTCTTGCCCACTCCGCTGATGCGGGAGAGCGCGGTCACGTCGTTGCGGATGACGTTGTCTTTAAAGTCGCCCACGGCCATGCCGCTGAGCACCGCCAGCGCCATCTTGGGGCCAATGCCGCTCACGCGATTGATCAGGAGGCGGAAGAGGTCCCGCTCCTCAGCGGTGGCGAAGCCAAACAGCGTGTGATCGCGCTCGGTGATGTTGAGGTGCGTCAGCAGCCTCACCTCCCCCTGCGTACCCGCCAGCCGGTCGTAGGTGGAGAGGGGCACCAGACAGAGATAGCCTACGCCGTTGACGTCCACCGTGAGCTGGTTGGGCAGGGCTTCGACCAAGTGGCCGCGGAGGTAGGCGATCATGGGGCCACATCCGTCTGACGACGCACTCGCGCAACAGGAAAGCGTGACGTCGTGCCTGGCCCCGGCATTTGCCAGTTGAAGAATGGCCCACCTCAGGGAACGTGGCGGCGTGAGACGCTTCCTTCTCCCTCTCCTCGGCACGGCAGCCACCTGCGCCGTCCTCGTGGCCCCGTTCTCCTCCGTGCTGGCCCAGTCTCCTGCCGGGGCCACCCCCAAGGCCGTGCCGATCCGGGTGGAGAACTACCTCCTGCTGCCAGAGCCCAAGGTGGTCCGCTCCTCCATCTCACTGACTCTGGCGAAGGCCCGGCTGACGGTGTTCACCCCAGTGAAGCTGGATCCCTCAACCTCGCGACTCGTGCCCTACACGGAGTCAGAATTCAACAAGCTGGGCATCAGCGCCGATAGCTTTCAACGGAAAGCGGCCGAGGCTGCCGACCGCCGGCTGGCGAGTCTTCAGCCGGAACTGATCAAAAACGAAGCCGGAAAGGTCATCTACGCCGTGTACCGGGGGGAAGACCACCTCTTCCCCTGCTTGCTGACGGCCCCTTCTCTGGGAAAGATCTTTGAGAAAGTCTTTGGCAAAGAGGTCTGGGTCGTGACGCCGGACCGCAATTCCCTCTATGTTTTCCCAGCCGGAGCGGAGGCTATTCAGGAATTCGCAGACGATCTTCAAGATCGATTCGACTCCTCTGCTTTCCCTGCCAGTGAGGAAATCTTTTCCCTCAAGGCCGAGAGTGCTGAGATGACGGTGGTGGGGAATTTCACGAGCCGCTGAGATTCGGCGGATACGGAGGAGCAGGAAAATTCTATCCTCAAAGGCAACTTTGGGCTGGAATTCGTGGATTTTTCCTGTGAAATCAAACAAAAACTCGCCAACGTGCTTGCGCGGTGCTATACTCCGGGTCTATGGCTACCGTAAGAAAAACACGTTTTTCACGTCGGGTTCCTGACCATGTCACTGATGAGTTGGTCAATGTTCTCTCGGATGGCAAGACTTATGAGTTCAACATTCTGTTCGGGCTCGTGTACGAGAACCTAAAGCTAAAAAACGCAGTTAGCGGGGGCGAAGAAATGCTACGGCTCCGTTCTTATGAAAAGCTTCAGAACCTTGTGGGCCGTGGCCTCGTGGAGAAGAAACTGAAGAGCTATCGTGGGCTTAAAGGTATTGAAATGGCATCCAGCGCTCATACGCTGGCCCGCGCAGAAGCCGCAGCTGCCGCTGCCGCTGCCGCCCGCTAATAGCGGCACCAGTCCGCGCTGTTCCCACAAATCCAACTTTCAAAAACCAAGCCGCCCTTTTCCAGGGCGGCTTTTTTGATGCCTCCTTGACGTTCCGGTCCTCCGCGCTACCCTACAGCACCGTTTTTAGCCCTTTGTTGCGGTCTTCCTTCCCCTCCTGTCATGCTTGAGAACTATCTCCCTGTGCTGATGCAAATGCTCATGGCCGCCGGCTTTGCCGGGGTGACGCTTCTGGCCAGCGTGCTTGCAGGGAAGTCAGCCAAGCGGAACAAGATGAAGGATTCCGCCTATGAGTGCGGCATGCTCCCTCTGGGCGAGGCTCAGCCCCGGTTCAGTGTGAAATTCTACATCGTGGCCATGCTCTTTGTGCTTTTCGACATTGAGGTGGTCTTCATGTACCCTTGGGCGGTCATTTTCAAAGACTACGTCGCCGTCTTCGGCGCGGCCATCTTCTGGTGGATGCTGTCATTCGTGGGCATCTTGCTGGTGGCGTTCCTGTACGCCTGGCGCAAGAAGGCTCTCGACTGGAGTTCCTAGTCTCGTTGGGAGGGGCGATAAGACCTCCACGTGAGTGCGGTGCGAGCACCGCGTGACGGACCAAGCGCGAATGGTGGAGTTATGATTTGCCAGGTCTCCCTCTTCACTCTGAAACCGGACGTCACGGCGGACCGGTTGGAGGAAATGATGTGGACCACCCGGGCCATCCTGCTCAAGATCCGGGAAGTGCTGCACCTGAATGTCGGCAAGCGCATCAAGATCTCCGACCCCTGGCACTGGTTCGTCAGCATTGAGGCCGAAAGCCTGGACAAGCTGGCCATCCTTCAGGACGACCCGCACTATTACAAGTTCCTCCTCGAAGTGGTGCACCGCTCGGTGGAGACCCAGCAGGTGATGGTGTTTGAGATGGAGCCCCGCAAAGACGTGAAGTATTCCTGAAGGGGGAGGGCGGAAATTCAGAGCCTCAGAAGGGCCGAAAGGCCGGCCAGATGTCAGTTTGGGCAACGCCCAAGGTTGTTGATAAACAATAGACATAGGGCTACAGGCGCGACTCATTCAGGGAAGATTGTCGTGGGCAGATTTGATGGCGTCGGGCCTGCAGACTCAACATCTCTTCGGCGATCATGTTGCCCGAGGCTGGCAAGATCCCGGGCCTCCGGCCCTCAATTTTCCACTTCGCACCGCTCGAAAAAAAAACCAAAGGTTGCGTAGATGCCTTGTTTGAACGCGCCTATCTGCTGCTGAGGTTGTCCATCCCAAGGGAATGCTCTTGACCTTTTTTGAAAATTGCGGGCACAATGAAGGTTGTTCCCCCTTTTCAATTATGAAAACGAACGCCCTGCTCGCTGCCCTTCTGGTGGCCACCACTGTCTGGCTTGGCCAGTCTATCGCCCGCGCGGCGGATGAACCCCTCCACGTGCTCTACCAGGATGGCCGCGCCGCCTTCTATGCTGGGCAGTTTGATATTGCACGGGAAAAACTGGCCAAAGTGCTGGCAGTGAACCCCAATCACACGCAGTCCCGCGCCATGATGGCCCAGATCGAGGAGAAACTGGGCAAGGACAACGTGATGCTCCGCAAAAGCTACGAAAAGATCATCATCGACAAAATTGAATTTGCCGATGTGGAGTTGAGCGAGGCCATTCTCGCGGTGCGCATGAAGGTCAAAGCCGTCACTCAGGACAAGGTGATCCCCAACATCATCCTGAAGACTCCTGAGATTGGCAAGAAGACGGTGAGCCTGAATCTGAGCAACATGCCGTTGAGCGAGGTGCTCAACTACCTCGCTCAGGTGGCGGGCGTGCGCATCAGCTACGACACCGCTGCCGTCCTCTTCACCAGTCCGGCGGGCTAGCCAGCGCTTCCTGTTGATGGTAGTGGGTGGGCATGCATGCACCAGTGGCACTGATTACAGGGGGCTTGGGCGATCTCGCTCAAGCCCTTCATGTTGAACTGACCGGGCAGGGATACGCCGTGCATGCCCCGGGACGGACGGAGATGGATGTGACGTCCTCGACCTCGGTGGAAGCATTTGTCAGCGGGCTGGAGGCGCTGGATCTCCTCGTCTGCAATGCAGGGGTCTGTCGCGATGCGAGCATGCTGAAGATGGAGGAGATGGATTTTGATCATGTTCTCGACACCTGCCTCAGCGGTGCCTTCCGGGCAGCGCGCGCGGCATTGAACCGCATGAGCGGCCAGCGCCGGGGCCATATCGTCTTTATCGGCTCTTTCTCCGGATGGCGGGGGCCGGTCGGCCAGGCCAACTATGCGGCGGCCAAGGCGGGGTTGATGGGATTGACGCAGAGCCTTGCCGCCGAGTATGGCGCGAGGAACATTCGGGTGAATTGTGTGCTCCCCGGGTTCATGGAAACCCGGATGACAGCCGGTCTTGGGGAGGACTTGAAGAGGAGCTTCCTGGCGGCGCACACCTTGGGCAGGTTCAACACCACGAAGGAAGTGAGTTGTTTCATCGCCCACCTCGACCGGTTCCTGCTGCACACCTCCGGACAAATCTTTAATCTGGACAGCCGGCTCAACCGGCCGGCGTGAGGTGAATGACCGTGTGGGGTGAGGTGAATGACCGTGTGGGGTGAGGTGGGCGTGGTGGGTGGCATGTGGCCTGACCGCGTTTTGACAAACGCAGCTACGACTGAGGTCTGGCGCAGGGCGCCAGCGGGCAGTTCGTAGCTGCACTTGTGAAAGTGCGGAGGGGTCGAGCGGCCATGTGAGGTCAGGTGGGCGTGGTGGGTGGCATGTGGCCCGACCCGTTTTGACAAACGCAGCTACGACTGAGGTCTGGCGCAGGGCGGCAGCGGGTAGGGGAGCGCCATCTACCGCCGCCACTGATAGTCCCACCTCTCCGACACGGGGCGGCCCTCATCCAGAAGGTCACAGGTCAATTCCACCAGATCGGTGCCTGGCGGGATCTCCACGTTCAGGCTCACGCGCCAGCCGTTGGTTTCAGGGTTTGACTGCACCTTGCTGCCCACCAGTTTTGCAGCGCCGCCGCGTACGTTCACTCCACATTGGGGAACCCACTCGCCGGCCTTCGTCGCGCCGATGGAGCCCTTGGCAAAATCCACCACAAACGTGCAGACATTCGGAAGATCAAGAGCGCGCGGTGCCGCCCCCCAACGGGTGGCGATCACCCGGGCCAGCGGATGGGTGTGCCCATCCTGCCATTGCAGGTTGTAGGAAATACGCATCGGCTGTGTGGCGGTGGGCAGAGTCTCCGGCTCCCAAAACGTGACAACGTTGTCCCATGTCTCCTCACCGGTGCTCAGCTCGATGAGGTGCAGACGGCCGCGTCCAAATCCCTCACGCGGCTCCACCCACACGGCGGTGCGCTCATGATAGCGGGCTTCCAGGTCCTCGAAGTTGCGGAAATCGCGGTCCCGCTTCTGGAGGCCAAAGCCCTTGAGCTGATCGATGCCAAATACGCTGTGACGCATCTGCTTGCCATTGTCCAGCGGTCGCCACACCACGGGCTGCCCCTCCTGCTCAAAGAGGAGTCCGTCGGAGTCGTGCACCTCCCGCCGGAAGTCCTCCGGTTTCGGCTGGGTGTTTTCCCCGAACCAGAACATGCTGGAAAACGGGGCCACACCGAGCAGCGCCACCGGTTTGCGGAGAAAGAGCGAGGCCGTCACTGAGGTGGTCGTCGTGGCGGCGTATTGCACCTCAAATTCATAGGCCCCGGTGATGCTGGGGCCGTTGAGCAGGGCGAGAAACCGGAAGGTTGTGTCTCCCTCTTTGGGCTTGAAGAACCAGATATGGGTGAAATCTGGGAACTCCTCGGGGGCACCACCCACGGTGTTGATGGCGATGCCGCGGGCAGAGAGCCCCCACCCCAGCCCTGCGCCCACGGCGCGGAAGTAGCTCGCGCCGTTGAAAGCGAGGAACTCCGGTCTATTGCCCGTCGCGCGGTCCACCGCCGCAATCTTGAAGCCGGTGTAGCCGTCGGGATAGGACACACCTTCCGGCACCTTGAGGCCGAAGTAGTCAAACTCTTTGGGATCGAAGGGCACCTTGGCCGGCTGACCGGCTTGGATCTCATAGAAATGCACCGGCTTCTTGAACATCCAGCCGGGATGGAAGAACTCGACTGCCATCGGCCCTGCATTTGCATAGTGCGAACGGTCCTTGCGGAACTGGATGCGACGGTGGTCGTCGTAGTTGAGATTCGAGAAAAATGGATCCAGATCCGGGGTGGGAGTGACGTGCGATTTTTGCGCGAGTTCTGACGCATACGCCTCAAGGTCAAGGAGGTTGCGGATGTCTGGCGGCTCAGGATCACGCGCTGACAGGGCAGGAATTAGGCCGATGAACACGGCAAAAACCGTGAATCCCGGGGTGGGGTCTGACAGAAATTTCATGGTAGTTTCATAGACCGCAATTGGATGCGGATTGGAGCCGGCGGCGCAGTGTCTGCACCTGAGACGGGACAGGCCGGTGGGCTATTCACCCGACCTCGGTTTGTTTTTTTCTCAATTGGGCTGTGATTTAGCTCCGGCTAGTGAATGTCTTTAGTTTGGAAAAACCCAAGAATGCATCGCGGTAACAAGAGCTTCCGGGTCTATGAATCTCGATCCGGGCACATTTAGCCTCCAGAGGGACGACGCGATCAGGTTCGCGCAACAGACACCCCTTCTTTGCCTGCCTTGAATCGTGTGGCGGGTTTTCTCATCCGCGCTGCGCGAATGGAACTTTGCGTGGGGCCACGTTCAGGATGCATTCATCGAACCCTTGGGGTTCGGAGGCGGGGTGACATGTCGCCTTTGAGGGGTTGTCGGCCAGTCACTTCGTCACCCTTGGAGTGATGCCACCCGTTATCTCTGCGGTATTGCCCTCCTTCACCGCATCCTTACAGTGGATGAGCCACATCACCAGGGGGCGGTGCAGAACCAGCCCCCGTGCCGGATGGTGTTGTTGCGGATGATCAACCCATCGATTCCGGGCTATTCCATGAGACGCCCGATGTTCAGCAGCGCTGCTTCACTGTGTGCCGGCCCAACAATCTGCATGCTCGTCACCGGGAAGCTGGAGCCTTCCATGGGCACGGGCACAGCCAGGGCGGGCACGCCTGCATAACTCGGGGCCATGGTGCACTGGATCTTCATGAACTTGGCTTCGAAGAGGCCGGTGAAAAACCAGTTTAGCTTCAGAGGTGGTTTGCGGATCACAGGCAGCACGATGGCATCCACCTCGGTGAACTTCTGGTTCAGGAGGGCCACGAACTGGTCGCGCTCGGCGATGGCGGCCTGACGTTTGGCCTCGTCCTTATAGCGGCGGGAGAAGATGATGTCACCCACAAAGAAGGCCTTCCGGGCGCGGTTCTCGATGCCCTCATCGTTCTCGATCTTCTGGTTGTTATACCATGAAGCTGCGGCGGCGACGAGGCCTCCATTTTCCTGGGCCTTCAGCCACTGGTTGAGGAAGTCTTTGTCCATGGGCACCACCTGAAAGCCGCGGGCGGCCAGACGGGCGTCGATGGCGCGATCAATGGCCGGGTCAGTGCCGGGGACCTTCAACCGTCCGATACGGACGACAGCGGCTGTTGGTTTTGCAGCTTTGACCTTCGCGTATCTTGAGGCAAACCCTTCCTCCAGCAATCCCATGCCCGTGACCAGGCCGTTGACATCCCGCGCGATGGGGCCCACGGTGTCGAGGTAGTTGGGGGAAATAGGGTACACGCCCTTGGTGGAAATGGCCCCGAAGGTCGTCTTCAACCCCGCCACGCCGCAACAGGCGGCGGGCACACGGATGGACCCTGCCGTGTCCGTACCCAGCGCCACATCGGCCAGGCCCAGTCCCACCGCGGAAGCGGAGCCGCTGGAAGACCCGCCCGGGACGCGAGTCTTGTCCACCGGATTGACCGGGGTGCCGAAATAATCATTGGATCCGGAAACGCCCACCGCGAACTCGCTGAGGTTGGTCTTGCCGACGATCACCACATCATTGCGTTTGCGGATGAGGCGCAGGCATTCCGCGTCCTGTGCCGCCGGCCTGCCCTGCTTGTAATATCGCTCGGATCCGGCCGTGGTGACCTCGCCCTTCATATCGATGAGGTCCTTCACGCCCAGTTTCAGTTTCGTGTTCCCATCGGGAGGCGCACGATGGCTGATGAAAGCGTGTGGCGGAGGCGTGGCGGCCTGTTTGTACGTCAGAGGGGAACAGCTGCTGCCCCCCAGCACCACAAGCAGACTTAGAACCGCTCCAGAGGAGCGGGCGATTTGGCAGAGAGGCTCAAGGCAGGCGCTCATGAAGAATTCATAAGACCTGGAACAAATCCCGGCAAGCTTCTATGGGCAAAACTTAAGCCATGAAGATAGAGGATAAGCATCATGCCCCAAGGGCTTGCGTGCCCCTACTTCTGCCAGAACCACTTGAACCGGCGTTTGGGAGGCTCGGCGGGCGGGAGTGGTGCGGGAGGAAGGGATGGCTTTTCGTAGGCAGGCCGCGGGATGGGGGCCGGCCCTTCGATGATGACGGTCATGCCCTTCGTGATCAGCTTCACCAGTCGCACCACATCCCAGTTCGCGGTGCGCATGCAGCCATGGCTGGCGCTGCGGCCGATGGTTTGAGGCTGGTTCGTACCGTGCACACCGATGCCGGCACGATTCAGGCCTATCCACATCACTCCCACCGGATTGTTGGGGCCGATGGGCAGTTCGTAGTAGTTGCTGGTGCGCACCCCGTATTCCAGCACCCCCTTGTCCCAGCGGAAGGTGGGTAGTTGCGTGATGCCGACGATCTTCCAGGTGCCGGGAGGGGTGGCAAGGTATCCGCTGCCAGTCGTGATCGGCACGCTGGCGAGCAGCTTGTCTCCTTCATACACGCCCAGAAGTTTTTCGCGAGTGTCGATGCGAATCACCCGATTCAGAAATTCCGGCACTTCTGGCAGGCTGGGGATGGGCTCCAGTTGCTCGATGAGGAACGGCTCCACGTTCGGGACCTTCACCACGTCTCCCGGCTTGAGCCTGCTCATCTTGAGAGGCTGGTTGATGAATTCGAGCAGATCCGGCGAGCAATGAAAGCGCTCGGTCAGAAACTCCAGCAGCGAGTCATATGGCAGATACTTCTTGCGGCTCTGGGCGGCAGGGGAACTGGGAAGGTCACCGACAAAACGGAGGTCTTCTTCCCGGATCGTATAGGTGGTGTAGAGCTGGGTGACGCTGGAAACATCCAGCGTGTGGTTTTCCACCTCTGTCTCCGCCAGACCGTGAGACTGTTGATAGCGCCTAAGGGCCTTGGTGGTGAACTCACCGGGGCGGCCATCCACTTTGCCGGGCCCAAACAAGTGGGTGTCCAGGAAGATCTGCAGACGCAAAATGGGCTCGATCGGTTCCGGGGCCTTGGGCAGCTCCACCACGGGTATCGCCACAGGGGGCGGCAGGGATTGAGACCAGAGCATGCCGGAACCGGCGGCCAGGACGAGCAAGGCAAAGAGAGGCTTTTTCATCGGGGGCGGTCGGAGGAAAGATGCCTCATGAACCCGGCAAAGCAACGGGGAAGGGCAACGGGCATTCCTTCTGGTACGGGCGTGAGGCATAAGTAGGACGTTTATTGCCCGCGCCAGTTTCTCAAGGTGAGCTGGCTTCGGTAAAGGATAGGACCACAGCCTCATGCTGCTTCCACTCCAACACGAACTCGCTTCCGTCCCCCAACTTTTGACCGGAGCGCTCGTTCCGCAACTGCTGCACCGGTCTGCTGAAGCGGAGCTTTGCAGGGAGCGTTGATGATTTGAGTCCTACGGAATTGCCCCCTCCCAGCGAAGTGCCCCGGATTTCTGGATTCAGGCATAAGTACAGCAGTGTCCGCCCTGTAGGCAGTTTCCAGTAGGTGATTTCATAGCCGTGTTCCCGCTCTCCAGCATCGGCGAGTCGCACCCAGGGAGTCACCCCGGCATCCACCACATGACGCATGAAGACCTCGCGCTTTCTGGCCGCGTCAAACCCGGCCTCCCGGTAGGCATTGTACCACTGCGGAGAGATGTTCATCAGCACCGCCCGACCTTTGCCTTGCGCCTGGACTTGATCCGTCGGCTGGGCGCGCACGGCTTTGTGAAATCCGCTGCTGTCCAGGAGGCAAGTGTTTTTGTTGGTCAGGAATTCTCGATAAGTCTTCCAGGAGTAGTTGGCATCTTGATCCACTTCCACCCAGAGGGTGCCTCCAAACAGGTCTGCCTGACGCATCTTCGGATCGTGTTTCACGCCAAATAATCCGTCCAGACCACCCCCTCCAGCGCGGCCTTTGCCATGCTGGTCCCACACGCCGGGCAGATAGTCGGCGATCACGGTGCCGCCACGCTGGCAGAACGCCCCGATGACGCGTATCTCAGTGTCGGACAAACACAGGCAAGCGGGCAGGATGAGCACGCGATATTCATCGGGCACGCCTTTCTGAATCACATCCACATAGCTGAGGAAGTTGTACTGCAGCCCACTGTCACGCAGCATGTTTTCCCAGGCGCGTCGGACATGGGCGGCGCTTGCGAGCCGCTCATCGGCATTGCGATTGACCCACGTTTTGCGATGGGCTTCGGCATCGAGGATCCAGCCGAGCTGAATGCTGGCGTGGCTGTAGTAAATCGCCACCCCGTCATGCTGCCATTGTGCCCCGGCCATCAATGGTCCAAGCTTGTCACCCGCCTCGAGAAGGGCCGGGGCCACCTTTGCATGCCAGTCCTCAGGAGTTGCACCATCGAACCATCCCTCCACCCAGCCGATGTGCCCTCGGTTGCCGTGGGCGAGGTAGTACCACGTCTGCCAGATGGTATCGTCCACGTTCTTGTGAAAGTGCGTGGTCACCGCAGGAAGGGCTCCTTGAGGATTGAACGACCGGATGACGGCCTGTGAGGAGCCCAGATTGTAGCTCTCGATGAACTGCACCTTGCGCATGAGACGGGCATAGTCATAGCCGCCAAAGGCACTGGGGGCCTGGCCGCCCACCAGACCACAAGGCGTGGCGGGGTCCAGTGTGTTGGCATGTTCCACCAGCCGGCCAATGTAGTTGCACCACTGGGCATCATTGAAGGTCCACTGATCCATGAGCGGACTGGCGTCGAAGTCTGCCACGGTCCACTCTGCAAGCTTTGGGCGCAGCTCCTCATAGCTGATCCAGCGCTCCCTTTTTGGCACGTGACCGGCACCGTAAACGGTGGCCAGCCAGCGGGGATAGGCTGTCGCATCATCCGTCACCTGCCACATGGTGGGGTGGACGAAGTGCCCCCAGGAAGGCTCATCATCCAGAGCATAGGCCGCCCGCATGGGGGAGGTGGCAGAAGCCGCGATGTTTCTCTGCATGAGGGCTTGCAGCTTCGCGAAGGTGGCAGCGTTGAGCGGTGCGGGACGCAAGCCGGTGCCGTGGACCTCGTTGAGGTGGGGCTTGACCTTGTCACCATCCCACAGATGCAGCACCCCTTTGCCCGCCACGTGATCCACGTAGAAGCGCAGGCCATGCTGGTTGATCCAGTCCAGCCTGCCAGTCTTGGACTGGGCGGTGCCGATGTGGTCGTGATCGATGAAAGCCCCGTTGTAGCCGTGGTCCCGCGCCCATTTCCCGGAGGCAGCATCATACCCTGGGGTCCACTGGTAGGTCCACGGCATGTAGATCCACCCCGGCCAGGCTTTTCGTGCCCACGCGGCATCCTGTTTCACCGGGCGGAAGTCTTCCGAGGTGCGGACGTAATGCTCATACGGATCCTCCGCCGCAGGCAGAAAGGTCAACAGGCCACCAGAGGCGAGGAAGAGGAGTGACCAGCGCATGCGCCCTTAAGTACAGATTCTGAGGGGGGAGACTTGCAGACGGCCATTGCCCGTGGTCCACGAGTCTTGGGGCCCTTCTATCAGCTTGGATACCCTATCTTGCACAAGCCTACGATGAACGCGACGAGACCGGCGGCCGTGGAGAGGCTGCGGAGGTGGTTCCACATCGTCCACACCCGCAGGTAGTACTGCCAGAACTCCTGACCCGTCCGGCTGTTGGGATCGGCTGCGGCGAGGCGGTTGTTGAGCGGTACGTTGTATGCCATCGTGATGACCAGACTGCCCACCAGATAGCAGACAGCGCCACGTACCAACCAGGGACCCCCGCTGCCCGGGGAGGTGGTCATCACGAGGATGAGGATGGTGGCGCAGAGCGCGCTGGTGCCCAGGAAAAGCAGCAGGAACCACGGGGTGAGGATCTTGACGTTGATCGCCTGCATGGCCGCCATGCCCTCCGCCGCAGGTCGGCTGGCCAGCGCCTGCATGATGAAGTGGGAAAAGGCGAAGAAAAGGCCCGCCATCAGGCCGCAGCCCACGGCAGCGACCCCGGAGAGAATGAAGAGCAAGACGTGGTGCATAACTGGGCGTGAGGCGTGACAGGGATTCGTTCTATTGACCGCGGACAGACTCCTCCACCCAGCGCAAGTAACCGGGCAGGCCTCGCGTCACCGGCACCGCCAGGATCTCGGGCACCTCGTAGGGGTGCAGTGTCTGGAGGCGTGCTTCCAGTGCATCGTAGGTGGCTGGGGTGGTCTTCATCAGCGCCAGCACTTCGCCCGCGGCATCCACCTTGCCTTCCCATCGGTAGATGGAGGTCAGGGCAGGATTGAGATTCACGCATGCCACGAGATGCTCCTCCACAAGGGTGGTGGCGACGCTGCGGGCCACCTTCTCATCAGGAAACGTGCAAAAGACGAGCAGGGCGGCTGGCGATTTCTCGGGCATGGGGGGCATGGTGGTGTGAAACTGGCCTTCCCGCCAAGGTGAAAGGTAAAAAAACGGGAGACATGAGGGCGGTTCACTGACAGGATTCCAGAAGGATCTTCGCCGCCCTCCCACGGCCACCCGTTGCCCAGCCCGCAAGGATGAAATCGAGCTTTTTCGACAAGATTGTCAAACGCATGGACCGCCTGGAACCGGCGGATGTGCAGCGCTACCTGTTGCGCCTGGTGCAGGAGAAGGGGTTCTTTGAAAAAGTCTTCGAGGCGCTGCAGGAGGGGGTGATCCTGCTGGATGGCGAGGGGGTGGTGACCTATGTGAACCGGGCCGCGTGCGGCTTCTTCGGGTTTGATCACGAAGTCATCGTGGGCCGCAGTCTCGCGGAAGGCATCCGTGGCTTTGACTGGGAGCTGCTGGCGAAGTCCGGCGGCTCCGTGAGCCGGGACCTGGAGGTTTTCTATCCCGAGAACCGCTATCTCAACTTCTACGTCACAGCCATTGATGAGCACGAGGACATGGGCTTCGTGATGCTGATCCGCGACATCACCCAAACGCGCAAGCTGACGGAGGAGAAGATCGAGAGCGAGCGCATCTCCGCCCTCACGATGCTGGCGGCTGGCGTGGCGCATGAGCTGGGCAATCCGCTCAACTCACTCACCATCCATCTGCAACTGCTGGACCGTCGTCTCCGCAAGCTGAAGGCTGCCGAGGCGGGGCGCCTGCGGGAGATGGTGGAGGTGGCCCAGGGCGAGATCAAACGGCTCGACTTCATCATCGGCCAGTTCCTCGCCGCCATTCGTCCCACGCATCCGCAGTTGCAGCGCGTGCAGTTGAACGAGCTGATTGAGGAGGCAGTGAAATTCCTCGCACCCGAGCTCAAGCAGCACAAGGTGGAAGTCCGGCTGGACCTCACGCGGAGCCTGCCGCTGATGCCGCTGGATGCGAACCAGATGAAGCAGGCATTTTACAATCTCATCCGCAACAGCATGCAGGCGATGGGGGAGGGCGGGCGTCTCACCATCATCAGCACCTTCACGGACTTTGAGGTGCGTCTGACCTTTGCCGACACGGGCAAGGGGATCTCGGGTGAGAACCTGAGCAATCTCTTCCAGCCCTTCTTCACAACTCGAAAGACGGGCACCGGCCTGGGCCTGCTCATTGTGCGCCGCATCATTCGCGAACACGGCGGCGAGATCGAGCTGGAGAGCCGGGAAGGGGAGGGGACCAAGGTCAACATCTACCTGCCTCGGGTCGAGAAACAGATGCGCTTCCTGGAAGCCCCGGCCCCCGCAGTGATGGAGGTGGATGTTGAGGAGGGAACCCACGGTCCCTCAAGTTCCTCATGACCCAGCACGATCCGGCATTGGCAGAGTTGGCCACCACTTTCCGGGAAGCATGCTGGTGGGTGGCCCAACCTGGCAATGACTTTGCCTGGTGCTCATGGGAAGACGTCACGGAGGCGCTGGCTGAGATGGAGGCTATCCTGACACCGCTCGAGGCGGGTCAACTGCCAGACGACATCCGGCATCTTCTGCGGGTGCTCTTTGCACCCACGGGGCCCTTGCAGGAACTCAGCCTCAGTAGCGGATGGGCTGCGCAGTTTCTAGTGCTTGCCGATCGCGTGGACCGGTTGCTGGGAGACGGATGATCTGGAAACCACCCCGCCCGGCCTTTTGAGAGTCGTGGCGGGATGCACAAGGCCTCAGTCTTATACGTTGAAGCGCCACTCGACGACGTCGCCGTCCTTCATGACGTACTCTTTGCCTTCGATGCGCAGCTTGCCCTTTTCCCGGCATTTGGCGTAGGAGCCCAGTTCGGAGAGGTCGGTGAAGGCGACGATTTCGGCGGCGATGAAGCCGCGTTCGAAGTCGCTGTGGATGACGCCGGCGGCCTGAGGGGCCTTCATGCCTTTCACAATCGTCCAGGCGCGGGTTTCTTTTTCACCGGTGGTCAGATAGGTTTGCAGACCCAGAAGGCTGAACACGCTCTTGATGAGGCGGGACACGCCGCTGTCTTTCACACCCAGATCGGTGAGGTAGGCTGCGGCCTCCTCGTCGGAAAGGTCAATGAGTTCGCTTTCAATCGCGGCGCTCACCACGACCGCGGAGGCGGCATGAGCGTGGCTCACGTACTCCCGCACCTTGCTCACCAGCGGGTGCTTGTCGGGTTCATTGCTCGCCGCGGCCAGTTCGCTCTCGGAGACGTTGCAGGCGTAGATGCAGGGCTTGCCGCTGAGGAGGAAGAAGCTCTTGAGCAGCTTGGCCTCTTCATCGCCGAGTTCGAGGGTCACGGCCGGTTTGCCAGCATCAAGGTGAGGCACGAGCTTTTCACACAGGGCAAATTCGGCCTGGGCTTCCTTGTTGCCGCGCTTGGCATCTTTCTCCGAGCGGCTCTTGCGTTTGGCCACGCTGTCCATGTCGGCCAGGATCAACTCGGTGTTGATGACTTCGATGTCACGGACAGGATCGACATTGCCGTCCACATGGTGAATGTCGGAGCTCTCAAAGCAGCGCACTACGTGTACGATGGCGTCCACTTCGCGGATATGGCTGAGGAACTGGTTGCCGAGCCCTTCTCCCTGGCTCGCGCCTTTCACGAGGCCAGCGATGTCCACGAACTCGATGGCGGCGGGGATCAGTTTCTGAGAGCCGCTGATCTTGCTGAGCGCTTCCAGACGCTCGTCCGGCACCACCACCACGCCCTGGTTCGGCTCAATGGTGCAAAAGGGGTAGTTGGCCGCCTCCGCCTTCCGCGTGCGGGTGACCGCATTGAAAAGGGTGGATTTGCCAACATTCGGAAGACCAACGATACCGGCGCGCAACATAGGGCGGGCAGAGTAGCGGACTTGGCACTTGGCGCAAGCGCGGAAGGGTGCATAAGTGGCCGCACATGAAGCTTGCGGACCTCGTCGCCTATGTGAATGACCTGTTGCAAACCGCCACCGTTCCCGACTACGGCAACGCGCTGAACGGGTTGCAGCTGGAGAACTTTTCGGGGGACGTTTCCAAGATCGCGGCGGCCGTGGATGCTCATCTGCCGGTGGTCAAGCTGGCCGCCCAGCGGGGTTGCGACCTCCTGCTGGTGCACCACGGCATCTTCTGGAGCGGCCTGCAGCCCTTGGTGGGGCCGCATTATCAGAAGCTCCGGGTCTGCGGGGAGAACGATCTCGCCATCTACAGCGCCCACCTGCCGCTGGACGGGCATTTGGACCTTGGGAACGGCATTCAACTGGCCCGCGCACTGGAACTGCAAGGCGTGGAGTGGACCCCCTTCTTCCCGTACAAGGGCTTTCCTATTGGGGTGCGAGGCGAGGTGACGGCCGGGGTTTCCCGTGAGGATCTGAGCGCGCGATTGGAAAAGGCCACGGGTGCCAAGGTGCACGTGTGTTGGGGAGGTCCGGAGGAGATTCGCCAGATCGGGATCGTCACCGGTGGTGCGGGGGATGCAGTGGCGACGATGAAGGAGCAGGGGATCGACACCTTCATCACGGGAGAAGGCCCCCACTGGAGCTACACGCTGGCGGAAGAACTGGGGGTAAATCTGCTCTACGGTGGGCACTACGCCACAGAGACCTTCGGCGTGAAGGCTCTCGCCGCGCATCTGAGCACCCGGTTCGGTTTGCCGTGGGAGTTCATCGATCACCCCACAGGCTTGTGAGACGGAACGGGGATCAGAGTTCTCGCAGGGCCGCCACCTCTCGGGCCACGCCCTCTGCCAGCGTCACCGTCGGCTGCCAGTCGGTGGCGCGCGTGAAGCGGGAAACATCCAGACGATTGTCATAGACGTCCCAGGCTGGGCCGGGCTGGCTGAGGATCGGCACGGGGTGCCCTGTTTGCTTTTCCACCAGCTCGACGAGGTGTGAGAGCGGGGTGGCGATGCCGCTGCCGACATTCCAGGTGCCGGTGAGCCGTAGTCCCCGGGCCCTGGTCAGCGCGCTGAAGAAGTCATCACTGTGGAGGTAGTCCTTGATCGGATCGTCCCCCCAGCGCTGGAATGGCTGGTTCGTCAGGGCGCAGCGCACTAGTCTGGCCGTCACGCCCTGCCGGTCTTCCGGGCTGGAGGGCAGGCCATACAGGTTGCCCACGCGCAGGATGCAGACAGGCAGTCCGGAGGCCCGCAGCCGCTCCTCGGCGGCCAGCTTGCCTTTTGCATACACCCCGAGCGGGTGCGGCGTGTCATCCTCCCGATTGCCCCTGTCAGGCGCGAGGCCATAGACGGCACCGGTGGAAATGAACAGGAGCAGCGGCGGACGGGTTTCCTTCTGGAGACGGTCGATGAGTCGGTCCAGCAGCGGCAGGTCAATCTGCTTGATCTGTTCGGGGCGCTCCTCAGCATTGGCAGGGACGCAGCTCCAGGCGGCGTGGATCAGAAAGTCTGCTTCCAGTGGGGCATCGCCGGTAAGCAGAGTGTCGAGCGCCTCGACAGATCCGTCAGACGAGGCCGTCCGTGAAAACAAACGCAGAGGGCAGCTACTGCCAAGAGTCATCTGGATGGCCCGGCCGACACGGCCACGGGCTCCAGTGATGAGGATGGAATCTGGCATGAAAAAGGTGAGGGGAGCGGAAAGGAAACTCACTATGCGAGGCCAGCAGGGGCTGTCATGAGGATTTTGGCGATGAGGGTGCCACTGCGGCACTACTGGTCTGATGATATAACCAGTATGGACCTGGCAGCCACAACCGTTTGCCTCTCATTCATCCGGGTATCGAGATCGTGCCCGCTTTTATCAAACCCCACGCCTCCCTCTTCATCATGCCCCTCGCCTACGCCCTCCTGACCGCTGCCCTCCTCGGCAGTGTTGCCTGTCCTGCTGCCGAACCCTTCCTTGAGAAGGATGAGATCTTCAGCACCAAGCTCAATCCCACCTACAAGCTGGTGCACATTCCCGGTATCCTGGTCACCGCCAAAGGGGCGGTCCTGGCATGGTGTGAGGCGCGCAAGAAGGGCGGAGACTGGGACCAGATCGACATTGTGCTGCGTCGCTCTACGGATGGAGGCAAGACGTTTGGCGAGGCCAAAAGCATCGCCAATGTGCCAGGCCCCAAGACCAAGAATGAGTTTGCCCTGCAAATCAAAGGCGTGAACCCCAATGACGTGACCTACAACAACCCGGTACTCATCGCGGACAAGGACGGCACGGTGCACATGGTTTTTTGTCTGGAGTACATGCGCTGCTTCTACCAACAGAGCAAGGATGATGGCGTCACCTGGAGCACTCCTGTGGAGATCACTGCCACCTTTGAGTCCTTCAAGAAGGACTACCCTTGGAAGGTGCTGGCCACGGGGCCGAACCACAGCATTCAGCTCAAGACGGGCCGGCTGGTAGTGCCGGTGTGGCTCTCCACCGGTACGGGCGGAAATGCGCACCGGCCCTCCGTGACCTCCACCATTTACAGCGATGACCAGGGCAAGACCTGGAAGGCGGGTGAGATTGCCGTGCCTTGTACCGAGGAGTGGATCAATCCCAACGAAACGGTGGCCGTGGAACTGGCCGATGGCAGCGTGATGCTGAACGTGCGCAGTGAGTCCAGGAAACACCGCCGCCTCGTGACGGTAAGCAAGGACGGGGCCACGGGATGGAGCACTCCGAGGTTCGATGAAACACTGCTGGAACCCATCTGCATGGGCGGCATCGTCCGCTATTCACTGGCAGGTGTGAATGGAGCGGACAAAAACCGGATCCTGTTCACCAACCCCGACAACCTGGCCCGCGAAGACGGCAAGGAGCAGGAAGGCAAGAATCGCGACCGCAAAAACGTGACCGTGAAGCTCAGCGAAGACGAAGGCAAGACCTGGACCGCCAGTCGCGCCATCGAGCCCGGTTTCAGTGGCTACAGCGATGTCGCCGTCACGCCGGATGGGACCATCCTGTGTCTCTATGGCAAGGGCGAGAAGAAAGAGTTCGGCGGCTTTGCCTTCGGGCAGATCGTCCTGGCGAGGTTTAATCTGGAATGGGTTCAGGCTCGGTGAGTGGCGAGTGGTAGGGGTAGCTGGTGGAATCCAGCGGAGCGATGTCATTTGCGCCACTGGGGTGCTGGAGTATGCTCCACCAGCACCCCCGTCATTCAACATCGTCTCCACTATGACTGCGATAGATGAGATAGCTCCCGATGTGTTCCGGCTTTCGGTCTATGCCCCGGAGTACGACATGCAGTTCAACCACTTTCTGGTGCGTGATGAGGAGCCACTGCTGTTCCATACCGGATTGCGGGGCATGTTTCCCGCGTTGAAGGAGGCGGTGGGCACGCTGATCGATCCTGCGGCGTTGAAGTGGATTGCGTGGAGCCATTTTGAATCGGACGAATGCGGGGCTCTCAACGACTGGTTGCAGATCGCGCCCGAGGCCCAGCCCGCCTGCACGCTGGTGGGCAAGCTGGTCACGGTGGATGATTTCTCCCTGCGCCCTGCCCGGGGCATGACGCCGGAGGATGTGCTGGAGACGGGCAAGTACCGCTTCCGCTTCCATCCCTCTCCGCACCTGCCTCATGGGTGGGATGCGGGTGTGTTGTTTGAGGAGACGCAGCAGACCCTGTTCTGCTCGGATCTCTTCCACCACTTTGGCAACGCCGATCCCATCACCGAATCAGACCTGATCGGTCCGAGCCGGGCGGCCATGGAGCGCTTGGAGCAGGGGCCGCTGGCGGGATACATGCCCTACACCCGCAAAACGGAGGGGGTACTGAGAGGATTGGCCAGCTTGCAACCGAAGACCCTCGCGGTGATGCACGGTTCTTCCTATCGCGGAGACGGCGGGAAGTTGCTCACGGGGCTGGCCGGGGTGATCAAGGAGGCGTTCGACAGGGAGTGAGGCGGCGGAAACGGACCGTAGGTAGTTTCATGAAGCCAAGTAGGAGCGTCAGCGGCAGGTGCTCGTCTCTCGCGAACCTTCAGGCCGCAGTGGATCTGGTCACGCATCTCGTGATGTCATCCGATGCCGGAGGCATCCCAGCCCTTAGCCGGAGGTTGAAGGAGCGTAGCGACTGACACCTCCGGATGATCAGCATAGGAATTGCATCCCGGAGTGGATGCCAGCGAGGTCCCTTTGCAGGCGCACGTTGCAGTCACCCCTCCGGGGTGAACGCGAGGTTGTTGCTTTCCGGGGGTGTCGCTACGCTCAACCCCCGGCTAATGGCTGTGATGCCTCCGGCATCACAATGGTGCCAGCAGCTCACGCACATCGTCCTGCGTGAGCCTGGAGGCATCGGTGTTGCCGGTGAGCAGCCCGTTGATGAGAGCGGATTTGCGGCGTTGCATCTCCACAATGCGCTCCTCAATGGTGCCCTGGCAGATGAGCTTGTGCACAAACACGGGCTTCTTTTGCCCGATGCGATACGCGCGGTCGGTAGCCTGGGCTTCAATGGCCGGGTTCCACCAGGGATCATAGTGGATCACCGTGTCCGCAGCCGTGAGCGTGATGCCCACGCCACCGGCCTTGAGGCTGATGAGGAACACGGGCATGTCGCCGTTTTGGAACTGTTCCACGGGCTTCATGCGATCCTCCGTGGAGCCGGTGAGCTTCACATAGCGAATGCCGCGCTCCTTGAGCATGCGCTCCAGAATGTCGAGCATGCTGGTGAACTGGGAAAAGATGAGGATGCGCCGGCCTTCCTCGATGAGCTCCGGGAGCATCTCATCCATGAGGTACTCGGTCTTCGCAGAGGTCTCGACCTTTTTGGCACTTTCCGTCTTGAGCAGGGACGGATGGCAGCAGACCTGACGGAGCTTGAGCAGGGCGTCCAGCACGATGAGCTGGCTCTTCTCGATGCCCTGGTCCGCGATGGCTTCGCGCACGCGCTTGTCCACCGTGGCGCGGATGGTCTCATAGAGATCCGCCTGGGCCTTGTCCAGCTCTACGGCATTGATCAGCTCTGTCTTGGGGGGAAGGTCCTTCGCCACGGCGTCTTTTGTGCGGCGCAGCAGCACCGGCTGCAGCCGTGCGGTGAGCCGTTGTTGGGCCGTGGGATCCTGTTTCTTCTCGATGGGATTGCGGAAATAAGCCTTGAAGGCGTCCTGCTCGCCCAGATAGCCGGGCATGAGGAAGTGGAAGAGGCTCCAGAGCTCGCCCAGGTGGTTTTCCATCGGCGTGCCGGTCAAACAGAGGCGGTGGCGGGCATTGAGCGCGCGGGCGGCCTGGGCGGCCTTGGCCCGGGCGTTCTTGATGCCGTGGGCCTCGTCCAGCACGACCACATGCCACTCAAACTTCTGCAGCCGCTCAATATCGCGGATGAGCAGCGGGTATGAGGTAACAACTACGTGGTAGTTCTTGATGAACGGGAAGCGCTCCTTCCGGTTTTCACCGTGCAGGATGAGCACCTTCATCGCAGGGGCGAACTTCTTGGCCTCCGCCACCCAGTTCCGGATCACGCTGGTGGGGGCCAGGATCAGGCTCGGCTGGTCAGCCCGGCCGGCTTCCACCTCTGTCAGCAGGTGGGCGATGGTTTGCAAGGTCTTGCCCAGGCCCATGTCATCCGCCAGGATGCCGTGCAATCCGTACTCGCGCAGAAACTGGAGCCACCCCAGCCCTTCCAGCTGGTAGGGACGCAAGGTGGCTTGCAAGCCGCTTGGCGGCGTGACGACGGGCAGGCTGGTGAAGTTGGCCAGCTTCTCGCCCAGCTTGGCGATCTCCGTGGGCATCTGCAGGGCCATGCCCTGCTCACGACCGAGCTGGGCCGCACGGAGGCGGTCCACCTTGATCTTGTCCTTCTTCTTCGCCCCGGGGGTGAAAAGTTCGTGGAGGACACTGAGGATGGGCAGCAGCCGTTTGCCTGGCAGGGAGATGAGGCGGTCTCCCAGCTCGGGTACGAGGAACAGGAAGGGGGTGTCCGGGTTCTCGGAAACTTCCTGCACGGTGAGACCCTTTTGCACGGCCTCGGCGAGGATTGGGATGAGCGAGACGCGCTTCCCGTCGATTTCCACGCCCATCTCCAGGGAGTACACCAGGCCGTTGCCCGGCTCGGGGCGCAGTCCAGTCACCCAGTGGTGCTCATGGAGCTCGACGACGTCGTAGCCGAAGTCACTGGAGGACTCGATGCGCCACCCGCGTTGCTGCAGGTGTTTGGATTCCTCCTGACGAAAGCCCTTCCAGAACTCCAGCTCATAACCTTGAGAAACGGCAAGGTGATTGAGCGGGGCGCTGGTGACGACGCCGGGATGCGCCTCCATGAAGGGTGTGAGGCCCAGCAGCATGACGTCGCGCAGGAAGGAACGCTCCAGATCCAGATCGCGCTCCAGGCGCTGGAGTTTGCCATCTGCCTCCCACTCGTGTTGGGAGGATCTCACCGTGAGCAGCAGTCGCTCAGGGCAGCCCGGGTAGGTGACCATGGGATCGGCCACCGGCAGCCGCAGAAGTTTGGAAGACTTCGCGTCCTTTGGCAGAGAGGCGTCGATGCGGCGCAGCACCAGCACGGGCTCCGGTCGGCCTGCCTCCAGCAGATGTATCGGTAGCTTTGCTTTGGCGATGGCAGACGCTCTGGCCACAGGTGGCGGGGGCGGCGGTGCAGTGACACGCTCTTCGATTTCGTCCTGAAGCTTGCGATCTGTCGCCTGCACGAGTAGCGCCGCAGCGTGCTTGCAATACGCACCTGCGGGGCAGAGGCAGCGACTCATGATGCTGAGCCGACGTGCGTCTTTGAATTGAAGGGTGACCGTCGTTTCAAACTGCGTCAGCCGGTTGTCCGTGACAAAGGCCGTGATCTCCAGTTCTTGCTCGCTCAGCAATTCAGCGGCGCGTATCTTCACCCGGCCCTGCTTGGCCAGTTGGGCCCCTTCCATGGCATTGCGTCCGAACGTCCACATCCATTCGCGGGAAAGGAGCTGTTGCCAGACGGTCGGGAAATCCATGGGGTGGGTTCCATAGCCCGTGATGATGAAAGGAGGAAGAGATTTGTGATGGGGATGAACGGGAAATGAGGGGCCAGAAGATGCAAACGGGACAAAAATCCGAGGGCGGTCGCCATCTCGCGGAGGGACATCGGATGGTAGCCGGTGGTGGCAACCACCGGACAGGTGCCTGCACCATGCATCGCGTCCCGGAGGGGTGCCGGAAGCGGGCTGAACGTAGATCTGGACGCGGTGGGTTGGGGGACGCGGCGCTCCGCCGTCCCATCCGGGACCACTGACCAACTCGAGAGCCACGTGCGTGAGCGGGATTTCGTCACCGTCCATTGATCACCGTGAGAAACTCTGGCAACCACCGGGAGGCCTTTGCCTCGCCGATGCCGCGGATTTTCAACGCGGCATCCATGTTGCGTGGCTTGAGCCGCGTCAGGAACTCCAGGGTGTTGTTGTGAAAGATCATGAAGGGCGGCACGCCCTCCCTTTGCGCGATCTCCTGGCGCTTCTTCTTGAGGCGGTCAAAGAGGCTTTCGTCAAAGCCCAGCTCACTGACGCCCAGTTCTTCGCCGCCACTGGCATTCGCACCTTCACGCAGATAGGTGGAGCGCGAATCCCGTTTGAGCATCTCCACCGGCTTGCGGAGTTCCGGCCACTGAAGGCGGATGGCCCCTCCCTTGCGCATGACCTCGTTGCCCTTCGTCGTCAGCCTTAGCAGCGGGTATTCACCCTCCGTAGTCGTTTCAATGAACCCGGCTTTCTCCATCTCCTTGAAGAGCTGGTGCACCCCGGCGCTGCCCATGTTCTTGAGCATGCCGTAAGTGGTGAGTTCATCGAGACCCGCATCCACCACCTCGCGAGACTTGCTGCCCAGCAGCATGGCAATGATGCGCCCCTTGCCAAAGCGGGGCGACCAGGTGCCGTCCACCTCCTTGCGGCTCATGCGGGCCACGCCGCTCAGGGCCTTGCGCAGCACTTCCACCTCCTCGCTGCTGCCCATGCGGGCCACGGCCTTGACCCCGCCGCGCTTGCACACATCGCAGTTGCCGCAGGTGCTGGCATCAGGTTCGCCGAAATATTCCAGGATCATCTGCTGGCGGCACTTGTCCGCGTAGCACATCTCCACCATGGCTTTGAGCTTGGAGCGGTCGCGCCGCTCCTTTTCCTGAATGGCCTTGCGGTCCAGAGTGAGATCCTTTGCGCGCACGTCGGGGCGGAGCATGCGGGTGCCGCGGATCCGTTTTCCAGGAATGTCGAAGCGCTCAATCCAGCCCTGGCGTGCCAGATGGCTCAGGGCGCTGCCCACGGCCATGCTGTTCTTGGCTCCGGCGCGATCCGTGATGTCGTCGATGCTGGCCATCACCTCGTGGGCGTGGTCCGCCCAGCTCAGGAGCGCCTCGTACACATCCTGGATGGTTTCAAAGGTGGGGTTGCTCCCATCAATGAAGAAGTCCTGCGTCTTGGTATCCGCGTAGTTGAAGAAGAGTTCGCAGTGTGAAGGCTCGCCATCGCGACCGGCACGACCCGCTTCCTGATAGTAGGCTTCGACGCTGCCGGGGACCTCAAAGTGTACGACGAACCGCACGTCCGAGCGGTCAATGCCCATGCCGAAGGCGTTGGTGGCCACAGCCACGGCCACATCGCGCTGCAGGAAGCGGTTCTGCGCGTGTTCGCGCTCCTTGTCATCCATGCCGCCGTGGTAAGCGATGGCCCGGATGCGCCATTCATCGAGCAGGGAGGCGACCTCCTCCACCTTTTTCCGGGTGGCGCAGTAGATGATGCCGGTCTGCCAGTGGCTTACGATGTCCCGGAGACGGTCGTACTTGTGCTTGGCCTTCTCCGTGGGCGTGATGTGGAGGCTGAGGTTGGGCCGGGAGAACCCGCGGACGCTCAGGTAGGGGTCGCGCAGTTTGAGCGTGTTGAGAATGTCCGTCCGCACCTCGGCAGTGGCGGTGGCGGTGAGGGCCAGCACCTGCGGGCGGCCCAGCTTCTCCAAGGCTTCCCCCAGACGGATGTAGTCCGGGCGGAAATCATGCCCCCACTGGGAGAGACAGTGCGCCTCATCCACGGCAAACAGGGCGATGTTCACGTCCTGAAGAGCGTTGATGAACATGTTGCTCCTGAACCGCTCCGGGGCCACGTACACCAGCTTGTACTCGCCGTTGCGCAGGCCGCGGATCCGCTCCTTCTGCTCCTCGAAACTCAAGGTGCTGTTGATGAGCGTGGCGGGGATGCCGCGATTGATCAGCGCATCCACCTGGTCCTTCATGAGCGCGATGAGCGGACTCACGACGATCGTCACGCCATCCATGACCATGGCGGGAAGCTGGTAGCAGAGGGACTTGCCCCCGCCGGTGGGCATGATGATCATCACGTCCCGGCCGCCCAGCACGGAGGCCACCACCTGCTCCTGGCCGTCCAGGAACGCACGGAAGCCAAAGTAGCGCTTCAGCGCCTCCCGGGCGTCGTGGATGGGGGTGTCTTCAGTCTCAGCAAGCACGGGGCTACTGTGGCGCGCTGGCGGGTGCGGGCAAGTCAGGAGGGAGCTAAAGATGTTCGCCAGAACAGGGGCACGCGGTCTTTTTCGCGCGGAGGTGCCCAGCAGGATGATGGCGGGGCTCGGCGGGCGGCAGCCGAAAAGTAGTGCAGAGCTTTAGCTCGGTATTGGAGCGCGTAGGTAGTTCGACGGACGAGCTAAAGCTCTGTACTACTTTGCTCCGCACTCCCACAAAAAAGCCGCCCGGCGCGAGGGCACCGGACGGCTTTGATCATTCAACTGTGGACCGCTTCAGATCAGTCTTCGTCTTTGCCGCTGGCTTGCAGCGCGGCCACGACGTTCAGATCTTCCAGGGTGGTGGTGTCACCTTTCACCTGACCACCAGCGCAGATTTCTTTGAGGAGACGGCGCATGATCTTGCCGGAGCGGGTCTTCGGCAGCGCGGCGGCGAATCGGATATCATCCGGGCGAGCGATGGCACCGATCACGTTGCTGACGTGCTTCTTGAGCTCGGCGGCGAGGGCGTCGGTCGCTTCCACGCCGGTCTTTACGGTGACGAAGGCCACCACGGCCTGGCCCTTGATCTCGTCGGGGCGGCCCACCACGGCGCTCTCAGCGACCGATTCGTGGCTCACGAGGGCGCTTTCCACTTCGGCGGTGCCGAGGCGGTGACCAGAGACGTTCAGCACGTCGTCCAGGCGACCTACGATCCAGAAATAGCCGTCTTCATCACGACGGGCGCCGTCGCCAGCGAGGTAGATGCCCTCATAGGTGCCCCAGTAGGTGGACTCGTAGCGCTCGGCATCGCCATAGATGGTGCGCAGCATGGAGGGCCAGGGCTTGCGGATGACCAACTTGCCGCCCTCATTGGGGCCCACTTCCACGCCTTCTTCATCCAGAATCGCCGCATCCACACCGAAGAACGGCAGGGTGGCCGTGCCCGGCTTGGTAGGCGTCACACCCGGGAGCGGGCTGATGAGGATGCTGCCCGTTTCCGTCTGCCACCAGGTGTCCACGATCGGGCAGCGGCCGCCGCCGATCATCTCATGATACCACATCCAGGCCTCGGGGTTGATGGGCTCACCCACGCTGCCCAGAAGACGCAGGCTGCTCAGATCGTGCTTCTTCACCCATTCATCGCCCCACTTGATGAAGGCACGGATGGCCGTGGGAGCGGTGTAGAGGATGGTGGCCTTGTACTTTTCGATGATCTCCCAGAAGCGACCCTGGTGTGGAGTGTCGGGGGCGCCTTCGTACATCAGCACCGTGGCTCCATTGGCCAGGGGGCCGTACACGATGTAGCTGTGGCCGGTGATCCAGCCCACGTCCGCAGTGCACCAGTAGATGTCGTCTTCGCGCAGGTCGAAGATGTACTTGCAGGTCAGGTAGGTACCCACCAGGTAACCACCACTGGTGTGGAGGATGCCTTTGGGCTTCCCGGTGGAACCGCTGGTGTAGAGGATAAACAGCGGGTGCTCGGCGTCGAAACCTTCTGCAGGGCAGTTGTCATCCACCTTGGTGACTTCATCGTGCCACCACACATCACGGCCATCCTGCATGGCAATGTCGTGCTTCGTCCGCTGGAGGACGATCACGGATTGCACGGTGGTGTTCCCGGCGAGGGCCACATCCACATTGGCCTTCAAGGCCACTACTTTGCCACGACGATAGCCGCCGTCGGCCGTGATGATGGAGGTCGCGCCGCTGTCCTGAAGGCGGTCCTTGATGCTCTCGGAACTGAAACCGCCGAAGACGACGCTGTGCACGGCCCCGATGCGGGCGCAGGCCAGCATGGCGATGGCTGCCTCTGGCACCATGGGCATGTAGATGAGCACACGGTCACCCGCCTTGATGCCACGGCTTTTCAACACGTTGGCAAACTTGTTCACTTCCACCTGGAGCTCGCCATAGGTGATGCTGCGGGAGTCGCCGGGCTCACCCTCCCAGAGGATGGCGACCTTGTCCTTGCGGCCATTGGCCACGTGGCGGTCCACACAGTTTTCGGTGACGTTTACTTTGGCTCCGACGAACCACTTGGCGTAGGGGGCCTGCCAGTCGAGCACCTTTTCCCAAGGCTGCTGCCACTGCAGGTCGGAGGCTTCACGCGCCCAAAAAACATCGGGTTGGTCCACAGACTCCTTCCACAGCTTCTGGTACTCCTCCATGCTGCTGATCCGCGCTTTGCTCTTGAATTCTTCAGAGGGTTCAAAGACACGGTTTTCGACAAGGACAGATTTAAAGTCGGTGCTCATGGATCTGAAATATGAATGACTGGCAAGGGCTAAAGGGAAGCGCTGATGATGGGAAGGGCGGGCGCTGGCGTCAATAAAGAAGCGCAAACGTCAACCAAACGGTTGGAGGGGAAAGGTTAAATCGCCCATTGGGTGCGCAACCTTTCAGCGGGCAGGGTGGCGCGACAATTGCATCGCTAAATGTCACAAAATGAGCTCCTGTCACATCTTGATTGGCAAGGGGTGAAAATTCTCCCCTTCAAACAACACCTGAAATGCATAACGACATAAAAAACACGCTGGTCATCGCCGCCCTGGCCTCTGGAGTCATGGTGACGCTGACCCACTGTAGCAAACAGAGCCCTGGGGCGGAGACACCTGCGGGGGGGCGCTCTGCACCCGCAGCCTCTGACCGCGCCGCCTTGGTGGAACGGGGACGGCATCTGGTGGAATCCGTGGGCATGTGCACCGACTGCCATGCCCCCCGCCTGCCCAGCGGTGAGTTTGACAAGAGCCGCTATCTCATGGGCAGCGAGCTGCCGTTCAGGCCGACCGTGCCCATGCCGTTTGTTTCCGTGGCCCCGCCCTTGGCCGGGCTGCCCACCCTGCCGACAGACGAGGCGGCCGTGGAATTCATGATGACGGGCAAGCGGCCCTCAGGAGCACCGGTGATGCCCCCGATGCCGCAGATCCGCCTCAAGCGCGATGAGGCGGAGGCCGTGGTGGCCTACCTGCGGAGCCTGAAACCCGCTGCGTAGAGCAGGGCCGGCGGGCACTTCGTCGTTGCCAACCATCAGATCCGCCTGTCAGGGGACTTCAATCCCGGGCCGGCGGGTCTTCCACTTTCAGATTGGGGTACAATCCCCGTTCCAGCTGCCCTTCACGATAGGGCACCCGGTGTTCCCACAGGGGTACGGCATGGGGATTGGGCGGCAGAGGAGCCGCGTAGGGCAGGTTCCCTGCGGGCTCCGGCGTGAACTGCACGGGACGCAGCGCCGATGCCGCCGGGGCAGCGGAGAGGTCTGTGCCGAAGCTCCAGGATCGCCCCGCCCCTGGGTTCAGCCATGGCAGGTTGGGGGGCGGGGCGAGAAGATCCACGGCTTCAGGCAGTTGCGGTGGGGGTGAGGTGTCGGGTTCCACCAGCGAGAGCGATGCAGGGGGCGGGGCGGTGGCCGACGGGGGCGTTCGCCAGAGTGACCATGCGAGGGCCACGTTTAGCGCCAAAGATATGGCAAGTGCGAGCTTCAATGCTTTCATTGATGTTCCTCCAGCCTTTCTTTTGACACTCCTGCTGCATTTCCTGCTCACTCCCCCCTGTTCATGGACTCCCTTCAGATCACCTTTCTTGGCACCGGAACCTCTGTCGGGATCCCCATGATCGGCTGTGACTGTGCGACTTGTACAAGCAGTGACCCTCGCGATCAGCGTTCGCGGTCCTCCATTCTGGTGCGTACGCCGGAGGGTACCTACGTGGTGGATACCGGACCCGATTTCCGCACCCAGTGCCTGCGGGAGAAGCTGAAGGAGCTGGATGCAGCGCTCTACACGCACCCGCACATGGACCACCTTACCGGGTTCGATGATCTGCGGCGCTTTTGTGTGCCGGAGGATGCGGTGATGCCGATCTACGGCACCCCGGCGTGCCTGCAAGTGATCCGCCGGATGTATGAGCACGCCTTCAATGGCGAGAACCGCTATCGCGGCTACCTCAAGCCGGAGGAGCACCCCGTCACCGGTCCATTTTCCCTTGGGGGGACCCTCATCACCCCTTTGCCAGTCAAGCATGGCAAGGTGGAGACGGTGGGCTATCTCTTCTCCCGTGGAGGACGCAAACTCTGTGCCTATCTGAGCGATATGAAAGAGCCTCTGGAGGGCACGGTGGAGCTCATGAAGGGGGTGGACACGCTCATCGTGGACGCCCTGCGCCACACGCCCCACCCTACACACATGAACTTCGAGGAGGCTCTCGCGTTCCGCACGGCGGTGGGGCCGCGCCAGACATGGTTTACCCACATCCAGTGTGAGATTCGGCATGCACAGGAGGAACAGAAGTTGCCGGAGGACGTTCGCATCGCCTACGATGGCCTGAAGTTGAGCTGGCCCTAGAGGGCAGTCGTTTCCATGTACCCGAGTCATCGCAGACCCTCCGTCCAGCCGCAGCGGCAGTGCTGGCTGTCAGTGCGTCTGCGAGGCTGGAGCGCGGCTGCGGTGGTGTTGCTGGGTGTCTTGGGGCTTGTTCAGAAGTCGCCAGCCCAGAACTCACCGCCCCACTCGCTGCTGGAGCCGGATGGCTGGGACCCCGCCGCAGAGACCCTCGTGGTGTACAACAAGGACTTCGAGGGCTCCGAGGACCTGGCCCGGTACTATGCCTCGAAGCGAAAAATTTCCTCGGACCGCGTGATCGGCCTGAAGTGTCCGGTCGAGGAAACGATCTCGAGGGAGAAGTTTGAGTCCACGGTGCGGGAGCCCCTGCTGCGGCGGTTGATCGAGAACAAGTGGTGGGTGCTGGAGAAGCGTGACCTGGTGGACCCCTCCGGCAAGCGCTATGGCCAGGTGCCCCAGGTCGTACGGCAGGACATCCGCGTGGTGGTGCTCATGCGCGGGGTGCCGATTCGCGTGGATCGCGTGCCTCACAACCGGGAGCCGGCCATCGGGGAGGTGGATGAAGCCAGTGTGGACAGCGAGATCGCTGCGCTGGGCTTGTTGCAACGACCCATCAAGGGCCCCCTGGAAAACCGCTACTACCAGAAGGGGCAGCGCTTTGCGGATTGCCCGGAAGCCCGGGGCCAGCTTTTGGTGGGGCGTCTGGACGCCGCCGATGATGCCACGGTGCGTCGCATGATCGATGACTCCCTGAACGCCGAGCGCACTGGCCTCTGGGGCAGGGCCGTGGTGGATTTCTCCCTCATGGACGGTGGCTATGAAGAAGGGGAGCAATGGCTCGCCAAGTGTGTGCAGATGTACCAGCGGGTCGGCGTGCCGGTGGCGGTGGACCGGTATCGCGAGGTCTTCCGGGATGCCTGGCCGCTCCCGGACACCATCTTGTACTTCGGGTGGTACACGAGCCAGATCACCGGGGCCATTGCCTCTCCCAGCTTCCGCTTCAAGCCCGGAGCCATTGCCTGTCACCTGCATTCCTTCAGTGCCAGCGTGCTGCGCACCAAGTCAGAGGCCTGGGTCGGCCCGCTGCTGGAAAAGGGGGCGGCCGCTGCGCTGGGCAACGTGTGGGAACCCTACCTCACGCTCACCGTTCACTTCGACCATCTCAATGAGCGTCTGCTCTCCGGGGCCACCCTGGGGGAAGCCGCATGGTCGTCCATGCCAGGCATCTCCTGGATGAACGTGGTGGTGGGAGACCCTCTCTATCGGCCGTTTCCCCGGCGACGGGTCATGCCAGACGCGGCTTCGCCCAACCGCGACTATGCGCTCTATGCCAGTCTGGTGGGGCGCTATCTGCCGCGCGACCCCAAAAAATTCCGCCGTGAGCTGCTGAAGACTGCCGAGGAGAATCGCAGTGCGAATCTCCTCGAACTCATGGGCCTGCTCTCCGCAGTCGAAGGAAACAACCGGGAGTCGGCCGATTTCTTCCAGCATGCCGGGGCCTGGCAGGACTCTGTGGAGGACCAGCTCCGCTGTGCCTTGTATGAAAGTGAGGCCATCCGCCGCAAGGGGGAGTCGGATGCGAGCCTGGAAATGATCAAGCGCATGCTCAAAGACCAGCGCTACGCCGGCGTGCCCGCCCTGGGGGCGGCGACGGTGCTCAAGAAGGAGATGGGAGGGGGGTAACAATTATAAATTATAAATTATAAATTATAAATTAGGAATGATGAATGATGAATGATGAATGATGAATGATGAATGATGGAGGCGGGGTGATTGGCCGATTGCCTCGCTTTGCGGATATGTCCACGCAGTTGGTTTGAAGGAGAGTGATGCCAAGGGCGTCAGACAAAGTAGCGAAGGGTAAGGCGAGGCACGAGCCGCCACCCTGGGTGATCTGGAAGGTAGATGGGAACTCCGAAGTGAGTTCCACAGACCGTGACAAGACCCCTGAGAATGACTGCCACATGCAGGTCTGCTGTCTTTGCGCCATCTGGACGGTTTGTTGAACTCCGTTGGAGTTCCATCTCTTCATGTCGAAACCCAGGGTGGCGACCGCTTTGCGGTCTTACCCTTGGGCTACTGTGTCTCACGCCGTTGGCGTGAAATTGCCACTCTCCAAACCAGATGGTCACGAAATGTTCCACGCCCCATGTGTCAAAAAACATACTTGACGGAGGGGAGGGGGATGAGGGAAGCTTGTCGCGAGCATGATAGCATACAACGACCCGTTGTGGCAGGCGCTCCAGGCTTTCGAGCTTGATGGAGCGAATGCCGAGCTGAGTTTCACGAAGAGACTCGCCCGGGAAAATGGATGGCACCACGCCTACGCAGAGCAGGTGGTGGTGGAGTACAAGAAATTCCTCTGGCTGGCCATGCGTGCGGGGCATCCCGTAACGCCGTCAGACGAGGTGGACCAGGCCTGGCACCTGCATCTGGTGTACACGGAGTCCTACTGGGAGGATTTGTGCGGCAAGGTGCTGGGGCGACCCCTGCATCATGGCCCGACCAAGGGAGGAGCGAATGAGGACGCGAAATACCACGACTGGTATGCCCGCACCCTGGCTTCTTATGAGGTGGGATTTGGCAACCCGCCTCCTGGGGCGGTGTGGCCACCACCTGAGGCACGTTTTGATACCCATGCGAGATTCTGCAGGGTGGACACGAGCGACCATTGGGTGATTTCAAAGAACCTGTGGCGGCGCCGATTGTGGAAAGCCGCTGCCGCGGTGGCGGCGACGGGGCTGGTTCTGACACTGGCGCAAGAGGCCCCCCATGCCGCCGACGTGGCCCCCGTGAAGAGCGCAGAGATCTTCTGGCTGGTCTTCATCGTTGGGATGGTCGTCATTGTAATCAGCAACATCGCCAAAAACCGCCGCGGTGGAGGCAGAGGGGGAAACGGATGTTCCTCGATCGGATCTGGCTGTTCCAGCGGAGCCGGAGGTGGCTGTGGTAGCAGTCACGGCCACAGCCATCATGACGGCCACTCCGGCTCCGGTCATGACAGCAGTGGCTGCGGCAGCGGATCCAGTGGTTGCAGCAGCAGTGGTTGCGGCGGCGGCGGTTGCGGCGGCGGAGGGGACTGACCTCAGCTCTGGGCGGAGGCCGGTAGATGCTTCGTGGCCTCCCACACGGCATCCATCTCCTCCAGGGTGCTGTCTTCCAGCGTCTTGCCCTGGGCAAGGATTGTTTCCTCAACCCGGCCGAACCGGCGTTCAAATTTGGCCGTCGCCGCGGCCAGTGCCGTCTCGGCATCCACTCCCAGCCGCCTGGCCACGTTCACCACGCTGTAGAGCAGGTCGCCCACTTCGTCGGAAATGGCCTTCTGGTCCTGCTGGGCCACGGCTTCGGCTATTTCCTGAATCTCCTCGTGCACCTTGGCTACGACCTGATCGAGGTCCGGCCAGTCAAAGCCCACCTTCGCTGCCTTCTTCTGGATCTTCTGCGCACGCATCAGCGCAGGCAGCCCGTGGGAGACACCATGCAGGTGCGGTTTGCGATCGGAGGAGCTGCCGCCCTTTTCCTGTTTCTTGATCTCGTCCCATTGTTTGAGCACCCCGGCGGAGCCATCCACGGTGGTGTCCCCAAAGACATGAGGGTGGCGGCGGATGAGCTTCTCGGTGAGTTCCCGGGCAATCGAGTCCAGATCAAACACGCCCGTTTCTGAGGCGATCTCCGCATGCAGCACCGGCTGGAGCAGCAGATCACCCAGTTCCTCGCGCAGGTGGGCCATGTCGCCGTTGCGAATGGCTTCTGCGACCTCGTAGGCCTCCTCGATGAGGTGGGGGATGAGGGACTCGTGCGTCTGTTCCTGATCCCACGGGCAGCCTCCCGGGGCGCGCAGTCGGTGCACGACGGCACGCAGGTCAGCCAGGGCGTCATCTGTGGGGGCAGGGGCAGGGGTCGGCACGGTGCTCATGGTGCCAGCATCATGGGAGTGATGCGTCCCCCGTCAACCTCCGGCTCGTGCCATCATCGTAGGGGAATGGTGGTGCGGGGTTTGTGGTTCTCCTTCAGCCAGGCCTCCCAAGCGGCTATGGCGGCATGATACTTCTCAGGGGAAACCAGCATGACTGACGAGTCATTGTAGCCCATCACGTAGCGGCTGCCGTGCAGCGGGATCGGGGATGCCAGAATCGGAAGCCCTCCTGGAGCGCTGTCATTCAGTCCACCCAGCACCATCCAGGGGATCTTCATCTCCTTCTGCATGATGCCGTGGGTGAGATTCTCAAAAGGTTCTCCGGGATCCAAAATTTCCTCTTTGAGCAGGGTTTCCAGTTTTTCGGGATATTCTCCGCTGTGATCACTGGCGTAGATGCGCAGGGCGGTGATGAGCTGTCTGGCGTTGCTGATGTTGCGAGTGCTGTCCCAGACGTCGTCGAAGTAAAAGATGGGTTCCCGGAAGAAGTAAGAGATATGGTGAATGACAAGGCTCGCCGCACCCCCGGCACCCATGATCAAAAAGAGGGCCGCGATGAACTGAGAGGTCCAGCGCCAGCCCCATTTCGTTCTCAAGCGAGAGTGCGCCATCCACTGGCAGGCGGCCAGCAGCACGATCAACACGAGGAACGCGACACCGATGCTGGTCCAGTCCCATGTGGTCAAGGGCGCGGTCTCATGGAGGTGGCGGATCCAACCAGTCGCCAGCCGTGTCAGAATCTCAAGCGCCCGGCCCCGGGCGAGATAGGCAAAGAGGAAGCAATCCAGGATGGCCAGGGTTGTGGCACCGGCCCAAACCAGGAACTTGCGGTCAAGAATGGGCATGGAGAGGCTATTGGGTTGAACCTGAGGCCTCCCGCCAGCGTTGCAAGGCAGCTTCATACTGGGCAGCATCCATAGTCTGGTAGCTTCTGTCTAAAAACGCCACCACGTATTTGCCATGGTCGATGGGAAATGGACTGGCGAAAATTGGCAATGCAGGGTTCTGGGAGCCGTCCGGTGGCTTGAGATAGACCCAGACCGTGGGCGGTTGGTAAAGGGTCTCGATCGTGTTGAGGCGGAATAAACTGCCCTTCTCAAGGATGTCATTGTTCTCCAGAGCTTCGAGGCGGTCGGGAGCCTTGCCGGCATGATCTTCCTGATAAAGGGACACTGCCGTGGCAAGCTGCCGGGCATTGCTAATCGCCCGGGTGAGGATGCCTTTGCTTGCATCATAGGACAGTGGATTCTTCATCACCCAAACACTATGATGCACGATGCCCACTGAAGCGCAGGTGGTGGCAAAGAGGACCAGGGACAAGACCATGATCGAGAAGCTCCACCGCCATTTCCACGGTTGGCTAGCGTTCAAAATCAGTCGGTTGATGCTCGTGAGCATCAAGTGGAGCGCCAAAGTGGTGGCAACAGCCAGAGTCGCGCCAGCGGCCATGCCTTGCCAGGTGGGACCCAGGTTCTCTGGAACGGTGCCCAGGTGGCGATACCAGCCAAGAAGGAGACGTGTGGGGACCTGAAGGACAAGCGAGGAAGAGCCAGGAAATGCTGGAAGTATGAACGACACGATAGTGGCACCCGCCAGAATCCAGAGGAACCATTTGATGATCGTGTGGGATTTCATGATTTTACAATGGACTGGCAATGATCACTTGGACTGGCTGGCGAGCTCTCTCCAACGTTTGACTACATCGTCGTAGTCCTGTGAGATGAGCAGGCTGACGCTGCTGTCGTTCAAGGCGACGATGCGTTTGCCGCCGTGGGACGGAAGCGGATGCATCAACAACGGTGTCGTGCCAGGCAGGGATTCGTGTAATCCGCCAAAGTAAATCCAGGGCACGGGAATGCCGTCGGAAAGCGCAGCGAGGCTCAGTCTGTCGAACTGCTGCTGACTCAGAATTCCAGACGCCACGACATCGCTAAGATGTAGCGGATAGGCTCCGTTGTGTTCTGACGCATAGATGCGCAGAGCAGTGTTGAGTTGCCGGGCCTTGCCAATGGACTCACCCATCCATCCTCGATCAGGGGCACCGACGCCATCGCGGACAAGCAAGATGGAAGCCGATGCTATATTCACTGCGGCGAAGCTCCCTATGATAAGCGATGCCAGCCCGCCTAGAATCATAAAAGCCCGTTGAAATCTTCGGGGCCTGTCAGTGTGGTTGCGTTGCGAATGGAACGCGATGGCGGCGATCCACGCCAGGAGTCCCACTGCAACCCCTGAAGCAAGTGCGAGATTCGTCCACGACATGAAAGCATGGGGAAGTGCTTGCATTGCAAAACTGATGCCTCCCAGGAGAGTGTGCATCGCGATGGCAAAGCATCCCGCCGTTAGCCCTGTGCTGAAAGCAAGGTCGATGGTGATGAAGGCACCCAGCAGCAAGAGGAAAAACGCCTTGAACCAGAGTTTTAGATTCACGGCTTGGCTCCTTCCAAGTTGGCGCGCTGTGCCCTGTATTCCCGCCAGCGTTGCGCCGCCGCCTCGCGTTCTGCCGCCTTTTGCAGAGAGACGCTGGAGTCGTTGTAGGCGATAAGGTATTTGTTTCCCGTGACGGGGAGAGGAGACACGAACATCGGAAGGTTGTCGGGTGCGTCATCCCGGAGCCCTCTCAGAAAGATCCATGGCGCCGGGACTTCACCCGACATGTAGACCCGGTTCAGTGTGGTTAGACTTCCGGACTCCAAGATGTCAGCGGCGATGAGTTCCTCAAGCTGATCGGGATATCTACCGTCGTGTTCCGATGCGTAGATTCGCATGGCCGTTACAAGCTGCCGCCCGTTGCTGATGGACTTGGATACATAGTCTCGTCCGGAGACTAGAATTTCATCCTGCACGGTCAGAAGAACCGCAGTGCGGGCCGCTTGCATGGCGGCCGAACCTCCGCCCAGAAGAAGCAGGACCAAAGCGAAGACACTTGCACTCTGTGGAAGTTTCCAGCGGACGCTCTTCCAGCTCAATAGAATCATCAGCCCATGCAGCCCAAGGAATGCTCCCAACAAGATACCCAAGGTCCACAGGGCATGGCTGACAGAGCCAAAGGCATAAGGAAACGACGCCACGGCATGCATGATGCTGCCCAGGAGCAGGTGAAAACCGATGGTGAAGAGCCCCTTCAGGAGGTCGGTGGCGAACAGGGCATCCAGGATGAATAGCGCCCCGAAGAACAGCAGCACCGGGATCAGGCAGCTTTTGTGATTCATGGCGCGCCTCCTCCTTTATTTGGATCCTGTTTAGAATGCCCGCTCAGCTTTGCCTTTGCTGCATGCCAGCGCGCGATGGCCTCGTCGTACTCCTGCTGATTGCAGTACTTCCGTTTGCCATCGGCGAATGCGACCAAGCGTCCTTTTTTGGAATAGGCACGGGGAGCACAGACCACCGGGATGTCACCGGCGGAGAATTCGTCGATTCCCCCCAGACAGGTCCAGACTTCCGGAACATCCAAAGTTTCGGCAGTCCAAATGACCGCTCGGCGAGTCCAATCTTTGGCATCTTCTGGATTAGACCTGAAAAGGTCCGACCAGATCTCGGTGTCCCCTTTTTCAACAAGGTCGGGATGCGAGCTTGCTATGCGGAAACGAAGGATCTGTGCATGGGCATAGTCGTGGTGCTCAGAATAGCGGCTTGAAGATTGCAAGATGGGTTGCTGAAACAACACAACCGAATGCGATCCGAGGCCCACGGCACTAACGCAAATACCAAAAACCAGAATGATGACCGAGATGGCAGCGACGGTCCACTTGACTCGCCAAGCCCTGCCGGCGGGCGAAAACTGCCGAAAGACGGCGCTCAGGGTAATATGGAGGACCGCCCCTCCCACCACCAGGGCCCCCATGCCATTAAAGAAGAGGAGTTGGTTGAACGTGATTTTCGGAACATTTTGCCATAGAAAAAAGATCCACCCGAATGCAAGTCGGATGATGGCGGCAATCACTGATTCGATCTGCGGGACCGCTGCCATCAGGACTGCGATGGCCAGAAGAATGGCCACTGCAATCAGCAGCCAACCGACCACCCTTGGAAAACGGATCGTTTTCACGGCCGTGCCACCTGTTGTGCGAAGTTCTCCAGTTCTTTCCTCGCCCGGTCGGCCAGTTCGGTCAGGGGGAGGTTGATGATCTCCCCGCTGGAGAGCAGGACGTACCGGCGGTATCCGTACACATAGGGCTCAAAGGCGACGATCAGGTCGCCCTGCTCTGCCTTGCGACCCGGGTAATAGCCGTAGGGGGTGCGGGCGGGGTCAATGCCGCGCCACAGTTCCCGGGGGAAGTCCTCGGCCTCCACATGGGGAGGGAATTCTCCGTTGTGGGATTTTGCGTATTCGAAGAGGGCCGTGCGCAGACGCTCCATGGACTGGCGGCGGGCGGAGTCGATCCAGGGCTTGGGCTGTTTTTCCGGCTCGGTGATGCGGTACGTGAGCCCCTCCTTCTGCCAGGCTCCTGGCGTCATGAGTTCCCGGGCGCCGGAGATCATGGTGAGCACCACGTAGAGGAACATGCCGCAGACCACCATCAGGCCGAGAGCCCGCTTGTACGTGAGGGGCGGCATCCACTTGAAGTCCTTGGCCAGGCTGTTCCAGATGATCTTGAAGAGCAGCGTGAGGACCAGATAGGTCATCAGGAAGAAGGAAATCACGTCCAGCCGCGCGGCGGCCAGATCCGTGAGTTGAAAGGAAGGCATGCCTGCCCAGGTGGAGGCAGGACATAGCAGCCCGGACACGAGGGCACAGACGAGCGGAACCCCGGCGGTCCGCCGGGTTCGAAGGTTTTGGGGGTTCACAAAGGTCAGGCTACCAGACCTCCCTGGAGGATGACAAGCCTTCATCGAACAACTCTGAAATCAAGGAAGGCCGGATTTTTCTAAAAAACGTCGAACAGTTCCAATAAAGAGGGGTCAGTTCCCGTCCTAACCGTGAGGGTGTGCTACACCCATCTGGACAAATTTTATCCCCATCGACCGGTGATTCTCATTGCCAGCGCGGTGGGGATCAGGTGTTAATGAGTTTTCCTTTCTGCCTCCCCTGTCACGACCATGCCAGATCCAGCCTCCTCTCCGCTGCCCAAGGACGATGTCGCCGCCATTGATGAACTTCGCGAGGTGTATGTCCGCCTCTGCAACGAGTTGAAAAAAATCATCGTCGGTCAGCAGAAGGTGGTCGAGCAGTTGGCCATCTGCCTGTTTGCCCGAGGTCACGCTTTGCTCATGGGGGTGCCAGGTCTGGCCAAGACGCTGCTTATCAGCCGGCTGGCGGAGACGATGTCTCTTTCCTTCAGCCGCATCCAGTTCACGCCGGACCTGATGCCCATGGACATCACGGGCACGGACATCCTCCAGGAGCTGCCGGGAGGAAAGCGCAGCTTCGAGTTCGCCAAGGGTCCGGTGTTCGCGAACATCGTGCTGGCGGACGAGATCAACCGCGCCCCTTCCAAGACCCAGGCGGCCATGCTGGAGGCCATGCAGGAGCACCGCGTGACGGTGGCGGGGCGCACCTACACGCTGGACTCTCCCTTTTTCGTGTTGGCGACGCAGAACCCCATTGAGCAGGAAGGCACCTATCCGCTGCCCGAGGCGCAGCTGGACCGCTTCATGTTCATGATCGGAGTGGACTACCCCTCCCGGGAGGAGGAGGTGGCCATCGCACGCAGCACCACAGGCCTGACCCTGCCGAGGCTGGAGCACGTGCTGGACGGTCCCAAGGTATTGGCATTCCAGGACCTGGTGCGTCGCGTGCCTGTGCCGGATCACGTCTATGAGTTCGCCGTGGATCTGGTGCGCCGCACCCGGCCGAATGGCGGCGAGGCTCCCAGCTGGCTGAAGCCCCTCGTAAGCTGGGGGGCGGGACCGCGCGCCGTGCAGTACCTCATTCTGGGGGCCAAGGCTCGCGCCGCGCTCCAGGGCAGCTACATGGTGCGCCTGGAAGATGTGACTGAGGTGGCCGACCCTGTGCTGCGTCACCGGGTGATGACCACCTTCACGGCCGAGTCCGAAGGGGTGACCAGCCGGGATCTCACCAAGCGGCTCGTGGATGAGCTCAGCACGGCGGCGTGAACCGGCTGCCATAGCCTAGAATTCAAGTTTTCAGCCTCCACACCCCAACATGGCGGAAGAGAAGCGATCCTTTCTGGAGCCTGCCGTGCTGGCCAGGCTGATGGCGCTTCCCCTCCATGCCCGGCAGACCATGCTGGGCAGCGTCTCGGGGAAGCACCGCAGCCCCGTGAAGGGCTCCTCGCTCGAGTTTGCCCAGTATCGCAAGTATGTGCCAGGAGATGACACCCGCCGTCTGGACTGGCGCACCTGGGGCCGGAGTGACCGCTTTTACATCAAGGAGTTCGAGGCAGACACAAACCTCCGGCTCTGCCTCTTGCTGGATACCAGCGGCTCCATGGGCTTCGGCCCGGCAGGGGCCACCCGGCTGGACTATGCCCGCAAGCTGGCGGGAACGCTGGCCTACCTCGCCGCCCAGCAGGGGGATGCGGCAGGCCTCTGGAGCATGGCTGAGCCGGCGATTGAGATCCCTCCCAAACGCGGAGCCTCGCACCTCGGCCTGGTGCTCGATCAGATGGGGACCATCCAGCCCCTCGGCGGCACCACCCTCCTGGCTGCCCTGCACAATGCGGCCGAAAAGATCCGCCAGCGGGCGCTCATCGTCATCCTGTCGGATTTCTTCGTGCCTCCGATCGAGTTGAAGTCCGCCATCCAGCATCTCCGCTTTCGCCGGCATGATGTGGCCGCCTTTCATCTGCTGGACCAGCAGGAGCTGGACTTCGACTTCGACCGGCCTGCAAGGTTTGTGGACATGGAAGGCGGGGAGATGGTCCTGGCCGACCCCTCCCTGATCGCGCGGAACTACCGCGAGGCGGTGCGCCAGTACCTCATGGAAATGGACGAACTGGTGCGCACCACCGGCATGGACTACCACCGGGTGAAGCTGCACGACCGGTACGAGGACGTGCTGGCGCGGTTCCTTCTCGGACGCACCCCCAAACGCGGCTCCCGATGACCTTCCTCGAACCAGCGTTGTTGTTCGCCCTGCCGCTCGCCGCGCTGCCGGTGATCATTCACCTTATCCACCTCTATCGGCGGCGTCAGGTGAAGTGGGCGGCCATGATGTTCCTGCTCATGGCGCAGCGGATGAACAAGGGGCTGTCCCGGCTGCGGCAGGTGCTCATTCTGGCCTTCCGCGTGCTGGCCGTGGCCGCCATCATCTTTGTGGTCACCCGCCCCCTGGCCGGTGGCTGGCTGGGCCTGACCGGAGGCGCGCCAGACACGGTCATGATCCTGCTGGACCGCTCCGCGAGCATGGAGCAGCAGAACACCACCACCGGGGTGAGCAAACGCCTGGCGGGGCTGCGCAACATCGCCCGGGCCATTCATGATGCGGTGGGCACCCGTTCCCGGCTCGTGCTGGTGGACAGTGCCGTGGGGGATCCACAGTCGCTCGACAAGGCGGAGCGTCTGCTGGACATGCCGCAAACGGGGCCCACGGACACGAAGGCAGACATTCCCGGCATGCTGCAAAAGGCCCTGGACTACATCACCACCAACAAGTCCGGCCGCACGGACGTGTGGGTCCTGAGCGACCTGCAACAGGGCGACTGGGATGCCGCAGGAGGTCGCTGGGAAACCTTGCGCAGCGCCTACGCTGCTCTCCAGGGGGTGCGGTTCCACTTGCTCGCTTACCCTCAGATAGCGGAGGATGATCTGGCGGTGCGGGTGGAGCGGGTGACCCGGCGGGAGACCTCTGCCAAGGCGGAACTGCTCATGGATCTGCGCATCACGCGCCAGGCCGGGCAGGCGCTCGTGCCGATCGAAGTACCGCTGCGAGTGGTTATCAATGGAGCTGCCACGACGGTGAAGGTCACGCTCAAGGAAAGCCAGCTGGTGCTTCAAGGGCAGACCTTCCCCATCGACAAGTCGCTCAAGCGGGGCTGGGGCCGGGTGGAGTTGCCGGGAGATGCCTGCCTGCCCAACAACGCGTGGCACTTCGTCTTTGATGAACCTCCTCCCATGCGCTCCGTGATCGTGTCCGATGATGAGCTGGAGACCTCCGGCCTCGTCGCCGCGCTTGGGGCTCAGGCGGATCCCTCGCGCAAATACGCCGTGACCCGGCTTCGTAGCCAACGGGCCGCAGAGATCCCCTGGGATGAGACGGCCCTGATCGTGTGGCAGGCCCCGCTGCCCAAGGCGGATGACGTCCTGGCGCGACAGCTTGAGAATCATGTGGCATCGGGCAGGTCCGTGTTGTTTCTCCCGCCCGAGTCACCGGATGACGTTCGATTTCTCGGACTGGGCTGGGGATCCTGGCAGGGCGGCACCGGCACCCGGGCCCTGGCGGTGGAGTGGTGGCGCAATGATGCCGACATCCTGGCCAATCTGCGCGATGGCACCGCGCTGCCGGTGGGCAGTGTGGAGGTGACCCGGCACGTGACGGTCCTGGGTGAGGGCGTGCCTCTGGCCCGGCTGCCCAATCGTGAACCCCTCCTCGTCCGTGCGGGTGGTGAGCAGGGCGGGGGAGCTTATTTCCTTGGCACTCTGACCGGACCCGGCGCGTCCAGCTTGGCGCGGGACGGGGTGGTCATGTTTGCCATGCTGCACCGGTCGCTCAATGAAGGGGCTCGCACCCTGGGCAAGGCCCGGCAGCGTTCCGCCGCCTTAGGCTCGCTGGGGACGGATCCTTCCGCGTGGAAGCCTGTCGAGGCACGCGAGGAAAGTGTTCCTTCCATCAATCTCCCGCTCCTGGCCGGGGTGAGGTCTTCTGGTGAGCTGCTCACCGCCCTGAACCGGCCGGCGACAGAGGATGAGCCCCTGCATCTCACCTCGGCGAATCTGGACGAACTGTTTGCGGGCCTCGACTACCGGTTCCTCACGGACACGCTGGACGACGGCCGCAGCCTCACCAGTGAGATCTGGCGCACCTTCCTCATGGTCATGGCCCTGGCCCTTCTGGGCGAGGCCATCCTGTGCATGCCCGGCCGTCCGGAGCCGGGCCGGGCTGCCGCCAACCCCTTCTTTGCCCGGGCGAATGCCGATCCCGCCCAGAACGGATCGACGAATTTCCGCGAACCCGCGCAACCCACGGCATGAAACCCGCCAGCCAGACCCTGGTCTTCAGCCCCAGCCCCCTCTCCGTGACGGTGGGGGTGGTGTTCGTCCTGCTCATCGCCGGGCTGGCCTGGATGGCGTGGCGGCGCAGTGGTTATCGGCGGGTCACGGGCCTGCTGGAGGGGCTGCGCGTGCTCATCGCTGCAGCCATCGCTATTACCTTGAACCAGCCGGAGTGGCGGGAGCTTTTTAAACCGGAGAGCAAGCCCACCCTGGTGGTGCTGCGGGATGTCTCCCGCTCGATGGAGACGCAGGACATCATCAACGCCGCCAGCCCGTCCTCGGAGCCCCTGGCGAGGAAGGCGCTGGCCACCCCGCTGGCAGAGGCGGCCACTTGGGCTTCTCTCACCGAGCGCATGGAGGTGGTGCTGCAGGATTTCTCCTCGGCTCAACAGCCGCCGGAGGAGGGGACGGATCTCAACGGAGCGCTCAACCAGGTGGCGGAGAAGCACCCGCGCCTCCAGGCCGTGGTGTTGATCTCAGACGGCGACTGGAACAGCGGGGAGGCCCCGGCCCAGGCCGCGACGCGGCTTCGCATGCGGGATGTGCCGGTCTTTGCCGTGCCGCTGGGTTCAGAGAGCCGCCTGCCAGACGTGGACCTCGCCAGCTTCGAGGTCCCCACCTTTGCCATCGCGGGCAAGCCGTTGCGCGTGCCCTTCACCATCGAGAGCTCCCTGCCGCGGGATGAGGCCGCTGTGGTTGAACTAAGATCCTCCACGGGTGAGGTCATCACGAAGTCTGTCGTCATCCCCGCCATGAGCCGGCTGCAAGATGTCATGGTCTGGCGTCCGGAAAAACCCGGTGAACTGAAGCTGACCCTCGCCGTGCCCAAGACCGGCGGTGAGCGGTTCCTGAACAACAACTCCATCGAGGCCCCGCTCTCCATCCGGAAGGAACAGTTGCACGTGCTCATCATCGAAAGCTTCCCGCGCTGGGAGTATCGCTACCTGCGCAACGCTCTGGAGCGCGATCCCGGGGTGGAGGTGAACTGCCTGTTGTTTCATCCAGCCCTGGGCAAGTCCGGGTCCGGGCGCGGCTATCTCAGTGCCATGCCCAAGGCCGATGCCCTGGCCAAGTATGATGTGGTCTTTCTGGGCGATGTGGGGATAGACAAAGGGCAGCTCACTCTGGAGCAGTGTGATGCGTTGCAGAAGCTGGTGCGGGATCAGGCCGCCGGTCTGGTCTTCATGCCGGGGCTCAACGGCTACCAGAGCACCCTGCAAAACACGACCCTCGCCGATCTGCTGCCGGTGGTGTGGGACACCGCCCAACCACGCGGCTGGGGCACCTCCTCCCCGGGCAAGTTCTCCCTCACAGAGTCCGGCACCCGCAGCCTGCTGACGAAACTGGAGGACACCGATGAGGCCAGCGCCCGGGTGTGGCAGAATCTGCCGGGCTTCCAGTGGTACGCCCCCGCGATCCGGGCCAAGGCGGGCAGCGAGGTGCTCGCCATGCATGGCACGGAGACCAATCGCTTCGGAAGAATCCCTCTGATCGTGACAAAGACCCACGGAGCTGGCAAGATCCTCTTCATGGGCACAGACGGAGCCTGGCGCTGGCGAAAAGGGGTGGAGGACAAGTACCACTACCGCTTCTGGGGTCAGGTGGTGCGGTGGATGGCGTACCAGCGCAACATGTCCCAGGGGGACAAGATGCGCTTGTTCTACTCCCCTGACCGGCCGCGGGCCGGGGCGGTGCTCACGCTCAACGCCAACGTCACCAGCCAGACAGGGGAACCTCTGCGCGATGGCACCGTCATTGCCCAAATCACCGCCCCCTCCGGGAAGACCTCCAGCGTGAGGCTCGTCTCCGCCGGGGAGGAGGCCTGGGGGCTCTTCAGCGGCGTCACCACGCCGACGGAGCCCGGCGAGCACCGCGTACGTCTCACCTCGGCTGATGTCGGTGCCGCGCTGGACACACTCATCTCCGTGCAGGGCACCCCGCGGGAGAAGCTCGGTCAGCCCGCGAAACCCGATGTGCTGCGGGAGATCGCCCAGCTCACCCGGGGCAAGCTCATTTCCTCCACCGATCCTGCCGAGGTCGTGGCTGCCGTCGCGGCCATGCCCCGACCCGAGGAGCAGGAGCGCCGGGTGCAGATCTGGGCGCATCCCATCTGGTCCCTGCTTCTTGTGACCCTCATGGGCGTCTTCTGGGTCGGCCGCAAGGCCGCTGGCGCCTTCTAGCCTCCTCCACTGTTCCTTCTGCCAACCCTTCAAACATACCAAGCCGAGTCATGAAGACCACCCTGCCACCCGTGCTTGAAAGCAAACTCGCGGACTTCCGACGCCGCGTCTGGACGGTGAAGCTCACCGAGGGGTTGCTGGCCGCGGCGTTCGGCCTGGTGCTGTCGTACCTCCTGGTCTTTGTCCTGGACCGGTTCATGGAAACACCCTCCTGGGTGCGTCTCACCCTGCTCCTGGGCGGGGCTGCGACGCTGGGCGTGGGACTGCCTTGGAAATGGCACCGCTGGGTGTGGCGTCAGCGCCGACTGGAAGATGCGGCCCGTCTCCTGCGTCGCACCTTTCCCCGGCTGGGGGACCAGTTGCTGGGCATCGTGGAGCTGGCCCGAATGGAGCAGGGTGAGGCGGGCCGGAGCGAGCGCCTTGTGCAGGCGGCCATGGCCCAGGCGGCGGAAGCGGTGAAGGACAAGGACTTCACCCACGCTGTCCCGGATGCCCGGCATCGTCAGTGGGCGTACGCGGCCATCGCTGTGGGCGTGCTTATGCTGGCCGCCTTTGTGGCGGCGAGTGAGGCGGCTCGCAATGCTCTCTCACGCTGGGGCCTCCCCTGGCAGAACGTCGAGCGTTACACCTTTGCCAAAGTGGAGCAACTGCCGTCCCGTCTTGTGGTGCCACTTGCGGAGCCCTTTGAACTGCCCGTGAAACTCTCGGCCGACACCCGGTGGTCGCCCGGCGCTGCCTCGGCCCGGATTGGGAACCAGCCGTGGGTGGAGACCTCGAACGCCTCCGGAGTGTATCCGCTGGCCTTCCCACCGCAGAAGGTGGATACCTCCCTGCGGCTCAGCCTGGGGGATGTGCGCAAGACCATCACCCTCGCGCCCCGTCCGCGTCCGGAACTGGAGGATGTCTCGGTGAAGCTGCGGTTGCCTTCGTACCTGGGATACAAGTCTGAGCAGGGGCAGCCGGTTCGAGGAGGAACGGTCAGCATTGTAAAGGGGGCGCAGGCCTCGTTTGAGGCACGGGCCAGCCGGGATCTCGCCGCTGCCGAGCTGGATGGGGCCACTCAGACGGTGAGCGGGGCCGTCATCCGCACCGGTTATGCACCGGTGAACACCGATGTGGAGCGCAAGTTCATGTGGCGGGATGTGGACGGCCTCACCCCGCGCGAGCCGCTGTTGCTGCGGGTGCAGGCGGTTGAAGACGAGTCGCCGAAGATCATGGCCCGGCGGGAAACCATGGAGCAGGTGGTGCTCGACACAGAGGTCGTGAGCTTTGACATCAATGTCACCGATGACTTCGGCGTGCAGCGTGCCGGGCTGGAGTGGCTCGGTGCTCCGCCCCTGGATGGCAACAAAGACCAGCCCCGGCTCAAAGGGGAGAAAGTGGCTGCCGCCGGAGCGCATGAGAAACGGGAGCTGGCCGCACGAGCCACCTTCTGCGCGGTGCGCGATGGGGTTCCACCCCAGACAGTCGAGGTGCGGGCCTGGACGGATGATTATCTGCCGGGTCGGGCTCGGGCACGTTCCGCTGCATTCACGCTCCATGTGTTGAACAAGACCGACCACGCCCTCTGGCTCACCGAGCAGTTCGGAAAGTGGATCGAAGCGGCCCGTGAAAGTTACGAAATGGAGCAGCAGCTGCACCAGACCAACAAGGACCTGCGGGCGCTGACCGCTGCCGAGCTGGATCGTCCGGAAAACCGCCGCCGGGTCTCCCAGCAAGCGGCAGCGGAGAATGCCAACGCCGCCCGTCTGGACAGCCTGACCACCGCCGGGCGCAGTCTGGTGGAGCAGGCGACGAAGAACGATGAGTTCGATGCGAACCGTCTCGAGTCCTGGGCCACGCTGCTCAAATCCCTCAAGGACATTGCCGCCAACCGCATGCCCAGTGTGACGGACCTCCTGAAACAAACAGCGGGTGCGGCCAGCAAACCCTCAAGCGGGCAGCCTTCGCCGGGCAATCCGCCTTCATCCCCGCAGACGGCTGAGGCCAAGCCTCCTGCTCAGGCGGGTGACTCCAAGTCCGCGCCGAATGTCAGCCAGGGACCCAACCTGCCCACCACTCCACAGCAGGGGACACCCATTGCCCCCGGTCCGGCCAAGCCCCCGGCTCCGAGCATTGCCGACCGCGAGGCGGGTTTCGGGAAACCACCAGAGGCCAAGCCTGCGGATCCCAACGCTGCCCCCAAGCCGCCAGGGGCGGGCAAACTTGGCCTGCCTTCCACCACGCTGGGAGCCGCCCCCACCAAACCGGGGGACGAGGCCCCCAAACCGCCGGAATCGCCCGCCCAGCAGAAGATGGACAACGCCATCGCGGAACAGCGGGACCTGCTCAAGGAGTTCGCCAAGGTCTCCGACGAGCTGAGTGCCATCCTCGCCAGCCTGGAGGCCAGCACCTTTGTGAAGCGGTTCAAGGCCGCCTCCCGCCACCAGATGCTCATTGCCAGCACGGTCAATGAGAAGACGCTGGACTCCTTTGGCATTGAACGCACCCCACCCAAGGAGGCGGAACCCATCGCCCAGAGCGCCAAAACCCAGAGCGACACGGTGCACACCATCCAGACCGACCTGGAGGCCTACTTCCAGCGGAAGCAGGACAGCCGCTTCAAGACGATCCTGGACCAGATGAAAAAGCTGGAAGTGGTGCGCGCCCTGGCCCGGGGTGGTGAAAAAGTTTCCATGAACCTCACCGGCCAGACCATCTCAGGCTCCGAGTACTGGGCGGATGTCTTTGACCGCTGGGCGGAGGAGTTGGTGGCGGCGAGCAATTGCAAGTCCTGTTCGAGCTGCAGCGGGGACAGCCTGCCCCCGGAGATCGTGCTCAAGGTCATGCAGGCGCTGCGGGATGAGATGAAGTTGCGAGATGAGACCCGCGAGCTGGACAATGCCCGTGCTGCGATCGAGGAGAACAAGTACGTGGAAGCCGCCCGCGCCCTGGCACAGAAGCAGGCCTCCATTGGGAATCATACCCAGAGCGCCGTGACAGACATCCGGGCCCTGCCGGAAGGGGAGGCCAAGTTTGGCAAGGAACTGCAACTCCTCGGGGCGGTGGTCAACATCATGGATGAGGCTCACGGCCTGCTGGGTGGCGGCAACACCGGTGCGGATGCCATCGCCGCGGAGACGGAGGCCATCGAGCTCCTGCTCCAGGCCAAGCGCATGAAACCCAACGGTGGTGGCGGTGGGGGCTCGAACCCTGGTGGCGGCGGCACCGCAGCCACCGCATCATCCGCCGCCCTGGCGGAGCTGGGTGATGGCGCTGATGCGGACAGCAATGTGTCGGGCCGTCCGGTGGGACAGGCGACCGGACGGGCCGGGAAAGAGTTCCCCGAGGAGTTCAAGGCCGGGCTGGATGCTTACTTCAACCTTCTCGAAGGCTCGCAGGACAACAACAAATGACCCCGATTGTATTTCAACGAACTCTGCTCCTTGGTGCGGTGGCTGCCGGACTCTGGGCCGTCCCCGCTTCGGGTGTCGCCCAGCAGCCCCCGCCCGCGCCGGCCGCCGTGCTTCCGTGGTGGCAGCGGGTCAAACAGCCCCTCGCTCCTGAGATCGAAACTGCGCTGGCCGGGCTGGCGGCCAAGGTCACGCCGCTGCGTAAAAAGGACCTGACAGAGTTCATGCAGGCCGAGCAGGACTGGCTCATCCAGACCTTTCAACTCAATGACGAGGTCAAGGGGAAGGCGCTCAAGGCCGCGGCTGACCAGGCGGTGGAGGAGTCGATCAAGCCTTACCCGCAGATGCTGACCGAGACCCATCGCAACCGGCTGCCTGCTGGCGAGGCGGCCGCAGCAGTCGCCGCGATCTCGCGCTGGGAGCCTGAAGTCCTGGCATGGAGCCGCCTTGTCCTGGGATGCACCCTGCCGGATGAGCTTCCCGTGTGGAAGGATGCCGTGAAGGCGGCGCTGGATCCCACCCAGTTGGCGGCGTGGGAAAAGCGCCGCACGGAGTCTCGCGAGGCCTGGGACAAGCAGGTCAAAGCCTGCATCACGCCCTGGTTGAATGCCGGCCGCATGCAGGCCATCGCCCAGGTGACCACGCGCATTGACTCCATGCTGCCCATCATGAAGCTGGATGCGGACAGGGCGACCCGTCTCCGCGAGGCTGCTGTCAGAGCGGTGGACCAGCTTTGTGGGGAGGAGGAAATGCGAGCCACGGAACCGATGGGGTTCATTGTCCCGGCGCGACGTCAGCAGTTCGTTGAAACAAATCCTGTCTTTCGCGCCTATGCGCTGGACGTGGACCCTGGTTCACGGCCGGTGTGGAGAGAGCTGGTCGCTTCCGTGGTGAGCCCGGAGGAAATGACCCTCTGGGAGAAACATCTCGCAGAACAGAGGGCGAAGGCGGAAAAAGAGATCCCCGGGATCCTGAAACTGTCCCTGGACCGGGTGCGGGCCAACTGGGAGAAGAGCCTGGAACGAGATGCAGACCAGACCGTGCTGGCGCTCCGGCTGCCCAAGGAGCGGCTCAAGACGCTGGAAGGGGTGAAGCGCACGGTGCTGGAGCGTGCGGAAAAACGCTGGACCGCCCAGGCGACAGAACAGCTTCAAAAGATGGAGGCGCCCGCTCGCGATGAGATCATCAAGCGGGGTCGAGGGTACTATATCACCCTGCAGAATGACGACCAGCCCCAGAACGACACGGAGTGGAAGAAGGCACTCGAAGGATTGATCACCCCGGAGGAGCGCAAGCAGGCGGAGATCTCCAGCGCCGAGCGCAAGACCCGGCGTGAGGATCAGGTGGGCCGGCTGGTGTTGTCCGAACTGGATCGCAGACTCGCCTTCACCTCAGCACAACGTACGACGCTGCTTCCGCTGGTGTCGAAGGCCGCGCTCGGGGACAGCCGGTTGTTTCCTTCTGAACCTACGGAATACGGCTATGATTTTCAGAGCCAGAACTTTGCCGCCATTGCGGCCAAGGTACAGGAGGCTGATCTGAAGCCCATCCTGGACGAGTCCCAGCTCAAGGGGTGGAAAGAGCTGGAGAAAGCCCAGGCCGCAGAGATGCAGGAGAAGTCTCCCAAACCGATGGCCAAGCCCGACTTCGGCACCCGCAAACCCGAGCCCGAGGATCTGGAGCAGATGGTTTCCTCGTTCCTCTATGAGAAATCCCTGGCCCGGCAGACCAACCTGATGAATGCCATGGTCACGGCGGCCGAGGATGCGGCACGGGTCACCGGGCTGGCCCCGGATCGCGTAGCCCGGTTGCGCACAGCGGCCCGCGGCGCGGTGGAGGCGGCCATGGATGAGTGGCGCCCCACTGTGGACTCCGTGGTGCGTGCCCGCCTTCAGGGGGCCACAGTTCAGGATGTGGGGCAGCGCATGACGAGCATCGACAGCTACTACTTCAACATGTACCGCTCCCGCAAGACGGAGGACTATCCCGTGTGGCAGAAGGCGATCAAGACGGAGCTCAGTCCCGAGCAGTTCAATAAATGGGAGGGCGAACAGAAGGCCCGCCAGGACTTCCAGAACGAGGCGGTGGCGGCCTTTGTGCTGGCGGAGTTTGACCGCAAGGTGCTCCTCAACGGTGAACAGAGTGAGGCCCTGAAGCTCAAGCTGGCAGTGGTGATCCGGGACTATCAGCCGGACCTTGCCAACTATTTCTCCGGCTCGGATGGCGTCCCATGGTACCTGCAATACTACAGCATGCTCATCCCGATCGTGGGGGTGACGGAAAAGGACTTGAAGACCATCATCACTCCCGGCCAGTGGGACGCATGGAGCAAGAGCAACGAGTTCAGCAACTGCATGTCCTACTGGAGCGGGATCGAACAGAATCACGCCAGCCGGGTGCGCGACAAGCAATGAAGGGTACAATGAAACAGTCCAAATTCCATGCCCTGCTGGTGGCCGGTGTCGTTCTTTGCGGAACTGCCTCCCTGCAAGCCCAGGACCCGTCCCTCCGCTTTGGAGGGCAGATCCCCGCAGAGGTGGGCACTGTCTATGAACGTGGACTGGCCTGGCTGGCCACCGCACAATCGCCCGAGGGCACCTGGAAAGGGGGCAACTCCGGCAGCGGAGTGGATGGCATTTGCCTGATGTCCTTTCTCGCAAGTGGCGAGGACCCCAACTATGGGCAGTACGCCCAGGTCATCCGCCGTGCCATCCGAGCGATGATCAAAAGCCAGGATGCCAGCACCGGCTACCTGCCCAACAGCATGTACCATCATGGCTTTGCCATGCTGGCGCTGGCGGAGGCCTACGGAGCTGTGGATGAGTCCCTGCTGTGGGAGGGCGAGAAACCGGTGCGGACGATCTGTCAGACCCTGGACCTGGCCATCCGCTGTGCCTCCACTTCCCAAGCCAAGAACCGCTGGGGTGCTTGGCGCTATTCTCCAGACGCCAGTGATGCCGACACCTCGGTTACGGGTGCCGTGCTCATGGGCCTGTTTGCCTGTAGGAATGCCGGGCTGGAGGTCTCTGACGAGACCATCAACGGGGCCATGGACTACATGCGGCGCAGCACGGGCCAGGACGGATCGGTTGCCTACTCCGGCGGGTTCGGCGGCATGGGAGGTTCGATGAATCTCTCGGCCATCGCTGCACTGGTGGGCGCCATTTCCCACGCCAAGGAGTCGGAGCAGTACCAGGCGAGTCTCAAGCGCATCAAGGAAAACCTGGAGCATCGCGAGACCACCTACCCGGAGTACTTCCGGTACTACATGGCCCAAGCCCTCTTTCAAGGGGACTACGAAGCCTGGCAGAAGTGGAACGCCGTGAAGGTGCGAGAGGTACACGAACTGCAACGTGATGACGGCGCGATCGGGAGCTCCGCCTACAGCACCGGCATGTCCCTGCTGGGGCTGGCCCTGAACTACCGCTTCCTGCCGATCTACGAGCGATGAGCCGCCACCTTTCCAGTCTCCTCTTGATCGCCGCGGGCGGCCTGCTCGCCGCTCCGGCAGTGTCTCTCCATGCCCAGAGCACTGAGGCCGGGCCGCCGCCCGCGCGATTGCGGTGGCAGAACAGCGAAACCCTGCCCGGTGAGATGGTGGGGGCCACGGAGACGACGGTAAGTTGGAAGAGCCCGTTGTTTCAAGAACCTGTGGACCTTGCCTGGTGGTTCCTCCGGCGGATGGATCGCACGGTTTCTGCGGTGCCGGTCACGGATCCCTTCACGGTGTCATTGCGGGATGGCAGCCAGATCCATGGGAACCTGGTGGGCATCGGCAGTGATGTCATCACCCTGGTGAGCAGCCGCCATGGCGAGGTGGCGCTGAAACGCAGTGAGGTGCTGCATCTGCGCCGGCTCAAGGGGAACGACCTGGTGTGGTCGGGCCCCGTGGGTGACTCGGGCTGGAAGCTGGAGAAGCAGCAATCTGCGGCCGGAAACAGCGGGAACCAGCCTCCCGCCATTGTTCTGCAACTGCTGCCCGGTCCAGGCGGGTCTCTCTCGCTCCCTTATTGGAACCGCATGGTCTGCCTTACTCAGAAGCTGCCCGAAAAAGTGGAGGTGGCGTTCAGGGTTCGGTCCAGCCAGCGCCCGGAGTTTCAGCTCAAGTTCCGCAACTTCCGGGTGGAGACCTGGGGCAGTGAGCTGGTGGTCGCCAGCGGGGACCAGTACAAGTCCCTGCGCATGGTGGACGATGTTGAACGCGTGATGGACCTCCGCATCCGGTGGGATGAAACAACCGGGAAAGGCCAGGCCTATGCCGGCAACGGGGAGCCCATCGCCGATTGGACGTTTAAGCCGGACAAAAGCAGCCGGGACGACAAAGTCTATCTCAAAGGGAGGGGCCGCGACCTCACTCTCGAGCAGCTCACGTTTCAGAACTTGAGGGATGCCGCACCCGCCCGGCATGATCCCTTGCAGCCGCATCTGGAACTGGGGGATGGCCGGGTGATCACCGGCACCGCCCGCTCTGCGACAGAAGGGCAAGTTTACATCGAACCAGGCGAGGAGGGGCCGCCGCTGGCGGTGGATCTGGCCAGCGTGAACGAGATCCTGCTTTCGCCCGACCGCCCCGCCAGCCCTGCAACAGAAATGCTGCTGACCTACGCTGACGGCACCCAGTTGCGCGGAAGGATCGAGACAGTCAAAGACGGGCAGGCCTGGTTGAAGACCACCTTCAGCAACGCGCCTTTCCCCACTCGTACGGATGCTTTGCGACAGGTGCTGCTGGATGTGAAGCGTCCTGAAGGTGTGTCTGCCGAACCCCCTTTCGCCCAGATGGACAAGCTGGTGGTCCAGGGCACCAGTCTCCACGGCCGGTTCGTGCCAGCCGGGGATGCTGCCGTACGCTGGCGGTTGATTGGGGCGGAGAAAGCCTCCACGCCGACACCGGGGGCTCCCGTCGAAATTACCCAGGTGGTACCCGCAGCGCTGCCGACGGCTATCAAAGAGCCACCCTCCCTCTTCTATACCCGGGCCGGGGATGTCATTCCGGGCCGGCTCGTTTCGCTGGATGCCACCGGCGTGGAGCTGGAGTCTCCCATCACCACCGCCCGCCGCCTGCCCGGCAGCAGCCTGGCTGCGGTGCAGTTTCAGGCCGCCGCCTCCACGGATGTGACGAGTTTCCTCGATCCTGGCTGGCAGATTCTCAAGGGGTCGGACAAGACGATGAAACGCACGGAGAAGAATCTGGATCTCCCTGTCGGGGCCGCCGTGGCGCACTGGAGCGCCATGCAAAGCAGTGAGGTGAAGTTCAACATCACGAGCAGCAACTACTCCACCTTCCGCCTCACGCTCTTCGCCTCCGGCGGGGAGGACAAGAACTGCATGCGCTTCATCATCGCCAACTTTGGCAGCCAGATCTATACCGGCACCGAGGCTGACGAGGGGCAACTCGGAGACAGAAACCAATCGCCTGGCACCGGAGGGAAGCCCGTGCCCCTGCGGTTGGTGATTCAGGAGAAGTTTGTGGAGATCTTTATCAACGGGAGCAGGCAACACCGTTTCCTTCTGGATGCCGGGCGGCGTCCCGGAACAGGGTTGATCATCGAACCCTGCAGCGTGTGGGGCAATGAAGTCACCCCGGTGAAGCTGGCGGATTTCAGCAGCCGGGCGGCACCGGGTTCACCTGGGTTGCCGGCCGTGTCTGCGGAAGCCCGCGCCCAGGCCTTGAGTGTGCCCCGCTTTCGGAAGGAACATCCGCCCAGGCATGTTCTCATCGCCGCCAACGGCGATGTGCTGCGGGGCGAGATTGAGGCCGCCACCGCCACCCATCTTGGTTTCCGCTCAGGCTTGGAAACCCTGCGGGTGCCTCGTGACCGGGTGAAGGCCGCCGTGTGGCTGCTGCCACCTGGAGGGACTGACGAAAGCTTCAAAGAGGATCGAAGTGCCGAGCTCCCCGCCCTGGACCGCAGGATCTCGCGGCGGGTCAACTACTCCAGCGCCTCGTTTTCGACGCTGATCAATGTCCTCAAGTCGGAAGTCACCGACGTGAAGTTCAAGCTGCCGGAAAAACTGGACGTCAGGTCCTTCAAGTTCCAGTTCGGAGGCCAGTCCATCCGTGAAGCGCTGGACCAGGTGTGTGCACTGGTGGGGTATCGCTACAGGATCGAACCTGGAAACGTGGTGGTGATCGAGTCTCCGCCTCCTGCGCAGCCTGACATGGTGCTTCGTGCCTACTGGCTCCGGCCTCATGCCCTGGGAAAGGCGGATTCCACGCAAAAGCTGCTCACTGCACTGAAGCTGGAGTTTCCGCCGGGTTCGTCTGTTTCATGGAACCCGGCCGCCGGCTTGCTCACCATGACCAACAACGCTGCCAACCATGACCGGCTCAAGGAAGTGGCCCGGGAGAAGTGGGGTGGCGTGCTGGGATTTCCCACCCATTGGCTGCTGTTGTCTGATGGCGGGCGTCTCGCGCTGTCTGTGGAAAAGTTTGAGCCGGAATTCATCGTGGGAACCCATCCTGTCTATGGGATCTGCCGGGTGCCCCGGGCCCAGGTCTATCTGCTGCGCACCCAGCCGCCAGACGAGAGCCCGGCTATGAAAGCGCTGGGAGACTGGAAGCTCGTGTCGGCTCCAGAACCAGTCATTCCCGGAACGGAAGGGGCTTCAGACCCCTCCACGGGCCAGGAGGCCAAGGCATTCAAGCTGCCCATGCTGGGCGGGGGCGAGGAGTTTGAGCTCTCCAAGCACACGGGCAAAGTGGTGGTGCTGGACTTCTGGGCCACGTGGTGCGGCCCCTGCATCAAGTCCCTGCCGGGCCTTATGGAAGCCCTTGGGTCATTGCCTTCTGACAAGGTGCTGCTTCTCGGCGTGAACCAGGGGGAACCAGCCGAGCAGGTGAAACGGTTCATTGAAACAAGGAACTGGAACCTCAAGGTGGCTCTTGACACCTCCCAGTCCGTCGGGCGGCTCTACGGTGTCAGCGGCATCCCCCATACCGTCGTCGTCGGTCCCAATGGGAAAATCGCCCTCGTAAAAACCGGCTTCAGCCCGGAGAATGAAAAGGAAATTGTCGAGGCGGTGAAGAAGCTGATGCGGTAGTCGGTGCGTCGGTGCGTCGGTGCGTCGGTGCGTCGGTGCGTCGGTGCGTCGGTGCGTCGGTGCGTCGGTGCGTCGGTGCGTCGGTGCGTCGGTGCGTCGGTGCGTCGGTGCGTCGGTGCGTCGGTGCGTCGGTGCGTCGGTGCGTCGGTGCGTCGGTGCGTCGGTGCGTCGGTGCGTCGGTGCGTCGGTGCGTCGGTGCGTCGGTGCGTCGGTGCGTCGGTGCGTCGGTGCGTCGGTGCGTCGGTGCGTCGGTGCGTCGGTGCGTCGGTGCGTCGGTGCGTCGGTGCGTCGGTGCGTCGGTGCGTCGGTGCGTCGGTGCGTCGGTGCGTCATTTTGCGAGTTATGTCATGAACCCGGAGGGTCGGCCGAGCGGAGCGAGGACTACCCATGGAAGGTGATGAGAAGGATTCTACCGCGGAGCGGCAGGCCAATGGGGGCCAAATGACGTATGGTGTGGAGTACGGTATCGTCGTCTGGGGAGCGCCATGCGATGGGCCTACCGCTCCGCAGTAGCAGGTGAGCGACGCTTATCCAGGGGTAGCCCTCGCTATACTCGGTCGACCCCTGGCTATTCGCGGTGACCCCTCCGGGTTCGATGCCGGGAGGACGATCACGACGATGGACGCTGTGATCGCAAAGTCGATCGTTGTCTCATTTTGGCGACATCATGCGGCCAGGATAACTCGTGGTGTCGCTGATGAATGTACACAGAAGGAGCTCCATCGGAATGACGGGCACTCCGAGGATGAAGAACAGATTTTCATGAACCCGGAAGGTTCGAGGGCATTGCAGGGCAAACGCTCCGCTTGCCGCGAGCGTCCCCTGGTGTGGCAACCGAGGCGGTCGCCCTACAACCCAGGGTGGTTGGTTGTGGGTTCACGGATACAACGGGAATCGTCCCTCTCCCGTGATCCCACCCCCTGATGCCCTGTAGGGCAAGCGCTCCGCTTGCCGCGAGCGTCCCCTGGTGAGGCAACCGAGGCGGTCGCCCTACAACCCAGGGTGGTTGGTTGTGGGTTCATGGATACAACGGAAACCGTCCTTTTTCCGCACCTCCCCTGACGCCCTGTAGGGCAAGCGCTCCGCTTGCCTCGTGCTGCCCCTGACTGAGGCAACCGAGGCGGTCGCCCTACAACCCAGGGTGGTTGGTTATGGGTTCATGGATACAACGGAAATCGTCCTTTTTCCGCGCCTCCCCTGACGCCCTGTAGGGCAAGCGCTCCGCTTGCCTCGTGCTGCCCCTGGCTGAGGCAACCGAGGCGGTCGCCCTGCAACTCATGCCGTTTGACGTGGGTTCATGGGCACAACAAAAAGGACTCTGCGTGCAATCACCAACTTCACCGCCAGCAGATTGCCACGCTCAACTCCCCATAACCCTTAACGTCCAACTCATAACTTCTAACTTCCCTTTCCCCCTCACTTCCTCGCCCGCGGCACCGGATCCGCACCCTTCTCCCGGCCAAAGATCAACGAATTCGGTTTTTCCTCGACCGTGTCGGAAAGGGTCTTGAAGGCTCTCAACGCGGCTCGCAATTCGTCCAGCGTGCGGCGGAGGTCACCCTGGACATTGCCGGCGGGGCCGAGGCTTTCCACGGAGGACCGCAGTTCCTTCAGCGTGGCATTCACCTCGGCGGTCATGTTCTGGGTTGCGTGGGCTGCGAGCAGTTTTTTGGCCTCATCCACCACGGCCCGGGTTTCGGCCACGGTCTTGGTGACTTCATCCGCTGTGGTGCCGAACTTCTGCAGCGTGTCCTCGATGGGCAGGGCGTTGATCTTGGCGAGGATGGCATTGACCTTTTCTTCGAGCTGCACGAGCCCGGAGGAATGGCTGGGCAGCACCTGATATTCACCCATGCGCGTGAGTTCTGCCGGAGGCGCATCAGGGATGAAGTCCACATCCACAAACAGGGCGCCAGTGAGCAGGGAGCCGGTGCCAAGGCGGGCGCGCAGGCCCTCTCGCACCGCCTTGGCGAACAGGGCATCGCGGTCAGCCCGCGCATCCGATTCGTTCTGGAGGAGGATGCCGGGATCCACTTCGATCACCACGGGAATGCGCTTGTCATCGGCGGTGCCGTGTCTGAGGGAGATCTCGACCACCCGGCCAAATGGGATGCCGCGAAACTCGACCGGTGCGCCCTTCTTGAGACCGCGGATGGACTGGTCAAAGAAGACCAGGCATTTGCGGTCGGGGTTGAAGTCCTGCTGTCGTGTGGACTCCTCGTCCGGGTAGAGCCGGTAGCTCGTGCCGTTGGTAGCCTGCTTGCCGGGGGACTTGCCCTCAGGCACGGCAAAACTGGCTCCGCCCGCCATCATGGCCTGGAGGGAAGGGGTGCGGACACGGAACCCCTCGGCACCAGCGCTCACATCGATGCCGCTGGTGTTCCAAAAGGCGGTGTTCTCATGGACCAGGCTGGCGTACTGCTCACGGATGAAGACATCCAGAATGGTCCGGCGCACATTGATGTCAAAACTCCGCCGCTCGATGCGCCCCACTTCGAAGCCGCGGAAATAGATGGGGGAGCCTGCCACCAGGGATCCGGGATTGTCCGCCACGAGGGTGAGGCGCAACCCGGGCACGCTGCTCTTGGTGACCGGGGGCTGCTCCAGACCGGTGAAATGGTGCACCATGCGGGTGCCATCCCCCGGGTCCAGTTCGATGTAAGAACCAGTGATCAAGGTGCCCAGTCCGGACACATCCGAGGGGGAGACACGGGGCCGCACCACCCAGAAGCGTGCTCCATCTCGAAGCAGTTGCTCATTTTCCGGATTTACCCGGATGTCCACCACTACGGACTGGAGGTCGGGTGAGAGATCCACAGATTCCACCACGCCGATGCGCACCGAGCGGCAGCGGATCTCCGTCTTGCCGCTCACAATGCTCTCCGCCGTCTCGAAGCGGACGTGCACGAGCACGCCCTTTTCCGAATAATGCTGCCACACCAGCCAGCCAGCCAGCACCAGCGCTACGAGCGGCACCACCCAGACGGTGCTCCAGCGCCGGTTGCGGCGCACCACGGCCTTTGGCTCTGGCGGAGGGGTGGAGTTTCCTTTTTCTTCGTTGGGGGCGGTTTCACTCATGGGGGGCAGGATGGGGCGCGTCCGCGAGGTCAGCACGATGCCGGTCCCAGATGAGTCTGGGATCAAAGCTCATGGCGGCGAACATGGTAAGAATGACGACGCCGGAAAAACACAGGGCCGCGGGGCCTGGGGTGATGGTCATCAGGGCACCGAAGCGAACGAGGCACACCAGGATGGCCACCACAAACACGTCCACCATCGACCAGCGTCCGAGCAACTCGGTGATGTAGTAAACGCGCGAGAGGGCCTGCGGAGATGCCCAGACCCGCCCGGAGGCCGCAAGGCAGAGCCACACGAGCGCTGCCACTTTCAGGATGGGAATGAGCACGCTGGCCGTAAAGATGACGATGGCCACCGGATAGGCCTTCATCTGCCAGAAGGCCACCACACCGGTCAGGATGGTGTTGGCCTCCCCCCCGCCCAGCCCGCTCACGGTCATGATCGGCATGAGGTTGGCAGGGACATAGAGGGCACAGGCGGAGAGCAGCAACGCCCAGGTGCGCTCCAGACTATGAGGTTTGCGCAGGTGCAGATGGGCTCCGCAGCGGGGGCAGTACTCCATGTGGATGGGGCTCACCTTCTGGCAGACGTGGCAACTGGCGAGCTCTTGAGCGGCGGCAGGTGGGGGGAGATTCATGCCGGGTTGGCCTCTCCTTTCTGAGTGACTTCCAGCCGGTCCCAGAGTTCCAGCTTGTCAATGCCACCCAGGGCAGCCGCGGTGCACAAAACCAGTCCGCCCAGTGCCCACAGACCCAGGCCAAAGTCCAGCTCAGCCATCTTGCCCAGTTTCAGGAGGCTTACGATGAGCCCAAGTAAAAACACCTCCAGCATGCTCCAGGGCTCCATCCATTGCAGCCAGCGCGTCACTCGCATGGCCCCGGGCAACGCCACCCCGTGACGCAGGGGCGCTGCCACATACAGCATCCCGGCCACCAGGACGAACGGGGCCACCATGGTGAAGAAGACGATGCCTGCTGCCACCAGGGGATCGCCGTCACGGATCAGGACGTGGGCGGCCTCCATCAGCGTCAGACGGGTGGTCATGCTTCCGGAGGTCATCGTCAGGAAGGGAAACAGGTGCGCCAGCACCATGAAGATGAGGGCTGCCGAGGAGAATCCCGTGGCGTGCGCCAGGGAGTGGGGCCGGTTGCGGTAGAGCTTCTCCCCACACACACAGCAGTAGGCACCGTCGCCCTCGCGCAAGCGTGGAGCGGCCTGGAGCGTATCGCACAAGTGGCACGCCAGTTGCATTGGGCCTTCCCGGAGCTGCGGCCAGGACAACCAGGGATGGTGACGCTTCATGAAGGGGCAAATTTGAGGGAAGGTGGACAAAGGTCCCTGATCCCGCCGAGGATTCAAGGTCCTAGTGCTCGGGAATCACCCCGTGCACGTCCGTTCTGGTACGGACGCCGTGGCCCCAGCCGGGGCATTAATTGCCGCCCGTTAAATTTCTTCAGTTCTGCGCACTCTGAGTCGCTTTGATCTTCTCAAGGCCCTCGATCGCAAGGACGTTGGTCGGATCGATGGCGATTGCCTTTTTGAGGGCATCGGCGGCCTCGTTCAGCCGGTTCAGACGCAACAGGCTGCGTCCCATCAGGGTCAGGGTATCACCGTCCCGGGGAAACATGTCGAGCGTCTTTTGGAAGGACATCACGGCTGGCTCGTGCCGACCAGCTTCCGCGAGCAATTCGCCCTGCATGCGCCACACGTCGCCGAAGTCCACGGCGATGTTCAGGCACTCCTGGAGCTCGGCCGCCGCGCCCAGACGGTCGCCCTTGTCCTTCAACTTGTGGGCGGTCTCAAAGTGCTTGATCGCCTTGTCCTTGCTGGCTTTTGCCCGGTGGAGGTACTCTTCGATCGCCTCCCGGTAGCCGGGGCCAAAGGAGCCGGGCGTGCCGCGTTCTTTCTGCTCCTCCTTGAGTGCGGTCTCATACACGTTGATGGCGAGCCGAAGCTGGCGCTCGGTTTCCAGGACCTGGCCCAGGTTGATCATCACCAGCGAGAGCGGCGCATCCGGTTTGTCGGTCTTCAGGTCCAGAGCCCCCTTGAGCACGGTCATGGCCTCGACATTGCGACCATTTTCGTAGAGCACCTTTCCCAGTTCCACATGTGCCAGGCGGGATTCGGGGTTCTTCTCCACCTTCTCCCGGAGCGAATTTAGCTGCTTGTCCAGATCAGAGAGCTGCTTTTCCTCAGCCGCCATGAGCTCACCGGGGGACGGGAGCACGGAAAGCAGAAACGCACACAGGAGGGCTATGGGGCGGGGGAGCGTCATGGAAGGGATGGCTGGACCACCCTACCGGAACCGGGTGGGGAATGCAATCCTGCTCGCTGGTCTGGCGTGGTGTACGCGGCGGTGAAGTCCGCGCAGGGTTTCACGGCACGGGCTCCGGCTCGGATTCCATGAAGGTCCGGTGGAGGCGGCGCACGGCTTCATCCACCACGGCCACCGGCACCAGCCAGGTGATGCGAAACCGGGAGGTGGCCATGCCGAGGATGGCATGCCCCTCCAGCGCGGCGGAGCCGGCCCGCAGGTTCTTGTAGGTCTCATTGATGCCAGTGCCAATCACACTCACGGCCCCCACGCCGTCGGTGAGTGTGGCGGCACCACCGAAGCGCTGCTCCAGGAGTGCCCGCACCCGCGTTTCGTCGTGGAAGTTTTCCCGGGAGATGACCAGGCTCAGGCTGTCCGCCCCGGCGCGGTTCCGTGAAGCGACATGCAGTTGCTTTCCTTGAACCGACCAGGAGTCCAGGAACTCCAGCACGGCATCCACATTGCCGGAGGCCTGTAGAATGAGGAGGTCCTTTTCACTGGCCACTCCCACGACTCGACCGGGTACCTGTGGTCCGAACTTGCGCACCACCGTGCTGTCGGTGGGAACGTCGTGGCCAGGCGGAGATTGCGCAGTGGCGCGGGCGTAGATGGCAATGCCCTTTTCCTTGGCGAATTCCACAGCCTGGGCGTTGAGCACCTTGGCCCCGGCTTCGGCCATCTCCTGCATCTCCTCGTACGACACCTCTGGAATGAGGCGTGCCTGCGGGACCACCCGCGGGTCGGTCGAGTACACACCTTTCACGTCAGAGCAGATCTCGCACCACTCGGCTTCCAGCGCTGCGGCCAGGGCCACCGCCGTGGTGTCGCTCCCACCACGTCCCAGGGTGGTCACTTCTTTTCGGTAGGAGACCCCCTGGTATCCCGCGATGATGACGATGCGTCCGCGTGCAAGCTCGTCCTGCACGCGGAAGGGGCGCACCTCGATGATGCGCGCGTCAATGTGGCGGTCGTTGGTAATGATGCCGGCCTGGCTGCCGGTGAAGCTGATGGCATCGCCCCCCAGCTCCCTGATCGCCATGCAGAGCAGGGACATGGAGATGCGCTCCCCGACGGAGAGCAGCATGTCCAGTTCCCGGCGCTCGGGATTGTGCGACACCTTCCGGGCCAGCTCCAGGAGATGGTCGGTGGTGTCCCCCATCGCGGAAACAACCACCGCGACCTGATGGCCCTCCCGCTGGGTGGCCATGATCCGCTCCGCCACCTTCCGGATCTTTTCAGGATCCGCCACACTGCTGCCGCCATATTTCTGCACGACGATCGCCATGGGGAAAAGATACGCCCGGCTCAGGCGCGCGGTAAAGCACCATCACGTGACAGATGTGCTTTGATTTTTCCAAACCTCCGCAGTGATGACGCCACAGACCGGCTCCCGGCCCCAGAAGTTGGAGGGGGCGGGAAACCAGGTGGGGTGGAATCCCAGCCGTTCCATCAACCGCACCGCGTGGACATTCTTGCGCTGTGTGCCGCACAACACCCGGGGCAGCCGCAGTTCAATAAGCGCGAACTCGAGCAGCCTTCGGCAGGCCTCCGTCATGTAACCCTTCCCCCAATACTCCAGGCCCATCTGGTAAAACAGGGTCGGCTCCAGTGTCGCTCCGGCCTGGGGCTTGCCCTGTTCCCAGCCTCCTGGCACGGTGAGCGGGCAGATGCCCGCAGCTCCTATGACCAGCCCGTCTTCCTTGCGCACGACCGAGCGGCCAAACAGGCCAGACCGGCCGGAGGCCATGTCCGGCTCCATGGCGTGGCGCAGCGTCCACATCCGCCGCTCTTCCGGCTTGCAGGGCAGTCCGGGATCAAATTCCCACACCTTGGGCTCGCCATCGAAGATCTCGTGAAACCTGGGAGCGTCCTGCTCCGTCATGGGCCGCAGGATCAGACGCTCCGTCTCCAGAGGGTGAGGATAGGGGAAATATTCCATGGGTGGCAGCCGCGATCAAAAACGGGAGGGATGGGGCAAGCTTACAGGGTGGAGATTTCCTGGTGAAGTTTTTCCACCTCCGCCATGATCACATCCAACCCAGGTTCGTCATCGCTGCGGATTCTCCCCATGAATCCATTCAGGGCTTCCCTCAGTTCTTTGGCGCTGGCTTCCAGGTCCTCCTTGCGCTGTTCGTGGCTTTCTAGAACGGCCTCCGGGTCCGGGTCATCGCCGAAGAGGTCGAGCTGAGGCTCAACAGACTGTTCCATCAGTTCGTTGTAGCGGGCGAGCGCGGCGGTCAGGCGGGTGTGCTCTCTGGGGGCGGGTTCGTCCGTGAAGGTGGTTTCACCCCAGGTCTGGAGGTCCTCTCCGAGTTTGCCAAGTCGGCCAGAGAGGTCATCATCCTCAATCGCGTGAGGGTGGTACGTCAGATCGAACTGACTGAGAGGGACCCTCTCTGGTAGGCTCGTCAGCATCGGTCCCGGCGGCAGGCTTTGACGGCCCACGCTGCTCAGCGTGGGGGGCTCGTCCCGCTGCACTTCAATTTCCGGCTCCGGTTCGACTTCAGGGGCCGGCTCTGAGATCAGATCGTCTGAGTTGAACACCACTTCGTTGCCGAACCGCACTTGCGGATCAGGATAGTTTTCATGCAGTTTGTTGATGAAGCCCTTGAGTTTGTCCATCACCTCTTCCGTGAGCTCTGGTGCGTCATCATAGGCACCGGCCAGCACGCGGTTGGCGTTTTCATGCATCACACGGATGCCGCCTTCCCGGGTGAAGGGGCCGTTGCGTTCCATCTCCGCACGGGCTTCAGGAGGCAGATAGCGCATGATTTCGCGGTACTCGTGCTTCACGGCCGGAGGCAGGTGTTCCGTGAAGGACTGTTCCCCTGGTTTGATGGTGCCCTTGAAGACATGCTTCATGGTCGCACCCAGGTCGTGGAGGCTGCCCTTCCGGTGAGGGCCATCGGGATCAGATACTTTGGGCCGGGAGTAGAACTTGCCGTTCTGCTCCATTTTCAGGATGATCCGCCCTTCCGGCATGGTCTCACTCTGAGGAACGCTGAAGTAGTGCAGCGTCTTCATGTGATGGGGCAGGAGCTTGTCCTTCTCCTTGCCACTGCCGTAGGCATCGATGCCGCGGTGCCCTTCGTCCGGGGCAAAAGAGGAGCTGCGCTGATACGCCTCCGGGCAGGAGTCGAGGAACTTACGAAGCTTCCCATCGGGGTCGGGCAGATTGAAGGTCCCATCCTTGAAGCAGCTGCCCTGCTGGTCCTCACCCCGCACCTGGAGGAAGAACATCAGGTTGGTGACGTCGTCCACGGTGCAGCCGTCCGTGCGGCTGCCATTCATGACCGACTCATAGACCTTGTGTCCCGCATTGATCTTCTCTTGGAGCTGGGCCTGCACCTCATCATGGGTCATGCCTTTGGGGATCTTCTTGGGCCCGATGTGGCCGTCCACCTCCACCTTGCGCCCGTGAGTGCCGGGGAGGGTGAAGGTGTAGGGCTCCCGTGCCATGCCGCGGGACTCCATGTACTTCTGCAGGGCGGGAGCCCCGAGGAGCACGATGTTGGCGCAGATCTCCGGGATGGCTGCCAGGATGCGCAGCAGGATGTGTGGCTTCTTCTGGGTCTCCAGCTGGGTGGGGCGGCTGATCTCCTGGGAGCCCTGGGTTCTGGCGGTGCCTGGGCCGGTCGGCAAGGTGCCACGATCAGGATCATCCCGCCGCACCAGGCCCGGCGGGCGGTCCTGCGTGGTGATGGAGATCTCTGGCCCCTGTGGTGGGACGCGGGAGATGTCGATGGACGGGCTCGTCCTGACAGTGGAGGTGTGATCCATGGCGGTGGGGAGAGAACGAAAACAGGCGGACTGACTACCGCATACATCCGCCCAAAATCGCGACGGAGTTACACCCGCAGCATGGGAAAGCTCGCGGAATCCGGAGTCGAGGTTTCCTCCCAGGGCTCTGCCAGCGTGGGCAGTTCCCGGCGCCAGTGGGTTACCACGTCTGCCAGTTTTTCCACGATGCCCTTTATCTGGTCCGGAGGATCGAGCGGCAGGGCCACCAGGTAGTTCAGACACAGGAATCCTGTGCTTTCATCCAACCCAAAGGTGCCGCCCTCCGTTCGGTTCCAGCAGTAGTTGCCCGCCATGAGCTCCGTGAGCACTTCTTCGCGCTCAGATCCCGAGGGCAGAGGAGCGATGGGCAGGTTGATGATGAGGCTCTGCGTGGACTCCTCCAGATAGAACATGAACATCAGGTTCTGCTCCAGAGCGATGATGCACTCGTTGCCTGCATCCAGATTAAAGGCTGCTCCGCCTGTCAGGCCCAGCGCAGTCGAAACCGTGGCGAGCATCTGGTTCACATGAGCATGCAGGTCCATGAGGGGGAAGGAAAGAGGGGGGGTGTTGTCAGACCCGGATGAATCCGGACGCGTCCATGGGGTCATCACCCTTGGCAGTGGTCAGTGCATTCTGGCCCAGGGTCTCCAGTTCCACAATCCAGCGATGCGATTCCCTGGCGAAGCGGGCGAGGAGGCGTGAGAAGTTGTCAACGGTTACCCCTGCCAGAGGGACGATTCCGCAGAGGAAAAACTGACCTTCGCTGGGAACGAGCGCCAGAGTCATGCCACCCGTTTCGCGGCCGAAGTGGTTGGCCTGGAGCATGCGTCGGAAGTAGGCGCCTTCCTGCTCTCCTTCGGGCGGCAGTGGCCCCAGTTGACTGAGCAGGTGGGCTTCGTCATCGCCCTCGCCCTCCTCTACATCGACGGGAAGAGCCCCGTCAAAGACCAACCGGCAGCTGCCCTCCTCCAGACGCAGCTGGGGGAGGCCAATGGCGGTACCAAGTTGTTTGAGCAGTTCTTCGAGCTTCATGGGGGCGTTCCGTCGCAATTTACCTCGTACCCAGCAGCGTGCCAGCACGATCGATTTCTCCAGACTGTACCATTCGCCGCCAGGCTTCCAGATAGTTCACAAAGGTTTCCACATGATTGCTGAAATCCGAGAACTCCATGGGGGTGACGTGAAGTCTCCGGCCCATGTGAATCTCAGTGTCGTCTGCTGCCAGGGAAAATGTCGCTCCCCCCGTGCCCTGCCCTAGAAAATGGGCATGGAGCAACTGTTTCAGGAAGGCTGAAGCCACATCCGGACCCACTTCACACACCCGGCCGGTGAGGTGGAGCCAGCCCTCTTCGTTTTCATCGGCCAGGAAGTCCACCTCCAGGCTGTCATCAAAAATGATCCGGGCCGCGCCGTCATCGTTCAGCGTCACCAGGCCCAATCCCAGCAAATGGCCCAGTTCTGCGATAGCGTCGGGAATGTTCATCAGTTGATAACGGTATGTAGGGGACCAAGCCGAAGACGGGCGCGAAGTCAACCCGCTCCAAGGCTGTCTCAAGGGAATCGACCTAGCTGCTGCACTCAGTCCCCGATCTTGTCCGACAGGGCCTTCAACTTGGCGGGGTCAGGGTTTTCCTCGGAGAGCTCCTGAATGATGGCATAAGCCTCATCGCCACCCACGAAGGGTTCCTGGAAGACCGGGTTGCGAAGCAGGTCGGTGATCGAGGGTCGTTTGGTCGGGTCGGGGTTGAGCATCTGGTTGAACAGCCGGTCCATGGCGGTCACCGCCTTGCCCGTGGAGTTGCCGGCCTGATCCGTGCCCAGTTCTCTGATGTTGTTTTCAGGATCACTGCCATGCTCAACGATCAACCGCTGCTCTTCTGACAAGAAGTCCTGGTGGAACGGAGATTCGCCATGGAAGAGACGGTAGGCAGAGATGCCGATGGACCAGGTGTCGGCCTTGTTGGTCACCACCGTGCCACCCATCATATCCAGGCGGAGCTGGGTATTGATGTCGATGTCCTTGATCGCCTGATCGTACCATGCCTGGCGTTCCTCGACGGGCACCTGGTCCCGCTGTGACTGGATGAACTCCCTGGTAGCATTTTTCTGGGCCTTGGCGGCGGAGGTCACACTGCTGCGAGCCTCTTCCTGGATGATGATCTCTGGAGCCTTCCAAGTGGGGTTGTCCACGATGGTTTGTTCCAGGACTTGGCGATCTCCGGTTCTGGCGAAGCCGAAGTCACCCAGCAACATCCTGCCGTTATGCCCCACGAAGAAGTTGGGCTCCTTCACATCCAGGTGCGTCATCCCGCGGGTTTCCTGGAAATGCTGCAGGCCCTGTAGCATGTCTTTGAGGATGGTCAGACGGACGGCGTTGGCGGCCACTGGAGTGAGACGGCCTTCCGCCACGGCTTTGTCCAGATTCGCCATCATCGCGTACCCATCGGTTTTCGCGAGTTCCATGGCGATGAGGACGCCGCCATCCGGGGTGCGGACGACCCCCTTCATGGCGGTGATGTTCTCATGGCCTTGGGGGCCCATGGCCGACTGGTGGGCGCGCACCTCTTGGGCCGCTTCTTCCAGATTGCCTGACTTGAAGGATTTCACGGCGATGCGATCCACCACGGTGGACTTTTCGCCGGTCGTGGGATCCGTCACCTCCTGCTGGTGCTCGTACACATGGACATCGCCGAAGCCGCCCTCACCCAGCTTGGCTCCCTTGGTGTATTCCTTGCCACCGACGACGATTTTGTCCGGGGCGGTCTGCCGGTCAGAGAGCTGGTTGAGCATCGCGTCGTAAACTCCGTCCAGAAACGCAAGTGCCTCGGGAGACGCGTCCCGGTGGCTTCCAGCAAGCTGCACACCACCCGGATTGGAGTTGACCAGGGCCTTGTAGAGTTCTTCCTTGAACTTGGCCCCGTCGCTGATGGCGAAGGCTCTTTCGCTGAGCGGACCCTGGGAGGAGATGTCCTTCATGAGCTGGCCTGCCATGTCATCCGTCAGGGCCTTCATGGCCGTGCTGTCACCAGAGACCAGGGCCGCCTCCACCTTGGCACCCATGCCGATGAACTCAGGGGAGGTCTTGAATGTCGGGGAGAGAGAGGAGATGCCGGGCTCCTGAAGCATAAGCGGCTCTTGCATCACAGTGCCCTGGGGGGAGGCATCAATGATGTCGCTCTTGGCGCTGTTGTAGCGGAACTCCATTTTGGCCCACCCAGGCACGTCTTGGTCCTTTGGCGGGGTGACGTGTTTCAAGGAACTGCGGTCAAAGGACTGGATCTCGCCACGGAGGCTGCCTCCTGACAAGGCCCTGTCTTCCACCAGCTCGCCAACGATCACATCCACCCGGTGGCTGTCGTGATCCAGTTTGGCCTGAGCGTCTTGTCCCTCCTGTTTGATGCCGGCCTCCAGGGCCTCGATCTCAAGGTCGGCGAACTTCACCAACTGGGCCACGCTCTCACCTTTGGCACCACCAGGTGAGTGTGCTTCAAGCTGGGCCTGCAGGTTTTTCACCGCCGCCAGTTGTTCCGTCAGGCTGCCGCCGCCGTTTTTGATGGCCTGGTACTCGTCGGCCAGGCGGAGGGCCTCCTTGTAGTGGCTGCCCACCGAGTCTGGTGCGAGTTTGTCGGAAATCTTGTGCATCAGGTGCACCACTCCGTCTTTCAGATTGGCATACTTGGTGGGTTCTCCCAGCACCATTCTCATTCCCGCCGAACTCAGCACGCTGCCCGAGTCGATGCCGTTGAAGGATTTTGCGATCTCCTTCTGTGCCGCACGGGATTTTTCAGAGGTGCGCAGGTGGATGATGGGCTCCTCCTGCTTTGCGGGTGTGGGTGCCAAACCCTGGGTGCCTTGTGTGGTCTGGGAGGCGGAAAGGCCGGTGAGATTCATGATGGGACGGGCAAATACGTTGAAGGTGGGGCAGAGGGAGCCTCAGGCGCGTAGCATCTGGAAGTCATTGAGGGAGGCTGAGCCGGGAGGTGCGGCGGCGGGAGGTGTCAGAAGTTTGTCCCGCCAGTAGCTGGCCCAGTTGGCGAATTCATTGAGCGCCGAGAGGAAGCTTTCTTCACCCTGATTTTGGATGGACAGCTTGCGGTTCAGCAGAATTTCGTCGGTGTCATCATCCAGCCCAAAGCAACAACCCTCCCCCACTTCACGATGAAACAACTGGGCCCGGAGCAGTGTCTCGGCAAAGAGCCCCCGGTCAAAAGAGGGCAGGGTGCCCACTACTGCATAGAGGTGGACGGCCTCTTCAGTGCGGGAGGGCTCGATCACGAGGTGCAGACCATTCGCCAGCACCATGTCGCAGGTTTTGTCACGGGTGTACTGGAAGCCGGGATTTCCGAGAGCGGCGGCGGCAGAAAGGACGAGTTCTTCGAGGGTCATGGAGGGCGCGATTGGGAAAGGAGTCGCAATCAGGGTGGGCGGATTGGTCAGTACTCTGATGGTCTGCGGATTACGGTTACAGGGCAATTCAGGAAACCCGGTCTCACCGACGTGAAACGGTGGGTGTGGCAGCCCGGTCCGGAGGCTGGGGGAGGCGGCGTATGCGCTGCTGCCAACGCACGGCCACCTCTTCACCGGTGAGCACAGTCGTGCCCAGCAGGGCATCCAATTTGCGACCGGAGAGCAGCTCGGCCTGCCCTTGCAGGTCATCCAGCGCATCCGTGATGGGAGAGACGTCCCAGAGTGAGAGCACTCCGGAGGCTGAGGCGGTGAGAAGCTCGGTGGAAGTGTGGTTCCAGTAAACAAATCCCGCGCCCTGTGGCAAAGGTGGGGAGATCGGTGCCCCGCTCAGGGCATCCCACACGCGGGCGGTGCCATCATCACTGCAGGTGGCCACCATGCGGCCGTCTGGACTGAATATGGAACGGAAGATGGGGCCGCTATGGGTCATGTTCCGCCCGATCCGTCCGCCGGAGGAGGCATTCCAGATCCGTGCGGTGTTGTCGGCTCCGCAAGTCACCACACTCGCTCCGTCCCGGCTGAGGGCCGCGCAGAAGGTGCGACCCGGAGCCAGCATGGGCCCTACAGGGAGGAAGGTGGTGGCATCCCAAACCTGGGCAAAGCTGCCATTCCCCAGAGAGGCGGTGAGCCAGCGTTTGCCGTCTGCGGAAAAGGCCAGGTGATCGACACGGCGGGGCAGCCGGATTTTCCTACCAGAAGGCCTGCCGCTTCTGACATCCCAGCACCCCACGTTGTGCTCCGTATCCGCCGCGAGCAGTCGCTCACCCGTTGCGTCATAGGTGGCACGGATCAGCGTCCCTGTCTGCTCCAGCTGCCGGGCCAGAGGCTTGCCCGTGCGCCGGTTCCAAAGTTTGAGCGAACCTTCTCCTCCCAGGCTGAAGAATTCCTCACCCGAGGCGGAAAATTGAAGCTGGATAACCCGTTGACCGCCATGGTGCAGCTCCGGGAGCACAGGCTCTCCCGTCCGGCTGTTCCAGACCTGAACCATCCCGTTCTCTCCACCCGTCACGATCCAGTTTTCATTCCGACTCAGCTCCACGGCCGTCGGAGGTGAGGAGGGCTGAATCAAGGCGGTCAGGTCTCCGGTGGTACGGTTCCACAGTCGGACGAGGCCATCGGCACCTGCTGAGAGGATCAGCCGTCCGGCGGTGCCCTGGGAAACAGAGACCACCTTGGCACCGTGGTTGGCCGTCACCTTCGCTGCGCCCTCCACCGGTGTACTCCAAAGCCGAAGAGCCCTGTCTTCACCCCCCGTCAGGACGAATCTGCCGTTGGCACTGATACGAGCGCAGGGGTTGCTGGAGGGGTGGCAGATCCATGGCCAGGCCGGGAGCCCGGTGTAGCCGTCCCAGATTCGGGCATTCAACTCCCCCACCGCAGAGGTGGCGACCCTTCGGCCATCACCACTGAAGTGCACTTCCATGACCGCTCCAGAGTGACGCATGGACTCCGTCAAGGGCAGTCCAGAAGCCACGTCAAAGACTCGTGCGTACGAATCGTGGCTGGCAATGGCCAGACGACGGCCCTCGGGGCTGAAGGAACAGTCAAGCAGCTTGCCTCCGGGGCGGAAAGAGGGGCGCATCCTCGAGCCCAAGTCCACATCCCAAACATCCAGGGTGCCGCCCGTCCTGCCCGAGACAGTGGCCAAGCGTGTGCCATCCGGACTCATCTCGATATGGGATACGGGGCCTTCCAGATCATGGGAACTCAGGATCAGTTTGCCGGATCGGGCATCCCAAACCTTCAGACTGGAGCCATCAGCCCCTGCCAGGCGGCAGCCATCACTGCTCAGCCGGAGCAGGGTCGGGGCAGGAGCCCCCTCCAAGACAGGGCCAACTGCCGCCCGTGGCACGGTGCGGAACACTCGGGGACCGCCAGCGACGGTCACCGCCAGCCATTTCCCATCGGGAGTGAGATCCCATGCCGAACTCGTGGGGGCCGGGCCAGGGATGATGGGAGTGGAAGTCAGGACGCCCGATGGCAGGTCCCATTCACAGAAAAGCCCCTCTCGGGAGAGGCCCAGCAACACCCCCGGGTCATCCGTGAACCGGATCCAGCGGATGCCGCCCGGCGCTGTCAGGGGCGGGCTGGCGGGCTGGAGGGTTTCGCAGGACCAGAGTTGCGCCGTCCCATCGCTCGTAATGATGGCCACCCGGCTCCCATCTGGACTGAATTCTCCCGCCACCGTTCCAGGCCACAGGGTCAGCAACTGGGGCCCGCTCTGCATGGCACAGCGGAGCCGCTGCCGGTGCAGGGTTTCTTTGGCGGCATCGTCCCTGTCCAGCCGGAGGGCTTCCAGATACCACAACAGCGCCCCAAAGGCGTCACCATCCTCCACCATTTCATCCCCGGTCACCACATCCAGTTGCACGAGCTGTCGGCGGGTCTCTGCCTCCTGGCGGGCGGTTTCCTGGCGGGCTGCGGCCTCGGCAGCCAGTGCCTCCCGGGCGACCGACTCCGCCCGCTTGGCTCTCAGCGTCAGCCACACCAGGATGGCCGTGGAGACACCTAGAACCAGAGCCAGGGCACCCACAAACCGGAGCAGGATGGTGTTGCGCCGGGCAAACCGTGCCACCCGATACCGGGCGGTCGGGGCCTTGGCCTGGACGGGTTCCTGTTTGAGGAAACGCTCCAGATCCTCCATCAGCGCGGAGACGGAGGGATAACGGCGTGCCCTTTCCTTCTCCAGCGCCTTCATCACAATCCAGTCCAGATCACCCCGCAGAGTTGCCGGGGTGACACCTTCTTCCTCCCACTCTGTACTGAGAGGTGGGGTGGAGTTCTGTGATCGGGCGGTTTTGCAAGCCTTGTCGAGCTCCTGGCTCGGGCGCACGGGAGTGTCGTCGCGCACCGCCTTGAGAATCTCCGCCAGGTCATTGCCGTTGGCCCGCTCAGCGGGGAGCGGGGTGACTCCGGTCAACATCTCGTAGAGCAGCACCCCCAGGGAGTACACGTCACTCCGCGTGTCCACATCCATCCCGGCAGAGAGCGCCTGTTCGGGGCTCATGTACTGCAGGGTACCCATGACCTGCCCTTGGGCTGTGTAGATCGTTTTATCGGCCAGGGGCTGCTCCAGTGCCTTGGCGATGCCAAAGTCGATCACCTTGGCCACGGAGATAATGCCCTCCCCCATCACCAGCACGTTGGAGGGTTTGATGTCCCGGTGGATCACCCCCTTCTGGTGAGCGTGCTGCACACCGCGGCACGCTTGAATGAAAAGGCGAATTCTCTGCTCCAGCGGCAGATGGCGGCAGAATTCCGTGATGGGCTTGCCCTTGACCAGCTCCATGACGAAGTAGGGGCAACCGGAAAAGGTCGCCCCCGCATCGTAAACCCGGGCAATGTTGGGGTGGTCCATCATCGCCAGCGCCTGCCGTTCCCCTTCAAAGCGGGCGACGACATCGCGCGATGCCATCCGGGGTTTCAATACCTTGAGCGCGACCTCCCGGTGGATGGGCTCCCGCTGGATGGCCCGGTAAACGATGCCGAACCCGCCTTCCCCCAGCAATTCCTCCAGTTGGTAGCGGTCGATCTTGTCCCCTGGCTCCCATTCCTCCAGGGAGGACAGGGAGCGGGAACTTTCCTCACTCTGGTCCAGCCAGTGCTGGGCAGGGGAAAGGAGGCAACTCAGGCAAAACGCCCCGGCAGCGGTCGGACCAAGGGGGCGACCACAATTGGCACAGGCTGCTGCTGGGGTTGTTGACTCCACCATTGAATCCGGTTTCTGGAAATCACCCCTGTCCCACGGCACCAGACCCTGCCGCCTATCGGCCAGCAAGACCCAAGAGGTACTCTACCTCATCGTTGAGTGAGTCGGAGTTGGAAAGCGTGTCGGTGATATGCTTCAGCAGCAGTTCCCGGTAGCGGCCCCGGAGTCGGTGCACAGCCACTTTCACCGCCCCTTCGCTGATGCCCAATTCTGCGGCCACCTTGGTGTAGCCGCCCGTTTCGGTGGCACCGCTCAACAGGTAGGGCTGGAGCGCAAGAAACGTCTTCTCTTTCCCACTGGCCTGCATTTCGTCCTGCAGTCGTTTGATTACGGAGGTGACCAGCGTGGAGACCCACATGCGGTCATAGAGATGCTCCGGTGTCAGCTCATCCACGAGCATGGCTTCGTACCGCTGCTCAGCCTCGGCAGCATCCAGGGAGAATCGCTCCACGCCGCCACCGCGTTTCAGTCGGTTGCCGTCCCGCAAAACTCTGCCGACATAGCGCTTTAACCCGCCCAAGAGAAAGGAGCGCAGCCGGCCGCGCTGGGGGTCGGCCCGTACGAGGCTTTCATCCTGAATGAGAGAAAGGAGGAACCCCTGGGTGTAGTCCTCAGCATCGTGCGTGGAATGGCCGGTGCGCCTCAGGTAGGCATAGAGTGGGGGCCAATAAGTCCGGCAAAGCTCTTCAAGAGCGGCTGAAGCATCCAGATCACCATCCTCCCGGGCATTTGCTACGAGGGACCACCGAGTGGCGGGGAAGACCTGACCTCCCGTATGGACGTTTGCAGAATCGGTCATATGGCGGCTGGGTGCAGGTCCAAGTCCAGGTTTTTAGGGGGTGGGCTATAATGCCAGTTGGCACTAAAGGGCGCAAGGACTGCGCCAAAATATTGCCACGCTGAATGTGTATCAAGGTTGCCACATTTTCCGGGTGTTGAAGACCCAGATCCAGCTGACCGTCATCGTGATCCATGCCCACAACTGAGGCAGCCAGAGTCCGGCAAAAGCCAGGAAAGCGAAGGGCAGGGCGCTGGACCATGCCAGCCAGGCAGGTTTTCCGGTCGCAAGCGGACCGCCGCCGCTAAGAAGAGCTGTCACTCTCATGGCAAATCCCACGGAAAAAATGATACCGATGCCCTTTTGCCACCATCCCGCGCTGGGTGGAGCCAGCACGAACACCAAGGTGACTGCTGTGGCACACAGGAGGACGCCCAGGAGTTGGGCGATCGAGGCGGTCTTCACGATCCCACCAAAAGGAGAAATCCCTGAAAAAGCAAGTGCTCAGGTGAACCGGTTGTGACAGAAAGGCGATGGAATGCTCCAACGTTTTGCGGGAAGGCACCTTCTCCCGAAAAACTGGCTATTTTCGTAACCGGACCAGCAAAGCGGGCAGATGCATGATGGAAACCCCTCTCCCTCCCTTGTTTGCGGTGGACATGCTCGCTGACCCAAACCACGCTAGTTTTCTACGACACTTCCGGACCAGGGGGGGTGGCGCGGTCTTGCTTGCGGATGTCCGACAGCGGGGCGACGTAAGAGAGGAGGTTACCCGCGACCCATTCGATGCCGTTTTCCACGCGGAGTTGATTCGCGGCGAGGTACCTTTTGTAAAAGGTCACGATCTGTTCGTCAGCCAGACTGTCCTCAGGGCGTCCCTTGAGCGCCTCCACATGTCCCTCGATGGTGTGGACGGGCACCCCGCTGCGTTTCACGGAGGAGATGAAGCGGACAAAATCGGCAAACGGGCTGCGCAGCCCCTTGCGGTCGCCCAGTCGCTCGAAGAGGACAATAAGCAACACTCCGGGCTTGTCCTCCGGCAGGCGGTACACAAAGGAGGACTGGCCGATAAAGATCTTCCAACCGACGGGCGCGCCGCCGTACCGGGCCGCTGGCTGGTACAAGGCCGGCTGGGTGCCTTGGGCCTCCAGCCACAGGGTAAAATCGTCTTTGGGGAAGAGCGGCATGATGTGACACTTGGGCTTGGCTGCTCCAGTATCCGCACGGGGCCTTTTTGAGGCAAACTTTGAATACCATCCATTCATGATTTCACTCTCCGTCAACGATACCACCAAGGCCGCCGCACTGGATTCAGCCCTGGCTTTTTCCGTGGTGTTTGAAGAGCACCGCCTCCTTGTTTCCCAGTCGGTCTCATCCGGGTTCAAGGGCTTGGTCAATTCCCTGGATCAACTTTCCGCCTACTCGAAGACCGTGGAAAGCCTGCAGGCCAGCATGGAATCGATTGAGGCCGCAAGGCAGAAGGCCCTGCTGAATCCCTTTTCCACCACGGGCACAACCGCCAACGCCTCGACCGTGACGGCGGTCAACAGTGGCCTGAACACGCAGGGGGCTCCGTATTCCACCACCACAAGCAACGCGGTGACCAGCATCACCACTGCACTGAATGGCACGACGGCTGGAACGCCGGAGAGGACCGCGGCAGAGGAAGCCAAAGCTGCTGCGGACAAGGCGAGAGCCGCCGTGGACAAAATCCAGGCGGGCAATGCCACGGGAGGGTTTGCCGATGCGGAGCAGGCGCTGACGGATGCCAAGGCGGCCAAGACCAAAGCCGATGCCGCACTGGTCAACGCCAATGCCGCCAAGACCACGGCCCAGACCAATCTCACAACCGCCCAAACCAACCTGACCTCCGCCCAAGCAGCGCTGACAGCGGCGCAGGCGGCCAATCCCCAAGTGCCCGCCACGATCGCTGCGGCGCAAGCGGCCGTGACGGCGGCGCAGACCGCGGTGACCAATGCCCAGACCGCGCTGACGGCGGCGAACGCCCGCGTCACCGCGGCGACTGCCGTTGTGACCGCCGCTGCGGCAGTGGTGACGGCGGCGCAAGGCGTCGTGGATTTCAAGGCAGAGCCGATCTGCCAGATCAAGCTGACCACCGCCCAGAAGTCCTATGACTTGGGAGACGGCTACACCCTCACGTCATGGGGCAGTACTGGCTACATGACCCTCACAGGTTCCGACGGCAAAGGCATCCTCATCCAGCCTGATGGGTCGGTGGATCCCCTGGATGGCGCAGGCAACGGCTGGAAGTTTTCCAACACCAGCACCTTCGTGCTGCCCAACGAGACCAAGATCACCATCACGCCCAATGCGGCGGGCGCGATCATTTCGGCGACGAAAGGGCGCAATCACCTCGAACTCACGAACATCAAGTCCGGGGCCACGCCGTCTGGCGTCATCACCCAGGACGGGCGCAAGTACGATGCCACGACCAATGACGGGTATCGGATCAACATGGGGGCCACCACAGCGAACTGGACGCTGGGGGCGAACACGCTGGGGGACGCGGCCAGCCGTGAGCAGGTGGCGGCCACGGCCTCCAACAACAAGTTTGTTCTGGATGCTTCAGACGTGGAGATCCCGGCCGATCTGAAAGCCTTTCTGGATGAGATCGGATTCGATGTCAGCCTTTACGATTCCGACGGGGACGGCAAGTTGAACGAGGAGGAATTCTTCCAGGTGGCGAGCATTCTGAACACGCTTGTCACGGAGATGCAGACCTCATTCCAGCAGGTGCTGGTGGAGACGGCCAAGGCCAGTGAAGCGCTCATGGAGCTGAACCAGTTCCTTGAGCAAATTCAGAAACAAGGGTCGGATGAGCAGTCTGACAAATCCGAGGCTTCAGCAGCGGAAAAAGATGTGCTGGCCTCGATTCAGAAACGTCTGGAATCTGCCCTCACGAACCTGCAGGCCCTACAGGGTGGAGGGTCCGGCGGGGTGGGGTTCAACGATGCCCAGCAACTCCTGACGAACCTGGGCAAGGCTGCTCTCGGGCAAAGCTATGAAACAACGGGCACCAGCGTCCTGCCCCAGCTGGCAACGCCGCCGTCCTCCAGCACTCAAACTGAGGAAACAACTCCTGCGGTCGATCCCGTCACCCAGGCGATGCGCCGGGCGAGCCTGCTCATTGGCGGATTCAAGATTGATGAAAGCCTCTTTCCCTCTGCGCCGGCCTCCCTCCCCGTCTTGAATGCGGAGGACGTTGACCTGCTGGCCACGTTGGCGTCGCTGGGCCTGCCCATCAGCGGGGTGGATGCCGAGGCGTTGCTCACCCTCGTGGGCAAACTGAAGGCCGAGCTTGCGGCCGGCGGTCTCGCCACGCTCAACGGGGAAGGCCTGCAGTTGCTGGAGTCGGTGAAGGCCGGTCTGGCAGAGGTCGGCCTGATCGGACTGACCGAGGAGAATTCCCAGTTCCTCAGCGATCTGACCGCGCAGCTCCGGGGCCTGAACATTGGGCTGGCAGATACGTTCGAGCTGGAGGAACTGCTGGGCCGCCTGAGGAGCGGGCCGGAGATTGCCGAGAACAGTTCCGCCGGAACCGGACTCTCGACGGATGTGCGGAAGCTCACCGTGGCGGATGCGCGGCGTCTCGCTGCAATTCTTGACCGCCTGCAAAACCGTCAACTCGGGCTTTCACCCGATGATCTGCGCCGGATCGAGACGCTTCAGCGGCTTCTTTCGAATGAACTGCAGACGGAATCCAGCCCGGCTGCGGGAGGCGGAGAGTTTGGCGGTCGGGTTCTCTCCCGTGCCGACATCCAGTTGTTTGAAGAGTTGATGTTCAAGCTGCGAGGTGAGGATCCTGACGGGGTGCCGACGCCGTCTTCCTCTTCGCCTTCTATCGGCGGCAATCCCTTTCTTCAGAATCTGGATCTGCTCAAGACCATCGCGGGCAACTTCGAGACGGATCCCAAACTGCTGGAGACGCTCAAGGAGAATGTCAGCAAGTCGATCAAGACCTACACCGAACACCTCAATCGTGCCCGCGGCCTCTTTGTTGAGGCGCAGGAGAATGTTCAGGAGTTTGTGAAGATTGTCGCTGAGGATGATTCGCTGAAGGAGATCGTTCAGGACGACCGCCTTTCCGACGAGCAGCAGGAAGGTTTCGCCGACAAAATGCGTGACCTGCACCAGAAGTGGGGCATGGATTGGGGTTCCGATGCCAGCACTCCAACGGAGGAAGGCAAGCTGGTAACCCGCATGGCCCAGTCCGGCATGATGATCTGACCCTAAGGAAACAACCCGGCCTCCCTCCAAGTCTTATGACGCCCGACGCCCCACCTGCCACCGCAGAAGATCTCGCCGACCTGGCAAGGCTGAGAGAGCAGACCGCCGCGCTGGTGGAACAGATGGACGTGCTTCTGGCGGCCGGAGCTATGGCCAACGCTGTTGCGGATGAGCTCTACGAAGATCTCGGCGTCCGGGCTGGCATTGGGAAGCGCGTGCTGCTTGGTAACGGCATTCCTCCTGACGACCAGTATATTTACAGCACGCTTTTGACGGAGTTCGAGAACATCGAGGACACCGTCCGCAACTTCGAAAAACGAGTCAACGCTCCGGTGACTCAAGCCGCTGGCCCCCGGGCCGTGGGCAGCCGCTACCGCATCTGACCGTACGCGTTGCCACTCAACTTCCAACATTCCACCCCAGTCCCCCAAGATCATGGCCTACAGTACCTCCGCCTTCACGGATCTCACGCTGCACAATTTCTACATCAATGCCAATTCCGACGTGACGGCCCTGCGCACGGAACTGTCTAATGCCGTGGCGAAGTTCACGGCGGCAGGCTTGCCCAGTCCGGAGGACATGCTGGAAGCCATTGATGCCCGCATCGCCAAGTTTGAGAAGACAATTGTAGAGGACCAGCCCGCTACCACTGATCCGAACAAGCCCTATGATCGCAATGCCCTGATTCGGGAGTTTCTCGAAGAGGTCTATTCCGTTATTCTCTACTGCCGTAATGCCGTGAGGGGGGCTGGGACCACCGCGGATCCCTACCACGAGAACAACAAGTACACCAACACGGTGCCGGATCCGGATGTCAACCACACCCCAACCTTCGCCCTTCAGGGGATTTTTGCCGACAATGACACGGGGTTCACGGGACAATCCACCTCCAACCCGGAACAGGTCATCCTCAAGTTCTACTACGATCTGATCACCCAGACCTTCGCAAAGGGGGACGCTCTCAAGACCAGGGCCAATCCGGACAATGTCTGGACGGTGGTGACGATTTCGCCGTACACCTCCCCGACGAACAACGTGGTTTATGACCGGATCACTACTGAAATCGTCGGCAAAAATTCCAACGGGGAAAACATCTACAAAACATATCTGGTCCCCGAGGGGATTGATCTTTCGGTGGTACAGAAAAAGGAGATCAAGAACCAGGCAGGGATCGTGACCGACTTCGAATTTATTTTCAAGGAAGGGGTCATCTTTGACGGATCTGGCGGGGTGACGAACCCGACCTTGCAAGAGGTTCAGATCATCACTGGCATCGGGACTGACGGCGCAAAGTATTACTATTATCAAGAAGGCGACGTCAAACAGATCAACAACTTCAAAGCCCTGTCTCCCACGGAATACCTTTATTACTGGAACGAGGCCCGCATCCAGGTCCTCAAGGCCAAACTCGCCTACAAGCAGGCCTTGGTGGAAGAGGTGCAGGAAGATTTGCGCCAGGCCAACGCCGCACTGGCCGAACTGGAGAAGGTGGCGAACATCCGCAACCTGGACAAGGACGGAAACTACACAGGCGACAGCAGCTATGAGTCCATCCAAATGATGCTGTTCAATGCCCGGGCCAGCAACCGCGGGGATTCTCTGTTCGACCGCTCGGGCAACGACTACCTCCACAACTGGGGGGAGTGGCAGGAAAACCGAATCAACCTCAAAAACTACATCGACCGCAAGTCCGCCCAGTCCCAGGACATGATGCTGGACTACCAGCAGGTGTTGAACCGCTACAACAGCGCTCTGGAGGTGCTCAGCAAGCTCCAGGAGAAACTGGACGGCCTGCTCAAGTCACAACTTCGCAATTTGTAATGTAACCCGTTTGGCGCGAAGGCCAGACTGTTTTTTAGAAGACCCAATCCTTTCAACCGAGCAAGCCAAATGAGCGACACGACCACCGAATTTGACGACATCGAACTTCCAGACGCACCCATGCCGACGGGCCTGCCATACGAGACCGCGGATGAATGGGCGGAGATGCTCACGAATTTCGGTGCCAACGGCCGGACCATGAGGGATTTCACGAATCTCACTCCGGAGAGCATGGAGGTCTTCTACATGGTGGCCTACAATCAGTACAACGCCGGGCAGTACGAGGAATCCTCCAAGGTGTTCCAGTTGCTGGCGTCTCTGGATCACTTCGACAAGCGCTACTGGATGGGCCTGGGCTCCAGCCGGGCGATGGAAGGAAATCACAAAGACGCCATCAAGGCCTTTGGATACCTGGGGTTCCTTGACGTTTCCGACCCAGTTCCTTCCTTCCACTGTGCCCGGTCATTCATCGCCACCGGCAAGATCAAGGAGGCGGAGGCGGCGCTGCGCGCCACCATCGCCAATGCGGAAGGCAAGGCGGAGCACGCCGAGCTCAAACAGCAGGCGGAGCACACGCTCGAACTGCTCCAGCAGGGCCAGAAAGAAATCACCACCGCCACTTCCGAGTCATGAATATTTCCAACAATCCCAACATTCCGTTCATCAACCCCCAGGAACTTCTGGGAGGAGCAGATCTCAACGACATCAAGAAGGCTGCCAAGGAGTCGGTTCTGAAGGCGCTGGAGATGCTCGGCACCATCATTGCTGGGGCCAATGCCGGTGCCAAGGATGGAGCACCAGGGCTCGAGGCACCCAAGGCGACCCTCATGCAGAAGGTCACGGACCTGACGCTGCGGATTGCCCTGCTTCAGCAAGCTCTGGACGAACTTCAGACGCAGGTTTCAAAGACGGTCATCGACGGTCGGATGAAGGAGGTGGACCAGGCCCACAAGGAACAACTCCAGAACCTTGAGACACAGCTCAAGGAGATGAAGGAAGCGGTGGAAAAGCAGCAGGAGGCCAACAAGAAGGGCAACGTCTTCCAGGCCATCGCGAGCTGGGTGATGGCAGCGGTGGACATTGTCTCTGCCGTTTTCAGCATCGTCGCTGCCGCCGCCAACTTTGTCGCGGGCAACTGGGCGGGCACGGTGGGGATGATTGCGGCCGCAGGGGCGCAGCTCTGTTCTGCCGGGTGTAATATCGCCTTAGCCATTGATGCCACGGACAAGGCCATGGGTGGAGATGGCGTCCTGAGTGAAGCCCAAAAACAGGCCATCAACGGTGTTATGATTGGATGCGCCGTGGTGGCAGGCATTGGCGGCCTCATTGGCGGCTTGGGGGGCATCACCATGGGGCTGAAGGAAGGCATGAAAGCCGCGCTCAAAGAAATCGGCAAGGCCGGCGTTCATCAGAGCATCGGGCAAACCCTGAAAGCCGCCTCCATCATGGCCAAGCAGGCGATGATGACGGCGATGCAAAATCTGGCCAACCCGCTCATCAGCAAACTGGGAGGTGCCCTGGGCAAGCAGATGCTGGAAAACAGCATGAAGGAGATGGTGAAGAGCACCATGAAGGAGCTCACCAAACAGGGCATCGACAGCCTGACGGAAGTGGTGGTCAAGGAGGCTCTCAAGGCCACTTACAAGGCCTGTGTGTCCGCTTTCAAGGCCACCGCGATTTGGGGCATTCAGATGGCCGCGACGCAGGGGCTGGTCAAGGGCATCAGCAAGATCACCGAAGGGGTCGTGAAGCTGGAGATTCAGGACCTGATGAAGCAGGCGGCCGATGCCATGAAAGAAGCGGAGCTGGCCGAAGCGGCAGCCAAGGCGTTGGAAGCCATGATCACCCTGCTCAAGAAGACGATCGAAGATCTGCAAGCCCAGCTGGAAGAGATGCTCAACTCCGCAATGGAGACCATGTCCATCCTTTTCCAGGCCATCGATGACAGTGCTCAGACGATGACTCAACTCCACCAGACCCAGGCGGCCTGAGTCGGACGCCAAGACCCTAACCTGCCCAGATTATGAGTGTCAGCATTTCCAGCACCACCTCCCACGTCTCCAGCACCTCGTTCAATCCGCAGCTTGATATCAACGATCCGTCGCCCACCGAAAAGGGTGACGAGTCGCTGACCGTAAGCTTCACTGTCGGCAAGCAAAACGGGGCATTGGGAGAGGGTTTCCGCATCACCTTGGAACTGCCTCTGACCGGGGAAATCCCGATCAACGAGCTGGAGCAGGCCTGCAAGGATCTGGGCATGACACCCCTGGAACTCTACGCCGCGCTTGGTGGGTTGTTCCAGGCGGGAAAAATGGCGAGCCAAGTGGGGGATCTCGTCTCCCGGTTGGGCGTGGAAGGAGCGGAGGCCCACATCGGGGGCGTGTACAATCTCTTCAATCATGTGGAGGAAGCGGCGGACACGGCAGCAAAGAGCCTCTATGCGATCATCGAAGGCGGCAATTATCCCGACTTCACCGACTTCTTGAAGCTGATGCTTCAGACGGCGATGGAGTTGAGGCAATTTGCTTCCGAAGCAAAAACGAACGCCCTCAACGGGGAGTATGATCTGATGATGACGCAGGCCAACAACTTGCGTGATGTCGCTCAGAAGAACTACGACGCTGCTTTGAAACAGATCGAAGCGGAGAAGCAGCAGGCGATCTTCAGCATCGTTGGCGGCTGCCTCAGCTTCATCGGGGCCTTCGGCAGCATTTGGGGTGGACCCGCGGCCAGCCAGGCGGGCAGCAGCCTCAGCCAGATCCTGGAAGGGGCCGGCAACATCCACACAGAGCAGCTCAAGCTGGACGGTGCCTTGCTGAAGAAGCAGGCCGAGCTTCTGGAAGCGGCGAACAAGGCGCTCGATGGCGAGTGCAAAAAGCTGCAGAACCAGCAGTCCATCGCCGAAGAACTGAGAGACATTGCCAAGTCGCTTCAAGACATGGTATTGAAGCTCTACCAGGACTTCATGAGTGCCCAAATGCAGGTGTTGCAGCATTCCAACATCTGAGTTGCGGATCATCTGACCAACATCCTGGCTTCGCACCATGAACTTCAATGCCGACATCCGGGGGCTCGTGGGAGCTTTCTCCTCCAAACAGGGGGCTTCCGAGTCCGTCTCCGAAGGCATGCGGCAGGAAGGCTTGTTCCGGGGGCAGGAGGTGGTGCAGCAAGATGCCACTTCTGCCTTGGCCGACGCGGCTGAGGAGATGAGTTTCGCCGCCGCTGAAAAGGTGGAGAAAAAATTGTCTGAGCGTAAAGCCGGCTCGAAAGAGGCGATGAAGCTCACGACGACGGACCTGGCAGACAAGTACGTCAACATGATGAGCCAGTCCGGCTCATCCCACAAGCTCCACGAGTTTCTGGACTCCCTGAAAAAGATGGGTGGGCGGGCCACGGAGGAGCAGATCCGTCAGATGGCCAAGGAACACTTTGGCGATGTCAGCGAACAGTATGCTGCGCTTTCCTTTGCCGAGGAGGCGCTTGAGGCCGAGGGCGTGGAAGAAGAACTGCGGGCCAAGATTGGCAACGTCAAAGCCGCGCTCATGAAGGAGGCGGGTCCAGCCATCCGGGCCGGGCTCAACATCGCTGCGGATGTGATGTCCTTCGCCAAGCAGGGGCTGGAGCAGGTGGAGCGGTTGCGCGACCTCTACCGGTACGCCGTCCTGGGACGCGACACCGCGTCGTCCATGTACCAGTCCATCATGCAGCGCTATGGCGAGAAGCGGTTTGATCAAGCGCTGGAGTTCCTGATCCGGGCCGCCGCCAGTGATTTGGATTCTCATGGTCTGGGGCCTTCGATGGAGCGGGCACACCTCGAAACGGCCGTCAACAACGTCAATCACGTGCAATACCTCGGCAATCTCTACCGGACCCTCTCTGACCTGCTGGAACGAGTCCGCAACCCCATGCCTTTCCGATTTGGATATGCCCGATGAGACCTATACGGCGCATGACTTGATGCGGGAGATCTTGGAGATGACCACCCAGAGATGGGTGGATCCCGCTCGCATCAGCCTGATCGCCACCCGGGTGGGGCTTAAGAAACCCGAAACCCGGATCTTTTTCGTCACCCAGTTGCGAGAGAAAGTCAGACAGATTCCCTTGAAACTATTCCCAACCCCGGATATTCGGGAGAAAATGCTCGATGCGATGCAACAGGCTCTGGATGCCGAAATCGCCAAGGAGGAGGCGTCTTAACTGAAGATGACTCCCATTGATCAAACCGTGTCCGAGTTCGGCCAGAGCATGGGCATGGCGCACCTGCAGCCCAATGAGCAGGGGGCGGTGATTCTGGACATCAGCGGCATTGGCACCTTGTCGATCGAGCTGGTGGGTGATCGCCAGGAGATTGTAGCGGTCAGCCTCTCCCGCAGGATCGAGCCGCCTGACGCCGCCGCCTGCCAGATGGCTTTGGAAATGACCCATCCCAGACAACCGGGAAGCTGGCCGGTGCGTGCCGCACTCGCCGGGGGACGTGGGGTTCTGGTCTTCTCCGCGAGAATGGAGACTTACGAATTCAACCTTCCTGCGTTGCACGAGGCCATCGCACAACTGGAGGCCCTGCAAGACGCTCTGTCCACGGTGGTGCGGCCCGCTTGATTTTCGCCATCACGGTCTGACTGACCTTCGCCATCATGCCCCGCCTCATTCCAGAGTCTTTTCAGTCCAAGCTCGGTCTCGCCTCGATCGAGATCGGAGATCATGAGGTGGCCCCCATGCTTCCGGAGGATTCCCGGTTGCAACCCATTGATGCCTCGGTGGAGGCGAGGATGGAGGCCATCCTTCAGGCCAACACGTTCGAGCGGGTCATGCTTGATGCAATCCGCCCCCGGGTGGAGGATCAGTCCATGCTGCGCCCTGGTGTGTTTCACCTCATGAGGGAGGAGATATTGAAAGTGCTGGTAGCGGCTCTTCAAGACACCACAGATCCCCAGCAAAAGGAGGAGATTCAAGGGGTCATCGGCCTCTTGAATGGCCTCGGCGCAGACCATGAGCTGGGGGAGCAGTATCGCTATGCCTTGCTGAAAGGGTGAATCTGTCCCCCTTTGGAAAGTTAGCGGGATTTTCCTGTAACAGACCCGTTCTTTCAGGCAGATGGAACCCGACCCTTAATTTCGTTGACTCCCAACACCATCCAGACCCTCAACCGAATGAGCGGAGAGCCTCCGGGCACTCCGGGGGGGAAGTCTGCGCGGGTGGGTCATTGGACCCTGACGCCTGCCCAGCGTGACTGGATGATGTTGCAGGCTTACCTGCATCTGGAGCAACACAAGCCGGCGGCGGCCTGCGCCATGTTGCGGCTCCTGTTTCGTCTGTTCCCGGACGATGTGGAAGTCCAGCGCTGTCTTGCCTTGGGAGAGTTGATGGATGGCCGGCCGGTGGATGCCGCCAGGGTGGCCACCCGCGCCCTGCAAAAAAGCTCCAACGACCTCCGCATGCCGGTGGGTCTGGTGTTCGCCAAAGCCCTCTGGGAGCAGGGCAAGCACGAAGCCGCGCGCGAGTTTCTCACCAGCCTTCTCACTACGACAACAGACTGACCTGACACGATCGCATGGCCGGAAAAATGCTTCAGCTCCAAGGCGCGATCCTTCGCGGTTCCCGCTACTACGACGTGCTGCTTGCAGTCGTGGTGGTGGCCATTCTGTCCCTGATGATCCTGCCGGTGCCCCCGGCCGTGCTGGACCTGCTGCTCGCCATCAACCTGGCGATCTCCATGCTGCTCCTCATGCTGTCCATGTATGTGCCGGGCATCCTGGAGTTTTCGACGTTCCCTTCGCTGTTGCTCATCACGACCCTCTTTCGATTATCGCTCAACATCACGACCACCCGTCTGATCTTGTTGCACGCCCATGCCGGGGAGATCGTGTACACCTTCGGAAATTTCGTGGTCGGCGGCAACTTTGTCGTCGGGGTCGTGATCTTCCTGATCATCACCTTGATCCAGTTCATCGTGATCACCAAGGGGGCTGAACGTGTCGCGGAAGTCGGTGCCCGATTCACCTTGGACGCCATGCCGGGCAAGCAGATGGCCATTGATGCCGACTTGCGTGCTGGAGCCATCACCCAGGAGGAGGCCACCGCCCGACGACACAAGGTGGAAAAAGAAAACCAGCTTCATGGTGCCATGGATGGTGCCATGAAGTTCGTGAAAGGGGACGCCATCGCCGGCCTCATCATCACGGCCATCAACATCACTGCAGGGATCTGCATCGGCGTGATGCAGAAAGGCTGGGACATTGGCAAAGCGGTCACGACCTACTCCATCCTCACCATTGGTGACGGTCTGGTCTCCCAAATTCCGGCGCTCCTCATTTCCATCACCGCAGGCATGATTGTGACCCGCGTGTCGGCTTCAGAGGATGGGGGGGCGCTCGGGGGTGACGTAGGCAACCAGCTTCTTTCCCAGCCCAAGGCGCTCATGATCGCCGCCGGTTTCATGGTGGGATTTGCGTTGATCCCGGGTTTCCCCAAGATCCCTTTCTTGATCCTGGCGGTGGTGTCCGGGGTGGGGGGCTTTGCCTTGAGCCGCAAACAGCCAGCCGAGTCCGTGCTGGCCACGCAGGACAAGCGGGACCTGCCCGCGATGGCCCCCACCGGATCCAAGCCGCAACCCAAGAAGAAAGATGCAAATGACGAGTTCTCCATCACCGTCCCACTGCTGATGGATGTCTCTGCTGCCAGTCAGAATGCCATCGATGCAGCATCGATGAACGAGGAGCTGATCCGGGTGCGGCAGGCACTGTATCACGATCTAGGAGTGCCGTTCCCAGGCATCCACCTCCGGTTCAACGAATCGCTTCCAGCGGGAGCCTACAAGATCATGCTCCATGAGGTGCCCATCGCCGAAGGGAGCTTCAAAGCAGGCCACGTTCTGGCGCGGGAGAAGGCGGAGTCGCTCAAGATGCTCAATATCCCGTTTGTCGAGGAGAAGACCTTCCTGAAGGGGCTGCCACCGCTCTGGGTTCCCGCAGAACGCAAGGTGGACCTCGACAAGACCAATGTGCCCTACCTGGCTCCTACCCAGGTGTTGACGTATCATCTCTCCGTCATCCTCAAGCGATACGCCGCAGACTTCGTGGGGCTGCAGGAGACGAAATACCTTCTGGAAAAAATGGAAGGCCAGTTTGCCGAGGTGGTGCGGGAGGTGCAGCGTGTCCTGCCAGTGCAGAAGATCACCGAAGTCTTCCAGCGGTTGGTGCAGGAGGAGATTTCCATCCGAAACTTGCGCACCATTCTCCAGTCATTGATCGAGTGGGGCCAGAAGGAGAAGGAGGCGGTGCTTCTGACTGAGTACGTGCGATCCAGCTTGCGCCGCTATATCAGCTACAAATTCAGCCGCGGACAAAATCTCCTGGCGGTGTATCTGCTGGAGCCCAGTCTGGAAGAGAGCATTCGCAAGGCTGTGCGCCAGACCTCCGCGGGGGCCTACCTGGCACTCGACCCAGGCACGGTCAAAGCGCTCCTGCAATCCGTGCGCAAGCAGGTTGGCAACATTTGGGAAAGCAACCAGCGTCCCGTGCTGCTCACCTCCCTGGATGTCCGCCGCTACACCCGGAAGCTTATCGAACAGGAATTTTACGAACTTCCCGTTCTCTCCCACCAGGAACTCACCGAAGAGATCACCATCCAGCCGTTGGGACGCATCGCGACCTGATTGACATCTGAACCATGACCGACTCGATTTCAGAAACCGTAGCAGCCGTCTGTGAAGAGGTGGGGTTGAGCCGCCCTGTCCCGGATGGCGCGGGAAACTTCGCGTTCGAGGTGGATGGCGTGCCGTTGCGTCTCTACCGGATTCAGGATGGGAAAATTGTTTTCGCAGGGGTCATTGGTTTGGCGGATGATTTGGCACAGATCAGGCGGCAGCCGCTCGGGGTCTTGCTTTCGGATTGCCTGGCTCTCTCGGGAGCCCGCTTCAGCAAGCTGGCCACTGCGGAGTCGATCTGCTTCGAGCCGGGCACCCGGGAACTGTTCCTCTGGCGGCGTTTTGACGGTGAGCTGCGGTCCGTTTCAGACGGGCTGGCTGCCGTCGAGTCACTCTTGAACGAAGCCAGCTTCTGGCGGCAATGGCTTGGTGCCAACTAACCCCACGCATGCGCTCTTTCTCCTACAGTCTTTTTGCGTGTACGGTCCTGGCGGCCTTGGCGGCACCGGTGGCCCACGCAGACATCCCATGGAAAACCGCCCGGGTGAGCTTGCAGGCGGTGCAGCAACGCACGGTGGCAGATCTCCTCCAGGAGCTGGCCTCCAAACAGGGGCTGCAGGCCATCATCAGTCCGCAGGTGAAGGCGGTGGTGAGTGGCGACTTCCAGTCTGTTGCCACGAGTGCCATGCTCGACACCCTGTGTGAGGTGGGCAACTGCACCTGGTTTTATGACGGAGGCAAAATCTATGTGGATGCTGCGGATGAAGTGCTCACGCGGACGCTGGTGGTCAACGCCCTGACCCGCAAGAGCTTGGAGGATGCGCTGCGGTCGGTGGGCTTTGCCAGCGGACCTGTGGGCAGAGAAAGCCTGATCAAGGGGGCCGACCGTCCTGGGCTGCTGCTGCTGGCTGGTGGGCCTCGTTACATTCAAGCAACCGAGATTGTCGCCCGTGAGCTGGATGCCCAGATGTCCATCAAGGTGGAGCAGTCCGGCTCCGAGTACACGGTGCGCACCTACCGCCTCAAGTACGCCACCGCCCAGGATTCCACCGTGGGTTCTGGATCGGGTTCCTCCGTCCGCATTCCCGGCGTAGCCACCACCTTGCAGAATCTGATGAACCCGAAGGGTTCGAATCCGGTGAATGGTCCCGTTTACTCCGAGCGTCTGCGGTCTCGTGACGGTTTGCGGGGCGAGGGTCTTTCCTCTATTGGGCAGCCCCCGGCAGGCAGTGGTGCTCCGCGGGGTGCGCCGGGGCCCTCCAATGCTCCTCAGCCTGGCGACCCCATTGAGCCCATCATCGTTGTGGATGGTCGTCTGAATGCGATCGTCGTACGCGATCTGGGCTCCCGCATGCCCCTCTATGATGAGCTGATCCAGATGCTCGACGTGCCCACCAACGCCATCGAAATCACGGCGGCGATTGTGGATGTGGACACCACCAATGGGAAAGACTTCGGCATGGAGTTCCTCGGGAACTACACCGCCAAGGATGGCAACAAATACCGGTTTGGATTTGAAGCGGACCGCAGCCAGTTCGATGGCGGAGAAGCGCCCCCTGAGACCACCCCATCGTTTGTGGACGGCACCAATCTCGTCCGGGGTGGCGGGCTGAATGTTGCGGCCCTCATTGGAGGGGAAGGATTTGACCTGCTGACCCGCTTGCGAGCCCTTGAGACGAAAGGCGGTGCGGACATTGTCTCCAGCCCATCGGTTCTGACGATGGAAAACGTCGAGGCCGTGGTGCGCACCGAGGAGACCTTCTATGTTCGGGTGGCTGGGGATCAGGAAGTGGATCTTTTCGACGTGACTGCCGGCGTGCAGTTCCGCGTCACTCCCAATCTGGTAGTGGAGAATGGAAAACGTTCCTTCCGCCTGCACCTGGACATTACGGACGGCAACTTCGAAGACACCTCTGTGGATGACATCCCCGGCACCCGGGAGAGTGCCATCACGACCCAGGCGATCGTCCCTGAGAGCAAGACCCTGCTGGTAGGAGGCTATTTCATCGAACGAAAGACCAAGAACACCCGCCAGATACCCATCCTGGGCGACATTCCCGTGGTCGGCTATGCCTTCAAACGCAAGGAGGTCCTGAATGAGCGCAAACAGCGCTTCTTCTTCATCACACCCAAGGTGGTGGATGTGCAGCTGCACTCCACCCCTGCGGTACGTGATGACGTTCACCCCTCCGCCATCCGGGCCCGGGAAGTGGCCAATGAGGCCTGGAAGGCGTCCAACCCCAATCCGACCATGCTGGATCCGATCTTGCTCCCCGCCCCGGGAGTGCCTGCTGGAGAGACTTCCCACCCTGTAGTGGAGCCCCGCGGATCCACGGTCCGGCAATCGTCTGAGTATGACGCCCCCCCTGTGCTTCCCCGCATCAAGATCAATCCCAAATGAGTGATACCCGTTCCCAGTGGCTGCTGAAGGTGATCGCGGGCCCCCACCAGGGCGCGGAGATCGACCTTGCACCCGGCAAGAGCCTCATTGGCAGCGATGAGGGCTGCGATGTGGTGTTGCACGATGTCCTGATCGCCCCGCAGCACATGGCGATCGATGCCGGTCCCAAGGCGTTGTTTGTCGAGCCTCTGGGCGGCCGTGTGTATCTGGCGGGCAAGCGCGTCAAAGACACCCGCCAGAAGGTGGAACCCTTTGTGTTCATCACCTTGGGTGGCACGCATTTGGTGATCGGTCCAGTGGATGGCAAGTGGCCTCTCCTTTCTGCGGGCGATGCGCCGGAATTGGAGAAAGAAGCCCCCGAGCCAGCACTTGGCGCGGAGGGCAAAGCGGCGGAGAGCTCTGCCGCAACCCCGGGCGCAGCGGCGGGGAATGGGGGTGGAGGTCCAGCAACCGCTGGTGCGGAGGGCGAGACCCCGCCCCCTCCCAAGCGGGCGGTGGCGATCTTTGGTGTGGCATTTGGCCTGCTGCTGCTGACCGCATGGTTGATTCTGTTTAATATCTGGAAGGGGAACAATCCCTTGCCTGGCGGGGGGGACGACAATGACCTGAAATCCCGGGCTGAAGCGGTGCTCAAGTTGCATGGTGCCTCAGAAGATGTGCGGGTGGAATCGGACGGCGGTCGGCTCTATGCCCGCGGTTATGTCCCCAAGTCGGACCAGTTGAGAGACATTGAAGTGGACCTCCGCACCAAGGCTTCCGGTGTGGTGCCCCGGATCTGGAGTCTTGAGTCGCTGGCAGAAAGCGCCCGTTCCATCCTCCGCCTGCAACGCCTGCCGCTGGATGTCACGGCGAACGCCGAAGGCCGGCTGGTGGTCAGTGGCAGTGTTGCGGATCGCGATTTGTGGAACCGGGTGAAGCAGCAGCTCACGGATGAAATTCCGGGGGTCACTGGAGTGGACTCCCAAGTCACAGTGCCGTCCATCATGAAGCCCACAGACCGGACGGTCATCGTGACGCTTCCCGCGCATGCTGCGGCACAAAAGCAAGGTGAGACAGACACGGCGGGCGCGCCATCGAAGAGGGCGGGGGATGGCGTTGCCGCCGCCGCAACCCTCACTCCTGCGGCGGGCTTGGCGGCAGCTTCGGCGGAACGCATCAGCCAGACCCAGGCCCCGCGCGAGCCAGCGATGATCCCGAATCGTGGCAGCATGGGCATCACTTCCAGTGCTCCAGATCGTGGCGTGGGAGCGAACGGCGCTGGGGCGGTGAATGCCGCCGCTTCCGCAACAGGGCTCTTCCAGGCCCCTCCTCCGGTGCCGCGGGCTCTTTTCCCCACCATCGACAAGCCTGACGCCACGGTGGAAACCATTCAGAATCGTCCTGGCGGGCTGGGCTCCATGCGACTCAGCAGCGGGGGCATCTATTTTGCCGGAGCCCGTCTGCCGTTCGGGGGCGTGATCAAGCAGGTCGGTGAAGGGCGCGTGGTCATCCAGGAAGGCGAGAGCGAACGGGTGGTGGGAATTGGCGACATGGTCATCCTGGGTGCGACCTCGGGAGCCGCCTCAAGAGAAACGACCATGGACATCGCCACCGTTTCGGAGGCGCTTCAAGACAGCGGCACCACGGCAGAGGCGATTTCCGTCCGGCGGGCACTGCCAGCGGACGCGGAGCCGGTTCTCCCTTCTGCGGAGAAAGCCTCTGCTCCAAAAGACGTGGAGCCTCCGCTCCCAACGGCGGAGCTGGCGCCGGCTGCTGCTCCGGAAAAGACCGTCTCCATAGCCGTTCCCGCAGATTTTCAGAAACCCGGCCTCTCAGAAAGGCAGAAGGCCAAGCAGGAGGCATTGGAGGCTGCGGTGGCAGCAAGTGAATCGCCCCAGCCTCACTCCAGCAAACCGCCAGTTGCCTCGTCCGGTCACAAGGAATCCAAACCATGACAGACATTGATACCCCAGATCTTGCGGATGCCTTGGCCAACGACCAGGACGGGACCTTCCGTGCCCAGCTCACTGAATATCTCGGCACCTGGCGGGACAAGCTGAACCAGGCCCGCAGTGCAGGTCTGGCTCCTGGTGATTATGAGGCCGCCAACCGGCTCGCCCACAGCATTGATCAGGCTGAAAAACTGATCCGATTTTTTACCACGCTCAAGGTGCTCGCCACTGGCGGGGATAAACAAAACGACTGAGTCATTCAAAACTCCACATCGGAAACCTACAAACAAACAAGAAACAAAGAAAGGCACACAAACACCATGGCAATTGACTTTGATCCCCCGTTGTTCGGCAGCAACTCGCCCGTCTGGAACACCGTGACCACGATGGCCAACACGCTGAACGAAGAAACCACCCAGGTGATGACGGATGCCTCGCAAACGGACTTCTCCGACCCGGGTGCGGTGGTGCTGCTGCAGATGCGCGTGAACCAGGTGACGAACGCAGCCACGGCTGTCTCCAACCTTGTGAAAGCGATCCAGGAGCCCGCGAAGAACGCTGTCAGCAACCTTCGTTAGGTTCTGGCCCATCAACGTTAGAACCACGTCTGCCAGTGCATGATCCCCGTCGATTCTGAGCTCGTCCGTCTCTTGATGCGCATAGGCTACCTGGCCGCATGGAATGGTCTCTACAAGGAGGCCATCGCCGTCTTTGACGGCGTACAAGCTGTGCGACCGGAGAGCGAGATTCCCATCATTGGAGGGGCAGTCGTCGCCATCCTCTCGGGCAACCCCGAGGTGGCCATCAAATCGCTGAAGGAAGGTGCATTGACCCTGAATCCCGGCTCTGACCTCGCCCGCGCCCATCTGGGGTGCGCGTTGAGACTTCAGGGCCGGGAGGAGGAAGGGCATGCCATCTTGCAGGAAGTCGCCAGCACTTCCTCGCAACCCGACGCCCGGGCGATGGCGAGCAATTTGTTGTCGCTGTCTTCCGATCAACTGGCACCCAAACGCAACTTTCTATGAGCGTACCTCTTGTCGCACTTCCCGTCCAAGCGCAGACTGCCGTCGCAGCCACTGCGTCCGTGCCTGCTCCGCTGGGGGTGTCCTCGCCCCAAGATCTGGAGCAACTGCGGGCCATGATTGCCAGCACCGCGGCACCCTCCATCGCGCCTGCCCAGGCACCGGCCGCCCCCGCCGCAGCCGGTGCTGTGGAACCGACGAAATTCAACACGCTGGGAGACTCCATCCTCGACGGCATTTCCCATTTCAACACCGGCTATCATGACTCGATGAGTGCTATCAACTCCCGTTTGGAGCACATCTCCAGCACCGGTCCGTTGAAGCTCGGCACCGATTTCGGTGAGATCATGGCCCTTCAAGTTGAAGTCGCCCGGTGGAGCATGTCGGTCATGGGTGTGGACAATGCTTCCAAGGCTGGCACCAACACCATCAAGGAACTCAGCCGCGGCGGTTGAGCCAGCCAGGTGCGCCAGACGGATGAGGCCGCGGCATCCACACGCCCTCGTCCGCGGCACCTGTCATCTGTTTGATTTTTTGTATTTCCTCTTTCGCCCTATTTCATGGCTCCCCTTTCTCGAATCACTCTTTGTCTTTGTGGCCTGCTGCTGGTGAGCTGTGCCAAGCAGGTGCCCCTCTTCAGCGATCTGCGTGAGGAAGAAGCCAATGAGGTCATGGCCGCTCTGATGGAGCGTGATGTCGCCTGCACCAAGACTCCGGGCAAGGAAGACAAGTGGGCCTTGCAGGTGAAGTCCGAGGACTTCCCTTTTGCCATGCAGACGCTGCAGGCCATGGGCCTTCCCCGCCAGAGCTTCCAGCGCATGGGTGAAATCTTTCAGAAGTCCGGGCTGGTTAGTTCCCCGACGGAAGAGCGCGTGCGTTTCATCTATGCCTTGAGCCAGGAGCTCTCGGAGACTTTCATGAAGATCGACGGGGTGGTGGCCGCCCGCGTCCACATCGCCCTGCCGGACACGGATCCTCTGGCTGAAGAGACCAATCCCGCGTCGGCGGCGGTCTTCATCAAGTGCCGCCCTGGATACAATCTCGCGAACAACACCCAGGACCTGAAGAACTTGGTGACCCGCAGCGTGGAAGGACTGAAACCAGAAAACGTGGAGCTGGTCATCACCTCGGCTGAGGCCATGGAGCCGGTGCGTCGCAAGGAAAAGGTGGAGACAACCAAGGCGGCCGGCCTGCTGGCGACGTTGCCCCCCTGGGGGGTGCCGACGGCCGCCGCCGCAGGAGGATTCCTCCTTGCTACTGCCTTCTTTCTGATGTTCCGCAAAGGCAACCCCAAGTCTGCCTCATGAACCTGCCGCAATGGTATGCAGACCTGGCCCTCCGCCAGCCGGACCTGTTCCGGCTGATTGGTGACTTTCAGGGGAAGCCTCAGCATTGGGCCCACCCGGATCGGCTCGCTGCGTTGCCGCATGCAGATGTCCTGGCATTCCTGGCAAATTCTCCGGTGGGGCAGAAGCATGCCTCCCGCTGGGCGACCACCCAGTTGGGATTAGACCAAGTGCCAGGCTGGTGGGATTTCTCCCCACCACGTCGTCGTCTGGTTTTGATGAGCTGGATGACGTTGGAAAAGCTGGCTTGCTATTGTGGGGCTGCCATCCACGCGACCAAGATCGCAGCCACCATCGCCCGGGTGCAGACATTGGAGCTGAAGGCGGCCATTGGTGCGGCGGCTCACGCCTTCGCCTTGCGACGGGGCCGAATAATGGCGGCACCTGCGTTACCGCAGCTGACCGCCCGAAGCGAGGGCAGTCTGGGCCAGCAGGTGCTGACCACGGGCTGGGCCACCGTCTTGGGCATGCTGTCAGATGAACCCTCGGAACTGCTCCGGAGGTTCTCGGTAAAACTGCCGCCTTCCCTGCAGCAGGACGCCGCACCCAAGCTGGCCACCGAGGAGTGCGACCAGATCTGGACATTCGTCCGGAAGATCGGGAATGAAGTTTTTACCAAGGAGGAAATGGCATGCTTTGCCTGAATGCAACGGGAGTGGCCATAGAGCCCAGCGCGAAGGTGGTCAGGGCGGAAGACTATGCCGTGATCGCCGGTGCGAAGGCGATCGTGGATGCCGCGGTCAGTGAATCCATCCGGCTGCGAAAGGCCGGCCAGGTGGATGCGGACCAGAAGCGTGCCGAAGCGCAGGCAGAGTACGAGCGCCGCCGTGAGGAGGGGTTCAAGGAAGGTCAGGAGGAGGGCAAGGCGGAGATCGCCGGGCAGATCATGGAATGCATGACCCAGAGCGCCGCCTACTTTTCCAAAGTGGAAGGCGTGATGATCGACCTGGTGATGCGGGCTCTGCGGCGTGTCCTTGGCACCTTTGAGCAGAAGGAGATTGTCGAGCAGGCCGTGCGTCATGCGCTGGAAACCACCCGCAATGAGGGGCATGTCACCGTTCGTGTGGCCCCGGCCCAGGCAGAGTGGCTCCAGTCTCGCGTGCAGTCCATGCTGGAGTCATGCCCCAAGGTCCAGTTCCTGGAAGTGCTGCCTGATGAACGGCTGGCGGAAGACGGTTGCGTGCTGGAGACGGAGATCGGCGTCGTGGACGCGAGCATCCAGACCCAGCTGCGGGCCATTGAGAAGGCGCTGATCAACTCCCTAAAGTAATTTCCATTATCCCAAACTCATCCCGTCCAGACATGCCGTTGCGACCCACCATGGACTTTGAAGCCCTCAACCGGCGATTGATGCGCGGGGTGGAGACGGCGCGTCCCCTGGTGCCGCGCGGCCGGGTGGTGCAGGTGGTGGGCACCATCATCCAGGCCTATGCGCCCGGTGTGAAGATCGGGGAGCTCTGCCATCTGCGGAATCCCTGGCAGGAACAAGGCCTGATGGCGGAAGTGGTGGGCTTTGCCAAGAACCTGGTGCTGCTCACGCCACTGGGCGAACTGGAGGGGATCTCGTCCTCCACCGAGGTGACTCCTACGGGCGAGGTGCACCGCGTGCCCGTGGGGCCGGCGATGCTGGGCCGCGTGCTGGATGGTCTGGGCAACCCCTCCGATGGGAAAGGCCCGATTGAAATTGAGGAGTACTACGCCGTGACGGCGGATCCGCCGAACGCGATGACCCGTCAGTTGATCTCCACGCCCATTCATCTGGGTGTGCGGGCGCTGGATGGGCTGCTCACTTGTGGTGAAGGGCAGCGCATGGGCATCTTTGCGGCGGCGGGCGGGGGCAAGAGCACCCTGCTGAGCCAGATCATCCGCAACACCGAGGCTGATATCGTGGTGCTTTCGCTGATCGGTGAACGTGGTCGTGAAGTGCGTGAGTTCCTGGAACGAGATTTGGGCGAGGACGGCGTGAAGCGCGCAGTGACGGTGATTGCGACCTCCGACCGGCCGGCCATGGAGCGTCTCAAGTGCGCTTATGTGGCCACGGCCATTGCCGAGTATTTCCGTGACAAGGGCCGGAAGGTGCTGCTGCTCATGGATTCCGTGACGCGCTTTGCCCGTGCCTTGCGTGAAATCGGCCTGGCGGCAGGCGAGCCGCCCACCCGGCGAGGTTTTCCGCCTTCAGTCTTCGCCACCCTGCCCAAGATGATGGAGCGCGCCGGCTGCTCCGCGAATGGCTCGATCACCGCCTTGTACACCGTGCTGGTGGAGGGGGATGACATGACGGAACCCGTCGCAGATGAAACGCGTTCCATTCTGGACGGACACATCATCCTTTCCCGCAAGCTTGGCTCCGCGAACCACTATCCTGCGATCGACGTCCTCGCGAGTGTGAGCCGGTTGATGACCGCGATCGCAACCCCTGATCACCAGCGGGCGGCGGGCAAGCTGCGCAACCTGCTCGCGAAGTATCAGGAGGTGGAGCTTCTGGTGCGGATCGGTGAGTACAAGAAGGGCAGCGACGCTTCTTCTGACGAGGCGATTGCCAAGGTGGATGCGATCAACAATTTCTTGAAACAAGGTCTGCGTGAGCAGAGCACCTTTGAACAAACCCTTCAGGCGATGATGCAACTGGCCCGCTAGCACGGGCACTCCATCCTCTTTCACCTCAACCCCATGGCCCGCTACCTCCTGCAGGATCTCATCTTTGTCCGCGAACATCGCGAGGACAAGGCGAGCAAGGCTGTGACGGCGGCCCGGCGGGTTGTGGCGGAGGCGGAGAAGCTGGTGGAGAAGCGCCAGAAGGAACTGGATGACTACAAAGTGTGGCGGGTGGTGGAGGAACGGCGGCTGATGGACTCTATCATGCTGAAGCCGGTGAAGTTGGGCGACATCACGGACCTGCGACTTGAGATTGCCGGCATGCGTGAGAAGGAGCTGGACTACATGGACTTGCTCCGCAAGGCGGAGGCCGACCTTGATCGTGCGAAGGAACTGCTGGAAGAGGCCCGCAAAGCCCACATCAAAGCCACCCAGGAACTGGAAAAACTCGTGGAACACCGCCAGCTCTGGCGGCGGGAGCAGGCGCTGGAAGAGGAGCGCCTCGCCGACCTGGAGATGGAAGATTTCACATCCCCCAAATCAGCGCTCTTCAATTTAACCGGGAGTCAAAACCATGAATACAATTAACTCCGCATCCCATTCCAACCCGGTGACCGAAAGCCCGGCGGGTGAGATTGTGGCCGAGACGAGTGATCCGTCTGCCCTGGAAATCTTGAAGGCGCTTCTGGAGAGGCCTTCTGGCTCCGGTGGTGGTACGGACGAAGGGTTCGCTGACGACGATCAGAAAGGGCCGGACTGGTCCATTCTGGAAGGTGTGGCCCTTCCGGGAGTGCCTCTGCCTGCAACGGGGGTGAGCACTGATGACAAAGGCGGCCAGGCAACCGTTGCCGACACGGGACGCCAGTCGCAGTTTTCCGCCCCCGTTCTTCCTGGAACCGTTCCTGAGAGCGGGAATGTGACTGTGTATGCTGCCCAAGCTTTGAAATCCATGGTGAAGAGCGGGGAAGGTGCCGCTCCGCCCGTGGTGGTGGCCGATGCTCCGGCGGAAGCTGGGGGAGTGGAGGTCAAACCCGACACGCTCGGCTCAGCCATCCTGGACAGTTTCTTTTCGCAATCCAGCGGAGTGTCCGCCCCGGCACCGACAGTGGTTGCGGAGCCTGCCAGCCCCATGGCCGAACGGGTGGCCCAGATTGAAAACCTGATGAACACCATGGTGGATCGCGTGCTCGTGACGGATCCGCTGTCAGGGCAGAACCAGGAGGTGAGAATCAAGTTCCAGGAGGGCATTCTGCCTGGTACGGAGGCCAGGGTCTGGAGAGAGGACGGGCGCGTGATGGTGGAGTTCGTCTCCACCCGGGCGGATTCAGTGCGCTGGCTGGAGGGAAGCATCGTCATGCTCTCGCAACGCCTGGATGAGCGGTTGCTTCAATCTGCGCCATCAGTGGTCACTGTGAACTCTTCGGGCGATGCCCCGGCTGATGGTCGCTCTCGTGAGCGCAATACTCCGTGGGATCAGGCCCGCCAGCAGCAGCAACAGCAGGAGGAAGCGTCCGCCTGATCTGAGGCAGCAGGTGTTCTTCACTCCCCGCCTGCTTCCGTCCGCCTTCCTCAACACTCTCTTGATTGATGTCCGCCCGAATGCCCTTGGAGATAACCGGCACTGAAGTTGACCTTCAGCCCCTGGCCCTGGAAAAAGTCCGCCCCTTGTTCGCGCGGACCATTCAGGCTATTGCCGGGAGCAACCGGCCAGTGGCCTTTGCCTGGAACGGGCAAGCGGCCACGCTGAAGTTTTCCGCCGTCAGAGGTTTGAGCCCGGCTGCGCGGGTCGCCCGAGTGATTGTGGACGGGCATGAATTCCAGGTGCAACTGGAGCGCCTGCCGGATGTGTCGGCGCTCTCGGCTGCCCTGGCCGGCCTGGATCTGGAAGTGTTGCCTGCCGAGCTTGCTTGTGGCGTGTTGGCGGCGGCATTCGAGATGGGGCTGAATCAGCTCAAAAGCAAAGGCGTGGATGTGGTGCTGGCAGCGCTGTTGCCCGCTGGTGCTCCTGTCAAGGCGCAGGCGGAATCCCTCACCTTCGTGGTGGAGAAAGACGGGGATCCTGGTTGGATCCGCGGCACACTGAAAGGGGATGACGCGGCTCTGGAACATCTGGCCCAGCTCATGACCCGCGTACCGGCCCAGCCGGTGAGGAGCATGGATGCGCTCCCATTTCTTTTGTCCTTTGTTGCGGGGCGCGTCACCCTTTCGCAACAGGAATTCCGTGAACTGCGCCAGGCGGATGCCGTGCTGGCAGACTTGCAGGGCTGGCGAGTCCAAGGTGCCTGTGAGGTGCTGATTTCCGGCCGCCGCCATGCCGCTGCCACCTGGCAGGACAAAAAACTGACGATTCAACAATTCATCATGAGCGATCCCGCCCCAACACCCGCCGCCACCGAGCCCCTGGCCTTGGTGGACCAGCTTGAAGTCGAACTCACCTTCCTGGTGGGGACGCACGCCGCCACGCTCGAGCAACTGCGCAGCCTGGCTCCGGGGGCTTGCATCGAACTCCCCACACCTGCCAGCCAGGCGGTGACGATCTGTGCCAACGGTCGCGCCATCGGCAAGGGTGAGCTGCTGGACATCGGCAACCGCATCGGAGTACGCATCACGGAGCTGGCCAAGGTATGAACAACCTGCAGATGCCAGATCCGCTCACGTTGATCGTGCTGGCCTCTGTGCTGGCACTGATCCCGTTCCTGGCGGTGATGGTCACCTCCTATGTGAAACTGGTGGTCGTGCTCAGCCTGGTGCGCAATGCCCTGGGCGTGCAGCAGATCCCGCCCAACATGGTGCTCAACGGCATCGCGGTGATCCTCACGATCTACATCATGGCCCCGATCGGCCAGCAAACCTTCGCCAACCTGGAAAAGGAGGATCTGAAGAATTTAAGCGTGGAGAGCATCAAGGGCATCATGGACCGGAGCAGCACGCCCATACGAAAGTTCCTGGCCTACCATACGGCCGACCGGGAAAAGGCGTTCTTCCTCGATACCGCCCGCCGGCTCTGGGGCGACAAGGCTCAGGTGAAGATCGACAAGGATGACTTCTTCGTCCTCATCCCCGCATTTACGGTGAGCGAGCTGACGGCTGCCTTCCAGATTGGATTCCTGCTCTACCTGCCCTTCATCGCCATTGACCTTATCGTCTCCAACATTTTGCTGGCCATGGGGATGATGATGGTGTCACCCATGACCATCTCCCTTCCGTTCAAGCTCCTGCTCTTCGTCCTGGTGGACGGTTGGGCGCGGCTGATCCACGGACTAGTCATCACCTACGCCATGCCCGGCGGGTGAGAGGCGTGCACCCCTGCTTGTCATGAATCAAGCCTACATTATCGACATTACCAACAAGGCGCTGATTCTGGTGCTGATCCTTTCCCTCCCTCCCATCGTGGTGGCCACGGTGGTGGGGGTGGTCGTGAGCCTTTTTCAGGCCCTCACCCAGGTGCAGGAGCAGACGTTGTCCTTTGCGGTGAAGCTCATTGTCGTGACGGTGGTCATCATCGCCACCGCCTCTTGGACGGGCGCGGAGGTGATCAACTTCACCACGCACATCTTTGACACCTTTCCGACTCTCCGAAGGTGACCTTCGACCTGATAGCGCACCGGGACATCCTGCTGACGGTCGCCTTCACCCTGCCCCGGATGATGGCGGCGCTCTCGGTGTCGCCGTTTTTTGCCCAGCAGTTCATCACTGGCATTGCCCGGCAGGTGGTCATCATCAGCCTGACGACGCTGGCCATCCCCATGGTGCACTATTCTGGTGTGCCGGACAACCCCGACATGCTCTACCTCATCGGCGTGCTGACGAAGGAGGTGGCCATTGGCATGCTGCTGGGGTTTGTGACCGGGATGGCCTTCTGGATTGCCGAGGGAACGGGCTTCTTCATCGACAACCAGCGCGGCAGTTCCATGGCGGAGATGTTTGACCCCATGTCTGGCGAAAGCACCTCGCCCTTTGGCTTGTTGTTTGCCCGCATCATTGGCGTCTTCTTCTTTGTGGGAGGCGGCTTCATGGCCTTTCTCACCATCATGTATGACAGCTATGTGCACTGGCCGGTGTTCTCCTGGTTCCCCAAGATGGAGCCCGCTTTCCCTGTCGTGTTCCTGCATGTGCTGGACAAGATGATGGGATTGATCGTCACCTTTGCGGCGCCGCTGGTCATTGCCATGTTCATTGCGGAATTTGGCATGGGATTGATGAACCGGTTCAGCCCCCAGTTGAATGTGTTCTTTCTGGCCATGCCGGTGAAGAGCGGCATCGCTGCCGTCTTGATCATCTTCTATCTCGTGTTCCTGGTGGGCTTCCTGCGCAATGAGTTCCCCACGCCGGGCCAGATCCGGGTGTTCTATAACAAGATCTTTGAGTGAGCGAGAAGAACGAGCCACCAACCCCGAAGAAGCTTCGCGACGCCCGCAAAAAGGGTCAGGTCGCGAAGAGTCAGGATGTGGGCACCGCGGCCCTGACCATCGCGAGCTTTGTCACGATCGGGATCATGTGGCCCTCCATGGTGGAGCAGGCGAAGGAACTCATCCTGCTGCCGGTCCAGTATTACGACAAGCCGTTCCAGCAGGGCTCCATGGAGCTCATGCTGGCGATTGGCCGGAAGGTCCTGCTCATGTCCCTGCCCATCCTCATGGTGGTGATGGTGGTGGGCCTGGCGGCGGGGTTTGGCCAGATTGGGTTCATGCTCACCTTTGAGCCTCTCAAGCCTGAGCTGAAAAAGCTCAACCCTATGGACAAAGCCAAGCAGATCTTTTCGATGAAGAGCCTGGTGGAGTTGCTGAAATCCACCATCAAGGTAGGGGTGATCGGGATCATCATCTACTACGTCACGAAGGCGAGCCTGGACCCGCTGACGCGGCTGCCCTATGGCGGGGAGGAGTCGGTGCTTACGGCGTTGCAGCCGATGATCAAGGCGCTGACGATGAATGTGGTCATGGCGTACATCATCATCGCGGCAGCCGACTTCTTTTTCCAAAAATATCAGCACATCAAGCAGCTGAAGATGTCGAAGGACGAGGTCAAACGCGAGTACAAGGAGAGCGAAGGCAATCCTGAAATCAAAGGCAAGCGCAAACAACTCGCCCAGGAGGCAGCTCAAAGCGACACCATGGGACGGACCCGCAAAGCTTCAGTGGTGGTGACCAATCCCACGCACCTGGCCATCGCCATCTACTACGACGAGAACGATGACAAGATGCCGAGGGTGCTGGCGAAGGGTGAAGACCATGTGGCCAGACGCATGGTGGAAGTGGCCCGTGAGGAGGGCATCCCCGTCATGCAGCATGTCCCGCTGGCGAGGGCGCTCTATGAGAATGTGGACATTGACCGCTTCGTGCCCAGTGACCTTATCGAGCCCATGGCCGAGGTGCTGCGGTGGGTGCAGGAGTGGAAAGAACTTCGCTGAGTTACAGCAAGTCGGTCGCGCAACGCAATTGTCACATCGCGGAGTGTAAGCGTGGAGGGTAGCCGGGCATAGTTTGGTGGAACCACCAGCTGTTGCCATGGACCAAACCTCGACGATCTCCAGACAGTCTTCCGTACAATCACTGCCCCACCTGGCCCCACCCGACCCATCCGGCGGTGGCTTGCAGGAGGTGGAACCGCCCAAGCCCAAAGGGCAGGTGCCGCCCACGGACATGCGGAGCACGGCCCCTACATCCTACAAGACGCAGGGACTGAAGGTGTCTGACAAGGGCCGGGCCCGCATGCAGAAGACGCTGGACGCACGCGCCGCGAAGCAGGCCAAGTTTGACAGCCCGCCGTCCAGTGGCCCGGAGCGCGACAAGGTGTTGAAGGAAAAGAGCAAGGACACGCAGTCGCGTTTCCAGAAGTTCCTCAAGGAGTTCAAGTCCGTCTTCAAGAACACCGGCAAGGCGATCAAGGCCGGCGGGGATGGGGCCAAGTACATCGGCGGCAGCGGTCACGATGTCTCCAAGATCACCGGTGGGATCGGTGCCGGGGCCCAGATCGTGGAGACCGTCTCTGATCTGTATCTAGCGAAGGTGAAGATCGACAAAGCCAAGAGTGATCTGGAAGTCGTGAAGGAGTTCTCACCCGGGAAGATGAAGCAGGAGGAGGCGAACTTGCGAGGTGTCCGCAGCGATGTGCTGAAGATCAAGGGCAAGTTGGAGGGGCATGTGGACAAGGCCAAGAGCCTGGTGAAGACCGCCACCACCCAGCTCAAGAGCCTGGACCGGGATCTCCAGCTCAAGGATGCGGAGATCAACCTCATCAAAGGCAAGCTCAAGGGCATTCATGAGAACGTCCAGTTGATGCGCGCCCGTGGCTACGGGGAGGACTTCCTGATGGAGCAGGGCGTGGAACTGCAAGGCAGGCTCGATGACCTTCAGGGGCAACGCGATGACCTGGCTGCCAGACGGGAGACGTGCAGCAAGAAGGTGGATGCGCGACAGACCAAACTGGACGGGTTGCAGGAAAAACTCACTGAATGCAATGATCTGCTGAAGACGGTGGATGATGCCCTGACCAAGAACACCACCACCGGACGCATGAAAGGCCGGGTGGCAGAGAAGGATCTCACCAGCTACAACGACAACGTGGGTCTGGAGCGTGCCAAGATGGTGAAGTCCCTCTGGGATGGTCAAAAGGCGGTCCTGGACATCGGGACCATCAGCTCTGCCGGCACCCAGGTGGTGAGTGAAGGGTTCAAGCTCGCCGGTGGCGTCACCGGCGTGGTGGTGGGACCGCTCACCGTGGCAGTGAACAGTTACGAGTTCTACAATGACGTGACAGACAACCGGGCGTTTCTGGCCCTGAAGAAAAAGTCCACCGATGCGCTTAGCCGAACGGATGTCATCAAGCAGGATGATGTGGAGTTGCTGGCGATTGCAGAGCGTCTGCGTCTGAAGCAGAAGAAGCAGTCCGTGGACAAGGGCCTGAGCGCCACGAAGAACTTCTTTGGCGCACTGGGCGGTGTGGGTACAGCGACGGCGGGAGCGGTGGCCATTGCCGTGACGGCTGGAGCAGTGTCTGCAACGGCAGCGGGAGTGGTGATTGCCACTCCGATTGGTTGGGCTCTGGCGGGCGGAGCGGCCCTGGCGGCGATCGGATACGGCATCTACAAGCTGGCGAGACACCTCAACAGCAAGGGCATCAAAGACGCGCTGCAGACGACGCTGAAGAACCTGAATGGCCAGGACGGGGCCAAAAAGATCTCCGACCTGGGTTTGGAAGGCAAGGATGCCAAGGCCATGACGCGGGTGACGGACAAGATGATCAAGGCGCTGAAGGCGCAGGGCATCACGGCCAAGGCCTCCGACTTCACGGTCGCGGAGGTGCAGGCCTACGCCTCCAGCAAACTGCTGGCGAGGGACAGCGGGGTGGCCACGGCCTCGCTCTACCATCGGTTCAAGGAAGAACTGGCGGAGCACTTCGCGCAGAAGGGCATCACCGACCCCACCGAGCAGGACATGGAAGACTACCTGACCGCGAAGAAGGATGAGCGGCCGGTGGGCACCGCCGTGGGGCTGATGAGCACGCTGGGGCTGAGCCTCAACAAGGCCGAGGCGCTGGACATGTTCCGCGACAGCAGCTCGTCGGACTCCATCAAGTTCCTCACCAAGAAGCTGAAGCTCGCCTGATGGCCGGCTGCGAGGAAGTTATCTCAATGAATCGCTAGTTTTACCACCTCAACTCCATCTCATGACTGAACAAACCCAATCCCCGCTGGCGGCGCTGGCAGGCCCCCTGGCAGACCTGGAATATTACGTTGATCTGAAACCCGTGCAGGAGGACGGGATATATGAGCGGCTCTATCTCACTCTGGATGTGGAGGACGCCCGGCCGGAGCTCGAGTACGGCCTGGAGATCTACTTCATCAATGATGTGATGGAGGCCTTCGGCGATGAGACGGATGCTGAGGAGGCGGTGATCACGCAGTTCATGCTGATTCTGCCCTTCAGCTTCCCGGCCGAGACGTTGCTGGAGTCCATGCGCCTGTGCAACTATGTGAACCGCCTCCTCCCGCTGGGGGCCTTTGGCGTGAGTGAGGAGGATGGTGCGGTGTTTCTCCGCTACTGCCTGGCGTCTGATTCTCGTGCGGTGCCGGAGAGCGTTGTGATCGAGGCGGTGCAGGCGCTGGAGTTTGCCTGCCGGGAGTACGGCCCGCACTTTGAGAAGATCTCGCTGGGGCAATCCACAGTGAAGGAGTTCCTCGGCAAGTTCGAGGAGAGTGGGCACCAGATCCCGAGTGTGGGGAGCCCGGAGCTGTTCCGCGTAGGGTGAGCCTGGCCTGGGGGCCATGAGGGAGGTCCGGCAGTCGGGCCTCCCTGCCCGCTCCATTCGCACGGTCAGATGCGCATGCCGAAGGAGAGCATGCGGTCATGCTCGGCGTGCGGGGCTGCGGCCAGCGACGGCTCGCTTACACCTTCCAGATCATTCCGGACTTTGAGCGCGGTATCGAGGAAATTTTCCATCAGTGTGGAGAAGGTGGCGGGATCCAGGGAATCGACCGGCTGGTTGAAGCAGAGAACGACCTGGTTCTCCCGCGCATCCACCGCCAGGGTGGCGCCGTTGGTCTGGGCGCAGAGGAGGTTGCGTTCCAGCAGTTCCGTGAGGAACGCTTCGCGCTCCTGTGTGGGCAGCTCGCAGAGCCTGCTGTAGAAGTGAAGGGTGGCCCCGTCAGAAGACAGTTCCAGCACGATGTCCAGCAGTTCCTGGTATTCGAAGGCGCAAATGCCCGAGTCATCCAGTCTCGCTCCCATCAGGCCTCTTGAGACGCCAAACTCCGACAGAAGGTCATTCACCCGATCCCGGGCCTTGGTGTTCATGGTCCGGGATTCTACTGGATCAACCGGCTGGTGCATGTCACGATTCTGCCACACCGGTTTGTGGAGGCAAACGGGGACGGTCTCTTTCCCGATGTAACTCACACCTGCCGGTGGACAGAAGGTAGCTGGGGCAGTGCACGCAGATGCCAACGCGCACAGGCGGCCCGGGTGCTTCCGAATCACACCACCATGAACGTAAACAACAACAACTATAACATCTCCACCACGGGCGGGCTGGGAGCCACCGGGCAGACTGGCGACGTCGGCCAGTTGGATGGGATGACGCTGACCCAAGGTGCCACTGCCCCCAAAAAGGGCTTCAAAGCGCAGGTGAAGGAGTTCTTTCGCGAGATCGGCCAGTTCTTCAAATCGCTGACGCAGCGCAAGGCCACGGTGGGTGAACCCCCGACTGCCAGGACCGGCAAGAAAGGCGATGGCGGCCCCCTGCTGGGAGAGGGGCTCAAGGAGATGGATTTCAGCAAGGCCAAATCCTTCAAGCCCATGTCTTCGGGCAATGGGGGAGCCTGCTTTGTGAAGCTGGAGGATTCCACGGTGGTGATCAAAGGCGGGTCCCAGACTGGGGCCATCCGTGAAGTGTATGGAGCCCAACTGGCTCGTGAACTGGGGTTGCCTGCTCCGGAGACCCGCCTGCTCACCTCAGAGGAACAGTCACAGATCGCCCAAGGCATGCGGGATCAGGGGGTGACCATGCCGGATCGCAACGGCGGCGATGATGATCCCGTGATCGTGATGGAGCATGTGAACGGCAAGACGGTGGATGAGGCCGGCAAGGCAGGTAAAACCAGCAGCCAGGACCTGGCCAAGTCATTTGGCAAGTGGCTGGCCTTTGCGGCTTTCATCAAGGAGCCGGACACGTTCCATGGACTGGTGTCGGGACGCGAATACAGCACCGGGGGTGGGATCAACTCCTCCAACTTCATGATAGATCCCAAGCACCCCGAACTGGGGATTGTGGGAATCGATCAAAATGTGGGAGGATCAGACGAAAGCGGGGCGTTGGACGATGTCTTGTCCGGCAACGAGGCATTCTTCGACAGAGCGGCGCAACACATCGCCCGGGCGGCCGGCGATGACGCGGATCCAGAATCTCTGGTGGATAGGGTAAAAGAGGGGGCCAAAGAGACGCTGGATGCGATTGCAAAGATGAGTCCTGATCGCATCGAGGAGATGGGCCGTGAGTTGGGGATCGATGACAAGACCATCCAGGCGCTCAAGGCTCGTCAGGCCCTCGTCACAGGGAACTGAGGCAATTCTTTGAGCCGTGAAAAGTTTTCGTCAAACTGTGTAACCCTATGTGGGATGGTGGACAGAGTAGGGACAGGAAAGGAGCCAAGTTTCAGGCCAGCCAGATGGCCCTGGACGTGCGTATCCAGACCCGGACCAGTTCTTCCGCCTCTCTTCTTCATCCCAGCGTCATGAGCGTCACCAAGGTCACTCCTCCGAAGACGGTTGATACCGTGGCTCGGGTGGCGGCTCCTGAAGGGCGGCTGGAGGGGATGAGTGTGACGGTGGCACCCGCCCCGCCTCCTAAAAAGACCGTCAAATCGCAGATTGCCTCCAAATTTGAGGGGGTGAAGCGTCTGTTCAGCGGGCTGGGCAAGCGGGCAGAATCGGCGGAGTTGTCCGCTGTTGGGCCAGGTCGGCATCCCGTCCCGCTGCCTCGCATGCCTGATGGCACGGTGAACGTGGAAGCGATTTTTGACCAAGCTACTCTGGTTAAGCGTCTCAAGCGCATCGCGGACGAGTTTGGCAAAGAGGAAGGGCAGGCCGTGAGATTCCTGGAAATGACCCAGCAGCTGCCTGAGGTGGACTCCGCGGTGGCGGCCCAGGTCTTTGTGGATGCGGTGCGGTCGGAATTCACGACCGGGCACGTTGAGCACTGGCTGCAAACAAGCAGTGATGTGCCCGACCTCGATGCCCGCTTGAGTGCCATCAAGGAAAAGGCGCAGCGGCCTCATGCGGATCCCCGCGAGTTGAAGGAGGAAATCAACGCCCTGGTGGATCCCCTGAAGGCGGTGCAGATCCAGCTCGTGACCTCCATCCTGCTGCCTGCCTTGCAAGCAGAGTGCCGCTAGGACTTGGGCCGCAGGTTCATGGCCCCGTGACTTCCTTGAGTTTCACGCCCTCAAACCGGTTGTTTTCAAGGGTCTGGCCCACACTGTTCAGGACGATGCCGTTTTTGCCCGCCTGATCGATGTGGTTGTCCACGATCACGTTGGCTCCGGTGTCCTTGCCGACCTGGATGGCGTTGCCCGTCGTGCTGGCAAAGAGGTTGTCGAGGATGCGATTGCGCTCGTTGAGGCCGGGCTGGCGACACCACCGCCACAGGTTGAGCCCCGTACCGCACGAGCGGATGTCGTTTCCAGAGATCTGGCAGTCGGTGGCATCATTCAGCTCAATCCCGGTGAGACTGCGGGCAATGTGATTGTACCGGGCGATGGAGCGGACGGTGAAGTGGTCAAAATCGATCGCCTCATCGTTGGTGTCCATGATGGTGCAGCGCTCCACGGTGCTGGCCTCGACCGCATAGAAGGTGACGCCGCGTCCAAAGCAGTTCTGAATGATGCAACGGGAGATGGTGACGCCCTTGACCAGGGATGCGGGACCTTTCTCGTAGTCATACTTGCCCGCGGCGAAGATGCCACAGAGTTGGGCATGGCCGCGGACGGGAGGATCTGTCGCCGTGCGCCCGCCATCAATCGTGAGGTTTTCAATGAGGATCTGCTCACTGGAACCACGGATCTCAATGAGATTGGGAGCATCGGCATGGCGCAGCTGGGTGCCAGCGGGTACGGGGTGCTTGAGCGGAGCCATGAGTTCCAGCCGGTCCCCTGTGACGCTCTTGGCGACCGCCAGATGGTAGGGTTTGGGTTTCTTCGTGAAGCTGTCCAGATCGCCGGAGGACTCGATACGGAGTTGCATGCCGGGACGCAGGTTTTGGGACCTGCGGATGGGAAGTTCGCTGGCCCCGGCGGGTGTGTCAGAGACTGCCTCCGCGTAGGCGATGGGGGCGAGTTTTAGGATGGTGCGTTCCCGGTCAAGGCCGCTGAGTTTGATCTTTTTGGCATCCTTGAGCACGAGGCCTTTTTCGATGACATAGGTGCCAGGGGGAATGACCACACTGCCCCCGCCAGCCTGGGTGGCCTCATTGATGAACTGCTGAATGGCGGCTTCCGACTGGGCATGGAGGACGGATGCAGAGTCGAGCAGGAGCGCTAGAAGGAGGAGGGAACGTGAGAGGAAAGGCATGAGGCTGATAGTGTCCCTGACCTGGACGAGAGGGAATTGTGAAATTATTGCCACCCATCCGGTATGGAGCAATGCCGGACAATCTTTCACGATTGGGGCATGGATTCCCTGCCAACACCGTCCCCGCTCATGGGGGCTTCATCACGTCGTCAGTTTATGCAGTATCTCGGCGCAGGTGCGGTTTGTGCCGCCGCCAACCGGATCACGCCCAATTGGCTGACAGCCCAGCCCGTGCAGACGCAGGCCTCCCAGGCCACGCCGCTCTTTGATGACTTCTCATTCCAGGAAGTGGGCAAGACGCTGGAGGATGCCGTGACGCTGCCGCCGGGATACAAGTACGAGGTCATCCTCAAACACGGCGACAAGATCCACCCGAGCGGTCTCCAGTTTGGCGATCAGGCGGACTATCTGGCCTTCCATCTGGAGAACGATGAAGCGGGCTGGTTGTGGATCAATCACGAGAACAGCTTCTTCCTCAAGGGCAAAGAACTGCTCAGCGATGTGGGTGGTTCCTGTATCCGTCTGCGCAAGGACGCGGGTTCAGGGAAATGGCGTCCCGATCTGACCTCGCAGGACAACCTGCGGGTGAATGGGCTGGATACGAAGATCAAGCTGCTGGGACCGGCTGCGGGCAGCAAGGCCTTGGATGGGGCCAATGAGGTGGTCGGCAGCGTGGGGAACTGCGGCGGCGCTGTGTCCCCCTGGGGCACCTTCTTCAGCGGGGAGGAGAACTTCTACCATTTCTGGGGCGACTTCGACAACCCGAAGTCGATGGACGCACCGTTGCACGGACTGCCGGATGACCTGCAGCGCAACCCTCGTCACTACGGTTGGATGGTGGAGGTGGATCCCCAGACCAAAGAGGTCTTCAAGCACACGGCGCTCGGTCGGTTTGGGCATGAGAACATCGCCTTCGGCTTCACCAAGGACGGTCGCCTGGTGGGCTACATGGGCGATGACCGCAACGCGATGGGGTTCTACAAATTTATCTCCCGCGAGAAGTATGATGCGGCGGCAGGGAAGGGAAACCGCCGCCTGCTTTCCGACGGCACGCTCTACGTGGCGGATACGGTGAACGGCCGTTGGATCCCACTGGATCCGGAGCAGACCCCGGTGCTGAAGGAGAAGGGTTTTGATCTGGCCGAGATCTGCGTGCGCACACGGGTGGCTGTGGAGTTTGCGGGGGGCACCCCGTTGGCGCGTCCTGAGGACGTGGAGATCCATCCGGAGACCGGTGAAATCTATGTGTGCCTCACGGCCTATGACAATGGCACGGACAATGTGGGGGCGATCATGGTCGTGCGCGAGAAGGAGGGAGACCACGGCGCCCTGGCGTTTGAGCATCAGGTCTTTGTGCTGGGCGGCAAGGAGGCCGGGCTGGCCTGGCCGGACAATATTGGCTTTGGGCCTGACAACGCGCTGATGGTGACGACGGACTACGAGGTGGTGGAGCCTCCGGCGAACTCGCCGCATGAGTGGTTCGGCAACAACAACCTGCTCATCGTGCCGACCAAGGGTGAGCATCGGGGTCAGGTGCGTCGCTTCATGAGCGGGCCACTTGGCGCAGAGCTGTGCTCGCCCACGCTGTCTCCGTGCCGCACGGAACTCTGGGTGAACGTGCAGCATCCGGGAGACGGTGGCAGAGGCCACTGGCCAGAAGGCGGCACGTCACAGCCGCGCAGTGCGATGATCGCGATCAGCCGGGCTTAAAAACGCCGAGGAGCGGAAACCGGAAAATTTGTCTGGAGCCTAGACAAATTTTCCGGTGGGGTGCGTCGTAGCGGGGAAATTGAGATCCCTCCGCTGCGACCGCCATGAAAGACGAAGATCTGGAACGCCTCTACGATGCGCATGCATCCGGTCTGTTCCGCTACTTTGCCGCCATCGTGAAGTGCGAGGCGGACGCACGGGATCTCTTGCAGGAACTCTTCATCAAGCTGGCCCGTGAGAAGGCAGTGCTGGCTGAGTGCGAAAAGGCCTGGATCTATCGCATGGGGCACAACTTGGCGGTGGACTTGCTCCGGAGGAGGAAGACGCGGGCGGACTATGAGCTGCGCTCTGCTGACGAAGTTGGAGCAATGTTCAGTGTGGCGGAGGATCCGGATGCGAACGTGCTGGCGAGCCAGCTCGAACAGGCCCTGGCATCCCTGCCGCAGGATCAACGCACGGTCACGGAGCTGAAGCTGTGGCAGGGGATGACGTTCGAGGAAATAGCGGAGACCCAGCGCATCCCAGCGAACACGGCGGCCAGCCGTTACCGCTATGCCATGGACAAGCTCCGCACCCTGTTGCGGCCGTTGTACCAGGAACTGAAACAGGAAACCTGAAACCCTTTCTGAGTGATGAACCACGACGATGACTTTGAACAAGAGCTGCGTGACCGCTTGCTGGAGGCACGAGGGCAGCGGCATGATCCCACGCCTGCCTGGAAGCAGGAGATTCTAGCGCGGGCGTCAGAGTCGCGCGATCAGACCACGAAGGCGGTGGGTCCCCGCTGGCTGCTGGTGACTCTGGGAGCTGCCTGGTGCGTGATTTTTGTCCTCAAGCTGACCACCCCCAAGGTAGGTGATGTGGCGTCACCATCGATGGTCGCAACGCTGAACCATCCTGGCGATGCCGATGGAGGGGTCTCCCGGGGAAAGCTGCCTCTCACCGCTCTGGATGCCCTCCTGGCGATCAATGCACAAAATCAAGCTGTCGAAGTTCCATGAAAGTACCTGATTTTATCCAATCCTGCTGGCGTCGCCGGTGGTTCCGCGCCCTGACCTGGCTGGTGGCCTCCCTGGTCACGCTGCTGGTCCTCATCTACCAATGCTACAACTGGGTTGGAGCCCGCGCCTGGGCGAAGGTGCGGGCCGAGGTGGCGGCGACGGGAGAGTCGCTGGAGTATCGTGCCGTGGTACCCGACCCCGTGCCTGATGAGAGGAATTTTGGCGCGCTCCCCGTCTTCAAGAACCTGGCTCTCGGGAACCGCCAGGCGGGAGCAGCGGAGGCGGAAGCCGTGCGTCAGGCTCTGCGTGCACTCACTCTGCCGGACGCGGAAGGGCCACCCCGGCCCAAGCTGGGAAACGGCCTGAACATGGGCAAGAAGACGGATCTGGCCGCGTGGCTGACGTGGTTGAAGAACGCGAAAGCTAAGGAGCCGATCCTTCTGGGGGATTCTGGAGACCCGGCCCGGGACATCTTGAAGTGGATGGCTGCGCGTGACGCCATGGTTCAGGAAATAGCAAAAGGGCTGGACCGTCCTGAGGCACAGTGGACCCCAGCGTGGAAGACACGCGATTTCCCTGCCATGATGTACTCCCTGGAGGTGCCCCATTATGACGTGCTGAACAAGATGGGGACCTGGTTTGCCCTGAGGGCCGTGGCTGCGGCGCAAGTGGGCGATGCCAAGGTGGCTCACGAATCACTCTTGATTCTGACCCGGCTGGCGGAAGCCACCCAGCAGGATCCCATGTTGATCGGCACCCTGGTGAGCATAGCTCAGACGACCATGCTGGCGCAGGCCCTCTGGGAGGTGTGTGAGGCCCGGGTGGGGACGGTGGAAGACTATCAGCGTCTGGGGCGCGCGGTGGGCTGGTTGAAGCCATCCGAGTCGCTCTTGGTGGGGGAACGTGCGGAGATGACCATGGCGGTCACCTCTGTGCAATCGTTGAAGGGACAGGAGGATGAAGACATCATGATCGCCCTGCTGGGGCACTCGCGGGGGAAGGACATGGCTCCGACGGTCCGGCTCATTCCGGACGGCTGGTTCGATGCGAACCTGGCCACCCTCATCACGCTGCACCTCAAGTATTTCATCAAACCCCTTCGCGACGAGGGACTGGCCAGCTGCATCGACCGGCAGCCGGAACTGGAAGCCCTGCTCATGGATGCCCGGGCCAATTACCTGTGGAATCCCAACACCATTCTGGCGCAACTGGCCCTGCCAGCCCTGAGGGGCGTCATCATCCGGACTGCTTACATCGAGACTCTGGTGATGCAGATGAAGTCGGCTTGCGCCCTGGAATCGCACTTCCTGCAGAGTCAGAGTTATCCCGCGAACCTGGAGGAACTGAAGGCTGAAGGTTACGAGGTTCCCCTGGACCCTCTGAACCGCCAGCCTCTCCGCTACCAGAAGCTGGAGAATGGGCAGTACCGGCTCTGGACCGCGGGTGTCGATCGGAAGGACGACGAAGGGAAGCGGGTGCTGGATGCGAAGAATCCGGAGTCCACCAAGTACTCGGATGAGAAGTATCAGGGGGACTGGGTGTGGGAGAGGGGTGGCAAGTGAACTCGGTTGGGTGAGTCTCCGTGTCAAAAAAGGGTGCAGTGCAGGGTTTTCTCCGTCATCAAGGCGGGGTATAAGACGGAGAATCCCCCCGCCCATATGATTTTGTTGAGAGCCCTCAAGAGATTCTTCTGCCCGCTCTGGTTTCGCATCGTGCTGGGGCTTGCCCTTGTCTGTGTGTTGTTGGTGGTTGGAACTTACTGGCTGCTGAACTGGAAAGGCCGGCAGATGCTGCTCCACGCCGAGCAGCAGATTGCCAGGGAAGGGGAGACGTTGGATTTCAAGTCCCTGCTGCCTGAGCCACCGCCAGACAGCGAGAACTTGGGTGGCTTGCCCGTTTTCAAGAACATCACGTTGCCGGGAGCGGAGGGTGATGGGGTGCGGGAGCGGTTGGCAGGGTTTGAAATTGCTGCCAAGACTGGAGATGAAAAACCGCGTCCGACGACGAACCCCTGGGCTTCACTCAGCTCGCCCGTCAACCTTGCACGGACCGCAGAATGGTTGAGAGCCGGAGGCAAGGTGAGGATGCGCGACGCCACAGGCAATGACGCAGATGACATCTTCACGGCATTGTCCGCCCAAGACTCGTTGGTTCAGGAAATGATGTCCGGTGTGGATCGTCCACACGCCATGTGGGTGCCCTCGTTGAAGACCCGCGAGCTGCCAGATATGATGTTCGCCCTGGAGGTTCCCCACTACAAGCACATCCAGGAGATGACCAATTATCTTGCGCTCAGAGCTGTGGCAGCGCTTCAGGCGGGACATGCCCGCGCTGGGTACGAGGCCATCCTGCTGCAATTGCGCCTTGCTCAGGCTACGGAAAAAGAAGGGTTGGTCATCGGAGCACTGGTTGCAATAACACAGACGGCCATCGTGACGCAACCCATGTGGGAGTTTTGCCGGGCCAGAGCGGGAACTGCGGACGACTTCCGTCGGCTTCGCAGGGAGCTTGACCAGATGAGTCCCTACACGGCGGTTTTGCAGGCATTTCGAGGGGAGTTGGCAACGAACGTGAGCAGTATCTGCTGGATACGGGATGATCCTGACAAGAGAGTGGCAGGTGAACTGGCGGCGGGGGAATCGAGAGCATGGTGGAAAGATGCGCTGGTGAAAGGAGTGCCGACCGGAGCCTATGATGCCAACACAGCGACGATGGCTGCGATCTACCTCGAACACTTCATCAAGCCCCTGCGGGATGAGGGTTTCACGACGATGAAAGAACATCACCGTGAGGTGGAGGAACTGAAGGGAAAATCAAAATCGAGTCTTTTTCTCTATCCGGATTACTTCCTGAGCCGCCTGGTGTTTCCCATGATGACCAGGATCGTGCAGCGCACAGCCAACGCGGAAGGAATGGTGCAAATGATGAGGACAGCATGCTCGTTGGAGGCTTTTTATCTGGTTCACGGAAGTTACCCGGAGAGACTGACTGAGTTAGTAGATGAGAATGGCAAGCCGGTGGGGGCAGCTGTGGATCCCATGACGAACGGTCCTGTCAGCTATCGACGCACCGAGGACGGGCGATATCGACTTTGGATGACGGGGCCTGACAGAGAGGACGATGGTGGAAGGCGCATCCTCGATTCAGAGAATCCGGAGAAGACCAAGCTGTATGAGCCTGGCTACGAAGGGGATTGGGTATGGGAATATGTGGAGGTCAAGACTGAGCAATCTAAAGATTGAACTACGAACAGCTTCCATGAGCTGGGAGTGTCGTGGATATGAAAAAGCCCAGGGCGGCACATGAGGCCGGGCCCTGGGCTAGAGAGAGAGGTTCAGGAGTGAACGAGCTTACTTCTGGGTGTGGACGTAGGCGCCTTTCTTGTTGCCCACCACCACGTCGGGTTTGCCGTCGCCGTTGACATCGGCCACCACGAACTGGGTGCCCACGCCGGAGTCGCCGTCGATGAAGTGGGGCTCCCAGGTGACCTTGCCACCGTCGCGTTTGAGCTCGAACCACCAGAGGACGGCGGGGGCATTGGGCTCGGGGTCGCCCTTGGCACCGTGGGCCCAGAAGCGCTTGCCGGTGACGATGTCCTTCACGCCGTCGCCGTTCATGTCCACCAGCTCAATGGCGTGAAGCTGGGAGAAGATGAGGCCGGTGGTGCCGGCTTCGGCAGGGGTGCCGACGATGAGGTGTTGCTTGAAGGTGCCGTCGGCATTCTGCTCGAACCAGGCCAGACCGTATTCGTGGGCGGCGAGGCTGCTGATCACGTCGTTGCGACCGTCGCCATTCACGTCGTACACGTACATCTGCGCTCCGCCCTTGGTGGCGAAGGTGGCGTCGTGTTTCTTCCAGGCGGGCTTGCCTTCCAGCGAGGCGGGTTGTTCCCACCAGCCGCTGCCTTCCAGGAGGTCCACCTTGCCGTCGCCGTTCACATCACCGTAGCCGATGCCGTGGGTGTACTTTTGCCAGGCCATGCGAGGCGTGACGCCGTACCAGGACCAGGGTTGGGTGGGGGCCTTGGCATCGTAGGTGGCGAAGCCGAGATGGCCGTTGCTCATGCAGAGCAGATCCGGCAGACCGTCGCCATTGATGTCCGTGAGCATGGGGCTTTCGTTGTCGGTGGGGGTCCAGACCACATGTTTGGCCCACTCACCCTGGCCACCCTTCGGGTTCTCGAACCAGAAGGTTTCCTTGCCGGGGAAGCTGACCACCACGTAGTCGGCCCAGCCATCGTTGTTCACGTCGTGGGCAAAGGACTGGAAGTTGTTGCTGTAGCCATTCTCCTGCGTCTTTGCACCCTTGAACCCTTCCAGCTCCGTCTCGGAACCATCGGCGGCTTTCACCTTAAACCGGTCGGCATCGGAATAGATTTTGGTCTTGGTTTTGAACTCCGGACCTGCATACCAGTAGGGCCCGTAGAGGACGTCGGCTTTGCCGTCCTTGTTGACATCAGCCACGGCCACTCCTTCCGCCCAGAAGACATCCGTGAGCTGCTGTTTGGCCCACTTGCCGGTGGCGGCGGGCGGTGGGGTGGATTGACCCAGGGCCGAGGCGGCAGCCAGGGAGAGCGTGAAGAGGGGGGCGAGATATGGTTTCATGAAGAGAGAGAAAGCGGCGTGAAGCGCATCAGATCAGAACGGATGGGCAAAGCCCGGACAAGACAAACTTGGCGACAATGGGAGTTCTTGCGGGGTGAGGAGTTTTCCGTTTCAAGTTTTCAGTTTTCTGGTGGAGCGGCATCAGAGCGGCCCAAGTTTTTTTGAAGGACTGAATTTCCTGCTTGTCGATCGATTACGATTGTGATCGAATTGCGATTACGTGTGTAATCCAATCCCGAATTTCATTTTCAGCGCATGCCTGCCGCCAAGCCCACTCCCCGAACTGCCGACAACCACGAAGCGATCCCGCCGATCTCAGATGCGGAGTGGGTGGTGATGACGGAGTTCTGGAGGCTGGGGGAGGCGACGGCGAAGGATGTGGTGCAGACGCTCAAGGGACGGCAGGCGTGGAAACCCAAGACGGTGCAGACCCTGATCAACCGGCTGGTACAGAAGGGAGCTTTGGGCTTTCGCCAGCAGGGGCGGGAGTATGTTTACCTGCCCCGGGTGGAGGAGGACCGGTGCGTGCATGAGGCCAGCCGGACCTTTGTGGATCGTGTCTTTGGCGGGAAGCTCGCTCCTTTGCTGGCCTGTTTTCTGGAAAGGCAGGAGTGCACGCCCGCAGAGCTGGAGGAGATGCGCAAGCTCCTGGAACTGCAACAGAAGCAACTGAGCCAACAGAACAAACCCGCACCGGAGAGCCAGTCATGAATGCAGATCTCATGCTTCCGTTGCTGGAAAAGGTGGCCGCCTGGGCGGGACATACTTCACTGGTGATGGTGCCTGCGCTGGCCCTGCTGGTGGCATTGGGCTGGTGGGGGAGATTTCCGGTCCGCGTGCGGTTGCTGTTGGGAGCCCTCTTCCTTGTGCGGTTGCTGTTGCCTGCGGTGCCAACGCTGGCCAGTCATCCGCTCGGCTGGCTGGAAGGTTCGCAAGTGTTGTCCGTGAGTCACGAGCCGGTGCGGCAGGAATCTCTCGGGCAGTTCGTGAAGGCAGGCGCTGAGAGAGAGATTGTTTCCTCGATTCAGCAACCCGGGGAGCGGAGTGCGGCGAGCACATGGCCGAATGCAGCCACGATCTTGACGGGCCTGTGGGCGGTCGGTGTGCTGGCTGTGGCCGGATGGGCTGCTGCTTCGCATGCCATGCTGTGGCGCATGGTCCGCCAGCGTGGCAGGGCCGCTGGGTCGGAGTTGCAGCCCATGCTGGACTGGGCGGCGCAGCGGCTGAGTGTCGCACGTCGTCCGGCGCTGCTGGAGGTGCCCGGGCTGCCCACGGTAGCCCTCTGGGGCTGGGTGCGGCCCTGCATTCTGGTGCCATCGAAGCTTGCAGGAAACTACACGGAAGATGAGATCCGGGGCATGTTCCTGCATGAGCTGGCCCATGTGAAGCGGCAGGATGTGTTGTGGGGCTGGGTGGGGCTGGCAGTGGCAGCACTGCACTGGTGCAACCCGCTCGTGTGGCTGATGCTGCGGCGGTTGCGCGCAGACCGGGAGCTGGAATGCGACCGCGTGGCGCTGGCGGCGATGAGCGGGGAGCAGCGGGTGTCCTACGGCATGGCCCTGCTCAAGACACTGGAGAATCACCTGACGGCGGTCCGTGTGCCTGCGACCGCGGGGGCGGCGCTCATGCCTTTTGGCAAAAGACAACGTGAGATCCAAAAACGCATCCATATGATTGCTTCTCCGCTTCCCTCTCCGTGGTGGCATCGCGTCGCCCTTGCCCTGGTGCCCCTGCTGGCGCTGGTGACTTTCACCACCGCCCAGGCTGATGGCGAAGCCCCGAAGGGACCGGCTGCCAAAGAGGATGGTGCTCCGCGAGAAGGCGGAGTCAAAGAAGGGGATAAAGGAAACAAAGAATCCGCCCGTGACGGAGAAGGAGTGAAGACGAGGCAAAGAGATGGTGATGGTGGCAAGCAGGGACGGCGCGATGGTGATGGCGATGGCGTGAAAAAAGCAGGCGTTCGCGATGGCGATGGCGGCAAGCAAGGGCCGCGCGATGGTGAAGGCAAAAAGGCGGGACCCCGTGATGGCGAAATGAAGAAGGCCGGACTCAAGGACGGTGACCAACCGCGCAAAGAGGGCGATCGCGATGGAAAAGCGGGTGCTGCTGAGGGCAAGAAGGGCGCAGCTGATGGGGAGGCTGTGCGAGGCAAGGCGACCAGGAAGGACCGGATCGATCTCCTGGTGGGGATTCAGGCAGACGGCTCCTTCACCGCCAACGGGCAGGACGTGACGGAGGAGATCTTGCTGGCCAAGCTGAAACAGCAGGCTGCCAACGGGAGAGACCAGGTGGTGAAGCTACAGGCCACGCCCGATACCGCCTACAAGCATGTGACGCGGGCGCTGGAGCTGTGTCAGCAGGCCCAAGTGGTCAATGTGGGTTTCGTGTCGACACGGCCCGGGGAGGCAGTCGGCGCAGGTTCAAGGTAACCGCCACCATACGTCCTGACATGAAAAGACTCCTCACAACCGGTTCCATCTCGGGGCTGGGCTGGCTGCTTTTGCTCCCACTGGCAGGTCCCTTGTCGGCAGCGCCCCCGGCTTCTCCGGCCACGGCCAAGGCCGCGCTGCTGAAGGCGGTGGCGTTTTACCATGGCAAAGCCGCCACACACGGCGGGTATGTGTACCGCTACAGTGCGGATTTCTCCCTGCGGGAGGCGGAGGGCATCCCCGGCCCGGACACGATCTGGATCCAGCCTCCAGGCACTCCGGCCGTGGGGCTCGCGTTTCTGGATGCCTATGAAACAACTGGCGACCCTGCGTGTCTGAAGGCGGCGGTGGATGCCGCGCACGCCCTGAGCCGGACGCAACTCAGCTCTGGGGGGTGGTACTACTCGGGCAGTTTCGGCAGCGCGGACCGGCAGAAGTGGCTCTATCGTCGTGACGCGCAGGGCAAGCTGATCTCGGGACAGACTTGGCCCAAGGGGGAGGCGGGGTGGCACCTGTGGAAGGTGGGCAAGCACAAGGGGGACAACCAGACCACTCTGGACGATGATGTAACGCAGAGCGCCATCCGCCTGCTGGTGCGTGCTGACAAGGCCACAGGTTTCAAGGATGAGGAGATCCACGAGGCGGCCCGGTTTGCCCTGGAGACCCTGTTGAAGGTGCAGTATCCTGCGGGAGGCTGGTCCACCAATCACGAGACCTATCCCGAGGCACCGCCGTCGGTGTCGCGTTATCCCCTGAAGCAGGCGTCATTTCCTAAATCCTGGTCCCGCACCTGGACGAAGGATTTCACCGGGTGCTACGTGACGAACGACAACCTGCATGCCACAGCGATGGACGCCCTGATCCTGGCCTCCCAGGTGTACCAGGATCCCAAGTATCTGGAGGCGGCAAAACGCGCGGGTGACTTCCTCCTGCTGGCGCAGCTTCCCCAACCCCAACCTGCCTGGGCGCAGCAGTATGATGAGAACATGCAGCCCGTGTGGAGCAGGGCCTTTGAGTGTCCCGCCGTGAGCGGCAGGGAGTCCCAGAGCATGATGTGGGCGCTGCTGCGCCTGGCGGCGGTGACGGGAGACAAGAAATACCTGCAACCCATCCCGCCAGCGGTGGTGTATTTGCGCAAGTCCATCCTGCCCTCCGGCAAGCTGGCCAGGTTCTATGAATTGGAGACCAACAAGCCGCTCTACTTCAAGCGGGGGCCGGGTGGCAAAGGGCACGAGCTGACGTATGAAGACGACCGCACGGCCTCCAACTACGGCTGGCTCTGGGATCCGGAACTGGATCTGATCCAGGCAGCCTGGCAACGGATCCATCAAGGCACGCCGGTGCCGGGCTTTGTCCAATCCAAGGCTGCTGCCAAGCCACCCACGGATGCGGAGGTCGCCGACATCGTGGCCGCCCTGGACAGCCAGGGGGCATGGAGGGAGAAGGATGGCGACCGTGGTGTCATGCGAGATGCGAACGGGAAAAAGACAACCCCGCCCGGCGGCGTGATCTACAGCGAGACCTTTGTGAAGAATGTGCAGACCCTCAGTGCCTGGCTGGGCAAGCAGGGGTGAAACCGAGGGAAGATACGGACTCAAAATCAAAGGCTGCATGCTATGAATGCACAGTTGATCATACATGGGGTCGCCATCGGAGTCACATTGCTGACCTCGACAGGGGAAGTCTTGGCCAAGGAAAAGGAGATTCCCTGGTCCTTCCGCCCCTTATACCGGCCTGCGATGCCAGCGCCCCTGGCGGTGAACTGGGTGAAGGACGATCTCGACCGGTTCATCCTGGTACGTCTGGAGGCCAAAGGCATCCAGCCCAATCCCGATGCTGGCAGGGAAGTGCTGCTGCGTCGTGCGACCTATGACCTGACCGGCCTCCCACCGACGGAGCGGGAGATGGACGACTTTCTTCAAGATCGTGCTTCCAACGATGCAGCCTTTGCAAAAGTGGTGGATCGATTGCTCCAGTCACCCCGGTTTGGCGAACGGTGGGGGCGGCATTGGCTGGATGTGGTGCGCTACTCCGACAGCGTGGGGCGCACGATGAATGCGGCCTTTCCGTTTGCCCGTCGTTATCGCGACTATGTCATTGATGCCTTCAATCAGGACAAGCCGTACCATCGTTTCATTGCGGAGCAGGTGGCGGGGGATCTGCTGCCTGCGTCAACGCCAGCCCAACGCTCTGAGCAATTGATCGCCACAGGCCTGCTCACCATGGCATCGCTGGATTTGTCAGAAGGGGGCGAGTTGTTCCGGTTGGACCGGGTGGATGACCAGATCGACGTGACCACCCGGGCCTTCATGGGGCTGACGATCAGCTGTGCCCGGTGCCATGACCACAAGACGGATCCGGTCACTCAGCGGGACTACTACGCCCTGGCGGGCATTTTCTACAGCACCCAGACCTGGTCGGGACAGCGCCCCAAGGGCAATCTAGGAGCCAACGGATATGTGGATGAGGAGGCGCTGCTGCGCGTGCCGGTGGCGAAGCAGGTGGCATCTGCGGCAGTGGCCAGTGTGGATGGGAAGGGTGCATCTGGGCAGTCCGACATGGAGGAGGATGGCGGCTCCATGGCGGCCATGGAGATGACGCAGCCCTCGCGGGGTTATCCGGTGTACTTCCGCTACGACCCCACGCGCGCCATGGGGGTGGAGGAAGGGGAGATGGAGGACTGTCCCATCGCGATCAAAGGGGATGCGTATGACCGGGGTGAAGCGCCCGCACGGGGCGCGCTGGCCATTCCCCAGTTGCCCAAGTTCCCAGCAGTGGATGCGAAGGCGAGCGGCAGGACGGAACTGGTCCGCTGGCTCACCAAGCCCAATCATCCTCTCACCGCACGCGTCATGGTGAACCGGATCTGGCAGCACCTCTTTGGCCGGGGCATTGTGAGATCGGTGGATGACTTTGGCCAGACAGGCGATGCGCCCACACATCCGGAACTGCTGGACCATCTGGCGGTGCGGTTCGTGGAAAAAGGGTGGTCGGTCAAAGGCTTGATCCGCACTGTGATGCTGAGCCGCACCTATCGGATGAGCAGTCGTGGGGATCCGGTGCGAGAGCAGGCGGACGGGGCCAACGAGCTCTTCTGGAAGATGAACTCCCGCCGGCTGGAGGTGGAGGCCATCCGGGACAGTCTCTTCTTTGTGGCGGGTACGCCGGTGGAGCGCCGGCCCACAGGGGTGCAGGTGGCAGGCTTCGGAGGCAAGGGCCGCGAGGCCAGACTACGAAGTCTGGTGGATGAAGATGAGCCGTACCGCAGTGTCTATCTGCCCGTGTTGCGATCCTTGCTGAGCCCCATGCAGGAGACCTTTGACTTCCCAGATCCGAGTCAGATCAAAGGACAAAGGGAAGTGACCACTGTCTCCCCGCAGGCGCTGTTCCTGATGAACGGCGAGCTGACTGTGAAACTGGCTCAAGAAGCGGCGGATCGGTTGGTGAAGGACGAGACGCTTCGCGATGACACGGCACGTGTTCAGGCAGGATGGCGGAGAGTGCTGGGGCGCAAACCAGACGCCCAAGAGGTGCAGGCGGCCATGGCCCTGATGAAGGACTTGTCCGGCAGCGGGCTCGCCGGGCGGGAGGTCTGGGCCGCTTTTTTGCAGGGGCTGCTGTGCAGCGCAGAGTTCCGCTATCTGCTTTGATTTGAGTTTCATTGAACCAATCGTCTTTCTCCCATCACCAGCATGAACCTCCGAACCTGCTCCAACACCGTCCTGGCTCATACCCGGCGGGCCTTTCTCCAGCAGACGAGTGCAGGGTTTGGCTGGCTGGCGCTGGCGGCGATGGCCGGTCAGAAGACGTATGGCCAGCAACCCGGGGAGCAGGCCACCCGGTATGTGAACCCCCTGGCTCCCAAGACGCCGCATTTCCCGGCCAAGGCGAAGCGGGTGATCTTCCTCTACATGCAGGGTGGTCCCAGTCACATGGAGACCTTTGACTGGAAACCGGAGATGGTGGGGAAGGAGGGGGGCAATCACGCTCTGCTCGGGCCGGTATTGAAGTTCCATCCTTCGGGCCAGAGCGGGCTCATGATTTCTGAGGCATTTCCAGAGCTGGCGAAGCATGCGGACGATCTGTGTCTGCTGAATGGATGCCAGACGCGCACGCCCTCGCATTCCCAGGCCACGGTGGCGCTGCACACGGGCAATGACATGTTTGTCCGGCCCTCCATGGGATCGTGGACGGTGTACGGTCTGGGCACGGAGGCGCAGGATCTGCCGGGATACATCACCATCGATCCTCCGCACGATCAGGGTGGGGCGATGAACTATGGCTCGGCGTTTCTGCCAGCGACGTTCCAAGGCACGCGCATTCGGACCGGTCAGCAGGCGCTGCCCAATCTGGACCCGCATCTTTCCATGTCGGCGCAACGCAGGCAGGTGGACTTTGTGCAGAAGCTGAACCGTCGTCTGCTGCAGCAGCATGATCCGGCGAACCCGGAACTGGAAGGCGTGATCCAGTCCATGGAACTGGCCTGCCAGATGCAGACCTCCGTGCCGGGCGTGCTGGATCTGGACAAGGAGCCAGAGTCCATGCGGAGCCTCTACGGATTAGGAAACAACGAGACCGCAAGGTTTGGCACCCAGTGCCTGATGGCAAGACGTCTGGCGGAGAAAGGCGTGCGTTTCATCCAGATTACGCATGGTGGATGGGACCATCACAACAACCTGCGCATCGGGACCTTGGGCCGGGCTGCCTCTATCGACCAGCCCATCGCTGGTCTACTGACAGATCTCAAACAAAAGGATATGCTGAAAGACACGCTGGTGCTGTGGGGCGGGGAGTTCGGCCGCGGTGCTTATGATGACAAAGGCAATGGCGACGGTCGCGGCCACAATGCCAAGGGGTTCAGCATGTGGATGGCCGGCGGCGGTGTGAAGGGCGGCATGCGGCATGGTGCCACGGACGAAACAGGCGCGGAGGCCGTCTCCGGCATCATGGGCACACATGATCTGCACGCGACCATGCTGCACCTGCTGGGCCTGGATCACGAGATCCTGACCTACGAGTATGCCGGGCGGGATTTCCGGCTGACGGATGTGTCCGGGAGGGTGGCGATGGAGGTGGTAGCTTGAGGGAGAGGGATAAGGGAAGAGGGGTAAGGGATAAGGGTGGCTGGAGAGTTCTACCGCGGAGCGGTAGGCCTGAGGAGACAAATGGCGATGGGCGGGATGTTGTGGAAAGGAGTCAGAGGAGGGCAAGGCGATGGGCCTACCGCTCCGCGGTAGATGGCCTGGTGTGAACGTACCATGGGTTGCACTCGCTCCGCTCGTTTCACCGCATGGCTATTCATGGTGAACCCTCCGGGTTCGAGCTTCGATGTGGCGGTAGGAGTCGGGGTAGCGGGCTCGCCAGTTTGGCCATCATCAGGCTTTCAGCCCACCTCAGGTCTTGTGTCTTGAGTTTCCCCGTGGAGCGCATGCGCGTGAGGTTATGGGGCACGAGTCCTCTGACGCCAAGGGCGTCAAACATATACCAGCCCAGGGTAAGGCGAGATACGAGCCGCCACCCTGGGTTCATGGGCAGGCGCACCGGAACTCCGAAGTGAGTTCTACAGACCGTGACTACCTCCCTGAGGTGTCTGCCGCATGCAGGAGAGCCGTCTCCGGGTGATCTGGACGGTTTGTAGAACTCCCTTGGAGTTCCAGGGCTTTCGCGTGCGACCCGGGGTGGCGACCGCTTAGCGGTCTGACCCCGGGCTGTTTTGTATCACGCCGTTGGCGTGGGGTTGCCTCTGTGCAGACACAGTAACAACCTCCTCTTGGATTCTGTATCTTGTTAACCTGACGCGCTCCCGCAGAGCGCGTCACCCTCTCGGGTGGAACTTGCGGTGCGTGTCCTTGAGCCGCTTCTGATCCACATGGGTGTAGATCTGGGTGGTGGCGATGTCGGCGTGGCCGAGCATCTCCTGGATGACGCGGAGGTCGGCACCGTTGCCCAGCAGGTGGGTGGCGAAGGAGTGGCGCAGGAGGTGCGGGTAGATGCGATCGGCATCCATGCCGGCCGCAGCCGCCCGTTCTTTGACGATCTGCCAGACGCGGGCGGTGGTGAGCTGGCCGCCGTTGCGGTTCAGGAAAATAAAGCTCTTGGTTTTGGGCTTCACGAGCTGCGGGCGGGCGGAGTCGAGGTAGCGGGAGATTGCGTCCCGGGCCGCCCCGCCCACGGGCACGAGGCGGGTTTTGTTTCCTTTGCCCGTGACGCGGACCCACCCCTCTTCCAGGCTGAGGTTCTCCACACGAGCACCTGTCACCTCGCTGATGCGCAGACCGCTGGCGTAGAAAATCTCCAGGATGGCGCGGTCGCGAAGGTCGAGGGGCTCCTGACCGGTCACGGATTCCAGGAGCCGGCGCACCTCGGGTTCGTTGAGCGTGTCAGGCAGGGATTGCTCCACGCGAGGCGGCAGCACCGGCTCGGCAGGATCGCCCAAGCGGCGACCCCGGGCGGCCAGCCAGCGGAAAAAGATCTTCAGGGCGACCAGTTCCACGCGCAGGCTGGAGGGGATGAGTCCATCCCCCTTGCGATGGCCCAGGAACCCGCTGATGTGCTGGGTGGTGACATCGGCGATATCGTCTGAATCGTGCTCACGATGCAACCAGGAGGCAAATGTCTCCAGCACCCGTCTCACGAGCAGTTGGTAGTTCACCGAAAGCCCCCGTTCCGTGGCCAGATGGAGAAGAAAGGCGTCGATGTGGGCAGTCACCTCTTAGCGATGGACCAGAGGTGGGCACCCAGCAAGCGCGGGGTGCTGAACTGCGGAGCGCGGACGCACCCGCAGGGGCGGGCTTTCATTCCGCCGCCGCCGCACTTCATTCATTCAGCCCAACCTCACCTGCCACTGTCGGGTTTGTTATCCCAACAGGTTTTATGGGTCGGCGGGAGGATCCTGGACCTGCTTGGCGACGGCCTGGCTCACCGTGCGCGCAAAACGGCGTGCCAATCCCGCCTTGGACTGAGCGGTCGGCGCAAAGCGACGATGACGCAGGCAGGGAGCCTCCTCCTTCTTGCGCTCAGGCATGATGGCGGCAACTCGCGTGCCAGCCTCTGCGGGGAGCGCACGGATGGCATCAAGCCAGCCCGTGGCTACCGCTGGTGCTGATGCAGAGTGAACAGGGGAAGCAGTCATGCACCATTAGCAGGTTGAATTCTCAGCGGAAATACCCGCATCCGCCCTTTGAGCATTAGTAATACTAATCAAGCGGAGCGCAAGTATTAACGGCAGGTGAATTTATAAACCAAACCAAAGTACCGTTGCCTGCCTGCACCAACCTGTGAGAAAAGCTGATGCAGCCCGCCGCACGGCGAATGAATCATCCGTGGCGAATTGTCGCGGACGGCCTCGGGAATCAGCCTTGCATAAACGACTGTGGTTCAACTCATTAAGTGAGGGAGGGAACCCTGAGAGGGCCGATTCTTTGCACAATGCAATAACTTGTCATTGGCAAAATCGCCGGGTTGTTCCACTCTGTTGACGCGCCAGAAACGATCACTGGCAAACCCCAGTGCCCCAGCTTTCCGCCTCCTCCCCGCCCGCGGCTGCCGCAGCCGGCAAGCAGATTGTTTTTCAGGCCCGGCAGCTCAAAAAGGTCTATCATACGGGCGAGCTCGACGTCGTCGCCCTGCACGGGGTGAACCTGGACTTTTATTCCAGTGAATTGGTCGTGCTGCTGGGAGCTTCCGGCAGTGGCAAGTCCACACTGCTCAACATCCTGGGAGGGCTGGATGTGCCGAGCTCCGGCTCGCTCCATTACAAGGGATGGGAGCTGACAGATGCGGATGAGAACACGTTGACCTTGTTCCGCCGGAACTGTGTGGGTTTCGTCTTCCAGTTCTACAACCTCATCCCCAGCCTGACGGCGCGGGAGAACGTGGCGCTCATCACCGACATTGCGCGCGATCCCATGAAGCCGGAGGAGGCGTTGGATATGGTGGGACTTTCGGCGCGCATGGACCACTTTCCCTCCCAGCTCTCCGGGGGAGAGCAGCAGCGTGTCGCCATCGCCCGGGCCATCGCGAAGCGGCCGGAGGTGCTGCTGTGTGACGAACCCACCGGGGCTCTGGACGTGCATACCGGCATCACCGTGCTGGAGGCGGTGGAGCGGATCAACCGCGAGCTGGGCACGCTGACGGTGATCATCACCCACAACGCCGCCATGGCGGAAATGGCCGACCGTGTGCTGCACCTCTCCGACGGACAGATTGTGAAGACCCGCACGAATGAGACCCGCATGCCTGCTTCTAAGCTGGAATGGTGAGACTCCGCTGCCGGAGGCGGAAAATGCAGAATTATAAATTAGAAATGATAAATTAAAAATTAGGAAACAACATGGTGCCTCGCGGGAGGTTGCTTCCGGGGGGCTCCATTCATAATTCATAATTCATAATTTTTCCCCCATGCTCTCTCCTCTTGACCGCAAGCTGTTCCGTGACCTGGGCCGCATGAAGGGCCAGATTGTGGCGGTGAGCCTGGTCATGGCCTGCGGTCTGGCGATGATGGTGATGACGCGCAGCCTCATCCTTACGCTGGATTCCACGAGGGAGGCCTACTACCAGCGCTACCGGATGGCGGATGTGTTTGGTTCGCTGAAACGGGCGCCGCTCGCCATGGCGGACCGGCTGGCGGCGATCCCCGGCGTCACGGCGGTGGAGCCGCGCGTGGTGCTAGATGTGACGCTGGACCTGCCCGGGCTGGCGGAGCCGGCCACGGGGCACATTGTCTCCCTGCCGGAGGACAAGCCGCAGGTGTTGAACCAGCTCTTCCTCCGCATGGGACGCATGCCGCGCCTGGATGAGCGGCGGGAGGTGGTGGTGAGCGAGGCCTTTGCTCAGGCGAATTTCCTGAAACCGGGGGATTCGGTCTCTGCGGTCATCAACGGACGACGGGACACCCTGGTGATCACGGGCATTGCGTTGTCACCGGAGTTCGTGTTCGAAGCCCGGGCGGGTGAAACGCTGCCGGACAACAGACGGTACGGGGTGTTCTGGATGAACTATCGCGCCGTGGCGGTGGCGTACAACATGGACGGCGCTTTCAATGACTTCTGCGCCGATCTCGCCCCGGGCACGGCGGCCGGACCTGTGCTGGCAGAGATGGACCGCCTGCTGATCAACTATGGGGCACTGGGGGCCTACACCAGGAAGGATCATGCCTCCGCCATGCGGCTGGATGACGAAATTCGCGTGCTGACCGCGCTTTCTGTGGCTTACCCGGTGGTCTTCCTGAGCGTGGCGGCCTTCATGGTGAATGCTGTGCTCGCACGCCTGGTGCGGCTCCAGCGGGAGCAGATCGCCCAGCTCAAGGCTTTGGGTTACTCCTCGACCCAGGTGGGGTTCCACTACATGAAGTTCGCGCTCGTGATCGTGGTGCTGGGCACCATTCTGGGCGGCATTGCCGGGCGCTACATGGGCGGTGGGCTGGTGAATCTCTACACCATGTTCTTCCGGTTCCCGTCGCTGGAGTTCACGTTCGACTTCAGGGCGCTGGGCCTGGCTCTGTTTGTGAGTGCGGGTGCGGCCTCATTGGGAGTCGTGAAGGTGGTGCGTCAGGCGGTGAAACTTCCGCCCGCAGAAGCCATGCGTCCGGAACCGCCCGCAGATTTCAAGCCCTCCCTTCTGGAGCGACTCGGATTGACCAAGGGGTTCAGCCCCGGCTTCCGCATGGCCCTGCGAAATATCGAGCGCAAGCCCTGGCAGGCGGTGTTCACCATGTTCGGCCTCTCCCTGGCCACCGGACTGATGGTGTTGCCGGGAGCGATGAACGACAGCATCGACTACCTGCTCACCTACCAGTGGAATCTGCAGCAGCGGCAAGACGTGGTGGTGTTCCTCACGGAGCCGGCATCGCCGACGGGATTCCATGACATCGAGCATCTGCCCGGCGTGCTGCGGGCGGAGCCCGTGCGCAGTGTGCAGGCACGGCTGCGGTATGGTCATCATTCCCGCAAGCTGGCCATTACGGGCATGCCTAAAGGGGCCAGCCTGAACCGCCTGCTGGATGACAAGGGCAACACCATCATCCTGCCGGACGAGGGGCTGGTGATGTCAGAGAAGCTTGCGGAGATCCTGGGGGCCCGCATTGGCGATGAGGTGCAGGTGGAGGTGCTGGAGGGGCAGCGCCCGCTGCGCCGCGTGGCCATCACAGGCCTGATCACAGACTACGCCGGCGTGGCCGCCTACATGGACATTGCCAGCCTGCGCCGCATGATGCGGGAGGGAGACACCATCAATGGTGCCTACTTGACGGTGGATCAGGCGAAGTGGGCGGAGTTCATGCGCGAGGCCAAGGACACCCCCCGCGCTTCGGTTGTCCTGGTGAAGAAGGAACAGCTCGCCGCATTCCGCAACACCACCGGGCAGAGCATTGGCATCCTGCGTCAGTTGTACTTCACCCTGGCGGTCATCGTGGCCTTTGGCGTGGTGTACAACAGCTCCCGCATTGCCCTTTCTGAGCGCAGTCGCGATCTGGCAACGCTGCGGGTGGTGGGCTTCAGTCAGAAGGAGGTGGCCAGTGTGCTGCTGGGGGAGCTGGGCCTCCTGGTCTTGGGCGCTCTGCCGCTGGGGCTCTTGTTTGGCCGGGGGCTCACCACCTTTATCATCAACTCCTTCAGCACCGAGACCGTCCGCATGCCGCTGGTCATCAATCCCGCCACCTACTCGGTGGCCGTGATTGTGGTGCTCTCTGCCGCCGGTCTCTCCTTCCTGGTGGTGAGCCGCCTGATCCAGAAGCTGGACATGGTGGGTGTGCTGAAGGCGAGGGACTGACCATTGAAATTTGGAATGATGAATTTGGAATTAGGAATGACTGAGACGGCCTCGAGGGCGTCAGCCCAAGGTTGAGCGCCGCCGTCATCCACCGCTTACCACTTTACCTCTTACTCCTTACCGAAACCATGGCCACCGACTCCACCCCCATCGTCAAGCCGCAGGATACTGAAACACCCCCGTGGGATGCGAAGCGAAACAAATCCAAGAAGGGACGTTTTCGAAAGTTCCTCATGTGGGTCTTCATCCTCGCGATGGTTGGCCTGGTGGGTTATGGGTTGAAGCCCAAGCCGATCGAGGTGGAGCTGGGTGAGGTGGGCAAGGGGCCGCTGACCGTGAACGTGGTGGAGGAGGGCAAGACCCGCATCCGCAACCGCTACGTCATCTCGGCACCTGTGGCCGGGCAGATGCGTCGTGTGCCTTTCAAGGCGGGGGACGTCATTGAGGCCAACAAGACGGTGATCACGACCATTGCACCAGTGACCACCCCGCTGCTGGATCCTCGTGCCAAGGCTCAGGCGGAGGCGCGCTTGCAGGGGGCAGATGCCAGTCGGGATCGCGCCAAGCAGTCCCTGGAAATGGCCCGCACCGCCGACAAGTTTGCCCAGGCCAACTGGGAACGGAACAAAGGGCTGGCCAAGACGGGCAGCATCTCCGTGACGGATCGGGACAACGCCGAGCGGGATGCCGACATGCGGGCACGGGAGGTGCGTGCGGCGGAGTTTGCCCAGAAGGTGGCAGAGTATGAGTGGCAGCAGGCCAAGGCGGCGCTGCTTCAGATCGAGTCCCCGGTGGGGACGGATGGGGTGCCCGGTGCCGAGGTTGAACTGCGGGCTCCGGTGTCCGGACGAGTGCTGAAGGTGCAGCAGGAGAGCGCCATGGTGGTAACTCCTGGAGTCGCGATCATGGAGATTGGTGATCCCTCAGACATCGAGATCGAGGCGGAGATCCTCTCGCGTGATGCCGTGGCGATCAAGCCGGGCGCGGACGTGCTCATCGAGCAATGGGGTGGCGATGCGCCATTGAAGGGGCGCGTTCGCCTCGTGGAGCCCGCTGCCTTCACCAAGGTGTCCGCCCTGGGGGTCGAGGAACAACGCGTGTATGTGCTGAGTGATCTGGTGGATCCGCCCAAGGAAGCCGCGGCGCTGGGCGACCGCTACCGGGTGGAGGTGCGTGTGGCCGTATGGCAGCAGCCGGACGTGACGCTCATCCCCGCAGGGGCCTTGTTCCGCGAGGGGAACGCGTGGAAGACCTTTGTGTATGATACTGGCAGTCATGGCTCAGGCAGCGGTGGCAATGAGGCCCATAGCAGCGGAAACGGCACGATGGACCGGCTCAAGTCCGCGGTGGGAGACAAGGTGAAGAATGGCGTGAGCGCCAAGGCGAAGAAGATCGATGTCAACGCAGGTCGTACCGACGGCCGCCAGACGCAGGTGTTGGGCGGGATCGAGGTGGGAACCAAAGTGCTGCTGCATCCGCCGGACATCGTGAAGGACGGCGTGGCGGTGATCGCGCGTGGGGAGGGGTGACGGGAGCGGGGAGACGCTTTTTGAGACAGGATTGACAAGATTTTTTAAGATTAACAGGATGGGGTCTACAGGTCTTTTCTTATGATAGATGATTGGCGTGGGAGGTTTGGCGTGGTCTCATCTCGACGGGTGCGTTGGTAGAGGGCGCGGGGGATGCGGATGGGGCTCATCGGGCGGGCTCCATAGTTTTTGTTTTCAGCGCTACGGAGTCGCGCTATGCATTCGCATGCCACTCTCCTACTCCTCTGCCACCCTCGCCGACCTGCATATGCTGATTGAGCAGGTGAAGTTCAACGAAGAGGAGTACTACGCCGGTGCCCCTACGGAGGAGATCCGGGAAGACTGTGAGCGGATGGTGAACACGTTCATTCAGGCGGTCGTCATGGCCCTGAAGCGTGGGGCGGAAGTGGAGGACATCTTTCACCTGGCCCAGAAGCTGACCATCGCCTTTGAAGACGAGGAGACCGAAGAGGCCGAGCGGGCAGATGAATACATCGCGGAGGTGATGACCACCCTGGAGATTGAGGATTGGGAGGACAACGTGTGAGGGGGAGGTGAATACCGAACCCGGAGGGTTCACCATGAATAGCCACGGGTTGGGCGAGTCCAGCGAGCCAAACCCGTGGAAAGCGTCAATGCCGCGCTACCGCGGAGCGGTAGGCCTTGGGCGGGTGGTTCCTCCGTGAGACGTTTGATCGCGCTGACGGCCTACCGCTCCGCGGTAGAAATTGCGTTTGCTCGTATTCCATGGGTTGCACTCGCTCCGCTCGTTTCACCCATGGCTATGCATGGTGAACCCTTCGGGTTCGAGGACCCAGGGTGTGTTGGTGGAGTGATCCGATCTCGGGTTTGGATCGGGCAACATAGGACATTGAGATTGGAGGCGGTATATGCGTCCTGACATCGACTGATTTACATCACCTGATCCCGCTTGCGGGATTGTGGAGTGCGTGCGTGAAGCGCCGCTTTCGTGGATCGGGGTAGTTTAATCGAACCCGAGGCGATGAACAGGGGGTGTCGTGGAGAGATCGAGGTGCCCAGCAAAGGTTCGTCATGCTGAGGTGTCATCTGCCGTCACACACGTTTACTCAGCAGGCAAAAGCGGCGCTTCACGCACGCACTCCACAGCGGCTGCGCCGCCAGGTGGAGAATACGCTACTTTGTCTGATAGCTATTCAGCCACCGGTGCGGCTCGATAAATCCACTTGGGCCCGGCGTGTGGTAGGGCTCTACTTCCCGCTCTCCAAAATCTCCTCCAGCACGCGCCCTTCCACATTGGGGATCTGAAGCTTCAGCAGCTTGGCGATGGTGGGGGCGACGTCGAGGTTGGCCATGCGGGGGAGGACGACGCCGGGTTTGATGCCGGGGCCGGAGGCGATGAAGATGCCGTCGAGCTCGGGATCGCTGGCGAGGTAGCCGTGGGTGCCGGCGTAGTTCTCGGTGGGACCGGTGGTCACATCCCCGGCGGCGCTGTTGTTGAAGGCATAGCCCGCTTTGGGATAGAGGATGAGGTCGCCGACGCCCTGGTTCTCCTCGGGAGTGGGCATGCCCAGGGTGGGGCCGTCGGTTCCCTCGATGACCTTGTCGATGCCCTCGGCCTGGCTGAAGAGTTCCTTGAGCTTGGGCAGGAACTCGGCCCGGCGGGCGGGATCGGTGACATAAACAAAGGCCATGCCGCCCTGGGGGACGGCGGCCGCTTCGCACTGGCGGATGTTGGGGCCGAGGGCTCGCACCAGGCCGGCCTGCTTGAGGATGACGTTGGGGTACACGTACTTCTGCACCTTCTTGAACCCGTGGTCGGTGGCGATGAAAAAGGTGGTGCGGTCCTTCATGCCGGCCTTTTCCACTGCTGCCACGACGTCACCGATGAGACGGTCTGCGTAAGCGAGCGCGGTGTAGCTGGGCCAGCTCTGCGGACCGTAACGGTGGTGGTTCGCATCTGTGTTCAGCGTGTGATACATCAGGAAGTTCGGCTTGTGCTCGGTGAGCATGTGAATGGCGGCCTGGGTCCAGGTGGAGTCGCGCCAGGCGATGTTCTTGCCTTGGGGGCCTTTGTGAAACCACGTGACCTGCTCGGGCGTGAGGAGGCCCTTGGCGATCATTTCTTTCTCAATGGGGCCTTCGGCGTTGGGGAGTTCAGGGAAACTCCACGTGATGGTGGGGGCGCGCGTCACCGCGACCCAATCGGCTTCCGCCGTCGTGAGATTGGCGGCATGCGCCAGATCATAGAGCGTGGGGGCAAACACGAGCTTGTCCTTGTCCACCCATTGTTCAATCACCGGCGGCTTGTCCACACCCTGACGGACCAGCAGACCGTTGAAAAGCACGCCATGCTTCCGGGGAGAAACGCCGGTGACCAGCGTGGTGTGATTGATCCAGGTGATGGAGGGATTGGAAACGGTCATCGCCTCCGTGCTGGCACCTTCAGCGGCCAGCTTGCGCAGATTCGGGATTGGCAGCGAGGGATCCTTCCACATGTAAGCCGGGAAGCCGTCCACGCTGATGAGCACGACACTGCGGTCCTTGGGCTCCAGCGCAGGGGCGAGGAGCGGGAGGCTGAGGCTGAGACAAAGGGCGAGCGTGAGGCGCATTCTGGTAAGAGGTAAGTGGTGAGAGGTAGAATACGGATGACGTGAGGGAAAATTACGTCAGGGGTGGGAGGGGATTGGGGTTTAACCACAGAGGCACAGAGAACACAGAGGAATGAGACTGAGGTTTAGACAGAATTAACAGAATTTACGGAATTAGAGTTCAGCTTCTGAATGACCGTGTGTTCACGATCCTGTCCGCAGCTCGAACCTGAATTTTGTTAATTCCGTTAATTCTGTCTAAAAAATCATTCCTCTGTGTTCTCTGTGGCTAAATCAGTCTTTCCTTCAATGCCTTCGCCACCGCCCCAGTCCGGGTGTTGACCTCGAGTTTTTCATAGATCCTTCTCAGGTAGGTATCCACGGTGTGGACGCTGAGGGTGAGGCGGTCGGCGATCTCTTTTTTGATGAGGCCTTTGACCATGAGGTCGAGGATTTCTTTTTCCCGGGCACTGAGGCCGTAGTCGTGGGTCTTGGGCGCGAGCTTGGAGAACATCTCCAGCACGCGGCGGGCGATGCGGGGATTCATGGGCGAGCCACCCGCAAGGGCTTCGCGGATCGCGGAAACAATGGCATCGGCTCCGGCGGTTTTCAGGAGGTAGCCGGCGGCACCGGCACAGATGGCATCGAAGATCTTCTCGTCGTCTTCAAACACGGTGAGGATGATGACGAGGGTGTCGGGGCTGCGCTCGCGAAAAAGACGGATGCCCTGCAGACCGCTCATGCCGGGCAGGCCGACATCGAGGAGGATCACGTCGGGCCGGGTGAAGCGGGTCATGCCCTCGAGGGCGGTCTCGCAGGAGTCGAAGTCATGGGCGCAGGAGAGGTCCGGCTCGCTCTGCACCACGCGGGCGAGGGTGCGGCGGAAGGAGGCGTGGTCTTCCACGATCCAGATGATCCTGGGGGCGGAGCTGTCGGCGGGCGAGTCCGTCATGGGCGGGAGGGGGAAGGGGATGAAAGAGGAACGGTGAGGGTGACGCGGGAGCCGGTGACACCGGGATGCGAGGAAATAGACACCTCCCCATGGAGGGCGGCGGCGCGATGCCGGAGGTTGGCCATGCCGCTGCCGCTGGATGCAACGGCGGGATCGAAGCCGCGGCCGTTGTCCTCAATGAGGAGCTGGAAGCGGTCCTGGTTCCAGGTCACCTCCAGATGCACGGCGGTGGCATGGGCGTGGCGTACGACATTGTGCACGGCCTCCTTGAAGAAGAGGAAAACGTGGCGGTGAAAGTCCAGCGAGGCCGCGAGGCGGGGCGCATGGTCCGGAACATGAAGATCCCACGCGTAGCCCTGGAGCTGGGTGGTGGCGCTGTCCCGGAGCGCCTGCATGAGACGGTCCAGCGTGGGCTCACCCCCCTCTCTCACCAGCCAGACGATGCCGCGCATGGACTCGGCCGCCTGGCGGGACATGCGGTGGATTTCGTCCAGCGTGGCATGAGCCTCCTCCGGGGACTCGCGCAGGGCGAGCTCGCTGGCCAGGGAGATGCTGCCGAGGTGGCTGCCCACCTCATCATGGAGGTCGCGGGCAATGCGCTGCCGCAGGGCTTCCATCTCCCGCAGCCGGGCCCGCCGGCTGCGCATCGAGGAAACAATGACCAGTCCCACGACTGCCGCCGCCAGAGCCGCCCCCCACCAGGTGGCATGGCGCTGGGCGATGGCGAGCGCGAGGGCGGTGCGGGCTTTCAAGTCCTCCTGCTCGCCTTCCAGCTCCCGTCGCTGGGAGAGCTGTTGCAACCAGACCGGCCAGTCCACCAGGCGTCCGTTGGCCGCCAGGCCGTCCATGAGCCATTCCCGCTGCCAGAGTGGGGCAAAGACATCGTCGGAAGCGGTGACCTTTACTCCATCGGCCATGGCGATGTTGTGCCCTTCAGAGAACACCTGCATTTCCGAGAAGGCGATGACGTAGTCGTCACTGCGCGGCCAGAGTTGCGTGGCGGTCATGCGCACGTAGCGGGCCCGGTGTCCCTGCACGGGGAAGGGCACCGGGTTGTCGCCCGGATTGGGGAAGGGGGCGGTGACGGCACCAAAGAGGAGCTGCGGGTTCAGGAAATTTTCGTCATCGGAGGCCTCCAGCCGGAACCACTCGGGGAAGCCAAAGCCGGCCCGGTCCGGGAAGTCTGCCGGGTGGGTGGGGATGAAGCGGATCTCATCGAGCGGTCGGATGCCGCCGAGATCCATCTGCACCCAGCTCTGGCGGTTCGGGGTCTTGTGAATGGCGGAATGCCAGCCATTGGTGGCCTGTGCTCCCGGCAGGACCGGCAGGCCCAGGGCGCTGATCCCGTCCACCAGATTGGTCTTGCTCCAGGTGGGGGCGGTGTCGCTGGACTTGGAGGAGGTGACGGGGCAGCGCGCCGAGACGACCGCCCCATGCGAAAAGACCAGGAGCTCACCCAGACAGAAATAGTGGCGGGGGGCGGTGCCGGAAGTGATGCGGGTGGCGGTGAAGCGGACGTAGCGCCCCTTCTGCCCCTCTGCGGGCAGATAGACAGGGGCCATGGCCTGATGGTAGTCCTGGCCGGTGTGGTCAAAGAGCGTGGTGGACTCCGCGAACTCGGAATCGCGTGAGAGGTCCACGCGGAAGCGGGCGGGGAAACCGTAGGCGGTGGAGCCGCCGAGAAAGGCGGGGATCACCACCACCGCGTCGAGAGGCATCTCGCGCCCGAGATCCACCTGCACCCAGCGCACGCTATCGGCGTCCGCCGCCCAGCCACTGTGGTAACCGGCCCGCTCATGAGACTGGGGGTTGGGCAGGGCTGGCAACTGAGCCAGGCGCGCATCCAGTGCCTGTGACTCCTGCTCCAGGGTCCGGAGAGGTGCGTGAAACCATGACCAGACGGAGGCTGCCCGGAGCGGGCTGGCCAGCGCAGGCAGCGTCGCGACCGCGATGAAAACGGCCCAACACCGCCACCGTGCCCACGCCAGAGGGCGATGGCAGAGGGAGACGGGAGCGCCGGACATTTCCCGGCTGCCTCCCGCTGGATGGGTGTCGCATGGACTCGGGAGCATCACAGAGTGGAAGTCAGGGCATCCATTCTGGCGCAGGCAGAAGTCTCAGGCGAGTGTTTTAAGTCGCAATCCCGGGGGCTTCAGCTTCACGAGCATCCCCAGAAGGGGCCGGGCCATGATCAGGGAGGCGTCTTTCAGGCCGTTGGGGACATCCAGAGCCCGGATTCATAGCCGCCGGGCTCGTGCCGATGCGTCACTGGAAGGTGCGCTTTGGCATCAGGAGCCAGTTTGATCATGAAGGTTCGCGGAAATGGGCTGTTTTCTCTTTTATCGCCAGTCCAGCCCATCTGCCTCTTGACTGGCATGGGGCCGCTTCCCGTCTGTGTCTGCGCTCTACCGTGGCCGGCTCACCCAGCGCTGCACGGATGTCCGCGGGCGTGAGGTTCGCATCGCCGACGCCGAACGCCCCGCGGCCTGGGACCGGCAGGGGCTGATGATGGAGCTCGAATAAGCGTAGCAGCTTGGTGCGGTGTAGTAGATCACCACCGGCCGCCGCACCGAGGAATAGTAGTACGAAGACGCCCGGTAGGCGCTGCGCCGGGCGTAGTACCGGCTGCTGTAGTCACTGTAGTTGGGGACGTAGTAGCCGCTGCTGTATCCGGCCGCCGCCAGGACCTGCCGCTCCAGACCCGCGACGCTGGACGATTGATCCGGATAGACCGGCATCCGGGACAGGTGGTCAGCCGCCGCAATCTGCGCCTGGCGTGCCTCCTCAGCCTCCTGCTTCCGGGCCTGCTCCTCTTGTTCCTTCCGCTGCGCCCGCTCCGCCTCGGCAAAAGCCGTGGCCCGGTCCTCATCGTAGTGGAACCGCTGTTGCAGCGCCTCGGGAAGCTGGTGCATCTTCACCTTCTTCACCCCATCGTCATGCATGAGGGTGACCGTATCCGGAGTGAAGTTCAACACCTTGCAGTTGTGAAAGGTCTCGCCACGCGAGGTGGTCACCTTGAGCAACTGCACCGCAAAATCGTCTGCGGCCACAGCAAAAGGTGCAATGGTGCACAGTGCACCAAAGATGAGGCCCAGGGGGGAGGGTTTCATGGTCGCAACGAACCAAACAAACCCCGGTTGGTCAAGGGAGAAGGTGAATGGGAGTGGGTGAGAGTTTTACCTCAGCCGTTCAAGATCACTGTGGTACGGCAGCTAAGGTCGGGCAAGTCGGCCCTTCGCTCTGTGGGGATCGCTGGCGAGTCCAGATTTTTGAGTTGCCTTGCTGGCGCGGTGGTTTGCAACCCGTTGGGCAATGACACCTTCTTCCGGGGCATCCGTGAGCATGGCATGCAGACGGATTAGCCATTCCGCAGTTGATGGTGGAACTGGCAGATACGCAGGGCTCATCCCACTGCGCCCATCACCTTGATCCTGGACAACGCCCGCTACCAGCGTTGCCAGGAAGTGGCCGCCCATGCGGCGGCCCAAGACATTGAACTGCTCTACCTGCCAGCCTACAGCCCCAATCTCAACCTCATCGAAAGGCTTTGGAAGCTCACCAAGAAGAAGTGCTTGTGCAACCGGCAGTACCCAACGTTCCGGGACTTTCGCCTCGCCGTTGACGAATGTCTCCAACGCATGGCCACCGACTACCTAGCCGAACTCAAAAGCCTCCTGACACGCAGTATAACTACCAGCGTGGAGGCAGCATAATGCAGCCGTGCGAATGCCATTCACGCCTCTCAGTGCCGGAGGTGGCACCTCAAAGAGATTGCTGGGTGGCTGAGGGGGGGCGTAGTGACCAATACCCCTGATGAGTGATAGGATATTCCACCCTGGAGGGGCGGCAGCGAAGTCTTGTTTTTCCAGACATCCTTTTGCCCTTGGACTTCGAGTTTGGCACCACGAGACCAGCCAGGCGGTAGCCTTGCGGTATCAGGTGGCAATCCATGCACAAAAGGGCTCAACAACTCCGAAGTGGCCAGTGCCTTGCAGTTGTGAAAGGTTTCGCCACGCGCGGTGGTTACCTTCGTCAACTGCCCCATAGAAACCGTCTTGCTTATGTACTGCGGAATTGGGTTCTCGTGGATTTTGGTCAGGGTGCCAAGTTACAGTTCCACACATCGGGACAACGCATACGATGTTTTCAGAAAAAGCAATTGCAATTTAATAATTTTATAGTACTGTTCAAATGATGCGTATCAATTCTGGCCATTGTGAATACTGTGGCAATATGCACATTTCATCCGCAATGAGGCGCTCTCCCCATTGCTCAGATTGCAGTTGTCAACGTGTGAAATGTGCAAAAGCTTATTTTGAGAGCAAGGGTGCATCAATTCTCGACGCCAAATATCTAATTCCTACAGGTAGGCAAATCTCAAAACTGGGCAAAAAAGGCCGATAGCTGTTGGTGGGCATCTTTGGGAGCGAGTCGTCCGTTCGATCCTACACCACTTATTTTCCTGCGGAGGATTCCAGCGCCTTCCCGATGCGCAGTCCACTCGTGTTCATTCGCGCTGTGCACTGTCAGCTCCACAATTGCGGTCCGACCATTTTTCTCATCGCACTCCCACTGGGTGGAATCGGTAGCAAGCGTGCATCGCCAATCTCGAGACACTCGGATCCGAGCCAACTTTTGTTGAAAATCATGAGCGGATTGAATTCTTGTTGCTGGATTATCTCGCAAACAATCGCAGACAAATTTCCGCCACTCTTTAGAGATATGCGGCAACCAAGGCAGTGACCCTGCAAATTTTCCAAGTGGAATGAGGGCCGCTGGATTGGCGGCACCAAAATGCCGCTGATAAAAATCGTGGCCATGGAGCAGCCTATAAGTTGTCATTCCCATTGCCCATACGTCCGTGCGGACGCTAGTCACGCCATCATGATAAACTTCAGGTGCAAGATGGTCCAAATATCCTGCCGCGCTCGCATATCCTAGCACGAGGTCATCTGTCACAAGTCCAAAGTCCCCTAGTTTACAAGCACTTCCTTTGCAAAGAATGTTTGCAGGCTTTATATCCCTATGCAACAACCCCAAATTATGAATATGCTCTAAACCTGCGGCCACTTGAGTCATAATTGTGCGGGTGCGCATCACACTCAAAGGGCCCGCCTCATATTCCGTAAGCAACGAGCCACCTTCGCAAAATTCCACTACCATATGAGCCGCCCCTGAACTGGTCTCTGTGACAACCGAGTGAACTTTAACTACATTTGTGTGGGCGGCGGCACTCAAATGCTGGGCTTCCTGAAGAAGGTGTGAGTTGCGGGCAATGAATGCGGCCTGTGTTTCACCCGCGGCTTGCTTTAGCCTTTTTACTGCCACTAGTCCATGAGCAGGTTCATTGCCCTCAAGCACTTCGCCAAAGTGTCCTGATCCCAGAATAGGTCCCAGCTGGAGGTCGCTCTCGAATGGCATTATGCGAAATGGTTGATGACAGCAAAGGCGGCTTCACGCATTCCCTTCTGGATGGAATCGAGTGATCGCTCCTGCCACCATTTGTCATCACCAAGATACTCGTCCACCTTTCTTTCGCCAAAGTTCTTACTAACCTGAGACTTGTTGGTCAGCTTAACATTTTCGCAGGCGGCGGCGGCGGCGGCGAGCGCGACCCCCCTCAATTCGGCTGAGTAAAGGTGCGACATTCGCATGCCCGATCTGCTGAGGGCGCTTTCTTTTACACCCACGCAGCTGACGTGTCGGTGTCTGAGATATTCGTTGATTTGATCCCTAATGTAGCAGTACGCACTAGGACGAGAGCCGGCTTGGAGATTGAATGTTGTCTGATCTTCGAAAGTAAATGACTTGTCATCTTCCAAAACCAAGACAACAAGTTTGACGGAATTTCCTCCAATGGTCATCCCTGCTAGTTTTTGAGGCATACCTTTTTCGATGAAAAATTGGCCGGACGCTTGCTGAGAAGCGTGCAGAATAGATTTGTGCTACACCCTGTCACAGGGTGCCTATTAGTCAACAGTGGTTTGATGCTGGAACCGAACGTTAGCTGTTTGTGCGGGGGGGGCCATGCGGAAAGATGAAATACACCATTCTCCACCCAAATCATTGCCTGAACTCTACGCGGCCAAGCGTCAAGGCGATCGTGCGGAACGTATAATTTAAGGGGGGATTTGGAAGCCTGCCAGTATGCATTTCTCATATGCTATGGTTTGACAGCCAAGGATCCCTGTTGTGCAACAGCAGGCGGCCGCCTCGCTGAAAAGGTGTCCCACTGAAAGTTCGCCTCCCCACGCCTGCCACCCAGAGTTTGAAGCTTCAGCTTTGCCTGTGTACACTGTGTTGCTGCTTAAGTCTGGTACATGGCCCGGTTTTCGTCTTGGCAATCAAACACTAACACACTACTGGGCCCGGCCCTGCTTCCCACATGAGCGGCATTTGCTGCCCACCCAGGGTGTCTTTATGCCGCCTTGCAGCACGGTGGCGCGTTTTTGACAGTGCGGGCAAACCAGGTGCCGGTTTGCCAACCTGGTAGTCGCCAATGCGGGCAGCAAGGCGAGAAATATGCCGTAACTGGATCGACCCATGAAAAAGGAGGCGATCATGATCGAGGCAAAGGCACCGGCTCCGTAGATGAGGATGGCTTTTTGGTGGAGTCGCATGATCTTCGAGTTTCTGCCCAGTGGCGCTTCGCGGGAGACAGAAGGCTTGAAGCCAAAAGACGAAAGACCGGAGCTCAGGCATGGCACGGGAGGCGGCGGCCAGCGGCGAGAGTCCCCTGAGGGTGCCTGGAGCCGTCACTTTTCACTTTTTACTCTCAACTTTTCACTGTGAATCATTGAGAAGCGCGGGGCCTGTCCCACATTGCGCGGTCATGACCGTAGCGCCTACCGGCACCATCACCTTTTTGTTCAGCGACATTGAGGGCAGCACGAAGAAGTGGGATCAGCACCCTGACGCGATGCAGGTGGCGCTGGGCAAGCACGACCGGATGCTGCGCGAGATCTTTGCCGCGTGCTCCGGCTATGTTTTCAAGACCATCGGCGATGCCTTTTGCGTGGCGTTCGACACGGCGCAATGGGCCCTGGCGGCGGCGCTGGAGTGCCAGCGGGCGCTGCGGGATGCCGACTGGCGGGAGGTGGGGGGACTGCGCGTGCGCATGGCCCTGCACACTGGGGCTGCCGAGCACCGGGATGGGGACTACTTCGGCCAGGCGCTGAACCGCACGGCCCGCATTCTCTCTGCTGCCCATGGTGGGCAGGTGCTGGTGTCCCTGCCGACGGAGGAGCTGCTGCGCGATCACATCCCGCAGGGCGTGAGCCTCCGCCATCTGGGGGAGCATCGCTTGCGCGATCTGGCCCGGCCGGAGCAGCTGTACCAGCTCGTGGCTGCGGACCTGCCTTCGGAGTTCGGGGGGCTGCGGTCGCTGGAGAGCGTCGCCAACAATCTGCCCATCCAGCTCAGCACTTTCATCGGGCGCGAGCGTGAGATGGCGGAGGTGAAGCGCGCGCTGGGCACCACCCGCCTGCTTACGCTCACCGGGATGGGTGGAACGGGGAAGACGCGCCTCTCCCTCCAGGTGGCGGCGGACGTGCTGGACCACTACCCGGATGGCGTCTGGCTCGTGGAGTTCGCCACCATTGATGATGACAGTCTCGTGCTGGAGACCGTCGCGGCGGCGCTGAATCTGCGCCAGGAGGCGGAGCGCCCCCTCACGAGCACGCTCACCCAGTTTCTGCGGGACCGGCATCTGCTGCTGATCCTCGACAACTGCGAGCACGTGGTCGCCGCCTGTGCCCGATTGTCTGAGGTGCTGCTTCGCGCCTGCCCCCGCCTCAGCATCCTCGCCAGCAGCCGGGAGGCCATGAGCATCGCGGGGGAAACGGCGTGGCCTGTGCCGCCGATGTCCCTCCCTGACGACTGGCGGGAGATCAGCACCGCGCCGGGGGCGCTGGAGCGTCTGGGCGGCCATGAGGCGGTGCGCCTCTTTGCCGAACGGGCCCGCATGGTGCGCCCGGCCTTCCATCTGAATGCCGAGACCGCCCCGCTCGTGGCGCAGATCTGCTGGCGGCTGGATGGCATTCCGCTCGCCATTGAGCTGGCCGCCTCCCGCATCCGCGTGCTCACCCTGCAGCAGATCGTGGACCGGCTGGACGACCGCTTTCACCTGCTGACGACGGGGAGCCGCAATGCCGTGCCCCGCCAGCAGACGCTGCGACTGCTCATCGACTGGAGTCACGATCTCCTCAGCGATCCCGAGCGCCGTCTTTTCCGCCGGCTCTCCGTCTTTGCCCGGGGCCGCACGCTGGAGGCGATCGAGGCCATCTGCTCCGGAGCGGGCGTGGAGGAGTTTGAGATCATCGACCTGCTGACCCAGCTCGTGGACAAGTCCCTGGTCTATGTGGAGAAGCATCCCCGGCATGGCGCACGTTATTTCATCCTGGAGTCCATCTGGGACTATGCGAATGAGAAGCTGGCTGACGCCGGCGAGGCGGAGGCCTTTCGCATCCGCCATCTGGATTATTTCCTAAACTTCGCCATCCAGGCCGCTCCCAAAATCCGTGGTCATGGCCAGGGGGAATGGCTGGAGACCGTGGGGCAGGAGGAGTTCAACATCCGGTTTGCGGTGGAGGCGGCGCTGGAGCTGCCAGGGCAGGCACCGAAAGGATTGCAGATGCTTGCAGCGACCCAGCGGTATGTGGAGGTTCGAGGTCTGTTCAAGGAGACGGGCGACAGCTTTGCGCGCCTGTTTTCGCATTCCGACACCGCGCTGCGGGATGAGAGGCGGGCCGCAGCCCTGGCTGCGGCCGGGCGTCTGGCCTGGGTGGCGGATGACCTCCCTGCCTGTCGCCGATATCAGGAGGAGGCCCTCTCCATTTACCGGGAGCTTGGCCTGCCCGCCGGCATCGCCCGGGCTCTGGCGGATCTGGGTTACCTTGCGTTTGATCAGGGTGAGATGACCCATGCCAGCGCCCTCGTGGAGGAGGCGGCGGCTTGGGCGGCTCCGCTCGGGGATCGTCGGCTCACGGCCCATGTGCAGCATGTCCAGGCCGTCTTCGCGGCCGCCGCCGGCGATTTCCGCCTCGCTTATGATCTGGATGCGCGGAACCTCGCGATGTATCGGGAGGAGGGTGACACCTGGCAGGCCATCATCATGGCCTGGGCCGTGGGAGCGAACGCCGCCGCCCTGGGGGAGTTCAAGGTGGCACATGAGCACCTGCGGGAGTGTCTGCAGGTGGGCATTGAGCTGGGGAACCGCTGGGGGGCCTCGTATCCGCTGGATGCCTTTGCCGTGCTGGCCGTGGCCGAGAAGAAGTACACCCGCGCCGCCCGTCTCATGGGGGCGGCAGAGGCCCAGCGTCTGCGCAGCGGTCTGGTGCCCCAGGCGGCAGACCACCCTGCGTTGAGAGCTGTGCTGACGGCTGCCGGAGGGGACTTTCAAGGGCCCGCCGTCGATGCCGCCCGGCGGGAGGGCGGCTCGCTCAGCCTGGAGGCTGCGACCGCGTATGCCGTCAGTGATGAGGAGTGATTCCGCTTCGCCCGGCTTCCGTTCTGTGTCTCCCGCACCACGCCGGCTAATGATTGAACACAAACTCCGCGGAGTTCAGCAGGGCCCACAGCACATCTTCCACCGCCGCCTTGCGTGCGTCTCCCGCCGCCGCAGCGGCGATCACCTGCACTGCCACTGCCTTTTCCTCCGGCTGGGGCAGGCGTGAGAACGTGGCCAGGTAGAGCTCATCCACCACGGATTCAGGAGCCAACGTGCCCGCTGCCAGACGGCCGGCGCGCCCGGTCGCATCCACGAGCCGGGCCTGCAGCCGGGTGCTGTTCATGAGGTGCAGGGCTTGAACCACACTGGGCCTGGCATCGCGTTCGCACGGGCATTCGGCGCTGGCATTGGGGCGGCCAAAGGCGTCCATGAACTCGCTTTGCAGTTTGTGGTTCCAGGTCTGTTTGGCGAGTGTTCCTGCCGGGGTGCTGGTGAAGGTCTCGCTGGTCTGGGTCACATCCGAAACGGCGTCCAGCAGCACCTCCGCAGGCAGGCGCTTGCGGTAGGCCCGGGAGTAGTTTCTGGTATCCGCCAGGTTCGTCTCATTGGGCAGGCTGCTGAGCTGGTACACCTGGGAACGCATGATCGTGCGCATCAGGTGCTTGAGATCGAACTTGTGGGCGACGAAATCCCGGGCCAGCCAGTCCAGGAGCGGGCCGTTGCTCGGCGGGTTGGACGCCCGGAAGTCGTCCACCGGCTCCACAATGCCGCGGCCCATGAGCACCTGCCACACCCGGTTCACCGTGGCGCGGGCGAAGAGCGGATTCTCCGGCCGCACCATCCAGTCTACCAGCACGGTACGCGGGTCCTGGTTCGCGGGTATCGCCACCTGCTCCGCAGCAGGTGCCTTGGGCTTGAGCGGCTCATTGGTCACTGGGTGGGGGATGTTCGCCTCACCCGGGGCGAACCACCAGTACTCCGGCTCCCCGCTGATGGGGGCGGAGATGCCCTGTCCCTTGCGCTTCATCTGGGTGAAGAACGCCGCGAGCTGGTAATAGTCGCTCTGGTTCCAGCGCTCGCTGGGATGCTGGTGGCACTTCGCGCACTCCAGGCGCACCCCCAGGAAGATCTGGCCGACGAACGCGGCGGCATCGATGGGCTCGCGCTTGTCCCTGAGAAAGGCCACCCGCCCATCCTGATGGCTGCTGCCCTGGGCGGTGAGCAGTTCGCGGACAAACTGGTCCCAGGGCTTGTTGTCGCGGAACGACTGCCGGATCCACGTGTCCATCAGCAGCACCGGCTTCACGCCCACACGGGATGGGTTGGGGCGAATGAGATCGCCCCACTTTACGGCCCAGTGATCGGCCCATTCCGGGCGTTGCAGGATCTGGTCGATCCATTTCTCCCGTTTTTGAGGATCTGAACTGGCGAGGAAGGCCCTGGTTTCCTCCACCGTGGGCAGCAGGCCGGCACCATCCAGGGAGACGCGGCGGATGAATTCCGCATCGGTGCAGGTTTCACTGGGCAGATGGCCCAGTTGTTTGAGCCGGGCATAGACCAGCCGGTCAATCTCGTTGTTCTCCGGCAGGCCCGCGTATCGCTCTGCGGGCAGGACCTTCTCGGAAGGGATCGCCGCTTTTGAGATGCCCACATGGCCCATGTAGCGCGCCACCACCACGGCCTCCCCGCTATAGGGTGTGGCCTGCACATGCCCGTGCTCATCCACGGTCACCACTCCGGCGTCATTGGAGGCATACTCCGTCAGCGCGGTGACGTCGCGGCTGGTGCCGTCGCTGTAGCGAGCCGTCACCTTCAGATTCAGGCTCTCGTTCTTCTGGTAAGTCTTGTCGGGAGGATCCACATCGATGCCTGTCAGCTTGGGCTGATTGGGCACCTCATAGGGCATGCCCTGCCGGATCCAGCTGGCGACCGTCTTGTAGAACTCTGAAGTTTCTTCGAACCGCTGCCCGCCCTCATGGGCCACGCTGCCGGTGGCCTTCCGCAGGAGCAGGCTCTCCCCGGCCAGGGCCGGGAACACACGTCGGCCCCGGGTGTCCTGCACCACCTCCGCCCAGTCTGAACGGGGATCAAAGGAGAACACCGAAAGCTTGAAGCCCGCCTGGCCTGAGGCCTTGGCATGACAGCTGCCCATGCTGCAGCCCGCCTTGCCGAAGATGGGCAGAATGTCCTGTGTGAAGCTCAGGGGCTGCCCGTGCTGCTTTTCTGGCGCCGGTGTCGCCGTTGTTTCCTCAAGGCGGGCCAACTTTCCATCGGGTGCCCAGGCGATGATGCTGCCGTCGCCTCCCCCGGCATACACCGTCATGCCATCGGCGGTTGCGGTCACGGCCTGCAGGTTTGTGCCTGCAACGGCCAGCTTGGTCTCCTTGGCGGAATTGGCCTGGGACTGGGCGCCCTCGTGCGCCTTGAGCTCGGTGAACACCCGGGGCAGACCCTCGTCATTGATGGAAATCAGGCGCTGGCCGTCTGCGCTCCACTGCAGGCCCGTGATGGGAGTGTTGGCGCGGCTCAGCTGCACGAGCTGCTCCTTGGTCTTCACATCCCACACCTTGAGTTCCTTGTCGGCACTTCCGGTGGCCAGCCAGCTGGCGTCCTTGTTGAATGCCACGCCCATGACCGCGCCGGTATGCCCCTCGAACTTGCCCAGCGGCTTATGGCTGGCGGTGTCCCACACGCGGGCCACGTTGTCCGCCCCGCCCGTGGCGAAGAGCCGGCCATCCTGAGACAGGGTCATTGCGACGATGTTGTCCGTATGGGCCTCCCAGGTGGCTTCGGGCTTGTCGGTGCCCAGTTTCCAGTGGTGCAAAACACCCCGTTGAGCAGTGGCCCCGTCGGCAACCAGCAGGGTGGCCTGGTCCGGCAGGAAGGCCAGGGCCGAAACGCGACCTTGCAGCGGGGCTGTCCAGGAGGCCAGTTCCGTTCCGTCGGCAGGGTTCCAGATCTTTACCAGCCGGTAGCCGCCTGCGGCCAGCTTGGAGCCATCGGGGCTCCAGGCCAGGGATTGCACCACGTCGCGATGTCCCTTGAGCGTGGCGACGACGGGCCGGCTGGGCTGGGTCACATCATGAATGCGCACCTCGTTTCCATTGGCAGCGGCGAGCCTTGTTCCTGCGGGATTGAGGCTGAGAGCCACCACGGGCAGCTTTCCGGGCGGGAGATCGCCCAGTTTGTCCGCATCGGCTGGCTCTCCGAAGGCTGCCAGCGCCTTGTCATCCCAATGAGCGCCCGCATCCACCCAGGCCTTGAGCAGGGCAATCTGTTTTTCTGGAAGCTGCTTCTTGGGCGGCATGTGCGCATCGCCCTCCGCCGTCAGTGCGTGAATGAGCGCACTTTCAGCTCCCTTGCCGGGCACCAGGGAGGCTCCCTGATCACCGCCGTGAAGGGCAGCCTCACGCGTTTCCAGGGAGAGACCACCCTTCTGCTTGGACGTGCTGTGGCAGCTGATGCAGTGCGTTTTGAGCAAGCCCATGACCTCCGCAGGCTTTGGCGGCATGGGGGCCGCGGCAAAGACCTGGGGAGCACTCAGAAGGGCGAGACCGAAAAAGAGGCCAGAAGAGACACGCATGGGGCAGCGGTCAATACGGCCTCTCTCTGCTGCGTCTTGCCATTCATGATACTAAACTGACGCCGGTTGCCGCGATAACTGAAGGGGGCGTGCAGTATTGAGTTACATTTGTATCATACTGCGTCACATTTCGCGCTTCAGGACTTCTTTGCTGAGAAAGGGTAGGTCTGGCTGTGCTTCGTCGCCGGTACCTGAATGGTGAAGGTGCCCTTGGCGGCATCCACGCTGCACTTGATGAAATTGGCCACGCACCCCTCGGCAAGGTCACCCTGGTTGGCGATGAGATTCTTCACGGTGTTGTTGGCTGCGCCATCATCCCGCACGTTTTCATGCATCTGGTACATGGCTTTGATGGAGGGCGTACTCTTGAGGGCCTCCATCGCGCTGGGGCTCGTGCCTTTGCGCGGTCCGTTGTTCATGACCGACACCGTAGGTGAGAGCGATTGAATGAGGATCGGATTGTTGCTGGAGTCCAGTCCATGGTGGTTCACTTGGTACAGGTCCACCGTGCCCGCCACATTGTGCGGGGCCACCAGCTTCTCCTCCAGATTCCAGGTCAGGTCGCCCCCATCAAAGAAGCGGAACCCGCCATGCTCCAGGATCAGGACCACGCTGTTGGCGTTGTCCGAGGTGTCCACCGGCTTCTGGGGCACACTGCCCGCCAGTGGGTTGGTCACCTTGGCCTGCTCGGCGGTGGGAGGGATGAACTTCTGGTTGGCCCCCAGGCAACGGAGTGTTGTGGAGGCTCCGGTGCCTTCCTTCGCAGGCTGGAGCGGAACGAGGTCGCCTGCTGCAAGGGTTACCCGCCTGCCTACTGAGGCGGCGCGATAGGGACGGCTGGCCAGAGCCCAGCGGGTGTCATTGGGCTTGTTGTCCGGGCTGACATCTGCCTCTGGGATCCCTTTGTCATAGAGGGCCTTGATGGGAAGCAGCGCGGCCAGCTCCGCCATCCCGCCGAAGTGATCCACATGGAAGTGGGTGATCACGACATGATCGATCTGCTTCAGCCCTGCTTCCTGCGTGGCTACCTTGTGAATGCGGGCGGCATCCCGGCCTCCGGGATTGCCCGTGTCCACCAGCACGGATTCGCCCTCCGGAGTCACGATCAACGTGGAACCCCCGCCCTCGGAGTCGATCCAGTAGATGTCCAGGGTTCGGGCGTGGACACCGCTGGCGTGCAGCATGCTGACGGCCAGGGTGAGCGAGGCAAGTCGGGAGAGGAGCTTCATGGAGAAAGAGGAACGGTGGACCAGGGCGGGATTCTTCCATTGGCTTGCAGGGCGAAGGCATGGTCGCACTCACAAGTCGAACGGGCGGGCGCTTCAGCCCCATTGCCCCTGGCCAGCCGTTGTAGAAAACTTCCGGCCGGGTGTTGGCTGCGACGCGGCAACAGCCAGATGGCCATCTCAACCACCTGAGCCTGCGCCAAACGGGTCCCTTATTTTCAGGCTATTCTGCGTGAGACCATGGCATCCTAATCCTCGCCAAAGCCGCCTGACTTCGCTGGAGGAGCCGCGGGGGTTTGCAGGGTGAGGAGATAGGCTACCAGAGATTGCAACAGCGCTTCATCGTCCACGTAGCTGGAGGACAGGATCATCTTCTTGCCATACTCATCACCGATCTCCGCTCCCCGCAGCCCCCGCTGGAACTTGCGCAACTGAGCCGTCAGATACCAGTCTGGCAGACTCACCAGGGGAGGGCTGCGGAAGACGAGTTCACCCTCGCCATTGTACCGATGGCACTCCATGCAGCGTTCCTCATACAACTCCCTGCCCCGTGCCAGATCCACATTGGGATTGGCGGGGGGTGGTGTCACTCGGGGGAGCTGGGTCACGTGGGCGGCCACCTCGGGAATCTGCTGGGCGGTCAGAGCCTTGGAGATGGCCCGCATCATCTGGCCTTCGCTGTCAGACGCGTGCACGCCTCGCCGGTCGAGTTGGAAATTCTGCAACTGAGCCACCACGTACCAGTCTGGCAATCCGGCGATGGGAGGGGCTTTGATCGTTGCATTGCCTTCCCCTTTGGTGCCATGGCAGTGCACGCACAGGTTTTGAAACAAAATGGACCCTTGGGCCGGAGGCGTGGCCACGGGAGGCTTTCCCCAACTTGGGGCTCCGCTGGTGAGCAACATCAACATGGCTAAGCCCCAAAGGCGCATGGCAAAGGCTACTTCACAACATCGCCCAGAGTTTGTCAAAAGTGCCGGGAATCTTGTGGTGGGTCTTTCCAGAATGGAAGACGCCAGCCAAAGAAAAATCCCGGATCCTGCACACGGCGCGCCGTGGAAGATCCGGGATGAAGATGGACTTTGAGCGAGAGCGACTAAGCGGCCTTCGGCAGGGCTTTGGGAGCGTCCTTCTCAGCGGGTTTGACGGCGGGGACAGGGGCTGCGGCCGGTGCCGCCGGTTTTGGCGCAGCGAAAGGGCTTTCCACCCCTTCGGTGGACAGTTCCCATTTGTCGGAACGGAAGAGGCTGGCAGGGAAGCCTTCCTTGTTGATCAGATTGGCCTCGGGGCACCAGGCGGTCCAGGCATAGCGCACGGCCACAGGGTTCTTCACTTCCTCACTCGAGACATGGATCTGCTTGCCCACGATGCGGGCTTTGGCCGACTTCCACACTTTGTCTTCCCCAGCGATGATGAAGCCTTTGAGCTCCCCGCCGTCCCGGGTCGTCAGACCGCCGCCCACGTTGCTCCAGCTCACCACGATTTTGTTCCCGGTGACGGACGCGCCGCCAAAGATGGGGCCACCGCTGATGCCATTGGGCTGATAGTCCTTCTTCTTGTAGTCTTTCACAAGGGCCTGTAGTGCCAGACGGCGTCCCACTTCCTGCTTGTTGCGCGGGTGGATGTCTTTCTCCTCACCGATGTCGTTGGCCACGGCCAGCCCGCTCTTTTTCACCCGCAGGGCAGTCTGGAGCTGGGCCCACTGCAACTCCGCCCAGGTATCGGCGGCCCCAACCGGCTGGGGCCAGGTGCGGCCGTTGCCAAATCCCGCCAGCTGCACGATGTAGAAACTCAACTCGTCCCCCCATTGCTTGCGCCAGTCGGCGATGAGTGTGGGCATGAGCGTTTGGTATTGCACCGCGCGCGGCTGGTTGGACTCGCCCTGGTACCAGATGGCACCCTTCACGGTGTAGGGCACGATGGGGGCCACCATGCCGTTGAACAACACCGCAGGGCGATGCTGGGTCGTCTGCTGGTTCTCAAACGGGCGCGGAGCTCCGGGGACGGGTTGTTGGGTGGCACCGGGTTTGGCGTTCTCGGCTTTGATCTTCTCGATCTTCTCCTTGGTCGCAGCGGCGGCCGCCTCATGCTTGGCCCTGGCTTCTTGCGCGTTGTAGGTTTTTAGGAAATCGTCCCAGGCTGTGATGATCGCGGCACAGGTGGGTACGGCCTCCAGGGCTGGCTTGCTGGTCCAGGCTTCCGCGCGGGTCCCGCCCCAGGAGGTGTTGATCAGCCCCACCGGCACGTCCAGCGCCTTGTTGAGCTCACGGCCGAAGAAATAACCCACGGCGGAGAAGCTCTTCACCGTTTCGGGTGAGCAGACCTGCCAGGAGGGGCGCTTCTCAATGTCTTTGAGCGGCACATCCGACACGGCCTTGGGCACGCTGAAGAGACGGATCTTCGGGTGATTGGCGGCAGGGATCTCCTGCTCGGGATTCACCGCCCTGTCCACCGTCCATTCCATGTTGGACTGGCCGGAGCAGACCCAAACCTCACCCACGAGGATGTCTTTGAACACGACCTCATTCTTCCCCTTCACCTTCAGTTCGGCGGGTTCTGCACTGGCCTTCAGGGCGTCCAGTGCCACCTTCCAGGAACCATCAGCTCCGGCTGTGACCTGCTTGCTCTGGCCGCCAAAGGTGACGGTCACCGCCTCACCCGCATCGGCGGTGCCCCATACTGCAACAGGTTTGTCGCGTTGCAGCACCAGGTGATCGGAGAATACAGCGGGAAGTTTGACGTCGGCATGGAGCAACCCGCCAGACAGCAGGGTCGCAAGGAAGAGAGAGTATTTCATGGTTGAGGTGAGACAACAGATCGCAAAGTGCCCAATTGAAGCGGGCCAGCCCGGGCCTGGCAAGCAGAAGGAGCCCGTCCGGCGCGGATCGCTACTTCGCGGTGAGTAGCCCGTGTTTCTCCATAAATGTCTTAGCCTGGCGCAATGTTTCCCAGACTTCAGGCTCCTTGTTGAAGAATGCATGCGTCTTGCCCTCAAAGACGGAGATCTCGCACTCGCCGCCCAGCTCCTTCACCCGCGCCGAGTAGTCCTGCACAGATTTGAGAGGCACCGTCGTATCGGCCGATCCGTGGAAGATGATCGTGGGCGGGGCTCCCGCCTTGAGGTGCTGGTAGGGACTGAGCTTGAGCAAATCTGCCAGTTTCTCCGGGGTCATGCCGGCCCGGGCGGCGGCGATATCCAAGTTTACCGCCGGATTGAACAAAACCAGGGCTGCTGGCTGGGTTTCAACCTTCAGGTCATCGCCTGCATCGTTGATTTCATCCAGCGTGGTCAGCGTCGCGGCCAGGTGTCCGCCAGCGGAGCCGCCCCCGCCGGCGATCTTGGCAGGTTCGATCCCCAACTCAGCAGCATGGCCCCGCACCCAGCGGAAGGCCGAGCGTGCATCCTTGATGCAGTCCACCAGCGTCACGCCCTCTTGGGAAGTGAGCCGATATTCTACAGAGATAGCCACCATGCCCCGCTCTGCCAGCTTGGCTGACTGGCGGGCGAAGGCAGTGGGGCTGCCGTTCTTCCATCCGCCGCCGTGGTAGAAGACGATGGCGCTGCGGCGGTCCTCCGCCTTCCACCCCTCGGGCTTCCAGATCCAGAGTTCCAGCTTTCGGCCTCCCACCTCCTTGTACACCTTCTTTTCCGAAGGTTGCGGGAGCGCTTGAGCGCCCTTCGCCGAGGTGGGTGGGGAGGGCTCCTGACTCCACACGACTTGGATCGCAGGAGCAGAGAGCGCGAAGACAAAAATGAGAGACCAGAGGGGGAGAATTTTCATGACGGGAATGGCAGCGGGCCTTTTGGCAAGCGCCCGCTGGAAACGTCATCCCCACACTCGTCTGTCAAAAATGCCAGCCAAAGCTCAGCATGGGTCCCAGGGAATCGATACCGGGGTTGATGTCATCCAGATCCGTGTTGGAGATGTGCTGGTAGTAGAGACCGAGAGCCAGGCTGCCGCGTTCGCACACCCGCAGGCGTGCACCAGTGTAGGCGAAGTACGTGAAATTCAGGTCCTGCCCCTGGCCACCTTCCACTTCATAGCCCTTGCTGTCCATGAGCCCCAGACCACCGCCGGCGGAGAAGAAGAGGTTGAAGCTGCGGGATGGGTTCCACCACTCCAGGATGCCCGAGGCGTTCGCGCCGATGAAATAGCTTTCCGGCCCCTCAATGATCGGCTCGATCAGCAGGCTGAAGCGGTTGCGCAGCACCAGATCACCTCCCCACAGCCCGCCCTGCAGCACGGCCGGGGACTTGAACGTGAGCATCTGCGGCAGGATCACATAGTTTAGCGGGGAGGCATTGTGCCCCACGCTCCACAGCGCCCCGGTCTCGAGGTCGAACTCCCAGTGCTTGACGGGATCATACGCAGTCTCTTGCGGCACCGTCGTCACCGGACCCGCATGAACCATCGAGGAAAAAGAAACCATGGCCAGGCCGGCCAGCAGGACTCGTCGCAACATGGCGCGAGATTAACCGATCCCCGGCAACAGGAAAGGGGAAAGGTGGGGGAGGGAGGGGGGCAAAGAGACAGGTCATCTCTTAGAGGCGTGCGATGAGAGGTGGGAGATGACTGGCCAGACTCTTGAGCAGTTCTTCACTCCCGGAGCGAACTCGAAGATCCAGCGAGGCTAGAAGCCCGTCGGCCATGTACGCCTCGCCGTGTTTGGCCAGCACTTCCCGGAGTTTCGATGAAATCGTCACCTGAGATTTGGGCTTGGCACCTGCCGGAGGAATGGTCGCGAGCACTTCTTGAATCAACTGGAAGAAAGGTGCCCACCGGAACCACTGGGGAATGGGCTGACCGTCCGAGAGGAAAGCCCAGTCGGACGGTCGGATCTGATACCGTCGGTTGGCTCCTCGGCGCACTTTGTTGTATCGCACGGGCACCTCTGCGGTCAGGAGATGACCCGAAAGCGTCATCTCCTGTAAAAGAGTTTGTAAGGTGCGCGGTGCGTATCCCGTCATTCTGGCAAGCTCGGACGCATGGATGGGCGAGCCTCCGGCCAGTGCAAGGATGATCTCCACTCTCGCACTCACCCCAATAAGGGATCGCAGTGTCACGACGAGGTTGGCAATTTGACGATGATCCGGTGGGCCGCTCATGCCTCGCAACTGAACGCGGGGGCGGTCAACCCCGTAGGTTGCAAATTCCGGGTCGGGATCGTGAATCAGATTGCTGGGTTCGTGGCAAAACAGCTGCTGCTTGGGGGCGGGGTGCAATTCCTTGGCGTTTACGGCCTTCCATCTGGGTTGCCCGGCGTTCTTGCCCAACCACTCTGCCATCGCTCCCAGCACGGTCGGGTCTCCCAGTGCTGTGGACGACTGTAGATTCTTCAACCTTTGAAGGTTCAAAAGCGTGCCAAACTGGGCCAGCCAATCCAACACCTCTTCAAACAAGCGGGGGTCCTCACGGCCGAGGACTGTGGTTGCCAGGACAAGGGCTTCAGGATCAATCATCCTGTCTGGCGGGGCTTTCTGCCCGTGCCCTGCCACGCCCAAGCTGCACCACTGCCGCCAGAGCAGGTCGAGCGAGGCTTGGAGGCAGTTTTGCCTAAAGTCGTGCAACCAAGTTTCCATAGCCGAGAGCTTTAAGAGTGTTGTGAACCAGCCCGGGAAAAACCACGCTCGCGTCTTGGGTGAGAACCCACCGCGAGGCGGCAAGCAGCTCTTCATCTGTGGGGGCCAAGATCTTGAGATCGTGGGAATGACGCCCTTGCCCCTGATCCACCACGGCGAATAGCTTGAGGTGAATCAAGTCGAACCGGGCAGGCAGATAGATGGTGAGCACCGGGCCGAACTCCTTTTTCGTAAGGCGAGAAAAGAAGCCCTCCGGCAAACCGGCTGAAACCTGATCTGCAGGCCCCGTATTCAACCAGTCAGGGTCGAGCTGAAGCTCCGCAGCCACTTGGGCGGCGGCAAGTTTGAGCGACTCTGAAAGAGGACGCGGATCCTGTAGTTCGTCCTTGGGGTCCACGATGGCCAGGATATCCACATCGCGGGTGGTGCGAGAGATGAGGCCCTGAGCTAACAGAGCAGATCCTCCCACCACGACCAGATGCTGCGGCTCGCCCCCTGCCTCTTCCAGCAGGTCACCCAACGCTTGAATTGCGCCTAGGAAAGTGTCCGCATCAATTTTCATCGTTTCAGCATATTATGCGAGTATTAAATGCGCATTTAATGCGTATTGTATGCGCTATTTGCTGGTGCGCAAGTTGAGTTGAACCGAAGCCCGCTGACGGACCGGCCCGGAAGGCGCTCCTAGCCGCCAATTTACTGGACTGCCTGCGGATTGGGAACACTTCCCGTCTGCCGCACTGCCTCATAGAGCACGATGCCGACTGCGGTGGCCAGATTCAGGCTGCGGGTGTCCAGCATGGGGATGCGGAGGCAGGACGCGGGCTGCTCTGCCAGGAGGGATTCAGGGAGTCCGCGGGTTTCAGGGCCGAAGACGAGGTAGCACTCGGCGGGGAAGGTGGCGTTCCAGTAGGTCTGGGTCGTCTTCGTGGTGAGGTAGTAGAATGGGGCTCCGCTCGGGGCCGCCTCGGCCTGCAAGTCCTCGAACCGGTCCCAGACCCGGACATCCACGTCCTTCCAGTAGTCCAGCCCGGCCCGTTTGAGCTGCTTGTCATCAATGCTGAAGCCCAGCGGCTTGATGAGGTGCAGTCTCGCTCCGGTGGCCAGACACAAGCGGCCCACTGCGCCGGTGTTGTGAGGGATTTCTGGCTGGTAGAGGACGATATGGAGCATCGGAGATGCTAAACTTCAAAAAGCAAAAGCCAAACTTCAAGGTGACCCGCTGCGCGGGAGACACCAGACTGCCAGACACCAGACACCAGACACCAGACTTGAGCTGGCGCAAAGGAGTCCATGCTCAGTGGAGTTGGTCAGGTTGGTCAGCAACAGGAGCGAGGGACATTCCTGTCCCGGTCCGCCCCAAACGTCCCATGACGTTGCATCCCGTCCCAACCTCCAACCACCCCGGGCTGTAGGGCGACCGCTCCGGTTGCCTCAATCAGGCGCCGTTCGCGGCAAGCGGAGCGCTTGCCCTACAGCGTCAATAACCGATTAAAATCGGAACAGTGTTCCAGGGAAGTTGAGATGCCGGAGGCGACGTCGCTGGCATCCGCTCCGGGATGCAATACTGAATCTGATCTTCCGGAGGTATCAGTCGCTCCGCTCCTTCAACCTTCCGGCTAATGGCTTTGATGCCTCCGGCATCGGGCAATCCGGGCTGGGACACCACCCGATCGTCAAAGTCGGCAAGCCAACTTCCCGATGAGGCGGCCATCTTCTCGTGTTACTCACACCCATCGACATCCGCTTGCCCAATCTCTCCGCTCCCGCCCCGACGGAGACCGTCGCCCCGGGCGTAGTCCGGACGTGCCGCCCGCTGCGCGGGAGACAGAAGACTTGAGCTCTCGTATGGCAGTTCGCGTCCAGTGACCCTTCAAGAAAAGAGCGAGGGACATTCCTGTCCCGGTCGGACGTGCGGTCCCTGACGCAGCAGACCTCATCACGATCAAATGCCGCACCGCGCTGCGTCCCGCCGCTCCCACAGCCGGTTGGCACAACTGGACAACGCCCGCGGCGGCAGCTGAAAGGAGTGCTGGTCCCGCATTTTGAGCCAGCACTCCTTTCGTCCCGCCGCGCAGCGGGTGCTGGGATTACGCTGCCTTCTTCTGCTCCGCAGCGGGGGCTGCTGGAGCGGGTGATGGCGCAGGCTTTGCTGCGGGCTTGGCGGGGGGTGCGGTCACGGCGGGAGCGGGTACCACGGTGGGATGCACGTCCACCTTCAGCACCGGGGGCTTGTTGATCTTGTAGATCTCTTCCTCGTATTTGGCGGCCAGGGCATCGAGTTCGGCGCGTTTGGCCTTGAACTCGACCTGCCAGGTTTCATAGGCGGCGGGATCGGCTTCCCGCTTGTTGAACATGCCCTTCTGCTTGCCCCACAGGTTGCGGAGCGGGCGCACGGCCTCGTCATTGCGCTTCTTGTTGAGCGCCGCCACCTGCATGGACTGCTGGTAGGTGGGGGAGTCCGGGTCTTCCTGGATCTCGGCATGCACGGCGAACTGGCGCTCATCCCAGGTGCCGACCATCTTGCCGTTCACCAGGAGGTCGTAGCGGCCGTTGATGAGGCCGGAGACAACCAGGGACTCCTGGGAGGCGGTGTGACCGGCCTTCGTGAGCCTGGCCCCGATGGGGGCATCCGCATAGGGGGTCCAGGGCAGGGCGCGCGGCTTGACGGTGTAGCTCACGGAGCGGCCAGGGTTGCCTTTTACCTCCGTCACCACGCCGGGGTTCAGGGTTTTCCACTGCCCGTTCACCACCTTGACACCGGCACCCAGGATGCCGCCGGTTTCACCCGTCTGTTTGAGGAGGGAGTATGCCATGACGAACTGTCCGTCGTTGCCGGGGTGGATGGCATCGGCGATGAGGGTGAAGTTTGGATCCGTGCGACGCTGGTCCACGGTCAGGGTGTTGAGGGGGCCAAAGAGATCCACGAACTGGTAGCCGCGCTTCCAGGCCGTTTCCTGCAACCACTTGCCGTAGTACGCCAGCACGGCGTTGTAGTTGTCCACGATGCGGCCCTTGGCGTAGTCGGGTTTTTCCTTGATCCGGACGTCCCAGGCCTGGTGGTCAAACATGGTCGGACTCATCACGATGACCCGGCACTTGATGGCATCAAGACGATTCATGAGCTCAGTCATGCCCTTCGCATAGGTGTCGAAGGTGGCCTTGTCGAAGTCCTTGTAGCTGCCGTCGTTCATGCCCAGCAGGATGGTGGCCACGGTGGGCTTGAAGGCGGCGATGTCTTCCTCGAACCGATTGAGGGCGTCCTGCGCGCGGTCGCCGCTGATCCCGGCATTGCGGAAGTGCAGCCGCAGATTGGGATAGCGGGTGTAGAAGAAGTTCTCCACAAACTGGGTGTAGAGGCACTGGTGGGTGATGGAGTCGCCGATGAAGATGAAGCGGTCATCGTTCTTGAGACCCAGGCCCTTTGGTTGGGCTGCGGGTTTCGGCTTGGCCACTGCCCCGGGTGCGGGAGCCGCTGGTGTCGCAGCAGGCTGCTTTTCCTGAGCGTGGGCGGAGTGGAATGCCAGACCCGCAGCCAGGGCGGTGGTGGTGAAAAGGAAGCGTGGTTTCATGGGGAAAGAGTTGGAGCTATTGAATCAAAAAGCGGGGGGGCATCCCAGCCTAAAGCGTCTTGATCTGGAGGTTCTTGAACTCGACGGGGTCTTTGTGACCGCAGATCACCAGATGGCCCTCTTTGTTAAGCAGCCCCGGGTGTTCGTGCCCGTCGATGGGCTTTTGCGTGGCCAGGTCGGCGTCCACGATGGTCACGCCATTGAGAATGACTTTCACCCTGGTGCCCTGGGCGATGATTTCCTCCGTGTTCCACTCGCCGACCGGCTTCATGCCCTCGCGTCTGGCCGGGACGACTCCGTAGATGCTGCCGTGGTGTTGCCAGTCCTTGATGGTGGCGTGCTTGGGCACGTTGGCGTCGATGATCTGGATTTCCATCCCGTTGAGGTGCGGAGCGGCCTTGCTGCCGGGCTTGATGTCATCGCAGCGGATGCCCATGCCGTTGTTGGCCCCCTCAGAGAGCTTGAACTCAAACTTCAGGTGGAAATTGCCATAGGTCTTCTCGCTCACCAGATGTTTGCCCTCGGGGGTGCATCTGAGCACGCCCTTTTCTGCCTGGTAGCCGGTCGCGGTTTCGGCCTTCCAGCCCGCAAAGGTTGAGCCGTCGAACAGAGAGGTGAAACCCTCGTCCGCAGCGGGGCTGGTCAGCGGGATCAAGGAGACTAGGGCCAGCAGGGGGAGCGCCCGGTAAAATGGGCGGAGAATGGCAGGGAGGGGCATGGGGAGAAGGAGTTGGCTGAGAGAGGCAGAGAACGCAGCCCAGCCCCTGTCCCTTGCGAGGCAGTCACTTTCGCATCAGATACAGGCACTCGTGGTGCAGTTCCACCGCCTGTGACTCCTTCCTGCTCAGATGCCAAACCACCGCAGGGCAAAGCCGATGGCAAATGGGGCGGTGAAGATGCTGGCGATGGTGGTCGCCACAATGACCAGCATGGCCGTGGGCGGGTGGCCACCATAGTGGCGGGCCAGCACCATGGTGAACACGGCTGCAGGCATGGCTGCCTGCACAGAGAGGATTTGTTTCATTTCCGTACCGAGGGGGAGGAGCGCTCCTGCCAGCAAAAAGGTCCAGGGCAGCACCAGTTGGCGCAGCACCGCGCTGGAGACGGCCGTACCCCAGGCAAATCGCTCCTCGCCAATAAGGTCCATGATGCTGGCGCCGATTAGAATCACACACAGAGGCACGGCACAGGCCCCGAGCTGGCCCATCAGCGTATGCAGCATGGTGGGGATGTACGCGCCCACTCCGGCATAGTGAAGCCCCAGTGCCACGAGGATGCTGAGGACGGGCGGATTGATGGCATGCCGCCAGGGAGCCTTGCCAAAGCCAGTGAGCAACCCCACGCCAGCCGTCCACATGGCGATTTCCACCCCAAGGGTGTAGGTGAAGAGCACGCCGACCAGGGACTTGCCAAAGAGGGCCTCCGTGACCGGGATGGCCACGAATCCGTAGTTTTGAAAGCTGGTGCAGAGGGCAAAGGTGCGGGCTCCCTCGCCACGTTTGAGGCCGAGCAGGGGGGTGATCCAGTAGCAAAGGACCATGGCCACCACGACCAGCCCGAAACCAAGGGTGGCTGCCAGCAGCACCTGCAGACCGTTCTTGAGCGCCGGGTTGCCCACAATACGCTCGACCGCCAGACACGGAAAAAGCAGCCTGATGGCCAGCGTCATGATTCCCGCATCGGACTCCTTCTTCAGCCAGCCAAACTTTCGCGCCAGCGCTCCTGCCAGCATCGTCAGGTAAACGGGCATCGTTGCAGTCAGAACGGCAGCGGGAGACATGTTGGGCGTGAAGATGAAGAGTGAGTGGGGAGGTGGCGTTAATTTTGTTTCCGCAGCGGCCGGACGGGTGTTTGGTCCCAAATCTGCCGGATTCTGGTCCAGTCTATGCACCTGTTGACCGCCGCTGCCCACTGAAAAGAAGCCTCACATCCGCGCTCCAAGCTCATGCACATCCATGGTACCCCTCACCGCACCGTCCAGCTCAAACCTGGTGAGCCGCATGTGATCGAGATCATTGACCAGTTGAAGCTCCCGTGGGCCTTTGAGCTGGTCGAACTCCGTTCCGTGGCAGAGGTCGCTGTGGCCATCAAGGACATGTGGGTGCGTGGGGCCGGGTGCATTGGTGCCACAGCTGGCTACGGCATGTGGCTCGCCGCCCTGGAGGCAACCGGGGAGCCTGATTTCCATGCCGCCTTCCGCCAGCGGGCGGACCAGCTCAAGCGGACACGGCCGACGGCGGTGAACCTTGCTTACGCGGTGGACCGGCATCTCCGCCTTCTTCAGGAGCACCCGGAGCCGTCTGACTTCCTGCCCCGTGCCCAGGCTCTCGCAGAGGAGATTGCGGAAGAGGACGTCCAGGCCTGTCGCCTCATCGGCCAGCACGGGCTGCATCTCATTCGTGCCCTACACGAGAACAAACCTGCGGGAGAGCCGGTGAACATCCTTACCCATTGCAATGCCGGCTGGCTGGCGTTTGTGGATCACGGCAGCGCCACGGCTCCGATCTACGCTGCGCACGCCGCAGGCGTGCCCGTGCATGTCTGGGTGGATGAGACCCGCCCGCGCAATCAGGGAGCTCGACTCACCGCCTGGGAGCTGGCACAGGAGGAGGTGCCCCATACAGTGATTGCCGACAACACCGGAGGTCACCTCATGCAACACGGCTTGGTGGATCTGGTGATCACTGGCGCAGACAGGGTTACTGGAAATGGGGATGTCGCCAACAAGATCGGGACTTACCTGAAAGCCCTGGCTGCACGCGACAACGGCGTGCCTTTCTACGTGGCTCTCCCCTCCAGCACGATGGACTGGACGATGGGTGACGGACTGAAGGAAATCCCCATCGAGCAACGGAACGGAGATGAAGTGGCCTGCATGGAAGGACTCACGGCTGCAGGCGCTCTGGAGACGGTACGGTTGTTCCCTGCGGCGAGTCCTGCGGCCAACTACGCGTTTGACGTCACCCCGGCGCGCCTTGTCACCGGATTGATCACCGAACATGGGATCTTTGAAACCAACCCGCAACGACTTCGTCACCTTCGAAAAAAAACGGAGGAAGGTTGACTTGAGGCCCTTCTTGTCCCAGACCGAATTTCAGCGTTTTTTGCGGCCGTACTTTGTCAATTCCTCGTTTGGTATCGGGCAGAAACCTTGCTAGCATTCAATCCCATCCATGTCGACTCTCCACGAACCGCCCAAGCTCAAGGAAATCCTCATACTCGGACAGGAGCATGTGCTATCCGGGGGAGTCTTTCTCATCCCCAGCCAGTTGGCGTATTTTGACCTCCTGCATCTGGAAAAATTCCTTTCGGGGCGCCCGGTGGTTTATGTGAAGGACAAGTCTGCGCGGGTGGAGGCTCTTGTGGAAAGTCATCTGCACGGCGAAAGCGTCCGGGTGATTGAGTTCGACGGGACTGCCCCCGATGTGGCTGCTCTCTCCGCGTCTGTGAAGGAGGAGGTGGCAAAGGGGTCCGTTCTGGTTTACGTGACACCAGACACTGCCACCCAGCCGGCCGCCCTTTCTTCCGTTCCAGGAGCCCGGCTGGATTTGTTTGTTTCTCTGGGGGTATCACTGCAGCCGCTGCACATCTTGCACACGAACGATGTGGTGCTGGCCATCGAGTCTCCCAAGCCCAAGGGTGATGCCGTGTTTGCCTTCGGCCCCGTGCTGAAGGGGGAGAAGGTCAACACCGCAGCGCTTTTGGAGTCCATGCTGGTGCTGGCGGAGGCCTGCTTTGCCAAGAATCCGCTGCTGGACCGCAACCTGGCCTATGCCCTTCTGCAAGGGCTGAAGAAGCATGGTTCCAAGGCGCATCTGTTTGATGGCAAAGATGATCAGGCCTGGCGTTACGACAAAGTGCTCGCTGCAGCCATCGTGCTGAGCAAGCACGTGAAGTCCGTAACCCAGAAGTCCCGGGTGGGCGTCATCCTGCCCCCAGGTTTTGGGGCCATGGTGGCGAACCTTGCCGTCCTGTTCGCTGGCAAGACGCCGGTGAACCTCAACTTCACCGCAGGTCGCCAGTCGGTGGAGAGTGCCATGAAGCAGGCGGATCTGGACCACTATCTCACGGCGGATCTCTTTGTCCGGAAGCTACAGACGTTCCCTTGGCCGCCCAACCGGCAGCTCACGTTCATTGAGCGCCTTCTGCCGCTCAAGCGGGCTGCCATCTCGCAGTGGTTTGTGTTGTGCAAACTGCTTCCCGCCAGCGCCATCGCTGCGTTATTGGGCATTTCGAAAAAAGGAGGCCATCAGGAGGCCCTGCTGCTCTTCACGAGCGGCAGCAGCGGCGAACCCAAAGGCGTGGTACTCACTCACCGCAATCTCATGGCCAACGTCTGCCAGTTTGGCAGCCGCCTGAACCTGAACGCCAGCGACAGCATTTTGGGCTGCCTCCCGCTCTTTCACAGCTTTGGCTGCACGGTGACTCTGTGGTTCCCCATCATTCAGGGCCTTTCGCTGGTCACTTACCCGACCCCGCTTGAAACGAAGAAGCTCGCGGAACTGATCTACAAGCACAAAGTCACCCTCAAGATTGCCACCCCAACCTTCCTGCGCGGTTACCTCAAGGGGATCAACCCCGAGTTGTTTGCCTCACTGAAGCTGGTGGTGACGGGCGCTGAAAAGCTGCCCAAAGCCGTGGCGGACGCATTCGAAGGCCGGTTTGGGAAAAAGGTGCTCGAAGGCTATGGCCTGACGGAGACCTCACCAGCCACCAACGTCAACCTGCATGATCCCGCTCCTGAGGGTGAGGGAAGCGCTGCCGCCGTCTTCCCAAGTCATCGGCAAGGGAGTGTCGGCCAGTTGCTCCCCGGTCTGGCCCTGCGGATCACTGATCCCGAAAGTGATGAGCCGCTGCCCGTCTTGAAGAGTGGCATGGTGTGGTTCAAGGGTGCCAACGTTTTCGAAGGTTATCTCAAGAACCCGAAGAAGTCCGAGGAAGTCATCAAGGAGGAATGGTTTCGCACTGGCGACATCGGCCGCCTGGATTCCGATGGCTTCCTTTACATTGAAGGGCGCATCAGCCGCTTCTCCAAGATCGGAGGAGAGATGGTGCCGCATGAGACGGTGGAGGATTCTGTCAACAAGACCCTCGGTCTGGAGCACGAACTCGCCCGGCGCATTGCCGTAGTGGGTGTTCCTGACCAGGAGAAAGGCGAAGCTCTGGTGCTGCTCACTTCTGTTTCCGGTGGAAATGTGCAGCAGGAGATCCTCGATCTGCGCTACAAGTTGCTCGACCGCGGCATGCCGCCGCTCTGGATCCCCAAAAAGATGGTTCGCGTGCAGGAGATTCCCGTCCTGGCGAGCGGCAAGCTGGACGTCAAGGCCTGTGAACGTCTCGCGAAAAGCGCCGGCGGCTGGTAGCAGACAGCGGGTACACACTCTCCCCTACTGGTTTGGCGGGTTGCATTTTCCCTGCCGGACCCTAGGTTGGGGGCGTACCCTTTCCTCAATTTCATTCCAAACCTGCCCTCTCCATGAGCCAACCAAAAATTACTGCCTACCTCAAGACCTACTGTGGCTGGAGCGAAGGTGTGCGCGCCATCTTCCGCAAGTACAACCTGCCTTACGAGGAGAAGGACATCATCAAGAACCCTGCCTTTCGTTGGGAAATGGAACAGAAGAGCGGCCAGCCTCTGAGCCCCTGCGTGGAGATCAATGACACGATGCTGGCGGACATCAGCGGTGAAGAAGTGGAGCGCTGGATGCTCGAGAACCATCTGCTGGAACAGAATGACGCTGAACCCGATGCTCCGATCAACTCCTCCTGCACCGACGAACAGCACGCCGCCATGGCCAAGCAGTCCGGTGCCGTGAAGTTTATCGCGTAACCAGAGCGTTTTTTACTTTGCCGCCTCCCTTCCGTGGGAGGCGGATTTTTTTTGTCCGTTCACCACGCGACTATCGGCTTGCATCGGAATCAGGTCCGCTGTCCCGGCGGTCAGCAGCAGCTTTGCCCAGAACATGCAGACGTGCGATACGGCGGATCTCGTTAATGGTTCGTCGATTGGTTACGTCGCCGTGCCACGAGGGCACAATCATTTCTGACTCTGCGCCGTCCAAATGAGCGCTTTCATAGGGTACGACCCCGTCGCTGGACTTGGTGAGGTCTGAGGTCTCGAACAATTCGCCGATGATGGTGTGATACTTCGCGCGGATGGGCTGCCGGGAGAGATCCGAAATGAGCGGGTGGTCCGGTTGCATGGACTTGATGCCGTCCACGCCGAACCCGTCAAACCGCCCCCGGTTGGGATTGAGGTGCGCCACATCGAGCCTGGCAACCGCGGTCACAAGATCCACCATCTGCCCTGGGGTGCGGACCATCGAGGATCCCCAGCGCCCCAGCCAGCTCCCTGCCATGCGGCTGCCCCGGTGCGGCGTGTTCATGAAGATGATCCGCTTAACGTCCGGATTAGCGCGGAAGATCAGCATGTTCCGCAGTTCGTCCCGCAGCGGTGCACTGAGTTTCAGGTGTTCAGGGGCACTGGCGAACCAAGTCTTCCAGAAAAGATCTTTGGATTCCGTGACCTGCATGCGGGCGATCAGGCCGCCCATGCTGTGGCCTACGACCAGGATGTTCTGAAAAGCGGGGTCATTGCCCTCAGGGTCCACCCGCTGTTTGAGCTCCGCCAGCGCTTGGCGGAACCAGGTGGATGACGACACGACCGGCAAGCCTGTCGGGTAAACATAGTACCAGCATTGGATTCGCGGTCCCAACTCGGGATCGGCCATCAAGGCGGCTGCATGAGCCTGCCAGATGTGCGGGTCCGCCATCAGACCATGGACGAAGATGATCGGCACCTTGTCTGCGCGGTAGGGCTCCATGAGATAAAGACCGTTGCGGCTGACATAGTCGCCGGGCCGCATCAGGCCGCCGACAGTGGCCCGGACAAACGTTGCTGGCTGAAGGGACTTCCTCACTGGCATGGAGAAATCGGCCGCAACTGGCCAAGGGCGGTCACCGGCTAAAACCTCGCTCAGCTCGCGAGGGTCGGCCAGCTTGAGGGTCGCCTGCTGGGGGCCGTCGAACTGTACTAGCGCAGTCATCGGCAGGTACTGTCCCTTGTCTGGGGTGAACTTTCTGGTTGCCTCACCGTCTCGAGGTTTGTGAATGGCGAGGTAGGGAGCGCCCACGCCTTTGCGCCGGAGCCGGGAATATTCCGGGGTGCGCCGGGTTTCCAGCGCCAGCGGGCGGACCTTGTCGATCAGTGCTGGATTCCAGACCTCGTGACCGGACCCTCGGGCAATACCAGGGTCTATCTGGACATTCCATGGACCGTCACGGCCCGGCAGGGTGACGGTGTTTGGCCACTGATGGGGAGGTTGAGTGCTGAGTTTCTGGATGATGTCGGTGACCGCTTCACGATACCGGCTCACGGCCACCTCACGGCTGAAGGGCGTGAGTTTTTCCTTTCCGAGGACCTTCCATGCCGAAGCCGCTCGATCCATAGGGGGAGACTGGAATGGCGAGCCGCTTCCGCTTCCACTTCCCGCGCAGGAAGAGAAGAGGAGAGCCGTGAGAAGAAACAGAGCTGAGATGACTCGAATTGGGGGCATCGGCATCGCCCCGACAAAAAGCGCGGCCGCCAGGGTGCGCAATCAATCTTTGAGGGGAAGGGTTGGGGGAGACGCAAGACTGGAAGACGCAAGACGCAAGACTCGAGTTCAGGGGCGGAGCAAAGTCGTGCAGAGCTTGGCTCGTCAGTCGGACTACCCATGTCTTCCAATACCGAGCTGAAGCTCTGGACTGCATTAAGCAGCCGCGTGCGGTGTAGTCCGGTTGTGCCAACCGGCTATGGGAGCGGAGGTGTGTAGGATGTTGGGCGTTTGGGCGTGAAGAGGTCTGTGGCGTCTGGGGTGGCGCGTGGCAAGCGGGGCGCTTGCCCTACAGTGCGTCAGGGGTGGGTTGGGTGTGCGAAGGTCTTCGGGTGCTCTGTTTTCGACCGCGGATCCAGCCATCTTGGGTTGTAGGGCGACCGCATCGGTTGCCTCAGTCAGGTGGCGCGTGGCAAGCGGGGCGCTTGCCCTACAGCGTCTGGGGCGGGTTGGGTGTGCGAAGGTCTTCGGGTGCTCTGTTTTCGACCGCGGATCCAGCCACCCTGGGTCTGTAGGGCGACCGCATCGGTTGCCTCATCAGGGGTGGCGCGTGGCAAGCGGGGCGCTTGCCCTACAGCGTCTGGGGTGGGTTGGGTGTGCGAAGGTCTTCGGGTGCTCTGTTTTCGACCGCGGATCCAGCCATCTTGGGTTGTAGGGCGACCGCATCGGTTGCCTCATCAGGGGTGGCGCGTGGCAAGCGGGGCGCTCGCCCTACAGTGCGTCAGGGGCGGAGGCAAAGCCGCGCAGAGCATGGCTCGTCATTCGGACTCCCCATGTCCTCCCATACCTAGCTGAAGCTCTACACTGCTTTCAGCAACCGCCCTACAATCCTGGAGGGCGCTCCTTGATAGAACGGCCTTTGGGCTTGTTGTCTGCGACCGGTGCGCTGGGATCATAGGTCTCACCGCCTACAACGCCGATGCTCTGGTCAGCCTGCACCACGAGTTCCGGGCGATCGGACTTGATCTCTCTATGATAAGCCCGGCGGATGATCTTGCCCTGGGTGTCCACGCACACGTGGGCGTAGATGTGGGGAGCCGCCATGAAAAGAATGTGAAGCCTGTTTTCCCGATCCACCGTGACCTGGGGGTCAGCGGAAACCAGAATGCAAGTGCCCAAAGAGAATGTGGCCAGTTTGAGCCCCGTCTTTTCTTCAAGCAGGCGGACATACAGGTAAGACCGGTCAAAGTCCCGCAGCACGGAGAGGGAGTACTTGCGAATCTGGCCTTCACCGGGAAGACCGGGAGGCACGCCGAAGTTCAGATTCGGAATGTCCAGTGGTCTGGCATCCACGAACTGGGCCCTGGCCTTGTTCGAGATAAAGTATTGCTGCGACGGCGGGTGGTACACGCTGGCAGCGATGGTGTACTGGCCGTACTCGGAGAAGGAGTAAGAGTCGGAGATCAGCACCTTGCGGCTGATGGTCGCGCCAGCCTTGAAGATGATGCTCTCATCTGTATTCAGCCGGATGGTTGGCACCTGGTTGCCAGCGGGATTGATGACTTCAAAGGCGAGCCAGGCCAACCCGTTGGGTCCGCCCATGACCACGTCTGTGCCGGAGCGGTTGTTGATGGTGATGGTGGCCTCCACCGCCTCATAGGTCAGGTAGGTGGCCTTGTTGAGTTTGACGTTCGTCAGGAACTGGGCGTGGGCGTGGGTGGACCATGCGCCCATGGCCACGGCAACGAAAAGAACAAGGCGGAAAAGGCGGGTCGGCATGGAGCAGAGAGGGATGAAGATGGAGGGCGGGTGGATGAGAACCGGAGCGCTGCCGGATGTTCAATCCAGCGCAGCGCTCCGCCAGCTCAGGACTTTGATTTGGCATCCGTCTCAGGAGCCTTGTCACTGACGGTGCGGAAGCCTCTTGCGAGGGTGGCCTCAGAGGCAGATTGAGCGTAAGTTCGGCTGGAGAGGACGTTGCTGGGGGTCTTCTGGGCGAAATGCCCGCCGCGCACCACCGGCACAAGAAGGTCCGGATAGTCTGGATGCGTGCTCCAGGTGGAGGTCCACTCCTCCACGTTGCCCGCCATGCCCACGATGCCCTCCGGGCTGACGTCTTTGGAGATTTTGTTTACAGGGGCCCAGTAGTTGTAGCCGTCCACATCCCCCCCCTTGCCTTTGGGATCGTAGTCCGTGCCCAAGTTGGCGGCGGCGGGGAGGGGCTCGGGGCCCCAGGGAAAGCTGCGCCCGTCCGTGCCTCGCGCGCCTTTCTCCCATTCTTCCTCACTGGGAAGCCGGTGACCCCGCCATTTGGCGAAGGCGAAAGCGTCCCACCAGTCCACATTCACGATGGGACAGTTGAGGTCCATGGGCTGGTTGTTGAAGAAGCCTCCAGTGCGCGCTGCAGCCAGATAGGCCTCCCAGCGCTCAGGGCGGTGATTTTTCTTGGTCTTCGGCTGGTCGGGGTGGTCGTAGGCCTTGGACGCGGAGGGATCTTTTTCCAGGGCATCCAGAAACATCGCATACTGACCTATGGTGACTTCATGGGTGTCCATCCAGAAGGCGGGCAGTTCCTTGGTCTCGCCACGGCGAAAGAGAAACTTGCCTTCCGGGATGAGCTTCATGGTCTGCTCGACCGGGGCGGCGGGTTTGGGGCTGCCCGTGATGCGCTGCACCACGACCGCGCCCAGACCGATCAAGAGCACCCCTGCAATCGCGTAGGCCCAGGCGGGCACCCTTGACTGGCGGGCAGACTCGATGACTTGGGCTTCCTTGGTGTCGGCCCGTTTCAGCAGACTGCGCTCGCGAAATTCTTCCTGAAACTCAATCGCCTGCTGGCGAAGCCCTTCCCAGTCCAAGTTCTCTTTGACGAGATCGTCAATCAAGTGCCGGGCGCGTGGACCGTCTGCGACGGTGCGAAGCATGTAGAGCAGCTTTTTGGTATCCGCGACGAAGTCACGGGTACGGCTGCCCGCCGGACGGAAGACGTTGACGATGCTGGCTTGATGCTCGCTGTCCACGAAGACGTCACGACCGGACAACATGCGGTAATGATAGCCACGGTGGGTGGCATAGCTCATGGCTTCCGCGATGTGGCCGATGATGTCAGCAAGGATTTTCTCCCCGAACTTTTCGCCCGTCTCGTGAAGCTTGTCCACGGTCATGCCGTGGGGCATTTCCCGGGTGTAGAAGTGATAGCGACCGATCTGCAGCCCTTCGTAGAGGGGGGCAATGCGCGGATGCGCCACCGCAGCCTTCACCCGCTGCCGCTCCTGAAAGTCAGAGACGGCGGATGGGTTGGCGATTTTTTCCGGCTTGAGGACGACGAGCACCACCTCACGATGCACGCCCTTTTGCACCGCAATGTAGGACTCGGTGTCCGGCTCCGCATAGAGCCGCTCTTTGATGACGTAATTTCCCAGTACTGTTTCCGGGGCGAGCAACGGGGGCTTTTTGTATTCCTCGTCCTCGTCTGCGCTGACGAGGGCTGCCTGAAGCACGCCGGTCTCGCTGCCGGAGACCGGGACGGCACGTGCGACCTTGGCCGGACCCGCGCCGACCACTGCGGTGGCGCGAGCAGACTGGGCCGGCGGCTTGACGGGCTTGGGCGGTTCGTTCTTGTGGGGAACCGCTGCGGGGGCAGGGACCGGCGCAGGGGCGGAGGGGCGGGCCACCTTGGCGGTAGCGAGGATAGCTTGGGCCACGACTGGCGTGGCCTCGGGTCCGGCCGCCTGAACAATGGGCGAGACGGCGACTGCCACTGCAGTCTCCACGGCATTCTGTCCTGCACCTGAGACGGCGGCTGCCTCCTTGATGATGCTGATCAGTTTGGAGACCGGGACGGGATCGTAAACAAGGGGGCATCCGTTGATGGCCTCCTCGAAACCCGTGAGGTCATATCGGCTGGTGAAGACCGTCTGCAGCGCCGGGAACTTTTCCGTGATGGCATCACGCAGGTCGAAGCCAGTAAACTCTCCGAGCACGCCTTCGCAGATGAGGACGTTCAGCTCGGGGAGGTCCTGAGCCACGCCCACTGCCGTTTCGGCGTCGTCGGCCTCATGCACGGTGTACCCTTGTTCTGCGAGGCTCGCCACCCGGGTGGAGCGAACTTCGACATTGGGGTCAACGTACAGGACTACCATCGCTTGGGGGGATCCGTTCACTTGGGAAAGAGAGCATTGTCCAGACCAGCGGGGGCGCTGGGTTGTGACGAGAAGTCGAGCAAGTCCCGAGGTTGGGCCTGTTCCCCTGCGAGTTTGTTCTGGTAGAACAGTTTGACCACGAATCCATGGAAAGTTCTCCGACCGAGGTCCCGCACTTCTTCAGGCTTGGGTGGGGGCAAATCGTACACCACATCCACCAGTTCTTCGTTGGCATCTTTCCAGTTCACCGGGGCAGAGACCCAGTTGAGTGTGGGGGCGGCAGCGCGGGCTTGCTCAACCCGCTCGCCGTTCACTTTCTCGAAGAGGAACACGTGAATGTCCATCTGGGCGGGATCAATCACGGTTCCCGGTGTGGCAATCAGAGGCACACGGACAGCGATCCGTTCTCCCTTCGTCACCGTGGGATCCTTGATGATCGTGCAGGCACCGAGGGTGACGGGGCTGCCGGATGAGGCTGGAGCGGTCAACTCCGGGCGGCCTGTGCCCCCACTGAGTTTGGCCTTGGCCAGGGAAGCGTAACCTCCGGCTCCGGCATCGCCCATCGCAGCGATGGAGCGCCACAGGGCTTCAGCCTTGGTCATGATCCCCATGGCCTCATAAGAAATGGCCATCTCGGACAGGATTTCAGGATGGTTAGGCTGTTGCAAGTCGGCTTGACGGAAGGCTTGGAGCGAGCCCTGGATGTCCCCTTGGGCGCGGGCACGGCGGCCGACTTCCATGGCTTCCAGAATTTGCGGCTGGGTCAGTTCCCGACCTGCGGGCAGGAGCGGTCGCTGTGTGGAGCCGACGGGCGCAGGTGCGGGCAGCGGGGCCGCCGTGGAGAGCGTGGCCGCAGATGGAGGTAGCGCAGGTGGCGGGATCACTCCCACTTGGCTGGGTGTTTCGAGACCCACCGAAGTGACACCCGATTGACGGGCTTCGTTTCCGGATCGCAGGCCGAGCGCCCAGACGACTCCGGCCACTGTGATCCCAGCCAGCGTGTACAACGCGCCTTGGGCCACATGATGGGACTTGTTGGATTCGGGACTGAGGATGGCGACAGGCTTGACCATGAAGAATTTTAGAAAAAGGTGATCCTAGGGGCTGGAGCAGGGGGTGTCAATCATCCACTCCCTTGTGCGAGGGAGTGGTTAATTGTCGCAGAGGGTGCGACAATCGGATGGCTTTGGTGCTCAACTCAATTGCCGCCTTGATCGGCAATGTTGCCCTGAATGATGAGGTCTTTGGCTCCACCTTGGTTGGAAACTCCGGCCAAATGATTGCCCCGGGCCGTGTTGTCCGTGATGGATCCTCCCACCCCTTCGGAAGCGAGGATCCCATATTCACCGTTTGTGGAACATTCGTTCTGTTCCACACGCGGTTTGAAACCCTGGCCGAACACCACAATGCCCGTGCCTGCATTGCCTTTGACCTTGTTGCCCACGATGCTGATGGAGACGGCGTTGCCCCCAACTGCCAGAATGCCGTCACGTTTGGACTTCTCCACTTCATTGGTGAGGATGGCGCTGCCGGTACCTGGAGAGTCGAGCTGAATCCCGGCTTGCTTGCTCAGAAGCACCTTGTTGTTCTCGAGTTTCACCATGGCGTTTTGCTGGACGGCCACCCCCACGCCATTGTCCTCACAGACGATGTCGCTGGCGGTCAACTTGGTGCCGTCGCCAGCGGCGGCCAGTCCGGCCTCCGCGTTGGATCGGCACTGGGTCTTGGCGATGACATCGACGGAAGCTCCATCCTTCACGACGACGCCAGACAGTCCATTCTCGGCAAGGATGCAGGCCTGGAGGACGGGGAAGGTGCCGGTATGGCGGATTTCCACCCCGTTTTCGCCGTTTTTACGGGATTCGCACTCTGTGAGGCTGCCGTTCACGCCGCTTTCCAGGGTCACGCCATTGCGGGTGTTCTTCTGAAAACTGCAGCGAACTATCTGAGGTTTGCCCGCCCCGGTGACGAGGAGGCCGTCGCCAATGCCGGATTGGAAGGTGCAGTCTTCCAGCACGAGGCTGCTGGATTTCAGCATTGCGACCGGCCAGCTGACCTTGTCAGGAACCTCATCGCCAGTGTGTTGGAAAATAAAGCCCTTGATGGACCCGCCCTCGCAATTCTCGGCCAGCAAGGCAGAGCCAACCTTTCCGTCCGTCTGCACAATGACCTTGCCAGTGGCTTCAGCCTTGAGATTCACTCCGGACTTGAAACGAATCTGCTCTTCATAGATGCCCGCAGGAATGGTCACGGTGTCCCCAGCCTTGGCGGCGTTGATGGCCGCCTGGAGGGTGGTCACCTTGCCGGGGGTGGAAGGCGGCGGGGTGGGCGGATTTTGCGGGGGAGTGGGAGGAGGTGTCGGATTGGACGGCGTGGGCTCCGTCTTGGGAGTTGGCGGAATGGGAGGCGGCTCCGGCTTGGTTTCGTGCTTAACGATTACCGGGGGGCTGGTGTGGGGTTCGGAATTTGAATTTGAATATGAATTTGAATTGGAATTGGAATTCGGAGTGGGAGGCGTCGCCTGATGGGATGCCAGATGCGGATCGGCCGGCACCGGCTTTTTCTTGAAGTAGGCCAGGTTGTTGTAGGCCCACCAACCCCCTGCTCCCATGACACCGACTCCCATGAGCAGAATGACGAGCACCACCATGATGATGATGCCGTTGGATTTCTTGGGGGCAGCGCCACCCGTGCTGGTGCCTGTAGCCGTCCCGGTGGAAGGGTGGGTGCTCGCCGTGGCCGGGGTGACACCCGGACCCACTCGCACCGCTCCGGCACCGATGCCCCGAGTCGGGACGCTCATTTCCGTCATCCCGGCACCAGCCCGGACATAGGTCTGGGTGGCACTGGCGTGGGAAGTGAGGTGACCGGGGAAGGCGGGTGGCATGGCACCCGTAGCAGTCGCATGACCGGTCGTCGGTGGTAGCGGCGGGATTTCCGGGCCACTGGCGGGGGCCAGACCCAGCCGCTGGCGAACGATTTGCGCGCTGGTAGGGCGGTTCTCAGGGGCTTTTTCCAGGCAGGCCAGGATGGTTTGCTCCCATTCTACGGGGATGGGCTCGGCATTGATGAGGCCGAACTCCTGACGCCGTTCCGAGAGGGACTGCACGGCATCTTCCTTCAACTGGTGGATGATATTCCCGCTAAAGAAGGGAGGCTTGCCTGTGAGCAGTTCATAGAGCGTGCTGCCGAAAGCATAGATATCATCGCTGACGTGGGGCTTCTTCCCGTCGGCCTGCTGGGGGCTCATGTAGGCCAGCGTGCCGGTGGAGTTGCCCACGGCCATGGTGGCCCGGTTCATCGCGTCCGAAATGCTTCGGGCGATGCCAAAGTCGGTCACGCGGAGGTTGCCGTCCCGGTCCACCATCAGGTTGGCCGGCTTCAGGTCGCGATGGATGACCTTGGCGATGCGGTGGGCGTAGTCGAGCGCCTCCAGGAACTGGCTGACCCACGCGGAAATCTGGCGGGGCTCGAACACCTTGTTGGGCTGGCGGGTGCGCAGCACGCCCAAGTTTTCCCCATCAATGAACTCCATGCTGATGGCAGCATGGTCGTCATCGAGCAGGAAATCGTAGATTTTGACGATGCCCGGATGGGCCAGGTTGAGACCTTTGAGCGTCTCTTCTTTCAGCTCATCCACGGCCACGTCGTCATAGCGGACGGCTTCCGGGGCGAACTTGAGGGCCACTTCGCGCCCGAGGCGCTCATCCTTGGCCAGCCAGACCACCCCCATGCCACCACGACCTAGCAGGCGTTGCAGGATGAATCGTTCAAAGACGCGGTCGCCTTTCTGGTGCCCACGGATTGTGTGACCAAAATCGATGTCATCCAGGTTGATAGGCGGCTTCTCGTCAGACATGGCTGGGGAGCAAAAGCGGGATATAGTCGGGGAAGAGCGCCGCTTTGCAAATGATCAGGTGCTGGGGCTGATAATTGTTGGAAACCAGGCCCGTTGCCATTTTGGCTGCGGCGGGAGATGCGATCAAAATAAAGGCGCCAGCCCGGGCTCCCCGAGCTGGCGCACTATGCAGCGCAAGAGCTGCAGGTGATGTTTGGCTTTTTGTGACGGGCTACTGGGAGTAGCTGTGGGGGGGCGTCACGGCCTCGAAGCTCTCAGGCGTCTTGCTGTACCCGCCGGTGCTCACGGAAGCGGACTTCGTGTAGGTGGTGGTGGGGCGGACCGTGCGGGTCGGGTAGTAGTGGTTGTGCACTTCTGGCGGCGGGTCAGAGGCACAGCTCATGAGCGAGGCGGAGACGGCGGCCAGGATGGTCAGCTTGAGGATGCTTTTCATTTGGATCACTGGGTTTGAGTTTGGCAAAGGAGACGTTGGAGAACGAACTTGTCCGGTTGGCTTAGTTGGGTTGCACACCGGCTTCACCGGTCACGGCGGCGGGGCCGCTGTCTTTGGCAACACCGCGGCGGCCGACCAGCACGTAGTAGGAGGCGAGGCCGTTGGCGCGGGCCATGTGCAGGTACACCATGGCGGTGCCGTTGTAGGCGGCGCGGAACTGCACACCCGCCAGCTTGGAGCCGCGGCGGTCATCCAGGATCAGGTTGCCCACTTCATCGTACACATACACGTCCACGTCGAGGGCGCTGCGGTCCGCACCGGACAGGAACACATAGTCCAGGCCCTTGGTGACGGGGATGAGGAAACGAACGGCCTGGCCGCCGCCCAGCACGCCGCTGTGGTCGGTGGGAGCCATGGAGAAGCCCTTCGCCACATAGCTGGTGGCCATGCGGTAGGCTACGTCTTCGGCCTCACGGGGGTCAGCCTTGAGGGCGGTGGTGGAGGCGAGCATGAGAGCGCCAACGATCAGGGACTTAACACGGTGTTTCATGGTATTGTAGTTGTTTGGCAAGATGGTTTAAGGGGTTGCTGCATGCATGTGGAGGGACACGCCGCTGTGACAAACTTTTTCAATCCCCAGTAATTTTTTCCACAATGCCTTTTGCCGAGCTATTCAATTTTTCAACACCGTCTTTGGAGATCGAGCCATCGAGCGGGATGTTCACACCCTGGAGGATTTCGGGCAGTGCCGAGATGATGGCGGCAACCTTGGGGGAGGTCTTGATGTCCTCCGGAAGGTTGTTGAGATCAGCCTGCATGGCCTTCACCAGCACTGGTTCACGCAGGTAGTTGGAGGCTGCTGCGGAGTAGTGGTTCTTTACCACATAGGCCGTGTACTGCAGGCCCTGCATCCACCCGGCGGTGATGATGAGGGAGCGGCGCTTCGTATTGCCCTGGGCGCGGAGGGACTTCATGATGTCCGTCTGCAGGAACCCGAGTTCCATGAAAACCTGGAGCCATTCTCCCTTGTTGGCATGGGCACGCACGGTCTTCGCACGGCTCATCTCCTCGTCTTTCACGCCCAGTTTTTTGGCCAGGTCTTCGATCTGCTTGGAGCAATCATTAAGGCCCTGGACGTTGCGCGCCTTGATGGCCATGACGCCGTCGGCGATTTTGACGCCGAGCGCGAGGGCCACGTCGGACTCGTTGGTGAACTTGTCCACCACCACGTCTGTGGCGATGTCGCCATAAACCTTTTTCCAGTCGTCGAAGTTCAGGCTGAGCACCTGGTCCAGACCAAGGAACTTGTCATAGGGGCTGGGCAGACCCAGCGGGGCAATCTCTGCCTTGCTGGGGTCAAAACCGGCCTTTTCCTGGGCAGGAGCGGGTTGGGTGAGGGCGAATGGAAGAACGAGGCATCCGAGAAGAAGGGGGCGAAATCGAAGCATCATGGCTGGCGAATGGCGCGGGGTGATGTAAAATAGCGTTCGAACTAAGGTTTTTGCCAGCAGCAAAGCAAGCCAAACTTTATGAAAACAAGGTACACCCCGACCCGATTTTCCAACCCCTTGCGAAACGCAAGCAGCCTGCTGGCAGTGCTCGGCATGGTGTCTTTGAGCTCCTGCGCGAGGGAGGATGATGCTCTGCAGTCACAAATCATTGAGACCCGAGCTGCCATGGAACAGCGCAATCGCGAGCTGGAACAAACCCAGTCCCAGCTCAATGAACTGAAGGAGAAAATGCAGCGCATGAGCGGGGCTTCCGCTTCATCCGATGAGGTCGCCCGGCTCAAGGCGCGCAATGCGGAACTGGAAGACCAGCTGGCTGCCGCGCGGAAGCAAACTTCCACGTCCGATGCTCCGGCCAAGTTCGACATGGATGCCATCGCCTCCCGTTTGGAAGACGATCTCACCCGCAAGGCCAAACAGCTGCGTGAACTGGTGCAGAAACAGACGCCGGGTGGGCGTGTGGATGAAATCTCCCTGAAGTCCATTGAGTATCCACGTGAACTTCTGGTCACCTTTAACTCTGCCATCACGTTCAACATCCTCTCGGAAGGCGGGCAGAAGTTGCGTCTGGTTTTTCCAGTGACGGCGGACCTCGGTGGTACCTGGAAGCTCCCGGCTCCGGCGGAAGTGCAGGCGGCCTATGTGCAGGCCCAGAGCCAGCCCGCAGGATCAAGCAGCAGTGGGGCAGCCTGGGCAGGGGCGGGATCCGAAATCGCGCCCAACGAGAGCCCGACACCTGCCTCCACCCCAACGCCCGCAGCCCCGCCTCAAGTAGCGGCTTCCGCCCCCGCCCCCTCCGCCCCTCAGGCCCCAGCCAGTTCTGGTGGCCATTCCGGGATGAGGCAGGTGGATGCCAACACGTTTGTCTTCAGCTGGGGTGATTCCCGTGGAGGTGGTGCCCAACCCCAGGCCCAGGCCCCTCGTCCCGCAGCCCAGCCGACAGCTCCCGCTCCCGCTCCGGTTCAAGGTAATACGCCGATTGCCAACTTCACTCCTCCAGGGCCTGGTGGCTCAGCCCCCGCCCCTGCGCCAGCAGCACCCTCCCGTGGCGCGGCTCCGGCTGCCGCAACGCCACCCCCCGCGGCCGTGATGCCGGTGCAGCAGGACATCACGATCCGGTTTGATTGATGGGGGTGTCAATCTGAGATCCGTCATATGGGGCGTTCCTGTATGACGGTGTCTTTAGCAGGCTGAGGTCGTGAGGTTATTTCCACGTCTTGATCGCGGAGAATAAGCGTCTGTCGAAGCTTGGTGACTCACCGCGTGAGGACGTAGCTTGCAGACGCTTCAGCGAGTGCCTGCCAAGGAGCCCGGGGGGCTGACGTGGGGGGGCGCGGTGGGGAAACAGCGGATACTGTCGGCCTTCCCACTTGATCCTCCTCCGCGGGCGTACCCAACGTTGACTCGTCCAACCACTGGGCTGTGCTACAGATCCCATACTGGTATCGACTCAGACCGACGCCCTTGCGAGGAGACGGGCTATTGCTGCCATTTATACGACGCCTTCCCGAATTACCCAGCCCAATCAGCATTTTCGTTCTACAGCAGGGTTGGAGTACCGCTTTTAAGCGGAATCACCCCACGTGTGTCCCATGACATTCATTTGTCGCCAGTTGGTCGGATGAGATCATCCCATGCGACATCGTGGACCATGTGTCTCCTGATTCCGCTTAAAAGCGGTACTCCAACCCTGGCGCGGACCTTTTTCGGACAGTGCTTACCGCGACGCCCTGCTGCCGGCGCGAGCAAGCAGGCTGGAATGGGACCTTGAGGTGCCCGCCTCAGACCGAAGTTGATCCCAGTATGGGGGCCGTAGCACGGCCCAATGGTTGGTCGAGCCTTAAGCGAGTCAACCTTGGGTGGCCATCACGCCTTCAATCGCGTTGCCATAGCTCAGCGGCACGGGCCGGTTGGCCACGTCGCGCACCTCGGTGTGGGGATCGATGCCCATGAGCTGATACATGGTGGCGGCCAGATCATCGGGCGTTACCGGTTTGTCGGCAGGGTGCTCCCCGGTCTTGTCGGATGCCCCGTACACGAAGCCGCGCTTGGTGCCGCCACCCGCCAACAAGGCGGTGTAGCAGAAGGGCCAGTGGTCGCGGCTCAGGGCCTTGTTCACCCTGGGCGTGCGGCCGAATTCGCCGACCCAGATCACGAGGGTTTCATCCAATAACCCACGCTCATCCAGATCGGTCAGCAGGGTGGGCAGTGTCTGCTCTGTTATGGGCAGGTGACGCTGCTCGATGATGGGGAACATGCGGGTGTTGTCGAACCCGTGCGTGTCCCAGCCGCCATCGGTGGTGGTGCGTCCGCCAATGCTCTCTGAGAACGTGACGGTGACAAACTTCACCCCGGCCTCAACGAGGCGGCGGGCGAGCAGGCAGCTCTGGCCGTAGGTGGTGCGACCGTAGGCGTCTCGAACCTTGTCTGGCTCCTTGCTGAGGTCAAACGCCTCGCGGAGCTGGGTGCTCTCCAGCATGCCCAGCGCTTTTTCATAGTAGCCGTCCAGACCCTGGGCGGCGGCGGAGAATTCCAGCAGGCGGCTCTGGGAGTCCACGAGCTTCTGCATCTCCCGGCGGGAACGCAGGCGCTCGTAGCTGATGCCCTCAGGGAGGCTCAGCTCCGGCAGGGCGAATTTGGGCTGGTTGGGATCCTGGGTGACGAGGAAGGGGTCGCGGCCCTTGCCGAGGAAGCTGGCAAACTGTCCCGGCGTTTGGGTGCCATCGCTGACCACATAGGGCAGATGTACGGAGGTGGGAACCTCTCCCATCGCAGGGCTCATGCGATCCACGACGCTGGTGTAGGCAGGAAAGAGATCCGGAGTGTCCTTGAGCCGCTGGTCATCACTGGGCGGCGCATGTCCCGTCAGCGCATAGTAGCCGGCGGAGTTGTGGTTCTTCATGTTGTGGTGCACGCTGCGGATGAGCGTGACCTTGTCCATGACCTTGGCCGTCTTGGGCAGCAGTGAGTTCACCTGGATGCCGTCCACATTGGAAGACATCGGTTTGTGAAAGCCGCGGATGCCGCTGGGGGCGTCCGGCTTCATGTCAAAGGTCTCCAGATGACTCGGGCCACCCCATTGGAAAAGGAAGATCACCGACTTCGCCTTGGCCACGAGCTTGGGGTTGCGCGCTGCTTCCTCGGCAAAGATGAGCTTCGGCAGGCTCATGCCAAAGAGGCCCATGCCGCCCACACGCAGGATCGAGCGCCGGCTCAGCAGCCGGGTGGCGGCGAAGTTTGTGCAGGCGTGGGAGGGAGGGTTCATGGAGGCAAAACAGAGGAGGTTTTTTAGACAGGATTAACAGAATTTACGGAATTTACGGAATTGAATTGGAGTTCTGCTGGGGCGTACTTGGCTTCACGCGGGTCTCACATGAGTTCTAAATTTTGTTAATTCCGTTAATTCTGTCTGAATCTCATCTTCCGCAAACTCATCGCCTGAGCACGAATTCCTTCGCGTTGACGAGCGTCCAGGCGAGGTCTTCGAGGGTGGCGCGTTTGTCGGAGGACTGGGAAAGGAGTTTGGCGAGGGTGGTGTGTTCTTCAGGGGAGGGGGCGCGGGAAAGGGCGTTCCAGAAGAGAGTGTCCACCTGCTCCTCCGGTGGGGCCTTGCTGTCCATCAGGCGGCTGAGGGCGTTGCCGCGGCGTTTGAGCAGTTCATTCACCTTGGGCCCGCTGATGAGGGTGAATGCCTGGCCCATGGTGGTTTCATCGGTCCGCTCGCACTCACAGGCCAGCAGGCGTGGAGGCTGGCCGAACTGGGCGAGGAGCTGCTCGCTGTCGCCGCCCACGGTGTCGCGTTTGCGACCGTTGGTGGGGCCGGGACGCTGCACGGCGCGGGTGATCTCCGGCCCCCAGCCGCGGAACTCCGGTGTGATGCCTGCGAATTGGTGCAAGGAGTCAAACAACTGCTCGGCACCGAGACGGCGCACCAGCGCGTGCGAATAGTTCTGCTGGTCGTCTTTGTTGGTGGCGTTGGGCTCGCTGGTGAGCTGATAGGTGCGGGAGGTCATGATCCGCCGGACGATCTGACGAAGATCATAGCCTGAGTCCACGAACTCACGGGCAAGCTGCTTGAGCAGCTCGGGATGGGTGGGCGGGTTCGTGGCGCGGAAGTCATCGACGGGGTCCACGAGGCCCCGCCCCATGAGATGGGCCCAGATGCGGTTCACCTGGGCTTCGGCGAAGAGGGCATTGGCGGGATTCGTGATCCAGTCCGCCGCGGCTTTGAGGTCGTTCTTGGCCGAGAGCGTCTGGGCATCGAGTTCAGCGGCGCCCAGCAGCTTCGGCTTCAGTTTCTCCCCAGTGCGAGGGTTGGTGAACTTCACCTCCTTCATCAGCTCCACGACCTGCTCACCGTTGAAGGCGTGTTTGTCATTCTTGTCCACGCCCTTGTTCTCCAGCACCTTGTAGTCCACGCGACCAAAGACGGCACTCCACTGGAAGTAGTCATCCTGTGTCCAGCGGTCAAAGGGGTGGTTGTGACACTGGGCGCACTGCAGCCGGGTGCCCAGAAAGACGCGGGCGATGCCTTCTGCCCGGGCATTGGGCTCGCGCATGGCACGGTAGAAGTTTGCCTCCGGCACGTCATAGGTGCTGCCTTGGGCGACCAGAATGGTTCGCGCAAACTGGTTTACGGGGACGTTGGTGGCCACGGCGTGCCGAATCCACTGGTGGAAGGCGGTCATGCCGCGCTTGTCCATCGTGCGGGACTCGACGCGGAGGGAGTCGGCCCATTTCAGCGTCCAAAAATCGGCGAACTCCTGGCTCGCCATGAGCCGGTCCACCAAGCGCTCGCGCTTGTCGGGTGCCTGATCCGCCACAAAGCGACGTGCCTCTTCTCCTGTGGGTGGGATACCGCAAAGATCCAGGTAGGCGCGACGCACAAAGACTTCGTCCGATCCCAGAGGGGAAGGGGTCATGCGCAGGGACTCCAGTTTGGCAAAAACGTGGCGGTCCACGTAGTTGTTCTGCTGCGTCGGCGTCCACTCAAAGTCCGGTCTGGCGGCCACAAAGGCCAGCCGTACCGGTTGCTGCTTGTTCAGATAGCGGACGATGAGGGTGGGCTCGCCATTCTGCAGTTTGGTGATTTTGCCTCCGGGTGTGATCTGAATCAGGCCCACTTGGGCAGGCTCATACACGGCTTGAGAAGTGACGTCCTCTTGCGACCCGTCAGAGAAGGTGGCGGTCGCCTTGAGCTGCACTTCGGCAGCGGGCTCCACCAGGATCTGCTCCTGCGGCGTGACGTCCAGCTTGATGAGCTTGCGTTCGCCGGGTTGATTCCGAGTGGCCCCTTGGGCAATCCAGTCGCGGAGGGTGCGGTATTCCCAGGAGTCTTTGGCAAAGCGTTTGCCGCCCTCGTGCGCGAGGGCCTGGGTGGCCTTGAGCAGCAGCAGGCTGCGATCAGGGTCAAAGAGGTTCACCCGCCGACCGCTCACGTCCTGGATGAGCGCGGCGTAGTCGTAGTCCAAATCATCGCCCCGGAGCGACATCTTGAAGCCGCCCTTTCCTGTGGCGTTGCCGTGGCAGGTGCCCAGATTGCAGCCCGCCTTGGCGATCACCGCTTGCACGTCATTCGTGTAGGAGATCTCTCCAGCCACAAGCGCGCCGCAACCCAGCAGAGGTGCAAGGGCAAGCGCGGAGGGCAGGGCTTGGAGCAGACGGAACGGCATGCCGGGGGCGGATCAAAAAGGGCTTCAGAGGAGAACGTTCCCGGCAGGGGGAATGTTTCGTGCCCACCCGCGCAGGAGCGGGACTGGGACTGGGCGCTTGTGCTTCAGGGGACCCGTGTCAAGGTGAGGCTTGAGCCCAAAGTGGAAGCTGGGCTTGCAACGGGAGGTCAACATGCCGGAACTGGCAGAAGTCTATTATTACGCGAAGCAGTGGGCGGCTGGGAAGGGCAAGCCGGTCAGCAGGGTGGAACTGCACGCAAAATCGCGTGTCTTTCGCGGCTGTGACACCGGGGAGCTGGAGGAGGGGCTGAACGGAGCGGCGCTCAAGGAGATACTGACCCACGGGAAGCAGATGTTGTTCAAGTTCAGCCGGGGGCAATGGCTGGCGGTGCACCTGGGCATGACCGGGGAGACGCGGGTGGCACCGCAGCCCTATGAAGCCGCCAAGCATGACCACCTCGTGCTCCACCTGCGCGATCGAGCGCTGATTTTCACGGATCCACGCCAGTTTGGCCTGGTGCAGTACCACCAGGGGAACGCTCTGCCGGAGTTCTGGCAGGCGCTGCCACCCGAAATCGGGAGTGATGCCTTCACCACTGCGCTGCTTACTGGGGTGCTGCAACGTCATGCCCGGGTGCCGCTCAAGATGCTCCTTCTCGATCAGCGCTATTTTCCCGGCGTCGGGAACTGGATGGCGGACGAAATCATGTGGCAGATGAAGTTGCCTCCTGCCACCCCCTCTGGAAGCCTGACCGGCAAGCAGGTCACTGCCCTACACCGTACCGTGAAGAAGGTGTGCAAAGGGGCCATGGACACGGTGGGGGTGGACTGGAGCGATCCTCCGCAAGACTGGCTCTTCCGCTACCGGTGGGAAGACGGTCACGTTTGTCCGCGTTGTCAGGCAGAACTGGTGAGGGAATCTCTGCGTGGGCGTACTGCCTGCTGGTGCCCTGTGTGCCAGAAACGGAACTAGCGTTCGCTTACGCTCGACCCACCCCATCATCTCTTTTGACGAGTACTTTCCCAATGTTCTTTGAGGCCCTTCCCGCACACGCCGCACTTCAAGACCTTTCCCAACTGGGGGCGTTCGCACCATCGGCTCCCGTTCACCTGGGACGGGCTCGGCACAAGGATCTGACCTCTGTGGGCCATTTGCTGGACCGGTTCCTCTCCGCAAGTGCGAGCGAGCTGGAAAGGCTGCGCGCGGAGAACCCCTGGCCGGTCCTTTCGCCGATGCTGGAGGGCTTGTCAGAGAACCCGGAAATCGCCCTCGCTGGCGAAGGCATCTTTGCACTCGCGCTCGGTGCGCATGCAGGGGGCTGGAGCTTGCAGCCAGCGGTCATTCCGGATGCTCTCGTCGGTGTGGTGTTGGACGCATGGCACCGCGTGCAGCCCGATGCTCCTCGAACCCTGCCGCCGCAGGTGGCGATGCCAGCCCTGGCCAATGCCCCGCTCTGGCCTGCGCTGCTGCACCTGCAGCCATTCCAGGCTGACTGGGAGCAGCCGTTGCGGCGCAATCACGTGCAGGTGCTGGGCGGCATGCTGCCGGGCTCGTGGATCATGGATCCCACGCTGCTCCCTCCCGGTGCGGTGATTCCAGTCTTGGAGATCGCGGCTTGGGAAGAGCTCTCGTTGCTGAATGCAGCGGGCCGGAGCTTTTTGATCTCTGATGCCTGGGGGAACGAAGGGGTGCCTCTGCCTGCCGGTGCTGATTGGTCAGCATCGATTGCCAAGGCCGTGGCCAAACCTCCGCAGGAACGGAGGATTCTGACCGAGGTGGTTGCCCCCTCAGAGGGTTTCCTCTTTGCCCTGTATGAGAAGGGGGCGTCGCGAACGGACTATCTGGGGGCGCTGGCGATGCATCGCGACCAAAGCGGCGCCTGGCGTGTCTCCCGGGTGGCGGTGTGAGGCGGAGACGCCGTTTCAGACGGTGATGCATTTTCAACTCTGGATCACTTGGGCTGAATTCGCGTGTAACCAGCGGGCTGATACGGCGTCATGCGTTGTATCACCATGCTATTCTCCCAAACATTCTTCTACCTTCTGATGGGGCTGGGTACGGCCGTGGGACTGCCGGCGTTGTGGCTTTTCACCCGGGCCAGGTGGCCTGCGATGGTGGAACGCAATCGGAACGCTTCCACCCGACGGCTGCTGGTCAGTCTGCTGGTGGGGCTGCCCGTGGTGGCGGTTGTCCTTCTGGCGGCCAAGGGGCTGAGCACCGGTGGCAAGCCCGTGTTCCAGATCGCGAACGTGCTGCTGGCCGGTGGGACGCTTCTATGGGCATTGGCCGGACTGGCGGGCCTGGCCACCCATGTGGGGGAGGTGCTGTGGCCCCAATTCAAAACCGGGGATGAGGCGTGGCGGGCGACATGGAAAGGCGGGCTCGTCGTGGTGGGTTGTTTACTGATACCCTTCATCGGCTGGTTCTTCCTGCTGCTGATGATGCCGGTGCTGGGTGCGGGCATCCAGGTGCGTTCGTGGTTCGGGCGCAGGCAGGCCCCTCTACCGCAGCCTGTCGCCGCTCCGCCCCTGCCGTCTGCGCTGGTGCCGGGGCCGCCCAGTCTGCCGCAGGCATGATCCGGCTTTGAATGCGCCAGTCGTCCACGTGTGACAGCGGGGTCCTGACATGAAAACGAGCCGACGTGATTTCCTCGTATCCTCCGCGCTGGCGGGCGGTGTGGGCATGCTGGCCTCCTGCGAGCGGGCCACCAGCCTGCTGAGCCATGAGGCGGGGCAGCGCCTGCCGGACTCCCTGACGGTGTGCGATGCGGTGGAGGTGGATCCGGGCTTTCACCTGCTGAGCCGGGCCACCTTTGGCCCCTGGCCGGGCGAGGTGGAGCGGCTCCGGGCCATGGGGCGGGAGGCGTGGATCGAGGAACAACTCCAACCGGAGTCTCTGGATGACACCCTCTGTGACCTGCGCACCGGGGCGTTTGAGTCGCTCCATTTCGAGCCGGGCAATGCGTGGGAGTTCCGCAAGGAGGTATTGCGTGACGAGATCACCCGGCATGCATTTCTGCGGGCGGTGTACAGCCGTCGGCAGCTCTTTGAGGTGATGGTGGAGTTCTGGACGGATCACCTGAACATCGACCTCGAAAAAGGGGACTGCATTTACCTGAAACCCAGCGATGACCTCCGGGTGGTGCGCCGGCACGCTCTGGGCAACTTTCGCGAGCTCATCCTCGCCTCGGCGAAATCGCCGGCCATGCTCACCTACCTGGACGGGCGGGACAACAAGGTGCGGAAGCATTTCCCCAAGGATGCCCCCAATGAGAACTATGCCCGGGAGCTCATGGAGTTGCACACGTTGGGCGTGGCAGGCGGCTACTCGCAGGAGGATGTGCACGAGGCGGCGCGCTGTCTCACCGGGTGGACGGTGGATCTGAAACGCGGCATGCTGAAGGATCTAAATTTCTTCGCCCCTGCCCGTGGCGTCACTTACTTCAAGCCAGACTGGCATGATGATGGGGCCAAGACGGTGCTGGGGCAGAGGATTCCCGCCGGAGGCGGCGAGGCGGATCTGGAGCGGCTGGTGGACATTGTCTGCAACCACCCCGCCACGGCGCGTTATCTGGCGGGCAAGCTTTGCCACCGTTTTGTCAGCCACGCGCCCGTTTCTCAGCTGGTGGACCGGGTGGCGGCGGAGTTCACCCGCACCTCGGGAGACATCAAGAGTCTCCTGCGGGTGATCCTGAACAGCCAGGAGTTCGCGGAGTCACGTAGCGCCCTTTTCAAACGGCCGTTCCGCTTTGTGGTCTCCGCCTTGCGGGCGGTGGCGGCGGATACCCATGCTCACAAACCGCTCCTGGATTATCTGCACCGGATGGGGCAGGGGCTCTTCCAGCACCCGACCCCGGATGGCTATCCGGACGAAGAGGCACCCTGGCTGGGCACGCTGCTCTGGCGCTGGAACTTCGCCTTCGGGCTCGCGGGTGGCAAGGTGCCGACGGTTGAGATCGATGGCCGCGCGTTGCGTCGTGTCCTCGAACCCGGTGCCAAACTCAAGGACCCGCCTTCGGCAAAGTTTGCCGACAACCTCTTCGCCCACGCCTGCGGCCGCCGCCCTGTGGCAGCGGAGCAGGAGGCGCTGACGCACCTGACGGATCCCGGTGAACTGCTCGGTGCCGTCCTGGCCTCCCCGGCTTTTCAGAGGTGCTAAAAGGGATTGAGGTGCCGTCCCGTTAACCAAGCACGAAGCACCAAGAACTAAGAACTTCATTCCCCATGCGCCTCCTCACCAACCTGGCCGTTTCTTCATCCCCTGTGGTGGATGAGGCCGGCAAGCACACTCTGGTGTGCATTTTCCTCCGGGGCGGGGCAGACACGATGAACCTCGTGGTGCCGTATGCGGACGATGTGTACTACCGGGCCCGGCCGACCATCGGCATCAAGCCGCCAGGGGGCGGGAGTGCGTCCGCCGTTCGTCTGGACGATCGTTATGGGCTGCATCCCATGTTGCAGCCGCTTCAGGAAAAGTTTGCCGAGGGTCGATTGGCGATCATCCAGGGGGTGGGGACAGACAACACCAGCGGTTCGCATTTTGAATGTCAGGACCAGATGGAGCATGGCGACTCCATGGGAGGCACCCCGGCGGGAGGAGGGTGGCTGGGACGGTTTCTTCGGGCACGGGCGAATCCCGCCACGGGGCCGCTGAGCGCGGTCGCCATCGGGACCACACTCCCGGAGTCATTGCGCGGGGCACCCGTGGTGAGTGTCATCCAGTCGCTCCAGGAGATTGCATTGAAGACGCCCTCCGGCGAGACGGAGGCCGCGGCTCAGGCGCTTGCAAAGCTGTATGGTGCGGATGTCACGCTACTGGGGCAGCAGGGGCGGGAGACGCTCGATTTGTTTGAGCGGGTCCGCCAGCTTCAGACCAACGACTACGCTCCCGCGCATGGGGCGCAGTATCCGAAGGAGGGCTTTGGCAACGGCCTGCGGGAGGTGGCCCGGCTCATCAAGGCCCGGGTGGGGCTGGAGGTGGCGTGCCTGGACCTGGGTGGGTGGGACACGCACTTCATCCAGGGGGCGGCAGAGGGGCTCCAGGCCCAGCGGGCCAAGGTGTTGGGAGACGGTCTGGCGGCGTTTGATGCCGACCTCAAGGAGCATCGCCAGAACGTGACCGTGATGGTGATGACCGAGTTTGGCCGCCGGATCTATGAGAACAGCTCCCTGGGCACCGATCACGGCCGGGGCTTCGCCACGCTGGTGCTGAGCGACCGGTTGCGGGGCGGCCAGATCCTGGGGGGCTGGCCCTGCGTGGTGGAGGAGACGCTCACCGGCCCAGGGGGCATGAAGATTGGCCATGACTACCGCAGTGTCTTCGGCGAGGTGTTGAAGGGGGCGATGGGCCTGGATCGCCCGCAGGAGGTGTTCCCCGTGTTCACCCCCCAGCCCGTTGGATTGCTCGCTTGAGATTTGCTCCAGATGAGCCAGTATCGGGACTCGCCATGGAGTACGCCCACAAGCTCAAAATTTCCCAGTGCCTCGCCTTTGGGCTGCTGTTTCAATACATTGGCTGGCTGATGAAGGGGCTGGATGTGGATGAAAAATCCGTGATCCTGGGCGGCAAGATCACCTTTGCCCTTGGCTACGTTCTCTTGATCTGGGGTGGTCTGCTGGCGGCCCGGGCCAAGAGGCAGGTGCAGAAAAAGGGGCTTTGGCAGGCTGTGGGCCTGGTGATTCTGGCCGTGGGCGGCTGGACGCTGGTCATGGCCCTGCTCATGAAGCTGGGTGAGCCGATTTGGTTGCACAAGCGCTTCACGGGGTTGCTCGTCCTGGTCATCGCTGAAGGCTGGCTGCTGAACTGGTTGCACAGTGGAAAAAAATCTGACAACCAGTCAACTGATTCCCACGAATCCGATGCGAGCGCCGCGTCGTCGCCTACATGATGTTTCCCGCCCTGCCCCATGAAACTCTGCACCATTGCTCTGGGTTTGCTCTTCCCGTTTGCCTTGGGTGCGGCGGAAAAGGAGCAGAAGGAGGACAAAGACAAGGCTCCGAAGCTGCGCCTGCAGAATCCAGGCATGGAAGGTGGAGAGGGCGTGCCGCTTGGCTGGACGGGCAAATTTGGCGACTGCATTGTCACGCGTGACACGGCGGTATTTCATGCGGGCAAGGCCAGCCTCTGTGTGGATCGCAGCACCCTTTCGGACAATCGCAATGCCTGCGCCCACCAGATGGTGAACATCCAGCCCGCTTCGAAGATCACGCTGAGCGGCTGGGTGAAGACGGAGGGCATGGGCAAGGTGAACTTCGCGGCCCAATTTTTTGATGAACGATTCACCACCAACGACTGCTTCCCGGTGAAGACGCTGGAGGGCACGCATGACTGGCAGGAACTGGAGGCGGAGATCACGGTGCCGGAGAATGCCAGCAAGCTCGCCATCGCGCTCTATGTGGAGGGGCAGGGCAAGGCCTGGCTGGATGATGTGAAGCTGAAGGCGGAGGGCATCAAGGTCGCCGTCGTGAAGCCGGGCGCAGAACCCAAGGCGCCCGGAGCACCCGCTGAGGTGAAGAAGGTGCCGGTGACGGCTGTGCCGGGTTATTTCCCTGATCGCCCCCGGGCCTGGAAGCTCTTTCATGAGAGTCAGGTGCGTCGTGCCGAAGAGGGCGGGTTCGAGGTGGCCTTCCTGGGCGATTCCCTCACCCAGGGCTGGACCACCACCGGCCGTGAGGCCTGGCAGAAGATCCTGGTCCCGCTGAAGTCAGCCAACTTTGGCCTCGGCGGCGATACCACCGGCAATCTCCTCTGGCGCCTGGAAAACGGACTTCTGGAAGACCAGGACCCCGCCCCCAAGGTCGTCGTGCTCATGGTGGGCCTCAACAACCTCTGGAGCGGGCAGAACAGCAGTGAAGAGGTGGTGGCGGGCCTGCGTGCCGTGGTGGAGAAGCTGCGCAGCAGCGTTCCCAGCAGCCAGATCCTCGTGGTGGGGCTGCTGCCCGTGGGTGCCGAGCTCACCGACATCAACCGCCAGCGGGCCACGGAGTTCAACGTCCTGGCTGCCCAGCTTGAGGAGTGGAACAACGTCAGTTTCCTGAACCCCGGCGTCAAATTCCTCCGCCGTGACGGCAAATTCCTCGAGGGCCTCTTTCAAGCAGACAACATCCACCTCACGGCCAAGGGATATGACCTCTTTGCCAAAGAACTTACGCCCGCGGTCATGGAGCTCTTGAAACCGGCCGAGCCGGCGGCAGAACCCGTGAAGGTGAAGCAGGAGCTGGGGCCGGTGGGAAGGTAGGGAATGAACCCAGCGGCCCGCGGGCTGAATCCTGGAGATGCAGAGCAACCCTGTGAAACCCCGGCTCTCCCCCTTTACCTTTCCCAAGCCGGAAGATCCACCTGACAAGGTGGTCCTTCGCGACATCAAACGTCATGGCTGGCATCTGATGCACATTGGTCCTGAGGGAGACTTGCCCCAGTTCGCCTTTTCCATCGGCTTCTACTATCAGTTTCTACAGCCTGAAGTTCTGGTCATGGGGCTGGGCGTGGAGAAATCTGCCAACCTCTTGAATCATATCGGCGAGACCTTGCTCTCCGGAAAGGTGCTTTCTCCGGGTCGGGATGCTGAGTATATGGCTGGATACCCTGTGGAGTTTCGCCCCGTCCATATTGCTCACTATCGGGAGCATCTTGGCTACGCGATTTGGTTCTACCGGTCTCTTCCCCAGGCGTTTCCGGCCATGCAATGCCTCTTGCCTGACAAAGCCGGAAAGTTCCCCGGTGACGAGGGTTATGACATTCGCTATGACGCTTTGCAAAAAAACCTGTCCGTTGGTTAGAGAAAGGTAACCTTCGGCGCTACCTCGATCCGCCTCACGCGGCGGGCTTGATGCATGACCTCGATCGGGGTATGAGGTGTGCATGGTTTTTCTTTGTACTTGAATGAACTTCGGGCGGGCATCTGCCACCAAGAAAGCCAGGTTTTGTGCTACCGAAGGTTCGTCAACTCAATCAGCCATGGGACGCGTCGCACGAGTGAAATTCTGGATGGCAATGCTCGTGACCATTGTCGGGTTTGTCGGTTGGTCCGCGTCTGGGGCTGCCGCAGAACGGCCCTCCACCATCCGCGTTGGCGACCCCGCCAAACCACAATGGGCATGGGTTGATGTTCCCCAGGCGGTGGTGCGGCAGACCATGACAGTCTTGAAGTCTCCAGTGGAGCAGTGGATGGTAAACAACATGATAGACTATGGCGACACGCCTCAGCACGTGGTGATCTTTTATGATGGGAACTGGGAGAGCTGCCGCTATGTGATTCAACGAGGACGATGGATCCGCCTCAGCGGCGAGGAAGGGCTCAAGATCATATCAGGCATGTTCGGGACGAGGCTGGGAGCTTTGAACGCAGAAACAAACAAGGATGATGCGGGACGCCTCTGTGGGAGTCTCGCGGTTCTGCATAAGGGGCCCAAGAGGACTTATCTGTCATCCGACTTCTGGACTCGAAACCCCTCCCAGAACGCCTGGATGGCGGGGGCGATCAAAGAGAAGCGCACGCTGAAGCAATACTTCATCGATCCCAAAATCGAAGGGAATGGGGCGGAAAAAACCCTCACCTGCTGGATCATCACTGGCAAAGGCGGCGTGGAGCAGTGGCGGATTCGTATTTCGCAACGGGAGGGCACGGGCAGGATCGTCGGCATCACTGTCGATGAGGTGACGAAGGAAGGCTCCTTCTCCTGGGGACTTGTTCCCTGAAGGGAGAAATTAAGCCGCCGAAGTTCGGTCGTTTCCAGGCTACAGATAACTGTTCACGCAATCGCGTATGAATGCCCTTATCGTTTACGAAATTGAGCCGTTCGATGAAGATGATCACGCGACCACCCGGCAGGCGATCTTGGAGGCGGTCCCGAATTCGGTAGCCTCGATAGACAGCTATACCGGGGCGCCGGTCATGCTGCCGGGAGCCATGATTCTGGTGTCTCCCGCACCTGACTGCGATGTGAGCAAGTTGCTGCGCATGGCGACACGGGCTGTCAAGGATGCGGGAGTGAAGCTGACAAAAATATGCGTGGTGTTTTTTCAACCCGCGGACAGTGATTTGCAGATTATCGACTGAGGACGGGATGCCTGTTGAGGTCCACGTGTCTAGCCCCCTCCGATCTGCACGTCGGGTCTATGAGTGTCACCGTTGTTGCACGAGAGCGCAGTGACGCCAAGGGCGTCATACAAAGTAGCCCAGGGTAAGGCGAGGTACGAGCTGCCACCCTGGGTGCTTGGACGGCGGGCCAGAACTCCAAAGTGAGTTCTACAAACTGTGACCGCACCCCTGAGGTGTCCACTGCATGCAAGAGGGGCGTCGCTGGGTGGGTTGGACGGTTTGTTGAACTCCCTTGGAGCTCCTGCGTATTCCGATGGTCCCCGGGCTCTTGCGTATCACGCCGTTGGCGTGGGGTCTCCATTTTTAGAACGCGAAACACGAAATCACTTTCTGTTTAAGCTCTGTATCGTGTTAGTCTGACGTGCATCCTCCCCTGCATTTTTCGTTTTGCACTCATCGTTGCCGTGCTCATCTGCTGTCCCACGATCAGGGCTGAAGCTCCGCTGTATTTGACCTACGAGATCAAACAAGAGACATCTCTCGCCGACGCAACAACCAGTTTCAATGCTGTCGTTAAGGATTGGATGACGAAGCACGGTGTGGCGGCGCTAAAAACGGCAGAGCTTTTCAACGCATTAGCACTCGGAGGGGACTCCCATTTGGATCTGGAGCATCCGGGACTGGCAGATCTATCACGCCGTTGTTTCAAGTCGGGAAGTCTGCCGAGAGGAGCCTGTGTCATCCTCAAAAACGGGGCTTGGTTAGGTGAAGCCGAGGGGAATGAGGCCCTTGTTCCCATGGTTTACATCTTCGTCTTCATCACAACCCGGCCGGATGCCAACTTTGCGGCGGTGCCCAGCCCCGAACAAAGCGCTGAGTGCCGATGGCTTCCGGTCAGGGTGACGATGATGCCTGAGGTGAAGTAGTCTTCTATCGGAAAGCGCATCATCGTGCCGGCCAAGTGCATCTGGCATGCGAACTTCGGCGCAACTCCGCCCGCCTGTGCTTATCCTGACTGTTCTCATGGTGCGCAGCGGGGGCGGACGACCTGGGTGTCTGACGGGCTGACCATTTTGTCCAGAGCGTTCGCGCAACCAGATGTGGTTCAAGGATAAACGCGATCACGCAGAACATATTCCTATTTTGGTTCTGGATCGCAGAACTGGCGAGAGTTGCGGCGTTGCTGGCAATACTATCCTTAAGGATAGTCGTTTCATTTATGAGATGGATGTCAAAGATGTGACGAATGAATGAGGCAGACTAATGCGGTGGTCGAAAATTATTCTTTTCGAATACTACCAATGCAACAACAAAATTTTTAACATTATAGGATTGCAAAACAGGGATACATCATGAAGTATCGGCGGTATCACAGGTCCGGATGGTTGTCAGCCATGGATCAGGCGAGTTCCTAGTGGAACAGCCTATTGGAATTTTCACTGGGAAACACCCCCCCTATTCCCAACAACAGCATTCACGCCGCCAATGGCTGATCGGGCTTTGCCGCGTTCGGTCTGACGCAGGCGTGTCATTTGGAAGCCGCATTCTATGAACGCTCCATTCCGCAGGTGTCGACATGGCAAAAGCATTTGGTCGTGTCTTTTCGGTGCAGGTTTGCTGCTCGTTACCGCGGAGCTTGTTCCGGCGAGTTGGTCTGACGCAGACATGGATGGTGACAACGATACCTGGACAGATTCGGGAACGCAGGTTGCCACGACTTTGGCAGACATGAACATGCAAGGCCTGGATCTGGACTCGGACGGAGTCAGCAATGCCGATGAGGCCACGGAGGAAACCAATCCGTACTCGGGTGACACGGATTTCGATGGCATGACGGACAGTGAGGAAATCTTCGCCGGATGCAATCCGCTGGTGGACGATGCTCACGCCGACTATGACGGAGATCGTTATCCCAACATCTTCGAGGTCAAAAATTCTTCTGATCCATTTGCGGTTGGATCTATTCCCACGCCTCACTACGTGGTGGATCCCAATGGCGGTGGAACACACACCAGCCTCTATGAACCGAGCTACTGGGCCTACAACTACGAGATCATTCTGGTGCAGCCGGGCACCTACTCCGGATGGGAAAACACAGGCATTACCCTGCATGGCGACGTCCTGTTGATTTCAGCTGATGGAGCGGCCACCACAATCATAGATGGTCAGGGGACCAATGCCGGGATCTCACTTTATGGCAATGCGGTGGTTGAGGGGTTTACCATCAAGAACACTTCCAACTACTATGGAGGAGCCGTTTACGCTACGAGCGGAAACCCATCGATCATCAACTGCATCCTTCTCAACAACAAATCTGATGGAACCGTGGGAGGAGCGATTTACACTTCCGGGGCTGATCTGATGGTGGTGCATTGCACGGCAGTCGGGAATGCACCCCATGGCATCCATGCCGACAGCAGTGCCATTACGGTTCACAACTCCATTTTCTGGAACCGCCAAGGTCTTGAGACACTTTTGGAAAACGGCGCAACGCTGGAAGTTTCCAACTCCATCTTCAGAGGTGGCTATGCCGGAACCGGCAACTTGTCGTCAGATCCCCAAGTGACGCCGCAGGGCACGCTCAAACACAACTCACCCGCCATCAACGCGGCGGCGGCGCTCTACACCTCGGGCAAGGATGTCCATGGTGAACCCCGCCCCACCGCCACGGTGCCTGACATCGGGGCTGATGAATGGCTGGATTCCGATGCGGATAATCTTCCTGATGCCTGGGAGCAGCAGGTGTTTGGCGGGCTGTCGCATGACGGCACGGCTGATGGAGACTCAGACGGTTTGAATGACTTGGGGGAATATGGATTTGGATCAGATCCCGCGCTGGCAGATGCTGATGGCGATGGGGCCAACGATGGGGCTGAGTTCGCGGCCGGAAGCAATCCCTTCTCCAGCGACTCGGATGGGGACAACCTTCCCGATGGCTATGAAATAGCCGAGGGCCTGAATCCAGGAGACGCAAAGGATGCTCTGGATGACAAGGACGGCGATCGTGTGCCCAACTTGTATGAGTTTCACCGCAGCACCAGTGCTGGCACGCCGGATACGCTTGTGCCGGACTTCACTGTCGATGCGAATGGATCCGGCACCCATCTGACCATTGGCGACGCCGTCACCGATGCCAACTACGTCGGCGACTGGCAGGTGATCTTGGTGAAGAAGGGAACTTATTCCGAAGCCGTCGACCTGTATGACAAGCGCATCCTGCTGCTTGGGGAGCTGGGCAGCGATCTTCCGCAGATCGTTGGCCCCATGTACTACAGTGCCGTCAGCATCACTGCTGGGGATGTGGTGGTGGACGGATTTGTGATCAAACATCCAGATGCTTCCAGCAGTGCCCGGGGTATCTACGTGAGCCTGTATGAAGGGAGTGCCGTTCGTCTGGCGAATACGTTCATCACATCCAACTTCCAGTCATATGGCGGCGCCGGACTCTACCTTGCTGGCGGGGAGTGCCGTCTGGATCACTGCACTCTCTTCGGCAATGGCGTTCCCACTGGACATTCCTCTTCTCAACCTGTCGAAGGACTTGCCATCTATGTGGACGATGGTGCATTGCGCCTGCGAAACACGATTGTGTGGAACCCGGGGGGCCCGGTCGGCAGCACTCAGGTACAGGTGGATCCCGGGTCACAATTCGAAGCGCTGAATTCGATCATCCTGGGAGCGGAGCATGGAGCCTCTGGGAGTGATCCGCTGCTGACGGCTTCCGGGCACCTGCTCTTGACCAGTCCGGCAATCAACCCCGCTGGTGGTTTGCTCTTTTCCATTCCGTCGCAGGATGTTCATGGTGAGTCTAGAACCTCTCCTCCCGACATTGGGGCAGATGAGTATGTGGATTCAGATGCTGATGGTCTTCCGGAATGGTGGGAGATGCTCCATTTCGGCAATCTCAGCCATGATGGCACGGCAGATGGCGACAGTGATGGTTTGAATGATCTCGGGGAATTTCTGTTTGGAACCAATCCAGCCGTGGCAGACGAAGACGGTGACGGAGCCAATGATGGGGCTGAACAGGCTGCTGGCTCCAACCCACGTGATACTGACACCGACGACGACACCATTCCCGATGGCTATGAGATTGCCAAGGGGTTGAACCCAATCGATCCCAGAGATACCCTAGAAGACAAGGATGGAGACCGGGTGCCTAATATTTATGAATACAACCGTGGTACGGACGCGGCTGTGGCGGTGGCTCTCGTGCCCGATGTGACGGTTGACCCTGCGGTCAATCCCGAGACAGCGACCGTGAAGAAGACCATCTCGGCGGCCGTTTCGGCAGCCAATTCCCAGGCGGGGGACTGGAAGCTCATCTTTGTCAAGAAGGGTACATACACGGCGGCACTGTCACTCAGCAGCAAGCGCATCGCCTTGCTTGGTGAGAAGTCGCCCACGCCACCGGAAATCGCTCCGACCACTGCCAGCACAGCGCTTTCTATTTATTATGCCGATACAGTCGTAGATGGGTTTGTCATCAAGCATCAGAACCCCCAGCAAAGTTCCAATGGGATATACTTCTCCCTGTCGCAACCGGCTCGGGCGCGCATCTCCAACTGTTTCATTCAAGAGAATCACGATGACTATGGAGCAGGAATCAACGTGATCGGCGGAGAATGTCTTGTGGATCATTGCACATTCGCCAGAAACAACGTCCCGACCGGTGCTGGGATCTATACGTTGGCTCCGGTAAATGGGCTTGCAGTGGCCGTGCAAAACACGGCCAAACTCCGGATGCGCAACTCCGTCGTCTGGAACACAGGGGCCCCTGCAGGGAGCACTCAGATCTGGGTCAATTCGTACGCAACGGTGCAGGTTTCGAGCAGCATCATCCTCGGGGCCGAACACGGAGCTTCTGGCGCAGATCCGCTGCTTGACCGCTATGCGTGTTTGCTGCCGGGCAGCCCAGCCATCAATGCGTCGGGCTCAGGTGGCTTCTCTCTGGCGAACACCGACATTCATGGTGAAGCGCGAACCAGCCCCGCCGATTTGGGCGCTGACGAATATGTCGATAGCGACAGTGATGGTCTGGCGGACTGGTGGGAGACCAGGTTCGTCGGCAATCTTTCCTCGAACGGTTCCGCTAATCCAGATGCGGATGGTCTGACTCATCTGCAAGAATACCTCTTCAGCAGCAATCCCACGGTGGCGGACACGGATGCCGACGGTGCCAATGACGCGGCCGAGCAGACTGCCGGAACCAGCCCATGGGACGCGGATACGGATGGTGATGGCATCCCGGACGGATATGAAATCAGCAAGTCTCTGGCTCCCTTGGACTACCGTGACGCATTGGAAGACAAAGACGCGGACCGCATTCCCAACATCTATGAATACAATCGCTCTTGGGACGCGAACAGTGCCAGCAGCCCTGCGACTCTGACGCCAGACGTGACGGTGGACCCCGCAGTGGTGACCGAGACTGCCACGGTGAAAAGGACGATCGGAACAGCTCTGAGTACGGCCAAGTCTGCAGCTGGTGATTGGAAGATCGTGATTGTGAAAAAAGGGGTGTATCCGGAGTCAGGGCTGAACCTCAGCACCAAGAGGATTCTTTTGATGAGCGAGCGCGCGGCCGCACCTGCGGTAATCGCATCGTCCACTACCACTGCTTGCGTGAATCTTACTTTGAGCGGGTCGGTTCTTGACGGAATCGTTCTCAAACACACCTCTCCACCTCACCTTAGCAATTATGGCGCGTATATCTCTGTCAGTGGATATCTGGCCCAGGTGCGGATTGTTGATAGCGTGATCACCGACAATGCCGCCTCCAGTGGTGCCGGCATCTACCTTGCCCAAGGGGAAGCCATTGTTGACCATTGCACATTGTTCAATAACAAAGGCGGGCAGTGGAATGGAGGAGGAGGGCAGGGCCCGGGAGTATACCTTTCCTACGGCACCAAGGTGCGGGTCCGTAACTCCATCCTCTGGAATCCCACGACCACGGTGGGGGTGCAGCAAATTAACGGCGGCAGCAACACTGTGGTGGAAGCTGACAACAACCTGATTCTGGGCGGAGAACATGGCGGTATCAATCTGGATCCTCTGCTCGATGTCTATGGCTATCTGCGCGCGGGCAGCCCTGCTATCAATCCCTCAGGCGGTGTCAATCTGGCCTCCGTCACCAAGGACATCCAGGGTGAAACGCGCACCAATCCCGCAGATCTAGGGGCAGACGAGTACGGGGACAGCGATGGCGACTCGTTGCCTGACTCGTGGGAACTCCGGTTCCTGGGTAATCTCACGGCCAATGGCAGCACGGATTCTGATGGTGATGGCCTGACCAATGCCCAGGAATATACCTACGGAAGCAACCCAGGGGCTGTAGACACCGACGGGGACGGCACCAATGACTCTGCGGAGCATGGGGCGGGCACAGACCCGTGGGACTCCGACACGGATGACGACGGCATTCCCGACAACTATGAAATCGCCAAAGGTCTCGATCCTCTGGACCTGAGGGACGCGCTGGAAGACAAGGACGGCGACCGGATCCCCAACGTCTATGAATTCAACCGCTCGTGGGATGCCAACAGCGCCTCCAGTCCCGCGTCGTTGGTTCCCGATGTCACGGTGAATCCTGCGGTGAATCCTGAAACCGCGACCGTTAAAAAGACGATCACGGCCGCCGTGACTGCGGCGAACGCGCAGTCCGGGAGCTACAGGATCATCCTCGTGCAGGCGGGTGCCTACAGTGAGGCGGTGACGGTGAGCTCCAAACCGACGCTTATCCTGGGTCAGCGTGGGTACAGTCCACCCGTGCTTAACGGAACGTCGGGCCAGTCAAGCATCAGCCTGCAAAAGAAGGACTCGGCTGTGGATGGCATCGTGGTCCGGCATGCGACAGGGCTCCAGGGCTCAGCGGTGTACGTCTCCCTGGCACAGCCCAACGAACTGGCCCGGGTGACCAACTGCATCTTGACTGGCAACACCAAGTCCTCAGGTGGAGCTGCCGCCCACATTTATCGTGGGGACTTGAGCCTGGCGCACATCACGGCGAGCCAGAACAAGGCCTCCTATGGTGGTGTGTTCAATGTGGACTCTGACAACACGTTGAGTCTGGAAAACTCCATTGTCTGGAACACCGGGCTAAGCACTGGAGTGGCGCAGATCTACAAGGCCTCCACCGCCACGGTGACGGTGAGCAATTCCATCGTTCGCGGAGGAGAATTTGGGGGGCAGAATGTCGATCCCGATCTCAGCCCGGAATCGCTGCTGCTGCCAGTCAGTGCGGCCATTAATCCCTCAGGTGGTATGGCGGTGGTGGGACTGGACAAAGACATCCATGGGGAAACGCGCACCTCGCCACCTGACCTTGGAGCGGACGAATTTGTGGACACTGACAGCGACGATCTGCCTGACGCTTGGGAGCAGCGGTTCTTCGGCAACCTGACCAAGAATGCCGACGGCGACGATGATACTCCTGCTGGTGATGGCCTGGAGAACCTTCTGGAATTGTTCTTCGGGCTGGATCCCACAGATCCGGATACTGACAACGACGGCATTGATGACCTTGATGAAGCCATTGCTCTCGCCGGCGCCAACATGTCCGATCCCGCATCGTGGCTTGCCGATCAGGACGGCGATGGACTTACCCTCTACCAGGAACTCCTGGCAGGAACTGACCCCAACCTCGCTGACACCAACGGCGATGGTTATCAGGACGGATTTGGTGCACCGGTGATCAGTTCTGTCAATCTTGACCATGATGGCGATGGCATCAGCAACGCCAGCGAAATCGTGGCAGGTACCGATCCCTTCAAAGCTGATACGGATGGGGATGGCTACAACGACAACGTCGATGCCTACCCACTCAATGGCAGTCTGCATGCCCCCATCGCTCCTGATCCAGGAGACACGATCGCACCCACCATCATTCTGTGGGAGCCCGGGGATGCGGTGAAGCTTCCGTGAGAGCAGACGGAACACTTTAAGAAAACGACAAAGATCAACCAGGCCAGATTGAGGACAACGTATGACACAGGCACGGAAAAAGAAGTGGGTGCTAACTCTGCTTGGCGTGACGGCAGCTTTCGCAGCGCTTGGCGTGGTGACATGGAATCTCGTAGCTCCGAAGACCGACTCGCCGTCGCAACAGCAAAAGGGGTCGCAACTTCATTCGACAGCAACGCGTTCTGATTCAACCGGAACACCCAACGCTGATGAGAAGGTTTCTCCGGATAGTGGTGCAACTTTGGTGACGACCGTTAAGGCCCCATCATCACCTAGCCGGACCTGGGGGCAGGTGTCTGAAGAACAAAAGCGCTGGACTGCGGAGGCGCGTCCCACTGAAAAAACCACGCTGCGGTTGCTCGATCTGACGAAGGTGCCCACGGAGAAGGATCTGCGCATGGCAGGACAGCTCGGCGAGGAACTGCAACCGACCAGGGCGGCTGACGCTGCCGGCATTGCGGATCCTGTCGCCCGCAAGAAGCAGGAAGAGGACAATCTGGAGTTCGGCAAAGCCATTCAGAAGTGGAACCTTCATGACTATGATGAGGCGCAGTTGTTGTTTCTGGACCACCTGACCAAGTACCCCGATAGTCCCTGGGCAGCGGAGTCTGAACTGCACCTTGGCTGTGCCAGCCAGTACCTTGGCAAGTACGATGAAGCTCAAAAATGGTTTGAGGCCTCCCAGACCAGGTCGGATCTGGGGCAGCCGATGCACCAGAAGGCACTGCTGCGCCTAGGCGTGGTCGCGATGGACCGTGGTGAACTCAGCAAGGCGTCGGAGCTCTTTGCACGGCTCCGGGCCAATGACGGGGATCCCGCGCGCATGACGTATGCGTCCTATTGGATCCGCGCCTTGAGCTTGATGAAGGCCCAGGAGACGGCGCTGAGGGACTGCGGACAAAAGTCCCTTGGGGAAATATGCAAGGTGATGGGAAACGAAACGAATGCGCGGGAACTGCGTGGGTTGGATGCGGCCGGTCCGCATGGATTCACCATTCAAGAGCTGGAGCAGACAGCCCGGCGGTACGGCATGGCGGCCCGCACGGTGCGAGCCAGCGGTGCCACACTAAAAGATCTTCCCCTGCCGCTGGTGGCTCACTACCGTGACCGTCACTTTGTGGCCGTTATCGGACGGGAGCAGGATGGAAGGTTGAAGGTGTATGACACGCGTGTGGGCCATACAGTGGCGATGGACCCTAAGGGCTTTGTCACCCAGTGGTCAGGGTTGGCTACAGTGTTCTCCGAGGTGAGTTCGCCCGGGGTGCGTCTGGCATCAGTCCAGGAGACGGTGGAGGCCATGGGCGGATGCTGTGGCTTGCCGCGCAATCCGGATGACCTGTGTGAGGAGTGCTGTGATGACGAGGAGGGCGGCGGCTGCAGCTCTTGCTACGGCATGCCGGAGTGGTCCATCAACGAGATGAACATGAATCTTGTGGTCAAGGACATTCCCCTGTGGTGGGATGCCCCCTATGGCAAGAGTGTGAAGATCGGGCTGACCTACAACAGCCTGGACTCGCTCATTGCCATCCGTCCATTTGGTGACAAGTGGATGCTCAACTATGCCTCGTATCTGGTGGTGGACCCCAGCGGGAGTGTGAAAGTCATCACGGGATCAGGAAAGGGCGAGAACTTCAGCCCCGACGGCAGCGGCGGCTACAATTCGAATGCGCGCAACGCCACCAAGACGTTGACCAAGGTGACGGGTCACAGCTATCGCTTTGAGCTGGTTGACGGCAGCGGGACGAAGTTCCTCTATGATGTGCCACCAGCCATGGGGGGCAGCAGCGCCTCCAGCCTTCTGCTCTCCATGACGGACAAGTATGGAACGGCGGTCACCATCACGCACAATGCCCAGGGGGCCATCACAGCCGTGAGCCATCCGGCGGCGGTCACGACGCTGAGCCCAACGGGGACCTGGGCCTTTGTTTATGGTGGCAATGGGAAAGTCTCCCATATCGACGATCCGTTCGGTCGTCAGGTGACCTTCAGCTACGACGGCTATGGCCGATTGACCGGTCAGACGGACATGGGCGGAGTGGCCTACGGGTACTCCTACACCACGGCGGCGCAGGTGAACGAGCGCGATCTCAACGACCCCGAGCAGTTTGTGATCCGGACCAATGAGTTGTTCCTTAGTGCCATCACCACGCCGAGCGGTGTCACGCAGTTTTATACTGAATCCGCGGATGGCATTGGCAATGGCATGGATCGATATCCACCACCGGGTGCGGTGATGTGGGAGAACTACAGAATCACGGTGACGGACCCCATGGGGGCGAAGGAAGAGTACCATTTTGACGGGTACAGCCGGGTGTTTTGGCACCGTGACAAGAATCATTACAGGGAAGGAGAGCAGGGGACGGTTAAGACGGTGCATCACTTCACGATGGTGAACGGACGTGGCGAAATCAGTTCAACGAACCACCAGGCGGGGGGAAGCAGCTACTACGGAAGTCATACTGACGGTGGGCGACCAGAACATACCACCAGCAATGACGGGCACTCAATAGCTCGTACCTATAACAGCAAGGGAAAGGTCGTGACTCAAAACGATGGTCACGGGACGGTGATTGCGTACGAATACACACCTGACGGCCTGAAAATGAACAAGGAGGTGCATTCTGCGGATGGCGTGGATGTCATTGTGGCGGAAAGAGAGTTTGATCCTGTGACTGGAGATGTCACCGCCAAGGTGGATGAACTGGGATTGCGCACCGAGTTTACCCGCAATGTCCGAGGGCAGCCAGTCACAGTGACCAATCCCCATGGTGACGTGACAACTTATGCATACAATCTTCAAGGTTATCTGGAGAAGGTAAAATTCCAACCCAATGGCCACCCTGTTGAAATTGTGAAGACAGAGTTTGTCTGCGATGATGTGGGGCGCGTGGTTTCAGAAATGGATGAACGTGGCTATGTGTTGCTTTATGAATATGACGATCTGAATCGTCGGATCAAGACCACGTACCCCGACACCACTGTCGAGCTTAGAAACTACAACTGCTGCAACCTGACAAGCGTCACAACTCGAGACGGAGCAGTGACGCGTTTTGGATACGACAACCTCAAGCGATTGGTCTCCCAGGTGAACCCAGGACGGCAAGTGGTGAACTATGGTCACGACAAGGTCGGAAACATCACCGAAATCCGCTTTGGACGTGGAGAGTGGGTGCGCTGGGAATATGATGCGGCCAATCGCAAGACAGCGAAGACCTACCCTGACGGAAAGAGGCTGACTTTTGGGTACGATGCACAAACAGGAAGACATCTCTGGACCAAGGATGCGCAAGATCGACAACTCAGTTTTGACCATGATGAGCACGGTCAACTGCTGAAGGTGACGCATTCAGATCTCCCCGAACAAAGCTATACCTACAATGAACGGGGGCTTATTCAGTCTTGGACCGATGGAGATCGGATTACCACCTATACTTATGATGTCATAGGCCGCTTCGCCTCCATAGACGGTCCTCTTGAGGACGATACCATCACCTACACCTACGACCAGTGGGGGCGGCTGAGTGAGTGGAGCTATTCCGGAAGTACAGAAAGCTACACTTTTGATGCGTTGGGAAGGGTCGCGACCGTGACTAATCCTCTTGGCGTATTCACGAACGCCTATGATGGTGATACCAACGTCCTTGAGCAGACTGCTTTCCCCATGGCAGGCCTGTCTGTCCAATACGCCCGAGGCCCAGTTGCCGCGGGGTTTAAGTTGACCGAAATCTATTATGAGGGGCCGGGCAATGCTGAAATCGCCCGCTTTGGCTATACTTATGACGCTGGCGGGGAAATCGCGACCTGGAATCAGACTCAGCCCGGCCTGAGTCCAGGGCGACAGTTAAGTTTTCAGTATGACGCGGCCAAACAAATGACGTCTGTGGTTGAGGCTCCACTACTGGGCTCCCCTCCCAATCCCCAAGTGGTATGGCGCTATCAATATGACGACAGTGGCAACCGACAACTGTCGCAGGAAAATCACCGAACAAATGCAGCCGTGTTCAACAACCTCAACCAGATGACGAATCTACAGCAAGGCGGCAGCACCTGGTTCCGTGGGCAGGTGAATGAAGCGGCCAATGTTTCGGTAGGCGGGCAGGCAGCAAAGGTATCCAATGCCGGTGTCTTTGAGGCCGTGCTGTCACTTGGAACCGGGGTTCACGATGTCGCCATGCAAGCTACTGACAACGCAGGAAATTCTGTCAATGAAACTTGGAGAGTGGATAACGGTAGTAACTCGCCTCAGGCACGCACTTTTGATGCCGAAGGCAACCTGCTATCGAATGGAACACGAACTCATACATGGGATGCCATGAACCGCATGACGAGCATCACAATGGGAGGAGATTCGTGGGAGTTCACCTACGATGGAAACAATCGTCGAATCGGTGAAAAGAAAAATGGCATAAACCAGACGGAATGGGTGTGGAATGACACAGGAATTCGGGAAGAACGACTGGCTGACGGGTCCAAGCGCCGATTCTGGACTGGGGGAATCGAACTCCTGGACGCTTCCAACGTGCAAACCGGCAAGCGATTCCTGCTAACAGACCATCTTGGTTCGGCCCGCGTAGCATTGGATGCTTCAGGTTCTGTTGTGGCGAGCTATGACTATGGAATCTGGGGGAAACGCGTTCGACTTGCTGGAACCGAAGAAGTGCCTGATGGATATACTGGCCATAGCTGGCACGAGAGCGGTCTCTCATTTGCTGTGCATCGAGTTTACGATCCAGAAGCAGGAGGCTGGTTGTCCAGGGACCCGATCGGAGAACGAGGCGGCATCAATCTTTATGGGATGGTGGGGAATAATCCGGTGAACCGAAAAGATGTGCTTGGCTTCGCTGAAATTGCCACCGATCCCGTGATCAACTGCCTGGGATATGCCAGCGGATTTGGAAAGACAATTCAACCTGAGAGGGGTAAACAGTCTCTAAGGGATCTCATCGAGAGGCAGCTTGGATACAAGTGTACGGGTCCGACAGCTGCGAAGTGCACTTGCCCAGACAAGTGTGACAGAGCCATGGTGATCTATATCTACAAGTATGATCCGAATGACATGAAAGATCCGTGGAACGACCCCTGGATCTTCAACCCCAAGAAAAACGATTTCCACGCCGCTGGGGATCCCAATAACGATGGCAACTGGTCGGAAATTGTAGGGAATCATCCAATCGGCACAAAGCCCGATCCGTGTGTCAACAACGATCCAGATTCGAGATGGGGCGGAAACGTTCCGAAGCTGAGATACTGCTGCTGTCACGACAAGTAGAAAGGACCTGATATCGGTATGAAAAATCAATTCTTAACCTTGCTCGTACTGGCTGGGCTATTCTGCACGGCACTGTTGTGCAGCTGCTCGTCAGGTCAGAGAAAGGTGGTTTACATTAGTATGGAAAACAATCGGCCGCTTTACAGGGTTGATGGACCTCCTCTGAAGCGGGTGGGATCCCCCGCATCATTGATCGCGGAATTGCATGCCTCGAATATCTCGAAGGTAGATCTTGTCGCAGATGCCTCCTGTGAACGTCACTTGGTTGATGGGCTGAAATCCGACTTGGTGAAAAGCTCCATCGTTGTTGGTTCGGTGACTGCGGGAACGGGAACTTATGAAGGCCCAGTTACGACGATCCGAGGGCCGCTGAAGCTGGCCAATCCCTAGGTAGGGGGCCTTGAGGAATCACTTGTGCTCGTCTGAGGTGATCCTTGTGGCTGACGCTGTCAAGCAAACTACGGAGCATGAGATCCTGAATCCAATCACGAACCATTCGGACCATTCGAATCAAGTATTTACGTCATCCGTGCATTTGGTTGGCACGCACGAGTCGAGTGCCCACCGGTCCGCAGGTAACCCTTAGCAGCCCACATGCCGAAAAATTAGCTTCCGTATGATCCGTTATCACAAGATGAAGAAGCTCCTGACTACGCTCGGGATAGGAGGAGTAGCTGCTGCTTTGGCAGTCGTGGTGTGGAATCATCAACAGGACAGGGTGCCGGATCCGGGAGGCCAAAGTGGCGATCAGCTTGTTGGGAACTCTTCCCGTGGTACGACAAACATCACTGCTGGAGAAAAGGAGAGCGAAGCGGCAAAGGTGCCAGGCACGACTTTGGTTACTACGACGAGAGTTCCCTCCACGCCGCGGCGGACCTGGGGGCAGGTGTCTGAAGAACAAAAGCGCTGGACTGCGGAAGCGCGTCCCACTGAAAAAACCACGCTGCGGTTGCTCGATCTGACGAAGGTGCCCACGGAGAAGGATCTGCGCATGGCAGGACAGCTGGGGGACGAGCTTCAACCGACACGAGCAGCCGATCCCGCAGGTATTGCCGATGCCGCCGCCCGCAAGAAGCAGGAGGCGGACAACCTTGACTTTGGAAAGGCCATTCAGAAGTGGAACCTCCATGAGTATGACGAGGCACAGCTGTTGTTTGTGGATCATCTCACGAAGTTTCCTGAAAGTCCCTGGGCGGCGGAGTCTGAGCTGCACCTTGGCTGTGCCAGCCAGTACCTTGGCAGATATGACGAAGCTCAAAAGTGGTTCGAGGCGTCACAGAGCCGGGCTCCGCTGGGACACCCGATGCACCAGAAGGCGCTTCTGCGTCTGGGCGTGGTGGCCATGGATCGCGGGGAACTGGACAAGGCGACCGAGCTGTTTGCGCGTCTCCGGCAGAACGACAGCGACCCTTCACGGATGACCTATGCGTCCTATTGGATTCGTGCCTTGGGGTTGATGAAGGCCAAGCAGACCGCCCTGCGTGACTGTGGCCAGAAGTCCCTGGGCGAGATCTGCAGTGTGCTGGGACTGGAGATGAACGCGCGAGAACTGAAGGGAATGGAGGCTGCTGGGACGCACGGCTTCACCATTCAGGAGCTGGAGCAGACGGCCCGGCGGTATGGGATGGCGGCCCGCACGGTGCGTGCCAGTGGATCGACCTTGAAGGATCTACCGCTTCCGCTGGTGGCGCACTATCGGGATCAGCATTTTGTGGCGGTGCTGGGGCGTGAGGGAGATGGGAAGGTGAAGGTGTATGACACGCGTGTGGGACATGTGATCTCGATGACGCATGCAGGATTTGTGTCGCAGTGGTCTGGGCTGGCCACGGTGTTTGCCGGGGTGCCGGAGCAGCCGGGGATACGGCTGGCCTCGGTGCAGGAGACGCAGGAGGCTATTGGCGGATGTTGTGGTGAGCCCAGGTATCCCGATGACTTGGGGGATGATTGTGAAGGGGGCAAGTGCTCTTCATGCCGGGGGATGCCTGAGTGGGTGGTCAATCCCGTCAACATGAACCTCATCGTGCGAGATACACCGATGTGGTGGGATGCACCCTATGGACCCAGTGTCGAAATGCGCCTTACCTACAACAGTCTCGATTCGCTCATTGACGTCCGTCCGTTCGGTCCCAAGTGGACTTTCGCCTACGCGTCTTATCTCGTGGTGGAACCTGGTGGCGCAGTGCTGGTGATTCGTGGTGATGCCAGGGCTGAGCGATTCACTCCAGACGGAAACGAGGGGTTCGTTGCAAATGCCCGGGTGGCCTCGAAGGTTTTGCGCAAACTTGCGGGCTCCAACTACCGATTTGAGTTGGAAGACAGCGAAGGCACCAAGTACTTGTATGATGTACCTCCGGCAATGGGAGGCAGCAGCGCATCGAGCCTCTTGCTGTCGATCACCGACAAGTACGGCACTTCCTTGAACATCACTCACAATGTCCAGGGCGCGATTTCGGCTATCAGTCATCCTGCGGCAGTGACCACCCTGAGTCCTACAGGGACCTGGAGCTTCGTGTATGGCGCAAACGGCAAGGTGTCGCACATTGACGATCCATTTGGTCGTCAGGCGACTTTTACCTATGATGTCAACAACCGGCTCACAGGGCAGACGGACATGGGGGCTGTCGCCTATGGCTACGGCTACACTACGGCTTCCCTTGTGACAGAACCCGATCCAGCCAATCCGTCCCAGACGATCACCCGGACAAATGAGCTGTTTTTGAATGCAATCACCACCCCGAGCGGCACAACGCAGTTCTTGACGGAGCCCTCGGATGGTGTCCAGATCGGTTCAGACACCTATGCGCCTCCTGGAGGCCCCATGTGGTCCAGTTATCGAATAACTATCACCGATCCGTTGGGAGCTCAGGAGGAATACTTCTATGCAGCTCTTTACACCGGCTGGCATAGGGACAAGAACCACTACAAATCTGGAGTTCCTGCATACGGGGGCGCAAGCGCGGCACTCGCCGACCCTCACACGAGGTACTACTATACATTAGTGAACGGCAAGGGGGAGCTTTCAGAGGTGAAGCACCAGGGAGGGGCGACGACCTACTTCTCAAGTTATGATCAAGGCGGACGGCCTCTGGGAAAGAGTAGCACCAATGGTCATTCTGACTCTTTTGTCTACAATGCAAGAGGCATGGTTCTGAGCCATGCAACCAGCCATGGAGGGCAAGTTTCATACGAATACGCCACCAACGGCATCGACGTCCTCAGTGTAAAACGCCTTCTCAATGGAGAGGAAACCGTTCTGTCGGAGTACGAGTATGATGGTACAACGGGCGATCTTGCTGCCACTGTGGATCAGGCCGGACTGCGTACTGAATACGAACGCAATGCGCGGGGGCAGGTGGTGTCGGTGACTCGTGCCTCTGGGGACGTCGCAGTCTATCAGTACAATTCGGCGGGGTGGCTTGAAAGTGTAAAATTGCAGGCGATCGGACATCCAAACGAAATCACCCTCGAAACATTTGAGTACGACGACGTCGGAAGGCTGGTGGGCCAGTCCAACTTTGACGGCTATGTGCTTTTGTACACCTACGACGACTTGAACAGGCGCATCCAGACTACGTATCCTGGCGGTGAAACCACTGTAAACACCTACAGTTGCTGCAACCTGGTTTCGGTGAAGAGCCGCGATAACAGCATTACCCAATACGGGTATGACGCACTCAAAAGACTGCGTACGGTGGTGGGACCTCAACGGCAGGTCGCCAGCTATTCATATGACAAGGTTGGCAATCTGACGGAAATCCAGTTCGGACGGGGTGAAAAGCTGAAGTGGGCATACGATGCAGCTGACAGGGTTGTCGCAAAAACCAATCCGGACGGAACCCAGGTCAGCCTGCAATACGATCCTCTGACGGGCCGGTTGAATTGGACAAAGGACACTGAGAACCGCGCGTCAACTTACGCATACAATACCTTGGGCCTTGTGACGAGCATCCAGCATGACTCGTTGCCCTTGCAATCTTTCACGTATGATGAGCTCGGAAGACGCCTGACGTGGACGGATGGTGCGCGCATTACTTCTTATGAGTATGATGCCATTGGCCGGCTTGTTTCAATTGACGGGCCGCTTGCCAACGACACGATCACATACACTTACGATTCCTTGGGTCGAATGAGCAGTTGGGAGTATGATGGAGCAGCTGAATCGTACACTTTCGATTCTCTAGACCGGATTGCTAATGTTGAGAATCCTCTTGGAACATTTTCGTTTAGCTATCTTGGTGACACAGGATTGGTGTCCAGCGTCCAGTATCCCATACCAGGCGTATCCGCAACGTATTCCAGGGACACAAACATCCATGGGCGCCGGTTAGTCGAAACTCGGTATGAGGGTTCAGGCAGTGTTGAAATTGCTCGATTTGACTACACCTATGACTCCGGTGGAAAGATCGAAACGTGGAGTCAGCATCAGCCCGGGATAAGTTCAGGAAAAGTTTGGACGATGAAGTATGACTCGGCCGGTCAACTTGACGCGGTGATGGAAAGCCCCGCTCAAGGCCCGGTGCCCAATCCGCAAGCAGTCTGGCGCTACCAGTATGACCCAAGCGGGAATCGTTTGCTTGCTCAGGAAGGTCATCGGACACGTCAGTTTGCCTTCAACAATCTCAATCAAAACACCAGCCAGTTGGCCGGAGGCATGACGTGGTTCAGGGGCCAGGTTGACGAGAGTTCAAAAGTTGAGGTGAATAGTCAACTTGCAAAAACGTCCCCCGAAGGCGTCTTCGAGGCGATCCTGCAGTTGGGATCCGGACAACACGACGTTCCTGTTGTGGCTACCGACAAAGCTGGAAATGTCACCTCAGAGCTGTGGCGGGTGGACAATGGGGGCGCTTCATCCAGGACCTTGAGTTATGATGTCGCAGGCAACATGCTCTCTGATGGAGCCCGTTCTTACGGATGGAATGATCGCAATTGCCTGACAAGCATTGATTCTGGCGCAGACAACTGGGCTTTGGAATATGATGGGGCGAGAAGAAGAATTGTTGAGTCAAAAAACTCGACTCAGACGCGCGAAACGGTGTGGCATGGAGCCAACGTCGTTGAAGAACGTCTGGGCGGCGGGGGGAAGATGCGATGTTGGACTGGCGGAGTTGAGGTGCTTAATGCGAGCGGCATGCAAACTGCGAAACAATTTCACCTCACTGATCTTCTGGGTTCAACTCGAGTCGTTTTGAACGAAACGGGTGCGGTCGTATCCAGTTATTCGTACAGTCCTTGGGGGCAGCGCACACTCATAGCAGGAGCCGATCTGACCCGGTTGGGATTTGCTGGCTATCATGTGCACGAGTCTGGATTGTGCCTCGCAACCTACCGTGCTTACGATACCGAGCGTGGTTCGTGGATATCAAGAGATCCAATAGGGGAGCACGGGGGACTCAATCTCTATGGCATGGCTGGGAATGATCCCGTAAATAATCTTGATGCCTTGGGACTGGATGTCGATCGTTCAATTCCGATTCCAGATGATCTGAAAGACAAGAACTGTATTGTCCACTTCATCACGATGATTGGCGATAATGCAACACATGCAATGCCTCCCAGCCATAAGCCTGCTGGCGGACCAGTAGTCGGTCTTTCGCATTCCGGGCTGAGGCCAAACGGAGAATTGCAAAATACGTTGTTTCCGGCGAAGGGAGTCATGAATGGTTCGACAGAGATCTATCTTTGCTGCTGTCTAACACCTCAAGATGAACAGGGTTTTGAGAAAGCCAAGAAACGTCAAGCAATTCCCTCGCAAGACACAAAGATGCCAGACGATAGTTTTTCTTGTACAAAAGAAGGTTGCGGTACCTTTTCGGCATGGAGGAATGGTGGTGTCGCCGGGGTGCTGGACCCCTCCTCTGGCCAGCCGGTTGATCCCAAATACCTAGAGGCTCCAGGAGGTGGCAAACTCGATCCCAAAGTACAGGATGACACCCCAGACATCCTGCGAAACATGCTGAAGGAAAAATGCCGCCTCGTGAGAACAGTGGTAAGACCTTAATCATGAAAACGAAGATTTTGACTCTCGTCGTTTTTGGAATTGGCGCTTTCTGCCTGGGGCAGGAGCCGAAAGTTCTGGAGGACCCAGTCTATTCGACCTTTCTCAAGGAGCTTGGACTGGCACGGGGAAAATCGGATGTCGCAACGGCTCAAAGAATTGCCGATGCCATCAAGCCGATTGCTGAGGGGAAAAACGAGAGAGACCGCTTTTATGGGGCGAACGCCCTTTGTTTCTATCTGGAATCGACATCTCCTCTTGAGGATCCAACGCCGCTGCTCAAAGTCGCCACCATGGCGCTCACATCGCCGGCTCTTAAGTCAGATGGACTTGCCTGGGTGCGCGTTGTCCACCTGGCTGCCCCTGCCAAAGCGGAAGCTCACTACAAGGAGATCTTCGAAGCGACAGGCAGTTCAGGCCAGCTCGCGATACTTGACTGGCTGATTTCGGTCAGAGGGGGAGGGTATTCAGCCAGCCCCTTCACCAAGCCTGGTCAGACCGTGACGGAAGCCAGCGATGCCCTGTTCGAAAGCGGCGGTGAACCACCTGTGGAGGCTGGGAGCAAGCGGAAGTAGACAGAACGGGAGATTTGAACCGTTGATGGTGCCTTGCGGGAGCGGGTCATGTCCAGCAAACCGTCGTCGAATGCCAGATAGTTATCGATCGGAACCGATAGAGATGCAGCCCATTCTCACCAAGTCGCTTTGCAGCGGTTTGATTTGGCGCGAAGATCAGCAGCTCACCGTCGAGCAGGGATTGTTTACCCACTGCGATCCGGGAGCACAAGGCATAGAGACGACCTGCATGTCTTGCGGGTCATCACCCACTTGTCCAAGGTGTATATCGCTACCAGATCTGGTGAGTTCGCGCAGAATGAACTACGCGTTTTGGTGCCAGATCCACTCGTAAACCGGTGCGAGTGGCCATGTTGCTGGCAATACTATCCTCAAGGATAGTTGTTTCACTTGTGAGATAGATGTCAAAGATGTGACGAATGGATGAGGTGGATGAAATTATTCTTTTCGAATACTACCAATATACGACAAAATTTTTAACATTATAGGATTGCCAAACGCGAACTTATAATGAAGTATCGGCGGTATCGCGGGTCCGGATGGTTGCTAGCCAGGGATCGGGCGAATTCCTAGTGACGAAGAGTGTTTGAATTCTCACAGGGAAAGAACCCCCAATTCTCAACAAACAGCATTCACGCCGTCGACGGCTGGGTCGCGTTTTGCCGCGATCCTGTCTGAGGCAGGCGTGTCACTTGGAACCCGCATTCTATGAACGCCTCATTCCTCAGGTGTCGGCATGGCAAAAAAACTTGGTCGTGTCTTTTCGGTGCAGGTTTGCTGCTCGTCACCGCGGGGCTTGTTCCGGCGAGTTGGTCTGACGCAGACATGGATGGTGACAACGATACCTGGACAGGGCTTACGCATCTAAATTTACTCCAAGCAAGGTTTGGAGATAGTCTGTACTGAGTCCGGCTTCGAATCTGCGTTGGTTGACCGATTTTTTGGAGTTTGGGTTCTCTCGCTTGATCATTGCATGAGTCAGGCGTCGAAGGGTGGCCAGATTCTCCGCGCTGTAACCGCTTCTAGACCGGCTCTCATCTTCGCCAAAGGTCACATCTAGAACCCAGTGCAGCGAGTTTTCAATCCCCCAGTGAGCGCGTACTGAGGCTGCAATGAGCGCGGCATCGGCTTTCAAACTGCTGATGAAGTAACGCCTTTGCACCGTGGTCTGACCCGCCACGGTGCGCTCGCATTCCACCGCAGCCACGCTGCGCAGTCCCGCCCACTTTTCTGCCCCCTGCAGCCAGCATTCCACTTCCTCACTCACCCAACAGCGACGCACTTCATGCCGGCCGTGCCCATCGCTTTCCTCTTGATGAAAGTTGCCTTCTGCCCTGGCCAGGTCCTCCCCCGTGTCCAAATAGTGGCTGACCTGTTGATGGAGGCTTTCCTGGTTGCTTTTGAGGGCCAGGATGTAGTCCCCCTTTTGCTGGATGATTTTCCTGGCCACCTCCCTCTGGCAGCCCATGGCGTCGATGGTCACGATGCAGCCTTTCAACGCCAGCATTTCCAACAACTCCGGCATCGCGCCAATCTCATTGCTCTTGTCAGCAACCTTGACCTGTCCAAGGCACAGGCTCAATTCACTGGCCCAAGCCCCCACGATGACCGCAGGTGCCTGCCCTTTGTCGACGGCCCCGCGCAGTGCCTTTCCATCAATGGCGATCACCCCTTTGAGACCGCTCTCAAGCCCCTCGCTGGAGAGTTGGCGCAATACACCTTGGGTCCAGAGACTGAAGGCTTCCATGAAGCGCTTGGGATCAAGCAGGCTGAAGACTTTACGGAACGTGTCGTGACTGGGAATGCCGTTGGGCAGGGCAAGAAAGCTCTCCAACCAAGTGCGCTTCAGATTGCCGAAGGCTTCCATATGGGTGTAATGCCCCTGACCGCACAGCATGGCGCAGGTGGCAATCACCAGGATGTCGGCCAGATCATGTCGCTGGGTACGCTGCACCCTCCAGTCATCAATGCTCTGAAAAACTTCACGAAGATTGCTGTCAGGAGATGCAGAGGCGGAAGACATGCCCCACTTCATTCACACATCTTAACTAATTTCCACGTGCTTTGTAAAAACTAGATGCGTAAGCCCTGGATACCTGGACAGATCCGGGGACGCAGGTTGCCACCACCCTGGCCGACATGAACATGCAGGGGTTGGATCTGGACTCGGACGGTATCAGCAATGCTGACGAGGCTACCGAGGAAACCAATCCTTACTCGATCGACACGGACCTCGATGGCATGACGGACAGTGAGGAGATCGTTGCCGGATGCAATCCGCTGGTGGACGATGCTCACGCCGACTATGACGGAGATCGTTATCCCAACATCTTCGAGGTCAAAAATTCTTCTGATCCATTTGCGGTAGGATCTATTCCCACACCTCACTACGTGGTGGATCCCAATGGCGGTGGAACCCACACCAGCCTCTATGAACCGAGCTACTCGGCCTACAACTACGAGATCATTTTGGTGCAGCCGGGCATCTACACAGGATGGGAAAACACCAGCCTCTCTTTCTACGGTGATGTCTTGTTGATTTCTGCGGGCGGGGCCGCAAGCACGATCATTGATGGTGAGGGGACAAATGCCGGGATTTCCCTCTCCGGAAACGTGGTGGTGGAGGGGCTGACCATTAAGAACACCGCCAATTACTACGGAGGATCGATCTATGCCTCCGGCGGACGGCCGTCACTTATCAACTGTATTCTGCTGAACAATAGTTTCGGCGGAGATACGGGCGGCGCAATCTACGTCTACGGGGCGGATCTAATGGTGGTTCATTGCACGGCAATCGGGAATGCACCCAATGGCATCCATGCGGACAACAGCGCAGTTACGGTTCACAATTCTATTTTTTGGAATCGCCCGGGTTTCGAGACACTTTTGGAGAATGGCGCTACTCTGGAAGTCTCCAACTCGATTTTCAGAGGAGGCTATGCCGGAACTGGCAACCTGTCGTCGGATCCCCAGGTGACGCGAAACGGCACGCTCAAAGCCAATTCACCCGCCATCAACGCAGCGGCTGTACTCTACACATCTGGCAAGGATGCCCATGGCGAACCCCGCCCCACTGCCACAGCACCTGACATCGGGGCTGATGAATGGCTGGATTCCGATGCGGACCACCTGCCTGATGTGTGGGAGCAGCAGAGGTTTGGCGGGCTGTCGCATGATGGTACAGCTGATGGTGACTCAGACGGCTTGAATGATCTGGGTGAGTACGGATTTGGCTCGGATCCCGCGGTGGCAGATGCAGACGTTGACGGTGCCAACGATGGGGCCGAGTTTGCTGCGGGAAGCAATCCATTCTCAAGCGATTCCGACGGGGACACCATTCCAGATGGCTATGAAATAGCCGAGGGCTTGAACCCGGGACACGCAAAGGATGCCCTGGATGACAAGGACGGCGATCGTGTGCCCAACTTGTATGAATATCACCGCAGCACCAGTGCAGGCACTCCCGATACTCTTGTGCCGGACTTCACCGTCGACGTAAATGGAACGGGCACCCATTTGTCCATCGGCGACGCCGTGACTGATGCCAACAACGTCGGCGACTGGCAGGTGATCCTGGTCAAAAAAGGCACCTACACGGAATCGGTATCCTTGGGTGACAAGCGCATCTTGCTGTTGGGGGAGTTGGGCAGTGATCTGCCGCAGATTGTGGGGCAGCCTTACTACTCTGCGGTCAGCCTTACCGCCGGGGATGTGGTCTTGGATGGCTTTGTCATCCGGCATCAGAGTGCCTCCAGCAGTGCCCGGGGGGTCCACGTGAGTCTCTATGATGGAATGTCGGTCCGGATGGTGAACACGTTCATCACTTCCAACTTCCAGTCGTATGGAGGTGCCGGCCTCTATCTCGCTGGGGGCGATTGTCACCTGGATCATTGCACCCTCTTTGGCAACAGTGTTCCCACGGGGCATTCTGTCTCTCAACCGGTTGAAGGACTTGCCATCTATGTGGATGATGGGGCGTTGCGTTTGCGCAACACCATCGTTTGGAACCCAGGGTTGCCCGGCGGTAGCACACAAATACACGGTGATCCTGGTACTCAAATGGAAGTGCTGAACTCTGTTGTGCTAGGCGCCGAGCAGGGTGCCTCAGGGAGCGATCCGCTGCTCACGAGTTCAGGGCACCTGCTCTCGACCAGTCCAGCAATCAACCCCGCTGGTGGTTTGCTCTTTTCCATTCCGTCGCAGGATGTTCATGGTGAGTCTAGAACCTCTCCTCCCGACATTGGAGCAGATGAGTATGTGGATTCAGATGCTGATGGTCTTCCGGAATGGTGGGAGATGCTCCATTTCGGCAATCTCAGCCATGATGGCATGGCAGATGGCGACAGTGATGGTTTGAATGATCTTGGGGAATTTCTGTTTGGAACCAATCCAGCTGTGGCAGACGAAGACGGTGACGGAGCCAATGATGGGGCTGAACAGGCTGCTGGCTCCAACCCACGTGATACTGACACCGACGACGACACCATTCCCGATGGCTATGAAATTGCCAAGGGGTTGAACCCAGTCGATCCCAGAGATACCCTAGAAGACAAGGATGGAGACCGGGTGCCTAATATTTATGAATACAACCGTGGTACGGACGCGGCTGTGGCTGCGGCTCTCGTGCCCGATGTGACGGTTGACCCTGCGGTCAACCCCGAGACAGCGACCGTGAAGAAGACCATCTCGGCTGCCGTTTCGGCAGCCAATTCCCAGGCGGGGGACTGGAAGCTCATCTTTGTCAAGAAGGGTACATACACGGCGGCACTGTCACTCAGCAGCAAGCGCATCGCCTTGCTTGGTGAGAAGTCGCCCACGCCACCCGAGATCGCTCCGACCACTGCCAGCGTAGCGCTCTCTATTTATTATGCCGATACAGTTGTCGATGGGTTTGTCATCAAGCATCAGAACCCCCAGCAAAGTTCCAACGGGATTTACTTCTCCCTGTCGCAACTGGCTCGGGCGCGCATCTCCAACTGCTTTATCCAGGAGAATCACGACGACTACGGTGCCGGAATGGTGGTAGCAGGTGGTGAATGTCTTGTGGATCAGTGCACATTCACGAGAAACAATGTGCCCACTGGTGCCGGGGTCTACCAGTTTGCCCCCGTGAATGGTCTGGCGGTAGCGGTCCAAAACTCAGCCAAACTCCGGATGCGCAATTCCATCGTCTGGAACATCGGAGCCCCTGCAGGAAGCTCTCAGATCTGGGTCAATTCATACGCAACGGTGCAGGTCTTGAGCAGCATCATCCTCGGGGCTGAACATGGGGCTTCTGGTGCAGATCCATTGCTTGATCGTTACGCATGTTTGCTGCCTGGCAGCCCAGCCATCAATGCGTCGGGCTCAGGTGGCTTCTCTCTGGCAAACACCGACATTCATGGGGAAGCCCGAACCAGCCCAGCCGATTTGGGAGCTGACGAGTATGCCGATAGTGACAGTGATGGTCTGGCTGACTGGTGGGAGACCAGGTTCGTCGGCAGTCTTTCCTCGAACGGTTCCGCTAATCCAGATGCGGATGGTCTGACTCATCTGCAAGAATACCTCTTCAGCAGCAATCCCACAGTTGCGGATGCTGACGCGGATGGGGCCAATGATGCAGCCGAGCAGACTGCCGGAACCAACCCATGGGACGCGGACACGGATGATGATGGCATCCCCGACGGATATGAAATCAGCAAGTCTCTGGCCCCCTTGGACTATCGTGACGCATTGGAAGACAAAGACGCGGACCGCATCCCCAACATCTATGAATACAATCGCTCTTGGGACGCGAACAGTGCCAGCAGCCCCGCGACTCTGACACCTGACGTGACGGTGGATCCTGCAGTGGTGACCGAGACCGCCACCGTGAAGAGGACGATCACAACAGCCCTGAGTACGGCCAAGTCTGCAGCCGGTGATTGGAAGATCGTGATGGTGAAAAAAGGGATGTATCCGGAGTCAGGGCTGAACCTCAGCACCAAAAGGATTCTCTTGATGAGCGAACGGGTGGCTGCTCCTGCGGTGATCGCATCGTCCACTACCACTGCTTGCGTGAATCTTACCTTAAGCGGGTCGGTTCTTGACGGGATGGTTCTCAAGCACACCTCTCCATTCCACCTCAGTGACTATGGCGCGTACGTTTCCGTGAGTGGGTACCTGGCCCAAGTGAGGATTGTGAACAGCGTGATCACCGGGAACGCCGCCTCCAGTGGGGCCGGCATTTACCTTTCACAAGGGGAAGCCATTGTAGACCACTGCACCCTGTTCAACAACAAAGGCGGGCAGTGGAATGGGGAGGGAGGGCAGGGCCGGGGAATATACCTGTCCTACGGCACCAAGGTGCGCGTCCGTAACTCGATCCTCTGGAATCCCACGACCACGGTGGGGGTGCAGCAAATAAGCGGTGGCAGCAACGCTGTGGTGGAAGCTGACAACAACCTGATTCTGGGTGGGGAGCATGGTGGAATTAATCTCGATCCTTTGCTCGACGTCTATGGCTATCTCCGATCAGGCAGCCCTGCCATCAATCCTTCAGGCGGCGTCAACCTGGCCTCCGTCACCAAGGATATCCAGGGTGACACCCGCACCAGCCCGGCAGATCTCGGAGCGGATGAATACGGCGACAGCGACGGTGATGCTCTTCCAGACTCCTGGGAGCTGCGTTTCATCGGCAACCTCGCCGCCAATGGCGGCGCGGACTCCGATGGTGACGGTCTGACCAATGCCCAGGAATATGCCTACGGAAGCAATCCTGGCGCAGCAGACACAGACGGGGATGGCACTGGCGATGCTGCCGAGCTGGCCGCGGGGTCAGATCCATGGGATTCGGACACGGATGATGACAGCATTCCTGACAACTATGAGATCGCCAAAGGACTGGATCCCCTGGATCCCAGGGACGCATTGGAAGACAAGGACGGTGACCGGATCCCAAACGTCTATGAGTACAACCGCTCGTGGGATGCAAACAGCACCTCCAGCCCCGCATCGTTGGTTCCTGATGTCACGGTGAATCCTGCGGTGAATCCCGAGACCGCCACGGTCAAAAAGACGATTGCAGCAGCAGTGACTGCGGCCAACGCTCAAACTGGCAGCTACCGGATCATTCTCGTATTGCCCGGTACCTACACCGAGGCCCTGACTGTCAGCTCCAAATCGGTTCTCATCCTTGGCCAGCGTGGTCTTGTGCCACCTGTGCTCAGTGGCACCTCTGCCCAGTCGAGCATCAGCCTTCAGAAGAAGGATTCTGCCGTGGATGGCTTCGTGATCAGGCATGCGACAGGACTCCAGGGCTCAGCGTTGTATGTTTCCCTGGCACAGCCCAATGAGCTGGCCCGGGTGACCAATTGTCTTTTGATCGGCAACACCAAGACTGCAGGAGGTGCTGCAGCCCATGTCTATCGCGGAGATCTGAGTCTTGCTCACGTCACAGTGAGCCAGAACAAGGCGACCAGCTCTGGTGTTTTCAATATCGATGCGGACAACACCTTGTCTGTGGAAAACTCGATCGTATGGAACACGGGATTGGGTGCCGGTGTGGCACAGATCCACAAAGCTGCTTCAGCCACGGTGACCGTGAGCAATTCCATCATTCGCGGTGGTGAGTTCGGAGGTCAGAATGTCGATCCTGATCTGAGTCCCGAAGGTTTGCTGTTGCCCGGCAGTCCTGCAATTAATCCTGCAGGTGGCGTGACGCTGGTTGGTCTTGGCAAAGACATTCATGGCGAGACGCGCACTTCGCCGTCGGATCTCGGTGCAGATGAGTTTGTTGATACCGACAACGACGACCTGCCTGATGCATGGGAGCAGCGATACTTTGGCAATTTGACCAAGACGGCCGATGGCGATGATGACACTCCTGCGGGCGATGGCCTGGAGAATCTGCTGGAATTGTTCTTCGGCCTGGATCCCACCGACCCGGACACTGACAACGACGGTATCGATGATCTGGACGAGGCGATTGCTCTCGCAGGTGCCAATATCTCTGAGCCTGTCGCGTGGCTCGGCGACCAGGATGGCGATGGGCTGACGCTTTACCAAGAACTCCTGGCGGGTACGAATCCCGACCTCGCTGACTCCAACGGTGATGGTTATCAGGACGGGTTTGGGGCGCCGGTGATCAGTTCGGTCAACCTGGATCATGATGGTGATGGCATCACCAACGCCAGCGAACTCGTGGCGGGCACCGATCCCTTCAAAGCTGACACCGACGGGGATGGCTACAACGACAACGTCGATGCCTACCCGCTTAATGGAAGTCTCCATGCCCCGATTGCCCCTGATCCAGGAGACACCACCGCACCCACCATCATCCTGTGGGAGCCGGGCGATGCGGTGAAGCTTCCGTGAGAGCAGACGGAATAAACTAAGAAATCGACAAAGATCAACCAGTTCAGAACGAGGACAGTGTATGACACAGGTACGGAAAATAAACCGGAAATGGACCATGCTTCTCGCAGGGGCTGCCCTGACGGCAATTGGTATGGCAGCATGGAATTTCGTGGGTGAAGGGAACTCTCGAATTGCTGAGCAGCCGACGAAGCAAGTGACGGAGCAAGGGCCACCAAAACCGACTGCGTCGTCTTCTGGCATTTCCCCGATCGCAACTCCTGAGTCATCGCCAAATGCAGGCACAACCCTGGTTACCACGACGAAAGTTCCCTCAACACCGCGGCGGGCTTGGGGACAGATGTCCGAAGATCAGAAACGTTGGACTTCGGAGGCCCGCCCCACCGAAAAAACCACGCTGCGGTTGCTCGATCTGACGAAGGTGCCCACGGAGAAGGATCTGCGCATGGCAGGACAGTTGGGCGAGGAACTGCAACCGACCAGGTCGGCTGACCCTGCCTCCATCGCTGATCCCTCCGCCCGCAAGAAGCAAGAAGAGGACAATCTGGAGTTCGGCAAAGCCATTCAGAAGTGGAACCTCCATGACTATGACGAGGCACAGTTGCTGTTTCTCGATCACCTGACCAAGTATCCCGATAGTCCGTGGGCAGCGGAGTCTGAGCTGCACCTTGGCTGTGCCAGCCAGTACCTTGGCAGATATGACGAAGCTCAAAAGTGGTTTGAGGCCTCCCAGACCAGGGCGGACCTGGGGCAACCTATGCATCAGAAGGCCTTGCTGCGTCTTGGCGTGGTGGCCATGGACCGTGGTGAACTCAGCAAGGCGTCGGAGCTCTTTGCCCAGCTAAGGGCCAATGACGGGGATCCCGCGCGTATGACTTATGCGTCCTATTGGATCCGGGCCTTGAGTTTGATGAAGGCCAAGGAGACGGCGCTGAGGGACTGTGGGCAAAAGTCCCTTGGTGAAATCTGCAAAGTGATGGGGAACGAAACGAACGCGCGGGAACTGCGCGCACTGGATGCGGCCGGCCCGCATGGATTCACCATCCAGGAGCTGGAGCAGACAGCCCGTCGGTATGGCATGGCGGCCCGCACAGTGCGAGCCAGCGGGGCCACGCTCAAAGAGCTGCCGCTGCCGCTAGTGGCCCACTACCGTGACCGGCACTTCGTGGCAGTTGTTGGACGGGAGCAGGACGGCAAGTTGAAGGTGTATGACACGCGTGTGGGCCATACGGTGGCGATGGACCACAAGGGTTTTGTCGCCCAGTGGTCGGGATTGGCCACGGTGTTCTCTGAGGTGAGCGCCCCTGGGGTGCGTCTGGCATCGGTTCAGGAGACGGTGGAAGCCATGGGTGGATGCTGCGGCCTGCCTCGTAATCCAGACGATCTTTGCGAGGAGTGTTGCGATGACGAGGGCGGCGGCTGCAGCTCCTGCTACGGCATGCCGGAATGGTCGATCAACGAGATGAACATGAATCTTGTGGTCAAGGACATTCCCATGTGGTGGGATGCCCCCTATGGCAAGAGTGTGAGGATCGGGCTGACCTACAACAGCCTGGACTCGCTCATTGCCATCCGTCCATTTGGAGACAAGTGGATGCTCAATTATGCCTCGTATCTGGTGGTGGATCCCAGTGGGAGTGTGAAAGTCATTACGGGTTCAGGAAAGGGCGAGAACTTCACCCCTGACGGCAGCGGGGGCTACAATTCAGATGCGCGCAACGCCACCAAGACGCTGACCAAGGTGACGGGGCACAGCTACCGCTTCGAACTGACTGACGCGGCAGGCACCAAGTTTCTCTATGATGTGCCGCCAGCCATGGGCGGGAGCAGCGCGTCCAGCCTGCTGCTCTCCATGACGGACAAGTATGGAACGGCGGTTACCATCACCCACAATGCCCAGGGGGCCATCACGGCCGTGAGTCATCCGGCGGCGGTCACAACACTGAGCCCAACGGGGACCTGGACCTTTGTTTATGGCGGCAACGGGAAAGTCTCCCATATCGACGATCCGTTCGGTCGGCAGGTCACCTTCAGCTACGATGGCAATGGTCGATTGACCGGTCAGACGGACATGGGTGGAGTTGCCTATGGCTACTCCTACACCACCGCGGCGCAAGTAAGGGAGCGGGATCTCAACGACCCAGAGCAGTTTGTGACCCGCACCAACGAGTTGTTCCTTAGTGCCATCACCACACCGAGCGGCGTCACGCAGTTTTACACGGAGCCAGCGGATGGCATCAACAATAGTATGGATCGTTACCCGCCACCGGGTGGGGTGATGTGGGAGAACTACCGCATCACAGTGACGGACGCCATGGGGGCGAAAGAAGAGCACCACTTTGACGGGTACAGCCGTGTCTACTGGCACCGGGACAAGAACCACTACAAAGAAGGCGAGCAGGGAACCGTCAAGACGGTGCATCACTTCACTATGGTGAATGGACGAGGGGAGATTAGTTCAACGGACCACCAGGGAGGTGGCACAAGCTACTACGAGGGTTACAGCGATGGGGGGCAGCCTGGGCAAACCACCAGTCCCATGGGTGCGGACACCTACACATACAACAGCAAAGGTAAGGTGCTGACCCATGACGACGGTCACGGAATCCTATTTACCTACGAATACGCCGCCAATGATGTGGACGAGGTGCGCACCAAGCGTACAGTGGACGGTGTGGAGACTGTGCTCTCAGAAACCGAGTATGACCCGGTGACTGGAGATGTCACGGCGGAGGAGGATCAGGCGAGCCTGCGCACGGAGTACACGCGTAATGTCCGGGGACAATTAGTGACCACGACGAATCCCAAGGGGGATGTGACCACCTATGAGTATGACGCCCAAGGGTACTTGGAAACGGTGAAGCTCCAGGCCAATGGGCATCCCACCGAAATCGTACAGGCCGCCTATGTGTATGATGATGCGGGACGGGCGGTCTCGGAAACCGACAGCAGCGGCTACACGCTGCTGCACACCTATGATGACCTGAATCGGAGGCTGCAGACGATCTATCCGGATGCAACCACCCTGGTCAATGCCTACAGCTGCTGCAACTTGAACAGTGTCACGGCTCGGGATGGGGGCGTGACACGCTTCGGGTATGATGCCTTGAAGAGGTTGTCTACTGCCGTGAGCCCTGGCCGACAGACGACAACTTACAACTATGACAAAGTTGGTAATGTGAAGGAGGTGCGTTTCGGTCGAGGTGAGTGGATTCGTTGGGAATATGATAGTGGGAACCGTGTGACGGCAAAAATATACCCTGATAACAGTCGACTGACCTACGGATATGAAGCCAGTTCGGGACGATTGTTATGGAGGAGGGATTCACAAAACCGTCAGACGACATGCACTTATGACAGCCATGGTCGACTGCAAAGCGTCACCCATCCAGACCTGCCTAGCCAAAGCTACACCTACGATGAACTGGGGCGCCAGCTTACATGGATCGATGGCATGAAGACGACAGATTACACCTATGATGTGTTGGGGCGCCTCAGTGAGATAGATGGGCCTTTGGCTGATGATACTGTTGCCTATACCTACGATCAGTGGGGGCGCCTCTGTGCTTGGAGTTACGGAGGAGGAACTGAAAGCTATACCTTTGACAGTTTAGGACGTGTGGCTGTCATGACCAATCCTCTTGGAACATTTACACCAACGTATGTTGGTAACAGCAGGGTGCTTTCGAGGTTTGAATATCCTGTAACAGGGTTGGTAACCACATACAGCCGGCTGCCTGTGAACGCTGATCGCCGACTGGTGCAAACCGTCCACGAAGGTCCTGGAAGCTCGGTGCTGGCTCGTTACAGCTATGCGTATCATGCCGATGGTGGAATTGCAACCTGGGACCAGGAACAACCCGGCCTAGGCACTGGCAGGCGATTGGAGATCTCTTACGACGCTGCCAATCAAATGACCGCCGTGGTCGAGACTCCCCTTGGAGCGCCCCTTTCTCCGGGCATGCAAAAAGTATGGCGAGAGCAATATGACGCCAGCGGAAACCGCACCCTGACCCAGGATGGCAATCGTACCAGAACGGCCACTTTTAACAATCTCAACCAGATGACCGAGCTCGCTTCAGGCGGGATGACATGGTTTCGCGGCCAGGTTAATGAGGCTTCAAAGGTAAATGTCAACGGACTGCCGGCACTTGTTCGCCCAAATGGCATTTTTGAACTGACCACCAACCTGGGTGCCGGAACCCATGATGTTCCGATAGCGGCCACCGACAAAGGGGGAAACGTCGTCACCGAGACGTGGCGGGTCGACAACGGCAGCGGTGAGAATAAGATCCTGACATATGACAATGATGGCAATCTCAAGAATGACGGCACGCGTGCCTACAGTTGGGATGCACGCAACCGGCTGGTCAGTTTTGAGGCAGGAAATAGTTCATGGTCTTTCGACTACGATGGAGCCAACAGGCGGATTGGTGAACGAAAGGACGATGTTCCGGTTCGTGAATGGGTGTGGGAAGATGTCAACCTGCTCGAGGAGCGTCTGGTGGGCGGTGGCAAGCATCGTTTTTGGAGCGGTGGCGTCGAGATCCTTGATCCGCAAGGGAACCAGACCGGAAAGCGTTTCTTGCTGAAGGATCATCTGGGATCTGTCAGGGTCGTCGTTGGATCTAACGGCGCTGTGACGGCATCATACAGCTATTCGCCTTGGGGCAAACGCACACGCGTCGACGGTGTGGAGGAGTGGGGAGGGGGATATACTGGCCATTGGTGGCATGAGAGTGGCTTGTCCTTGGCCACCTATAGACCCTATGATCCCGAACTTGGTCGGTGGCTTTCACGGGACCCGATCGCGGAGAGAGGAGGTCTTAACTTGTATGGCATGGTTCGAAATGATCCAGTGAATCGCGCTGATCAACTGGGTCTATCTGACGATTGCTCAATCGAACTTCACGTTGGTCACTGGAGCACGATCGATACGCTTTGGAAGAAGAGGAAAAATGAGAACTGGAAGGCGCCCTGTGGATATGCGTTCGGGACGCTGAGTTGTTGGTCTTTGGATACATCAATGGATATTATGTCCCGAATTGGTGAGGATGACGTTTTGGTAGATCCGGAGTTGCAACAGGATCAAATTGACTTCTTCGACAAAATGAACGCAAAACTGCCAGGAATGCTAAAGCAAGCCCATGAGAAGGCTGATAAAATTTGCAATGAAAAATGTTGCCAAGGCAAGACCGTCACGATCAAGATCTGGTGCGAAAAAGATTATGTTAAATGGGCCGAGAAATTTAATATGCATAATTCGCTCGCATTCTGCGGCAAACATATCCCACACCCGTGCAAAAAGTGACACCAAAAACTATTGCTATCCTGTTACTGCTCGTGGCTACATTCGCCATCTTTTGGTGGTGGAGAGTGGCCGGCCGATCTGAGATTTCTCAATGCAATGTCTTTGTTGAGAAATTGAACGGAGATCCTTTCACCCGAGCCGAAGCTTTCGTGTCTGTCCCGGTTGGCAGCATCAATGCAAGCGGTTGGGCAAGCGATCTGTCAAGAGCTCTTCGGGCCGAATCTGAAGAAGCACCAGAGATTCCATCAGTTGGTGTCGTTGCGCGCGTTGAGTTCTTGGATTTTGATGGAGGCAAAGTAGCTGAAGGCTGGATTTACCTGCCTGACGGTGATCTGATCTTGTCTCATCCAAAGTATGTGAAAATGAGACTTCCAAAGCTAAACGGAAGAGTGATTGACCTGATGAAGGCAAACGTGCCCGATACATTGCTGCAACTTGAAGAACAAATGAAGGAGAAGCAACTGGACATAGAGCGCCTAACGAGGTGAGTGGGTATACCTCAAGGTTTCATAACACTGCGAACCCGAAGCCTTCAAGAGCCGACCGGAGGGCGGGGAAGTCGGGTAGCGTCAGCGTCCACCGGTCTTGTGGGCGCGTAGTAAGCGTCAAACCAATCCCCTTCTGAAGTAGTGCGAAGAGACAGGCTATTACAAGAGAAGGAAATTGACTGCGCAGTCTTTTAGGGCGATGGGGCCGCCATGGCTTCGCCTCGATACTTTGCCGATCCGCTAGTCCCGGTTGCCTACTACCACTGCATTTCTCGGGTGGTCGAGAGGCGGCTGGCGTTTGGGCCGGAGGAGAAGGAGCAGTTTGTGCGCTTGATGCGGGCCTATGAAGGCTTTTGCCAGGTGCGGGTGTTGTCCTATTGCGTGATGTCCAACCACTTCCACATCATGGTGGAGGTCAGGAAGCGGCCTGAAGGGGCGGTGTATTCGGATTCTTGGCTGCTCAAGCAGGCGGCGTTGATCTATTCCAAGCCGGCGGTGCGGATGCTCAAGGATACGCTGGAAACCTTTCGCAGCCAGGGGCATGACGCGGCGGCCGAAGAACTCAAGGAAAGATACCTGGGCCGGATGTGGGATGTGAGCCAGTTCATGAAGGAGCTCAAACAGCGCTTCAGCCTGTGGTTCAACAAGCGGGAGAATCGCAAGGGCACGCTCTGGGAGGAGCGGTTCACCAGTGTGTTGCTGGAAGGTGAGTTAGCCACGCTCTCGGTGATGAGTGCGTACATTGATCTCAACCCGGTGCGGGCGGGACTGGTGGAGGATCCCAAGGACTACCGCTGGTGCAGCTATGCGGAGGCGGTGGCGGGTGGGCGCAAGGCGTTGTCAGCCCTTTACACGATCACGAGCGAGCACCGGGCGCATGAGCGGAACCAGCCAGGGGGTTCGCAGCGGCTTCCCAGTGCGGCTAAAGTGCTTTTCCGGCTATCGGGTATGGCTCTTTGGCCAGGGGGAGGAGGTTCGAGATGGTCACGGTTCCGACAGCCGGGTCCTGCGTAAAGGGATCAAGCGCCAGGTGGTGGAGCAGGTGCGCACCGAAGACGGTAGTCTTACCTTCGCGGAGACGCTGCGTCACCGGGTGACGTATTTCACTCTGGGTGTGGCCTTGGGAAGCCGGGATTTTGTAGATGAGTTCTTTGAGGTGCGGCGGGACCAGTTTGATGCCCGGCGCAAACGTGGAGCACGTGCCATGAGGGGCGGGAGTTTCGCCGGGATGTTTGCCTTTCGGGCACCGAGAATCGGTGTGGTGTGATGAGAGTGAAGCAGGCTGCCGCAAGGCAGGGGAGCCATTATTGAAGGGAATGGAATGATGACCAGCGATCCCCTGGTGAGTCTGTACACCCGTGCCCAGAGGTGGTGTTGATTTACGGCGCGAAACCAACTCCGTAAGTGCGCCATGGGTAGCAGGCTATGGCAGAGATCGGAGGCATGCCCTGAATGAGGTTAAAATTGCGATTTTCGATTCTTTTCCTGTGTATAGCCTGTCTTGTGAGATTCCGCGCCAGTGTCCGTTCACAGAGTCTCAGGAGGCGAACATCATCGCCGCCGGGAATGAGTACATGGCCACACGGGAAATTCCTCAAACCGCCGGGAAGCTGGTGTCAGACCCGCGTTGCAACAAAGCGGACATCGAGGCCGTGATCGCCCTGGCCAGGAAAAAAGACACCACGCTCACGGACCAGCACGCCGAGGCCATGCGCAAGCTCTTCGACGGTCCGAAGCACTCTGTGACCGGGGAGCGCATCTTCTGCGGCATCCCCTTTGGCAGCTCCTTCAAGGCGGCGCATGGCCACCTGTACCTCTTCCGCTGGGTCTTTGGTCCGGACAAGAATCTGGCGGAGCTCAACTTCGGGGCTGACATTGGCACCTATGCTGCCGCGCTGGCACCCTACCTCAATGCCGAGAACCCGGATCTCAGTGCCTTCGAGAAGCGCGGCGGCAAGCTGCTCATGATCTCGGGCTCTGCCGACTCGGTGGTGCCTTTTCATGCCTCCATCGACTACTACGAACGCACGGCCGAGCACTTTGGGTCGCTTGACAAGGTCCGCTCGTTTTTGCGCCTCTACCTGGTCCCCGGCATGAGCCATGGGCCCGGGCCCGGCATCAACAAGCTGCCCAACATGCTGAAGCTGGTGGTGGACTGGCGCGAGAAGAATGTGGTGCCGGACGTCATCCAGGGCCAGCGCATCGTGAACGGCAAGACCGAGATCGACATCCCGGTCTATCCCTATCCGGGCAAAACGGGCTGGGATGAGGCTGGCGGGTTCAAGAAGATCGATGGGCCGCGCTTGGGCGTGGATCGAATCTCCGCGCGGTTCATTCCCCCGGCGGCTGACTGACTTGCCTTCAGGGAGATCTCTTCCTGTCGCGTCTCAGTTCACCGCACCCTGCACAAGGATGTCATCCCGTTTGTCATCCAGACCATCGTCGAACTGCCCATTCTTGCCGGCAGAGCGAATGATGACCTGGTTGCCTGAGACAAAGATCCGGTAGGGCTGCCCCCAAGGATCAAGCCAGGCCCCCTCCTTGTCGAGGCGGTCCTTGGGTACATTGATGTAGGCGATGTGCCGGGGATTGTCCTTGATGAGTTCACGTACCATTTCAGAGGTGGCACCCTTGGGAAGCTGGTGGTGCTCGGCGTAGTATCCTTTAACCCCCTGGACGATGGACTCCATGTCCTTGAGGGCTTGCAGATCCTGGCGGAGCTTCGCGTCTGGGCTGGTCAGGGCGGTGTAGCCAAAGGTGGCGAGCATGAGCACCACCACGCCTGCCATGACCATGCGGCCGCCACCACGACGGCGGTCCTGGGTCTGGCGGAGGAAGATGATGTTTCTCCCGTACAGAAAGGGCAGGAAGCAGTTGCCCAGGATGAGCGGGGCTTTGTCGATGTGCAGGAAGTAGAGCAGGTTCAGCACGCTGCCCCAGAAGCTGAGGTGCCAGAAGTACCAGGGCACCACGAGTTTCTTCTCCTTCTCGCTCTGCAACCACTGGAGGACGAAGCGGCTGCCGAAAATGGCAGCTCCCAGAAAGCCCACCGCGGTCCACATCGCGGAGTCAATGTAGAGCCAGTGGCCGAAGGTGGAGTCGAGGTAGGGCTGAAGAAATCCGTCGGACACGCTCTAAAAATTAGGAATTAGGAATTAGAAATGAGGAATGTATGGCTTCCGGGAGGATGGAGGACCCCGCAAGTAACCAGATCGTCATATTCAGAATTGGAAGGGACCTCCTGAAAGCGAGAACCCGCCCGGTGCAGAGTGCGCCGGGCGGGTTCCGAAAGGTTGCCGATCAGGTGAAGAAGCGTTTGGCGCGCTCAAAGAAGCCCTCCTGAAGCGGTGAGTTGTGCTCTCCCAGAGCCTTGGCGAAGTCTTGAAGCTTCTCCTTCTGCTCGGCATTGAGCTTCGTGGGCACCGCGATCTGGACGTGCACGTAGAGGTCGCCCTTGCGTTCACTGTCCAGATGCTTGAGCCCCTGACCGCGGAGACGGAAGGTGGCCCCGTTCTGCGTGCCACCGGGGACGCGAACGTTGGCTTTGCCATCCAGCGTGGGCACCGCCAGTTCGCCGCCCAGGGCTGCGATGGGGTAGCTCACCGGAACGTCGCAATGGAGATCCGCGCCTTCACGCTCGAAGAGGTCGTGAGACTTGATGCTGATCACCACATAGAGGTCGCCGCTGGGGCCACCGCGGGTGCCAGCATCGCCATTGCCGCTGGAGCGCAGGCGGGAGCCTTCCTCGATGCCTGCGGGGATCTTGAGGCGGATGCGGGTGCGATCTTTCGCGCGGCCTTGGCCATGGCAGTCGACGCAGGGGTCCGAGATGGTCTGACCGGTGCCCATGCAGTCCGGGCAGGTCTGTTGGATCTGGAAGAAGCCACGGGCGCTGATGACCTGGCCCACGCCGCCGCAGGTGCGGCATTGTTTGGTGCCACCGCCGCTCTTGGAGCCGGAGCCTTTGCAGGTCTTGCAGTTGGCCAGGCGCTCGAACTCGAGTTCCTTCTCCACGCCTTTGGCCGCCTCTTCGAGGGTGATCTCCAGGCCATAGCGCAGGTCGCTGCCCCGCTGCGGGCCGTTGCCGCCGCGTCCACCCCGGCGGCCGCTGCCGCCGAAGAAGCTCTCGAAGATGTCGCCACCGGCTCCGCCGCCGAAGACTTCGCGGAAGACGTCGAAGGGATCGTGGAAACCACCACCACCGCCACCGGCAGGCATGCCGCCGGCGAACGCCGCGTGACCGTAGCGGTCGTAAGCAGCGCGCTTCTGCTCATCGCCAAGCACATCGTAGGCCTCGCCCAGTTCCTTGAACTTTTCCTCTGCGGAATGGTCGCCAGGGTTCTTGTCCGGGTGGAATTGAACCGCGAGTTTGCGGTAGGCTTTTTTGAGCTCGTCCTGAGTGGCAGTCTTGGAGACGCCGAGGACTTCGTAATAGTCGCGTTTGGAGGCCATGTGGGAGGGAAAGGGTCAGGTGGGCGCAGGCAGGAGGGCCCGTGCAGGGATTTACGCCGCCGGAGGACCGCTGGACACGGAAACGGTCGCCGCACGCAGCAGGCGGTCCTTGAGCTTGAAGCCGCGGCGCATCACTTTCAGGATGGTGCCTTCGGGCTGGTCGGCGCTGGCTTCATGGCTCACGGCTTCGTGGACATTCGGGTCGAACTTGGCACCCTGGCCGGGCACTTCTTCCACCCCGGCGTCGCGCAGGAAGTCGGCCAACTGGCGGCGCACCATGCTAAGGCCGATGTAAATCATGCTCTTCTCGCTCTCGGCCTTGGCGGCGTCGAGACCCATCTCGAAGTTGTCGAGGATGGGGAACAGGTCGCGCAGCAGGTCCGCGTTCGCATACGCACGGCTCTCCTGGGTCTCGCGGGCCACGCGCTTGCGGTAGTTGTCCAGCTCAGCGGCGGTGCGCAGGGCGCTGTCCTTCCACTTGGCCACCTCTGCCTGAAGTTCAGAGATGGGATCGGCGGCCGCCGGGGCGGTTTGGGATTCGGAAGCGGCTTCAGCGGCCTGGGTTTCGATCTCGGGAGCGGCAGACTCCTGAGCTGCGATGGGTTCTTCGGTCGTTGAGTTCATGAGCAGAAAGGAAAGGGGAAGCAGTGCAAATCAGCGGCAAAATTTTGCCGCCCGATCAAGGGGGCTGGGACTATGCACTGAAGAGAGGCTGGTGGCAAGGGGCGGTAGGATCACGGAGCAGCAGGGCCGGACGGCGAATCTGCCTCAGGTGCAGATTCCGTTCCTAGCGTGGCCCTGACGTTACTTTGGTAAGGTGAGGGATGGTGGCGGGCTGCTCATGATCAGGGAGTTACGCTGATTTTTCGGCGTGAAAGGCGGCCAGGGAGCGACCGTCTGATATCCGTGGGATGAGGCCGAAGGGGCAGATCAGGGCACCAGTTTTGCCCCTATTGCGACAAACTGACACGGGGAGCGTCTTCTCAGATTAGACGGCAAGACTGTCGCATTTGCGGAGAAGCAGACTATATTCGCGTTAGCCACTCGCCATGATTCGCAATCCTTCCATCGGTGACAGCAGAAGCCACGATCGGTTCTGTCTCATCGCGGAAAAGTTCGCTTCGGACCCCAAGCGGATCGGCGTTGCCATCGCCAATGTAGATCGCTGGCTCGCAGCGGGTCACGGCGCAAAGAAGCGTCTGCTTCAGTGGCGGGAAATGCTGGTGGCAGTCCAGACGTCAGATAATGGAATGGCTGCGTTGCGTGATCTGCTCAGAGACGACAGCGAAGAAGCTCGCTTCCTCAAAGGGTTTGCGCCTTTCCCGGGAGTTTTGAGAAAAGAAGAGCTGGAACTGATTCCATGGACCTCGCGGCACTAAGGCATTCGCTGCCGCACCTTAGTGTCGTTCAACGCCGGATGGAGCGGTGGAGCAATCAACTCACCTATGGCGAGTTTGGATGGGTTGTCGATGAAGACGAAGTCCCGTGCTTTGCGAGTATCAATGTCGCTGGTGAAAAGCACGCCATTGCCGGCAAGGCTTGAAGAGCCCAAGGGCTACTCGATGCCAGAGGCATCGAAGCCATTAGCCGGATGGTTGAAGGAGCGTAGCGACTGATACCTCCGGGTGATCAGAATGGGCATTGCATCCCGGAGCGGATGCCAGCGACTTCCATCAGCACGCGAACCTTGCTGTCACCCCTCTGGGGTGAAACAGATGCTTGCTCTCCGGGGGTTATCGCTACGCTCAACCCCCGGCGTCTAATGGCTGGGATGCCTCCGGCATTCGCCTTCCCTGCTCATGTACCCAGGGTGGCGGCTCGTGCCTCGCCTGACTGGGCTACTTTGTTTGACGCCCTTGGCGTCAGAGCACACGCATGCGCCATTGCGGCACTCTGCTCTACTTTCGGCTGCCGCTGCGGGCGTAGTCCGGTTGTCCCAACCGGTTTTGCGAGCGGAGGAGAGTGGCGACAATCGTCGTTTTACCGAGTCACCGCCTTGGACTCACCCTGCATCTTCCTTGGCGCACGGAACACACCGAGACGGCAGGAATTCAGTGGACAAATCAGTCCACAGTTCCACGGCCAAACACATCTCCATAAGCATGGGACTGTTGAAAAATCAACATGGTGATTGACAACACGTCCCCATGTTGATATTTCAACAGGCATGTGGGAATCATCAAAAGCCCGAGACCTGAGCCGGAGAGAGCGGCAGGTGATTGAGATTGTCATGCGACTGGGCAAGTCCACCGCGCGGGAGATCGAGGAGGAACTTCCTGAGGCACCGACCTATTCCGCCGTGCGCTCCATTCTCCGCCTGCTGGTGGAGAAGGGGATGCTGGTCAAAGAAAAGGTCAACGGCCGGGACGAGTTCAAGCTGCCGGTGCCCCAGGCTGCGGCCAAGACGAAGGCGCTGCATGAGTTCGTGAAGAACTTCTTCGCCAACTCCGTCGCGGATGCTGCGCTGGCCTTGCTGGGGCATCAGAAAACGAAGCTGACCGACGAAGAAGCCGATCAACTCAGCCGCTTGATCGAGGAGGCTCGGAAGAAATGAGCCTCCTGCTTTCCTATTGGGTGCTGATTCAGGAGCTATACCCTGCCTTGGCGGTGGCGCTTCTGGCGGCCTTGAAGGTGGCAGCGATCTACCTACTGGCGTCCATCTTTAGTTGGTGGGGCAGGGGACGGTCCGCGCTTTTCCGCTCCTGGTTGTGGCGGGCAACGTTTTGCGGCTGGCTGGTCACGCTGGTTTGGGTGGTGGCTCCAAGTTACTTGGGGAGACTGGGAGGGCTCACGACTCTGATGGGGCAGGAAAACGAATTGCCGGAGGATGTGCGGACCTATCTGGAGCATTCACCAAAGACAGGATCGCGGGCTTGGAAGCTTGCCCCGCAAGGTTCCAGGCAGGTGTTTCTCGCTGCGCCTTCCAAGGCGGAACTTCCACCGTGGGTTCATCCTGCGGATCATGAAGTCACGAGGTTTCATCTGCAGAAGCCGTTGCTGAGAGTGCCGGAGCGCTGGTTGATTCCCATCTGGATTGGTGGGGCGGTCCTGGTTGCAGGCTGGCGGTTCGCCAGAGCGGCGTGTGGGTTGGGGTGGCTTCACCGGCATGGTCAGGCCGCAGAGGTGCTGCTTGTGGATCTGGTGGTTAGAGAGTCGAGGAATTTACAGATGGCGCAGGTGCCGTCCTGCCGGGTGGTGCCGGGGCTGGCCACGCCATTGCTGACCGGTGCGACGGGCGCGACCATCTGGCTGCCGTTGTCGTTTTGACCGTGGACTGCTCAGAGAAGTGCGAATCGTGGAGGGCGATCGCCGCATCGAAGAGCCTAACTTATTGTGGGAACTCGTGGAGCCCTTGGAGAGTCCGGATGGGATCTGGTACCCGCCCGCTACCGGGTGCAAAATCGCTGGAACGTTCAGGAGGTCGCCACCAGGGGGGGCGAGGTAGTGGGTGCACCTTGAACCTGCCCCTTGCAGCGTTGATAGCCGATTAACATTGGAGCATGGTGCCTGGGAAGTGGCATGCGCCGGCGTCCTGCGCGTGGCAGGGGCCGAGCCCGTCGAAACGTGGTGACATCGACGGGAATGCGAGGGCTGCAGACGCTTCAGCTAGTGCCCACCAAGGACCCAAGGGGTGCTCTGGCATCTGGACGAGCAATCTCCCTGCCTCAGCGATCCACATGCCGCACTTCCCACCGCGCGTATGACACCATAGACACCCTTTTTCCAAGTTACGCCAAAAAGACCCCCCTCCTCTTTCTCGGTGAACTACCAAAAAGAGTGTCTATGGTGTCATAGAGAACCGTTGATCGCCTTCCAAAAGCAACCTATCGGCGGCGTTAACTCGATCTCGCGGCTCGTTCCTGAAACCCCGAGGCAACTGAGCCGGATGGCACATCCAGACTACACCCGGGGCGACGCAGCAGGAGTAGTCCGATCCGTTCTCCTCGCGTCCTCGCTTCGCAGCCATCTCCTGCCTTGACGCCTATCCTATTCTCGGGCTTTGTGCCATTCTGACGCGCTCGCGTTCACGCACCCATGACCACGCCTGCCACCATCCTTATTGTCGATGACGAGAAGCACACCCGGGAGGGGTTGCGGCTGTCGCTGGAGGATGATTTCGACGTCTATGTGGCGGGCAATTCGGCTGAGGCGATGGAGATCCTCAAAGGGGATCCGGTGGATGTGATGCTCACGGACCTCCGCCTGGGCGGGGAGAGCGGGATGGATCTCATCGGGCAGGCATTGAAGCTGTCGCACCCGCCCATCTGCATCATGATGACCGCCTACGGCTCCGTGGATACGGCCGTGGAGGCGATGAAGCGTGGGGCGTACGACTTTGTCACGAAGCCGCTGAACCTGGATGAGGTGGATATCCTCATCAAACGGGCCCTCCGCAGCCGGACGCTGGAGAAGGAGAACTCCGAGCTGAAGCGGCAGGTGGAGAAGAAATTCTCCATAGAGGGCATTCTGGGCCAGAGTGAGGTCATGAAGCCGGTGTTCGAGGTCATCGAGCAGGTGGCACCCACTAAAGCGACCGTCTTGATCGAGGGCGAGAGCGGCACGGGGAAGGAACTGGTGGCCAAGGCCATCCACCACCTGAGCGGTCGCCCGGCAGCCAAACTGGTGACCGTGCACTGCGCAGCGCTGGCGGCGAACGTGCTGGAGAGCGAACTCTTCGGTCACGAGAAAGGGTCCTTCACCGGGGCCACGGAGCGCCGGATTGGTCGTTTCGAGCTGGCGGACGGAGGCACGCTTTTCCTGGATGAGATCGGGGAGATTGATGCCAACATCCAGATCAAGCTCCTGCGGGCTCTGGGGGAGCACACCATCGAGCGGGTGGGGGGCAACAAGCCCATCAAGGTGGAGGTGCGTCTGGTGGCCGCCACGAACAAGGATCTCTGGAAACTCGTGCAAGAGAGCAAGTTCCGGGAAGACCTCTACTACCGGCTGCGAGTGGTGCAGGTGAAGCTGCCGCCTCTGCGCGAGCGCAAAAGCGACATTCCCATCCTGGCGGATGCGTTTTTGCATGAGCTGGCCAAGGCCAATGGCAAGCCGTTCAAGCCGCTGTCTGACGAGGCGCTACAGGCGCTGCTGGCCTATTCCTGGCCGGGCAATGTGCGCGAACTGCGCACGGCTCTGGAACACGGCATCGTGATGTGCAATTCCCCGCGGGTGGGGCTGAAGCACCTGCCCGGCTATCTCCTCCAATCCCGGCCTGCGCCGGCCCCTGGCTCCTCCGCTGCGGCGGGCTCCAGCCCTGCGGGAGAGGGGGGCGCCCATGGCAGTGCCGCTCTGGGTGATGATCTGAATCTGGAAAAAATGGAGCGGGCTATCATCGAGGAGGCGCTGCGACGGACTGGTGACAACCGGACCGAAGCGGCGGAGGTTTTGGGCCTCAGCCGACGCACCCTCCAGCGCAAGCTCAAGGAAATGAACCGCGTGAAGAAGATCCGCCGGCACAGCGATTGAAATTGTTTCCGCCAAATTTTCTTGGATTTCGCGGGATCAAGTTCATGCTTGCCGCAGGTCAGGCCCTAAAACCAGCCGCTCCGTAAACAGGATGATGGACTCCCAAGATCAAACCAGCCGCAGAGGAGGGGTTAGCGGACCTTCGTGGGGAGTGGTGTTGGTCTTTTTTGCCGTGCTCGTGGCGCTGTTCTTTGTGCAGCTTTTTGCCACCTTCCGGGGGATTTCGTCCCCTGCGACCATGGATGCTGCGCAGGTGGCGCGGGAGATCGCACGAGGGAACGGCTTCCACACCAAGCTGATCCGGCCTTACGCGTGGCAGCAGCAGTTGAAGGCGGGAAAGGACGCTCCGCTGGAGCAGATGGTGGACACGCACCAGCCGCCTCTGCCCACGCTGCTCATGGTGCCAATGATGCAGGCTTTCAAAGGGCACTGGAAGTTTCCAGAAAGCTCACGGATCTACCCTCTGGACCGGGTCATCGTAGGGGCGTCGCTGCTTCTCTTTGTCGCCTCCATCGGCCTCGCTTATCTGACGGTGCAGCGGGTTTTTGACGCCTGGATCGCAGGCTGGACGGTGATCTTGATGGTGTTGTGCCAGTATTTTTGGGAGGTGGGGCGCAGCGGGCTCACCCCCATGATGCTGCTCTTCTTTTTCAATCTGGCGCTCTATTGGCTGGTGGGTGCTTTGGAGGCGGTGGAGGAGGGGCGCCCTGGCGTGGCCCGCTACGCCGTGGGGCTGGGCCTGGTGACGGCATGCATGGTGATGACTCACTGGATGGCGCTTTGGTTGATGCTCGGACTGACGGTGGCTGCGGCCATTTGGCTGCGGCCTCGGGCGCTGGCGCTGGCCGTGCTGCTGCCATCCGTCCTGGCGCTGGCGGCGTGGGGCTGGCGCAATCAGATGGTGGGTGGAGATGCCCTCGGCTCCAGCAAGGCGATGCTGCAGGCGGCGCTGATGTTGCCGGGGGACACCTGGCTACTACGGGACTTCTCTGGTACCAGTCCGCCGGTGGATGTGGGCTTCCTGCTCCGGAAGACACTGAGCAATCTCATCGACCAGTTCGGGACCCTGTACCTCCACCTCGGTGCCGTCCTGCCCGCAGGGATGTTTTTTCTGGCGTTGCTCCACCCGTTCAAAAAGGGGGAGACAAGGAACCTGCGCTGGGCGCTGGCCATTGTGTGGGGCATGGCACTGGTGGGCATGAGCTTCGTGGGGCTGCCGGGCAAGGAGTTCGATGAAAACCAGATGCATCAGATCTTCATCCCGCTCTTTGCGGCCTATGGTCTGGCGTTTCTCACCGTCTTATGGGCCAGGCTGGGCTTCACCCATGCTGGGTGGTGGGGGAAGAATGCGCTGGTGGTGACGGTGGTGCTCATCAGCATCCTGCCCATGGTCCGGGCGTTGCCTCTGGAGGTGCTGGCGGGACTCTATAATAAAGGGCAGTTCGCTCACTGGCCGCCTTATCTCCCGGATCGGATTGCCAAGGTGAAGGACTATGTCGATGAGAAGGAACTGGTGTACACGGACATGCCCTGGGCCGTCGCGTGGTACGCGGACTGCAAGGCAGTGTGGCTTCCCATGGAGGTGGCCCAGTTCAACGAGATGAGGGACCGCTCCAGGGCGCACGGTGAAGAAGTGGCTGGCATGCTTTTTACCCCCTTGTCCTCCAAGGTGTCGAACGTGACCGACGTCTTTTCCGGCGAGTATCGAGCCTGGGCTCCAGAGGTGTACCGTGGGTCAGGCATCGGCCTGGGGCTGGACACGCTGAGCACGGGAACCTTTCCCTTCAAGGAAATCTTCCCCCTGGCTGGGCAGCCAGTGGGCACCCGATTCCTCGTTCAGATGGCCTTCATGTCAGACCGCCGTCGCTGGGAGGCGGAGGCCGCCAAGTAGGCAGGGGCACGTCCCACCCCTTCCCCCTTTGGGGCAGGGAGGCCTCAGGTGACAGCGCATTCCGCTTGCGAGGATGGCGCGAAGCGGCAAAGTAACCGACTCGCTGCACCATGACCGAAGAAGAACGCCTCCCTGAAGACCTTAGCTTTGAAGAAGCGATGGAGTCGCTGGAGGCGATTGTGTCCTCGCTGGAGAGCGAGCGCATGCCCCTGGAGGAGATGGTGCAGAGCTATGAGCGTGGGGCCCGTCTGCTGAGCCAGTGCCGTTCCCGAATCGAAAGTGCCCGCCAGCGGGTGGAGATGATCACGGCCGATCTGGATGGCCGAGGCCGGGTCTCCCTCAGTGACTTCGCCGCCATGGAGGAGACTGCAACACCCACAGCTGCTGGCAACCCAGCCTCAGAAGAGAGCCCCAAGCCCCGTGTCCCACGAAAAAAACCGGCCCCAGAAGAGTCGAACGAAGGTGAGATCCGATTGTTTTAGACCGCCCGCCCAGCTTATTTGATCATACTGCCATGCCGGAACTGCCCGACATTCACTCGCCTGCCGACCTCAAAGCACTGCCACAGGAGCAACTGCCCGAGCTGGCAGAACGGATCCGCCAGACCCTGATCACCACCCTGGCGGAAACCGGCGGGCACCTGGGGCCCAATCTGGGCGTCGTGGAGCTGACTCTGGCCCTGCATCGCGTCTTTGACACGCCGAAGGACAAGTTCGTCTTTGATGTGGCCCACCAGGGCTATGTGCACAAGATGCTCACCCACCGCTGGGATCGCATTCACACCATCCGCCAGTACGAGGGGCTCAATGGCTTCCTGCTCCGCACTGAGAGCGAGCATGACTCCTATGGTGCAGGCCACGCTGGCACCGCCCTCTCCGCCGCTCTGGGCATGGCCGTCGGCCGGGACCTCCGCGGCTCTGACGAGCATGTGGTGTGTGTGGCGGGCGACGCCGCCTTCACCTGCGGCCCCACGTTTGAAGCGCTGAACAACGCCGCTGCGCAGACCAAGCGACTGATCGTGGTGCTCAATGACAATGAGTGGAGCATCGACCGCAACGTCGGTGCCCTTGCCAAGTACTTCAATCACATCGCCACCCATCCCACGTATGCCCATCTGCACCAGACGGCCGCTGGCCTGCTGGAGATGATTGGCGGCAAGGTGATCCGCCGACTGGCAGGCAAGGTGGAAGAGAGCGCCAAGGGCTTCCTCCTGGCGACCAACTCCCAGCCCAGCGCCTCCACCTCCGTGATCTTTGAGGAGTTTGGCTTCCGCTACTACGGTCCCATCGACGGGCACGACCTGCCGCTCTTGATCAAGACCTTTGAGTTTCTCAAGACGCAAAACGAGCCAGTTCTGCTGCACATCATCACGGAGAAAGGGCGTGGCTACAAGCCGGCGCTGGAAGATCCGGGCAAGTTCCACGGGCTGGGCAAGTACAAGATCGAGACGGGCGAAGCCATCGCCGGCGGCACCCCCACCTTCTCGCAGATCTATGCGCGCAGTGTGACGGACTTCGCCAAGGCGGATGAGAAGATCGTGGCCATCACGGCTGCCATGCCGGGAGGCACCGGGCTGAGCGTTTTCAAAAAGGAGATCCCCGAGCGCTACTATGACGTGGGCATCGCAGAGGAGCATGCCGCCCTGTTTGCCTGTGGCCTGGCCACGCAAGGGCTGAAGCCGTTCCTCACGATCTACTCCACCTTCATGCAGCGGGCCTATGACATGATTATTCATGACATGGCCATCCAGAAGCTGCCCGTGCGCCTGTGCATGGACCGCGGCGGCCTGAGCGGCGATGACGGCCCCACCCACCACGGTCTCTTTGACATTGGTTACCTGCGTCTGGTGCCGAATCTCGTGCACATGCAGGCCAAGGATGAGGATGAGTTCGTGGACATGCTCTGGACCATGGCCCACTACGAAGGCGGTCCCATCGCCATCCGCTATCCTCGTGGCAGCGGCACCGGAGCCACGCCCAAGGACAAGCCTGTTCTGCTGGAGATCGGCAAGGCCGAGGTGGTGGAGTCGCAGGGGCAGGTGGCTCTGATTGGTCTGGGCTCCATGTTCGAGGTGGCAGAGCAGACCCGGCAGTTGCTGGCAGCCCGTGGCATTGATGCCGCCCTGATCAACCCCCGCTGGATCAAGCCCATGGACACGGCGGTCATTGAGCAGTTCGCCAGGCAGTGCAAGGTGGTCTGCACCTTTGAAGATCATGTATTGCACAACGGCTTTGGCTGTGCGGTCATCGAGCACCTCAACGATGCCGGGATCAAGACGCCCGTGGCCCGCGTGGGCTGGCCGGATGAGTTCATCGAGCACGGCACTCCTGCCATCCTTCGCAAGAAGCATGGTATGACGGCTGAAGCTGCGGTGGAGAAGATTCTCGCCTTGCTGCAGTAGCCTTTTTCCAAGGAAGGCCGTCTGGGAGACCAGGCGGCCTTTTCCTTTGGTGGCCTTGCTTGCGGATAATTCTTGTTTTTCCACATGGTGTGAAAATCCATCCGGAAAGTGCACGCTCCAAAAAAACGTGCGTGAAGGATGGCCGTGCCTTTGCTACGGTTCGGCCTCTCCGCCCAAAGCCGGAAGGCAGGCCTCCGCTGTCTGTCACCCCTGGTATGGCATGAAGGATCCGCCTCTGAACTGTGAATGTAGCAAGTGTCAGCCCGCTCTCCGTCCGCTCTGCCAAGCGCCTCTGGTCCCGATTTAAGCAGGGCCTGGCAGCGCTGGCCCCCAAGTGGGGCTATGTGCTCGGCAGAAGGCTCTTTCATGGGGCGCTGCTGTACACAGGCTGGCCCCGGGTCCCGTATGGGGCGCTGTATCAGTACATGTGCCAGCAGGAGTTTTGCCTGAGCAAAGAGCTGGCCTGTCTGCCCGTAAAGGAAGGTGAGCCCCGGTTCGAGATTCACATGATGCTCTGTGAAGGGCACGTGGTCATGGCAGAGTGGGCCATCTGGTCTTTCGTAAGATACATCGAGGTGCCCTACAAGATCATCGTCCACGATGACGGGTCCCTCACTTTTGCAAGCGCCTCAAGGCTGAAGGCGCTGTTCCCCTGCCTCACGGTCCTGTCACGGGAGGAGACGGATGCCCGCGCCCAGCAGTACTTTGACCGTCTGCCGCTCTGTCGGGAGGCCCGCACCCGGTTCGACTTCTCCCTGAAGCTCTTCAACCTGGGCTGCACCGCAGGCACGCGATCCATCCTCATCCTCGACAGTGATGTCATCACCGTGGCGCGTCCGGTCGAACTGCTGCAGGCCCTGGAGCAGCCGGAGACGGGACTCCTGTACAATGAGCATTTCCGTGAACCGCTGGAGACCATCGCCTCGGAGTTTCGTCTTCCGGATCTGCAGGCCCGCGTGGAGCACGCCTGTGAGACGCGTGTCCAGCCGTTGTTCAACTCCGGGGTGATGTCCTTTAACAAGGACGAGATCCTGGACTATGCGGTGATAGAGCGCTGGCTGGGCCGGATGAAAGAGCAGGGCGTGACCATCCCGATCCTGAGTGAGCAGACGCTCTTTGGCATGCTGGCGCACCGCTCCGGCCGGGCGCGACCGCTCCCGGAAGATTACCGGGTTGGTCGGGGTGCGATGAAACTTCGTGGAGCTCATCCTGACACGAAGATGTTTCACTTCATGGCCTCCACGAAGAACTACTTCTTCTCCCTGGGCGTCCCGGCGGCTCTCCGGGCGGGGGAGGCAGCTGGGAACAATGTTGCATGAGCAGGTGTAGAGGTTGGCGACCCATCTCTCGGAATGCCAGAGGACAGGCTATTACGATGGCTTCAGAAGTGCGAAGACCGTGGTACATTCGTCTCTTTGGAACCACCGATTGGGCGATTGAGTTGCGCGGTCTAATCTTGGCGAAAATCAATGGGGCTTGAACGAAGACGAGGAATGACTCTTCTGACTTTTAACGTAAATTCGGCATGGGAAAACCAATGGGTGCTTTTGTTGCTCTGTTGCTCTTGGCGTGTTGCGAGAGAGTGCCTGAGCTTACTTCTGTTGCGGGAGAATATGTTATCAAGCACGATGGTGGTTGGGAGGAGACATGGATTCTCGGTGAGAATATGAAGTATGAACATCGATTGCTGCGAGATGGCGGAAGCAAGGTGCTGCTTCATTCAGAAACTGGCACATGGGAGCTTCAAAGGGGGACGCTACAAACAAGACCGCTAGTCAGGTTCTTAAAAGCCGCAGCCTACTTCGAACCAGGTACAATGCAAAAGTATGATGAGCCGTTAGAAGTTACAAGCATGGATGCTACCTTCGATTCCGCCAGCGGACATCCATTGGGGCTCAACTTCGGACTAAATGAAGAGTACATAGCTTCCAAGATTCGGTAGTGCCAGAAGACAGGATATTTCCGTACCTTTTTTGACTTCCCGACGCTGAAACAAGGCACACCGGTGCTGGTGGACGACCCCGGCTATGGATGCAGCAAAGGCAACCCTACCCCTCGTCGGATCAAGGAGTCGGTGCCGAAGCCCGTGCCCACCCTTGCTGCGGAGCTCATGACCACCGAAGCCGAACTGCATCTCCGTCTGCGCGACTCTGGTCACCCCCTCGGCTGGCCCTTGTGCGAGATCCTGCAATCGCTTCGACAATGCGGTCGCGCTGAGGCGCCTGCAGAAAGAAGGCGGCTACCAAGTGGTGGCGAGACACGGCACCGAAGATGAGGTGATCCCCGTGGCCATGGGCCGGAAGCTGGGTGAGTTATTTCCTGATATTGTAAAGTATGAGGATATTAAAGGGGCGCGGCACAATGATGTGTTGAACACGGATACCGAGAAAGTGCACGCGGCGCTGGAAGGGGTGAGGTGAAGGGGGAAAGGTGTTCAAAATGTAAGTTGACGTTTTGGCTATGTTAACGTTAGTTGTGTGGCATCGGCAGTGAACAACTGCTGACGCGAACAAGCCCCCCCCACTCGCCACATGAGAAGTTACAATGCGCCAGCTGGAAGAGAAAGTTATTCGATGGCCATGTTATTCATTTTTGCGTCTCGACTCTCATTCTTTATTTTGATGTTCTTCGCAGCGCTGAGCGTTGCTCACGCTAGTGCTCCGCCGCTGCCAGCAAAACGAGTGGTGTCGGGATATGGCCATACAGTGGTCATGCGAGCGGACGGAACCGTGTGGACGTGGGGAAAAAATGACCGGGGTCAGTTGGGCATCAATAGTCGGACAGACAGCACTGTGCCTGTAAAGGTGCCTGGGTTGACTGATGTGGTCTCCGTGGCGGCAGGATCCGCCAGCACACTGGCCGTCAAGTCTGATGGGACGGTTTGGGCGTGGGGGGCTGGACAGGCTTTTTTCACAGGCGCTGGCACCACTGATGACAATCTTGTTCCGGTTCAGGTTTCCAGCATTGCTGGAGTTACCAGGGTGACGGCGGGAACTTCAACGGGAGCCAGTGGAGACTATTTCTTCGCGATTGTCCTCAAATCAGATGGAACAGTATGGGGATGGGGAACCAACGGCTATCGGCAACTGGGGAATGGGAGCCCAACTTCCGGTAAGGTGTTTCCTCCTGTGCAAGTGTCGGGTGCTTCGGATATGGTCGCTGTTGAGGCGGGACATAGCAGTGCCGCCGCGATCAAGGAAGATGGGACTGTTTGGGAATGGGGACACTGCATACATGCTGGCACGAACATAAACCTTAGTGCCACCCAAATTGGCGGGCTAAGTGGCATTGTAAAAATCTCGGTGGGATGGGTTCATTCCATGGCGTTGGACGAAACTGGGCAAGTCTATGTGTGGGGGAGTGGTTTTCAAAACCAACTGGGACTGGGGGCTGCGACCCTTTCCAGCGATCCAGTCGCTCTCTCCATTGGTGCTGGGCCAGTTGTAGACATCTTTGCCAGTATCTATCATTCACTTGCCGCGACTGAGGATGGCAAGCTGTACAGTTGGGGCACGGGAACTCCCGGTCAGTTGGGAGACGGCAGGCGTGACACGCCGACCATGATTGCCGGCTCTTTTTTTGCGCACGAGGTTTCTGGAGAATATCAGAGCTCAGCTGCATTAGACTCAAGTGGCACGGTTTGGGCTTGGGGGAGCAATGCTGAAAATCGCCTTGGATTAACTGACATTGATCTATCTCAACCTGGCGCGAAGCCGGTGTCAAACGCATCTCCTGTGGCGCAGGTGGCAGCGGGCGGGCGACATTCATTTGCAGTGCAGCCAGACGGCAAGTTGCTAGCGTGGGGGGAGAATCGGGATGCTCAGTTTAACCTTGGTGAAAAATATGCTGTGGCTGCACCAACGGTTCTGAATGGCAGTTTGGGTGCCAAAGGTGTTGCGACAACAACCACCTATTCCCTGGCATTTGTAGGGGCAAATTCGAGAGTATGGGCCTGGGGTGATAACCCTTCTGGACTCAGTGGACTTGCCGCCAATCGAGCGCTCAATCCAGTGTCGGTGGGTTATGCTGCGCCGCTCCCCACACCTCTCGTAGGTGCCATTGATCTGAAGCTCGGAGACAATCACTCACTTGTCCTCACCTCTGCGGGTGCAGTTTGGACATGGGGCAAGAGTTCGGAAGGGCAGTTGGGACGGGCGATTTCGACGCCAACATCCGCAACTAGACCAGCGACAATACCTGGTTTGGCTGGTGTCGCAAAGATTGCGGCCACCGCCAATTCTTCCGCGGCGCTGAAGGCCGATGGTTCCGTGTGGATGTGGGGAGACAATAGTCTGGGACAACTGGGAAACGGAACCTATACAAACGCGGCCAGTCCTCTTCAGGTTGATCCTACGGAAATCCATGATGTCGTCGGAATCGCGGCAGGCAAGCTCCATGTCCTTGCTCTGAGGAATGATGGCACCGTTTGGGCTTGGGGAGGGAGCAACTATCAGCAAGCTGGCGGCAGCGTGGCAATCAGCGTTGCGACGCCCGTCAAAGTTGAAGGCTTGCCGGCCATTGTTGCCATTGGTACAGGGGACCATCATTCGTTCGCCATTGATCAGCAGAAAAGGGTGTGGAGTTGGGGGCGCAATCATGCAGCCCAACTAGGGCGAGCGACTGTAGATCCAGGTGTGCCTGGCTTGGTTGAGCAGTTGGTGGGCGCGACATCCGTCGTAGGTGGCGCAGACCATAGCTTGGCGATCAGAGAAGATGGAAGTCTCGTATCATGGGGTGCAAATCCGGGTGATCCGGAATTCACATCGACGCAGCTTGGATTAGGGGTGCACAATGGGAGGTTGAGAACCGCTCCGACCAGGGTGTTGGGATTCAACGCCCTTAGTGATTGGCCACTCGCAGATCTGGGTGGAGGAAGCGCTTCTTTTGTCGTCCCCCTGGGGCAAAGCTTGAACATTCCTGTGCAAAATCTGGCTCCTGGGCAGGATTTGTATTCGTGCGAGGTCTATCACTACGGGACCCTATTGAAGCAGGTCGCGCAGCCGACAGTTGCTGTTGGATTCACTCCGCCGACTTGGGGAAGATTCAGTATCAGTGGAGTGATTCGGAACAGCCAAGGGGCCATCTCGGCGAAAACTGCTCCCATCATAGTGGATGTCCCGTACGACAGCGATTCAGATTTTTTACCAGACTGGTGGGAACTAAAATACTTTGGGTCGCTTAGCCATGGTTTTCAAGGGGACCCGGACAAGGATGGGGTCGTCAATGGCCAAGAGTACGCCGACAAGACGAATCCTCTGGAAAAGTTGACCGTCGCGGACATTGCTGGAGTTCCCCCGGCGGTTCCTTGGATTGGAAATTCAATGGGATCCAATGCGGGGGGTACAGGTGTGCCTCCTGCCACTCCCTCGGCATTGAATGTGGGCACTCCGGTGGACGAGTCATTCTTTGACGAAGTCTATCCAGGTGGTGACTATTCGGGGGAGATGATCAATCTCGAGGCATCATCAGGATCATTGAGGTACAACTTTAGACGGTATGATTTCGTGGACTCTGAAAGGGCCCCGGAGATCTACGAGGATTGGGACTTGTTCAGGTCTGGTGCCTTGCCTGTCTGGAATTCTTGGGAACCCTTGTCGCTCAGCTTCGGAGTGCCCACTACCCTTTTTGATTGGGAGCCGGTGGCAATATCTTCTCGAGCTCACGTCGAAACGGTGAATGTCATGGAGGACGCTAGTTCGCCTCCAGTCAAAATTGGCGAGAAGATAACCTACGAAGACACACGTCATGACGGCATGGTGGTAGGAGTTGCGTTGGCGGACCCCGCCACCCGTTGGTGGCGCTACTACTACAACAAATACAAAACAATCAAGCTGGATGGACTGGTGCAGTCGCGAGAACTGCTGGAGAAGATTTGTTTCATTGTGCCTCAGGGTGAGCGGTACAGCAACGAAGAGGTGGAAATGTATCCCATTGCTCCCAATCTCCTGGACCGAGGGGAAAGTGAAGAAATCAGCCTGGAGTATGTGGATCTGAGTGGCGACCCCATGCCGGGGCACCGAATTTCCGCGTCAGATGCCGCAGGTCCATCTCATCGGAAGATCGCTTTGCACGGAATCCCGTTGTCAGATCGCAAGCCACAGAGCAAGGACGAGAGCGGAGAATTGCCCGAAGAGACATTCGTGGATTCGTTCACGCGCCAAATCAACCATGTCGTCAGTGACGTCTATTCTTCGGTGGACAGCAGTTTGCTTCCGATTGTGGTGAGGCGCAGCGCCAGGGAACACGGCTGGAGTCTGAGGCATGGACTCCGGCCAATGGAGTTTCCGGATGCCCCGTTTGGCCCAGGATGGTCCTCCAATCTCTGTGCGAACATCCGATTTGAAGACAATTTCCGCAAGGCGATTGTCACAGACGAGCAGGGGTCTTGTGCCATCTTCTATCGATCAATTCCTACCCTGCCTGCAGATCCCAATCAACCGCATGTGTGGGTTCACTCCCGCGAAGAGAAGCAAAATGCAAAGACCGCTTTCGACTCCCTAGAAACTATTCGGGATGCAAGCAATGCAGTGGTTGGATTCAAGTACAAGAAGAAATACGGGGCAGTATGCACCTATCAAATCACACCCATCTATCAGTTGCACACCAGTGATCGCGTGGATGGCAGTTTCAAGTATGTCGAGCTTCGATATGCCCGGCTCACTCACGTGGATGATCGGTGGAGCAATCAACTGGTCTATACCTACCCTTCGGACACCACGCTCATTCCCAACAAAATCCACGACCCTGCCAGACCGAATCAGCTCGTTACCATCACACAAGCTGATGGGGTTGTAACTGCCGTTCGGGGGCCCTCCGGGGAGACGGTGTCGTACTCATACTCCCTTCAAGGGACCGGGGACGATGAGGTAAGAAGCTTGACGACGGTGCAGCGAGGAGGGAGTCAGGTGAATTATCAGTACGAAACAGTCACGGAGGCGGCTCCCTCTGCGGATCTTGATCCCAATGGCCCTCTGGAACCTGACCATCGACATTTCAATCTCACCCGAATCGAAGATGAGCGAGGGGCGGACTATGACTTCACCTACGAGTTCAACCACGGCAACAAGTACCTGGAGGTCTCCGGTGCTGCGTTCCGTCTCCGCAGTCAGTTGGGCCTGCCGCGGTTGGTGAAAAAAGTCACTCTGCCCGACGCATCTGTCGTGAACTTTGGTGGCAATCGCTCGATTCAGACTCAAGCAGACGCCACGATCAGTTCGGGCAGCGTGCAAACAGTGGTGAGTGGGCCCTGTGGAACCTATACCTACACGTTCTCCCAGCCGGACGTCTTTGTGCCTCTCCGCAACGATCCCGGTAAAGAAGATGATCCCTTTAGCAAGCAGCTGACCGTCTTCTTCAGCCGCATGGAGATCGACACCCCGGCCGGGAGCGAGGTCTACAACTTCGACTTTGATCACGGCATGGCGCTCAGCTCGGCCACGGATATAAGCGGGAACACCACTACCTTCCACTATGGCACCGTGGGCTCCAACGGCCTCGGGTGGGATGATCCCATCCAGCAGGTCAATGCCCTGGGCAAGAGCCGCTACTTCACCTACGACGATGACACCCGCGTCATGAAGTCCATGACCGATGAGCGGGGGACGCTGACCAGCTACACGATTCAAGCTGGCACCGGGCTGCGGACCAAGGAAACCATCAGCAAGGGCGGCAGCACCTTGCGGGTCACCGACTTTGACTATGGTGCCGGCGGCTTTGCCGGGTTCCTGGCCAGGACCACCGTACAGAGCACCACGGCCACCGGGGGCGATCTGGTCACGGAGTACACCCCGGATGCCAATGGCCGGGTCCAGAAGGAAGCGGTCACGGCCGGAGGCGGCATCGAGCTGGTCACCAGCTACACCTACACGGGCAACGGCAGCAAGAAGACCGTCACCAATCCGCGCGGGCACACCACCACCTTCACCTACGACGCCCAGAGCCTGCGGCTCACGGGCGTGGAGAACCCCGACAGCACCACGCGAACCCTGGGTTATGACGCCCATGGCAACCTCACCAGTGAGGTCAATGAACGCGGGGTCACGACCACGCACGAGTATGACGCCTTGAACCGGCGCAAGAAGTCCACCGTGGACATGGATGACGGGGCCGACCTGGCGAGCGAAACTACCTACACGGCGCTGAACCTGCCGCACACGGAAACCGACCCACGCGGCACGGTCACCACCCACACCTATGACGGCATCGGCCGACGTCTTACCACCACGGTGGGCAGCGGCGGGGACGCCCAGACCACGACCTGCACCTACGGGGCCAACAGCGGGGGCAGCGTCTTTGATGTGAGCGGGTTCAAGCCCACCACGATCACCGACCCCCGCGGCAAGGTGACCACCATCACCTATGACGGCCTCTACCGGCCCACGGTCAAGCAGCTGCCGGAGGGCAACACCGTCACCACCACCTATGACGACGCGGGCAACCCCGAGGAGGTCAAGGACGCGCTCAATCGCATCACCAAGACCACCTTTGACGGCCTGAACCGTCCCACCCAGGTGGAGTATCCCGATGCCACCACCCAGCACTCTTATTACACCCCCTCCGGCCTGGTCTGGAAGGTCGTGGACGAGCTGGGACGTGAAACCCTCACCCAGTACGACCGGGCGGGTCGCGCTGTGGAGGTGACGCTGCCTGAGGTCAACGGAGTCAGCCCGGTGACCAAGACCGCCTATGACGCCAATGGCAATGTCATTGCCGTGCAGGATCCTCTGGGGAACATCACCACCACGGTCTATGACAACCGCAACCGCCCCACCAAGGTGACCTCCCCGTATATCTGGGATGCCCTGGAGGGCCAGTGGTCCCGGCCGGAGGTGAACACCACCTATGACGCCGGGGGCAATGTGCTCACGGTCACCGACCCTCTGGGCAAGGTCACCACCAAGACTTATAACAACGCCGGCTGGGGGCTCACTGTGACCAATGCCCTGGGGCAGGTGACCAGTTCCACCTATGACCGCAACGGCAACGTCAAGACGGTGACCGATGCGCTCAACCGGGTGGTGACCAACACCTATGACATCCACAACCGTCTCATCGAGACGGAAGATGCGGAGGAGCAGATCACCACCTTTGGTTATGACAAGAACGGCAACCGGACCTCGGTGACCGATCCGCGGGGCAAGGTGACCACGTTCACCTATGACGACCTCAACCGGCTCCTCAAAGAAACGTTCCAGGAGGGCGTGTGGACCGAGCGTCATTACGATGCCCTTCGTGAAACCTCCCGGGAGGACAGCGCGGGCCGTGAGTTCACCTTTGGGTATGACCTGCGCGACCGTCTCACCACCACGACCTGGACGGTGGGCGGCAGCCCGGTGGTGCGCACCCGGGTCTATGATACTGCGGGCCGTCTCACCGATGTGACCGAGACGGGGCGTCCCGAGGCCACGGTGGGTTACACCTATGACGCTCTTGACCGGGTGGCCACGGAAACCTCTCAGGGCCTCACGCACACCTACACCTATGACCTGGGCGGCCGCCGGACCGGGAGTGCATTGGGCACGGGCAAGACCATTGCCACCACCTACGACAGCCAGGGCAAACCGCTCACGGTGACCGAGGGCGGGCGTACCACGGTCTATCATTATGACCTGGCCAGCCGGGCGGTGGCCCAGACCCAGCCCAACGGGTTGTGGCAGTACAACGCCTATGACGACCTGGGCCGTCTGGAATCGCGCCAGACTTACACCAGCGCCGATGCCCTGCAGGCCCAGTTCCTGTGGACCTATGATGCGGTGGGCAATGTCACGGTGCAGTCCGAGCGCTGGCCCGGAGAAGGCGCACGTGGGGCAGGCTGGCGCAGCACGGTCATGGTGTATGACGCCACCAACCGGCTCACGGGTGAGGCCATGGCCCAGCCCGGCTCCCCGGTGATCACCACCGGTTATGCCTATGACACCAGCAGCAACCGCAGCGTCAAGCTGGTGAGCACGGACGGCAGCCTCACCACCCAGACACTCTACACCTACAACCACTTCAACCAGCTCACGGACTGGTCGGAGGAGGATGGGCTGGGGGCGGTGACACGCACCGCCGCCTTGACCTATGACCTGGCCGGCAACCGGGCCACCCAGACGCTCACCACCGCCGAGCAGTCCGTGCAGACCACCACCTACCACTGGGATGCAGAGAACCGGCTGGAAGGCGTGACCCTGCCGAATGCTGAGGAGCACGAGTATGGCTATGACTACCGGACCCGGCGCATCAGCCGGGTGGAAAACGGCATCGGTACGGCCATCGTGTTCAGCGGCGGCCTGAGCGTGGCCGAGTACGAGTCCCAGGGCATCACGCCCACGGTGGAATACCTGCGTGGCCCGGACATGGGTGGAGGCGTGGGTGGGATGATGTACAGCCTGCGCAACGGCGGGACCGAGGCGAAGTATGCGATGAGCAACGGCCGAGGAGACGTCGTGGCCCAGAGCAACGATGCCGGAGCCCTGACCTGGACAGCCAGCTACGAAGCCTACGGCAAACGTCCAGTGGAAACCGGGACCAACCTGGACCGTCAGCGGGCCAACACCAAAGAGGAAGATCCGACCGGGCTGCTCAACGAAGGGTTTCGCTACCGTGACATCGAGACCGGTGTCTGGCTGAGCCGCGACCCGGCGGGGTTCGTGGATGGCCCCAACTTGTATGCGTATGTGCGGCAGAATCCGTGGACGAGCTTTGATCCAGAGGGGTTGTGGGAACATAGGGAGTACGATGGGAGGGACAAACGTAGTATCGACTACACCCGTGTCAGCCCAAGCGGAGTGCCGCAGATGCGGGAAAACGTATTTGAAGCTCCATGGTATTTTCCGCTGGCTGGGGAGCCCAAATTTGTTCGTACCGAATGGCGTGATGCAACGGAAACGGAGACTCACGACTTCTTTCTGAAGAACAAAGATGGCAAGTTTGTCGCCAACACGAATGGATTCTCAGTGTTCATTCAGCATGCTTCACGCACGATTCCAGAGAAGTGGTCTGACGCAAAGGACGTAATGGAAGAGGGGGCGTTGATTGGGTTTACGCTGGGAGCATCTGCGATGCAAGTCGTTGAACTGCCTAGTGGCAAAAACTGTTTTCCTTCCGGCACAATGGTTCAAACGGCTCGAGGCAAGGTTGCAATTGAAACACTCAAGGAGGGTGACGTTGTGCTGGCCTATGATTTCTTAAGTGAATGTATCGTAGAGAAACCGGTCCTCAAGACGCACCAGCATTTTACCTACTTCTGGATCGACATCGTTGCAGGTGATTCAAAGATTTCCGCCACTCGATTTCATCTGTTTTGGGTCGAAAACCTTGGGGCATGGGTTCCTGCAGTCGATTTACAACCTGGAATGGTGCTTCGTCTTGAGAGCGGTGCATTGACGGTTGTCACCCTCGCAAAACTAAGAAAACTAGATGAGCCTGAGGCGACGCACAATTTTGAAGTTGCAGACCTCCATAACTACTTCGTGGGGGCTCAAGGATTTCTGGTTCACAATGGCGAACCAGTAGGTGACTTCAAAGTGTACCGGCGTAACGATGGTTATGTAGGTAAGACCAACGACTTCAGCAGGAGGCAAGCAGAATGGGCTCGTGATGGATTTAAAATCCAGCCGATGCATGAGGGCATCAAAGACAACGAAACAGCTCGTGGAGTTGAGCAAGTGGAGATTGAAAATAATCGAAAAGGTGGTATTGGGCCTCGTCAAAACAATTCAATTGATCAAAAGAGAACGGACGCGAAGGCTGTGCGAATGCGAGAGAAGGGGGCAGAATACCTTAGAGAGAAATCGTGTTGATGAACCATCAAAGACCAAAACTAACTACAGGGGAATTGCTAAATATACCTTTGGGTACGGCAGGCTTCGGTTGCGCCCAGGTCATCCATCGTGAGGAGTTTGGGGCATTGGTTGCTGTCTTTGATCTAATCGCCACACAACAAATTTCAACTGATGTTTTGGCTATGCGAGCGCCAAAAATATTGGCCAAGGCATTTGTAAATACTGCATCTGCCCGAAAGCGCTGGCATCATAGTGGGGCACTTCCGCTTCGGCCAGACGTATTGAAGATACCGATTTTTTTTTATGGTACGCAAATGAGCGGTTGGACGGTGCAGTACCCTGATGGCAAGACTAAATTTTCTTCGGGGCAGCCTGTTGATCGAAATGAAATGTTGGCAAAAGGATTTGTTCATAAAGTGTTGTGGCTGGCCCAAGACATTGAACAATTCATCGCGGAAGGGAAACCACTGGAGTGGCCTGAGAAAACGTGACAACCCATAGCAGAAGTGCGAGAAGACAGGCTATTGAGAAGGAAGACTACGAGGCAGCAGGTGAGCAAACAACATCGAGGGGATCTGGGGATAGTGGGTCTTTCAAGCCCTCCCCCCTGCGGGGAGCCAGGGTTGCTTCTGAGGAAGCAACCGGTGGTTGGTCAGGAGTCGGCGGCTGCTTCGGCCGCTTCTTGGGCGAAGGAGGACACAAATAGACAGGCTATTTGTGAAAGAAGAAATTGACAATTTTCACGAGTGGGCGACATCGTGGCATGGCGTCTCCCCGCTTCTTTGCCGATCCGCTGGTTCCGGTTGCGTACTACCACTGCATTTCTCGGGTGGTCGAGAGGCGGTTGGCGTTTGGGCCGCAGGAGAAGGAGCAGTTTGTGCGCTTGATGCGGGCCTATGAGGGGTTCTGCCAGGTGCGGGTGTTGTCTTATTGTGTGATGTCCAACCACTTCCACATCATGGTTGAAGTCAGGAAGCGGCCTGAAGGGGAGGTGTATTCGGATGTTTGGCTGCTGAAGCAGGCGGCGTTGATCTATTCCCAACCGGCGGTGCGGATGCTCAAGGAGACTCTGGAAACCTTTCGCAGCCAGGGGCATGACGCGGCGGCCGAGGAACTCAAGGAGAGATACCTGGGCCGGATGTGGGATGTGAGCCAGTTCATGAAGGAGCTCAAACAGCGCTTTTGTCTCTCGCGTTCGCTCGCGACCTGCAATTTGACTCCGCTCTAATGTTGCCGCTTCGCGGCATGGCAGTGCCTGTGGTTCAACAAGAGGGAGAATCGCAAGGGCACACTCTGGGAGGAGCGCTTCACCAGTGTGCTGCTGGAAGGTGAGCTCGCTACGCTCTCGGTGATGAGTGCCTACATTGATCTCAATCCGGTGCGGGCGGGACTGGTGGAGGATCCCAAGGACTACCGGTGGTGCAGCTATGCGGAGGCGGTAGCGGGTGGCCGCAAGGCGTTGTCAGCATTGCACACGATCACAAACGAGCATCGTCTGCACGAGCGGAACCAGCCAGGGGGCTCGCATCGGATTCCCGGTGCGGGCAAGGTCCTTTCCGGCTACCGGGTGTGGCTCTTTGGCCAGGGGGAGGAGGTTCGAGACGGTCACGGTTCGGACAGCCAGGTGCTGCGCAAGGGGATCAAGCGCGAGGTGGTGGAGCAGGTACGCACGGAAGACGGCAAGATGACGCTCGCGGAGACGCTGCGTCACCGGGTGACGTACTTCACGCTAGGTGTGGCCTTGGGAAGCCGGGGGTTTGTGGATGAGTTCTTCGAGGCGCGACGGGAACAATTTGATGTCCGCCGCCAACGAGGTTCCCGCCCCATGAAGGGCGGGAGTTTTGCCGGAATGTTTGCCTTTCGAGCGCCGAGGGTCGGTGTGATCTGAGGTTGTCGCATGATATGGCCTGTCTCTTCGTGCTCCCTGCAAGACGCCTGAAAGGCTCAAAAGCGTTCAACCGCCGTGTCAGACGTGGCTGTAAGAGTGAAGCTGGTCAGTGCTCTGCCCGCCCGCGGGCAATCCTGGCCTGCGGAACAGGCTGAGACCGTCACTTCACCGCCCCATTTCCCGGAACTTGCCCCCGCTGCGCTGGGCGAGGCGGCGCCAGGTGGTGTTGTCTTCCGGCCGCATCTGGAAGCCGATGAAGTGGATGGGCACCTCCTTGCCGGCGGCGGACTGGAGACGCTTAAGTTGTGCCTCGAACTCATCGCCCGGCACCTTGCGGTTGCCATCGGTGGGGGTCGTCTGCTCAAAGCTCCCGTCGGAGATCAAGAAGATGGTGTCGGGCTTCAGGCTGAAGGCGTAGTCCAGCACAAAGGGAAGCCCGTTGGGGATGGTGGACTTCACCCCCTGGCCGCCGGCGGGCATCATCCCGCTCTCGTCCCACTGGGTTTCGATCCACTGGTGTGCCAGATCCTTGTTGGTGGGGCTGGCAGCCACCAGCTCCTCGCTGAACGGCTTGAAGTTGCGCACGAACTGGATGATCGAATAGCGGCAGTTAATGGGAAGCTTGCTGATGAGTTCAGACGTTTCCTCCTTGATCCGCGAGAGCGGTACGCCGGAGGCCTTGGCCTTGTTCACGACGGAGCCGGAGACGTCAAACAACAGGAGAATGCGCCGGGCCTCTGTCTTGATGCCGAAGAAGCTGAGTGAGGCACCCCCCATGCCACCACTGCCAGCGCCTCCATTTCCCATGCCGGAGCCAAGACCGCTGCTGCCCACCAGGCTGGAGACCTGGTCGGAGATGATCTGGCTCGGGTCCAGGGGCAGCAGTTGATCCATATCCAGCTTGGGCATCTCCGGCAGGGAGAATGCGGTGGGACGCGTGCTTACGAGCCGGTCGTTGAACGTGGGCTTGGGAGCGACTGCCTCATGACGGGCCAGGGTCATCTTGTGCTCCCGATCCAGCACGGGGATGCGGATCTCCCGCGGGATCTCGAATGTGGCCTTGGGTTGTGAATAGAACCGGGCCACGACCACGGCAGTGGCCACCACCAGGCCAGCCAGATGCACGAGCACCGCGCCGGTGATGACCGCAGAAATGAGACCCCGCCGCCGCCTCCTGTCGCGCACGGATTCATCCAACGGCTGACTGACAAAAAGAGGGCGTGACATGGCAGGCGGTAGTAAGGGGAATGCTCGGAATGAGGGATCACTGTGCCCCTTGTCCATCCATGGTGCTGTCGGCAAAAGTGACCCCGCGAATGCCAGCCTGAGCGCAGGCGTTGAGTACATCCACGACCCGCTGGTGCGGCACCAGGTCGTGTGGATCGAGGGTGACCATGGCCTTGGTGCGCGCGGCATCCGCTGACTCCTTGAACCGTTTCAAACTTGCGGAAAGCCGCGTCAGCGTCGTATCTCCAGGATCCCCCATCTCAAGTTCATTCAGCACCACGGAGCCGGTCTGGTTGATTTGAATGCGCTGTTCATCCGGAATTTCGACGGACTCGTCCTGAGCCACCGTTCCAGGCAGGGCAAGGCTGATGTCTGACTCCTGCTTGATGGGCTTGGAGGTGACCATGAAGAACACCAGGAGGAGGAAGACCATGTCGATCATGGGGCCCATGGGCACCTCAACCGGCGGATCATGACGTTTGCGACGACGGATGGCCATGGTTCAGCGGGTGTAGCTTCCAAATATGACGTCGGCGGCCCCGGCCTCTGTGGCCATCTTCATCACCTCACGGATCTTTCGTGTGGGGGTGTCTTTGTCGGCCCGCAGGTAGATTTTCAACGGAGGGGCGTTCTTGAACCGTTCTTTCAGGTGGGCCTTGAGCTCCCCGGACGATACCGGGTTGTTGGCCACGTAGAAGGTGCCCTGGTGGTCTATGTTGACGATGTCCCGGTTGGACAGGTCCTCGGGCTGGATGGCAGCGGATGCGGTGGGCAGTGCCACCTCCAGTTTGACCTGCTCCTTGCTCATCTTCGTAGTGACCATGAAGAAGATGAGCAGGAGAAAGGTCATGTCGATCATCGGCGTCATCTGAAAGCTGGGCTCGTCCGGATGCCGGCGACGTCTGGGGATGGCCATGGTAGGGGCGGCTGGTGGTTCCTGGTAACAACCGGGGCTCAGACGGAGCGGGCGTCGTCCTCGGCAAGGGCGACCTCGCCGGAGAGAATGTCGATGACGAACGCCGCGTTCTTCTGCACTTCTGACATGATGGAGGTGAGGCGGTTCTTGAAGAAGAAGTAGAAGAACATGGCCGGAATGCCTACGAAGAGCCCGCCAGCGGTGGTGATCATGGCCTCACCGATGCCCCCGGCGAGGTCTGCGGGCTCGCTGCGGCCGGCGGCGAGCTGGTCGAAGGAGGCGATCATGCCAGTGACCGTGCCGAGAAGGCCAAGCATGGGAGCCAGGGTGGCGAACACGTTCAGGTAGTTTACCCAGGCCATCTGGCGGGTCTCCTCCCGGTCCAGAGCGTCACCGGCTGCCTGCTCCATGCTGCCCTTGTTCGCGTGATCGCGTTCAAAATTCACTTTGAGGAGTGCAGGCCCCACCACCTTGGCGTAGGCAGAGGGGTTCTGTTCTGAGAGCTGATAGGCGGCGTTCACATCCCGATGCCGGGCAAATTGCACCATGCTATGGTGGGAGGTTTTTGGCATCATGCGGCCTGGATTCACCGCCACGAAGCAATAGACCACGGCGGCAATGGTGCCGACGGAACAGAGCAGGATGAAGTGCATAAGGGGCCCGCCAGACTTGTACACGTCCATGAGGCTTTTCTGACCCGTCTGAACGGCGGCGGCGGGGGGCGGCGAAGGTGAGACCCCCGGGGCAGTCTGCGCCGAGGTCGTCTGAGCCAGGGCAAGCGTGCCTGCAATGGCGGCCAGTGCAGAGAAGCGGCGAAGGGCGGAGATGAACAGGTGGATCATGGTGGTGCTTGAAATCGTGAGTCGTCGATCAGGGGATGGATGGCGGGTTCACAGTGTCCCCGCCCGGTTTGACATAGCGCTTTCTCCGGCTGGCCTCCGGCTCCGGAGCGGCTTTCTCAGCGGGTGCCGCTTTCTTGTCTGGAACTGGACCTGGTGCGGGGGCAACGGTCTCTGTTGCGGGTCTGAGTGGCAGCTTTTGCTGCGTGAGCCACGCCTGGCCTTCCGCGGCCTGGGGAGAGGTGGGATAGAGCTGGATCAAGTCCCGGACGGCATCTGCTGCCGCCGGAATATCGCGGTCATGGGCCAGAACGGCGACGGCCTGCCAGATGCCGGAGGCGGCAGGCCCCTCTAAACTGCCCGCAAAAAGAGAGGGTCTGAGGAAGTTCTCCACTGCTTCATGAAACAACCGCTGGCGATCCGGCAGCACCGCATCGTCATCCTGCCACCGGGGATGCTCCTCCTCGAGGGCTTTGAGAGACGCGAAATGCGTCTGGCCCAGCAAGAGCCAGGCATGCGTCGCGACGGCCGGCTCCAGGTTCTTCTCCTTCAGAAGCCGGTCCAGGTCATTCACTGCCTGGGCGGGTTCCTTGCGGGCAAGGAGCACCTCTGCCTTTACCACCAGCGCCCAGGCCCGGCGCCCCGCGTTCCAGTCAGTGGTCGCCACCGCGTCGCAGACTTCCAGAGCCCGGCTCAACTGCGGCGGCTGTCCGCCGGCCAGACACGCTCTGGCAAAGGACAGCCCCAGCGCCCCGGCGGGATGGTTGGGACGATCCAGGAGCGGCTGCACCTCCACCCACCGGGCCTGCAGCCTGGTCATCTGGGGGGCAGGGTTCTTTCCTTCAACCAGATTGCGGAATTCCTCATCCATGGCGAAGTCAACCGACCTCACATCCGCCCAGGGCACCTCCCGCACCATCACCCCCACTCCGCCCGGGGGGGCGTACTCGATGCGGAGCCGGGTGGGTGTTGTTTCCAGGATGCGGCAGGGGACGCTGGCACCTGTGAAGAGCGTGATCACATCTGCCCGCTCCGGTCCGGCAGCGGGTTGTGCATAGAGGACCGGCGTCAATACCGCGAAGGCGGCCGCAAGGAGGGAAAGAGGGCGGATCATGGGCTTGCAGCAGTGGTGGGGGGTGGGGCTGCCTCAGAAGGCGGGTTCCGCCATCCGGGGTGACCCGCGTCCAGGCGCTTCATGGCTGTGCTCTGCTCGGGCGTTCCCTTCAGATCCTCCCGCAGGGCGAGCTCCCGATACACTTCCAGGGCCTTGGCCGGCTCTGAAAGCCGTTCCAGTGCCTCCGCCCGCTTGAGGTAGGCTGAGGCGACGACGGGCACGTACTTTCCGTATGACACATAGACGCGCTCATAGTAGGCGGTGGCCTTGAGATCCTGCTTCTGGGAAACCTGGAGGTCACCCAGCTGGAGAATGGCCTCCGCCTTCAACTTCCGTGGCGCGGTGGGCATCTGGAGGAGCCTTTCGAACTCCCCCTGGGCTTCGGGGTAACGCCGCAGCCCGGTGTAGAGCCCTCCTTTAGTGAAGGCCAGTTGCGCCAGAAGCGGTGAGCCAGCGGTTTCCCTCTCGAACCGTGCAAAAGCCTTCAGTGCCTCCTCAGGCAGGTTTTCCTGAACGGCTATCAGCCCCAGGCCCAGGAAGACGCGGTCCTTTTCGAGGGCGCGGGGATGCCACTTTCGAATCTCGCGGTAGTGGGCGGATGCCAGGGGCAGCCGGCCGGACTCCCGCAACGCGTCCGCGACGTCCACGGCGATGCGGGAGCTTTGTACCCGTGGATTGATCCGGGAGGACATGGCGGCGAGCTGTTGCCGGGCACTGTCAGCATCCTCCCTCTGTCTTGACATGGCAGAAGCCCACTCCAGACGCATGGCCAGCACCTCCTGCTTGCGCCCGCGGGCATCGCCTGCCAGCACGTCCAGACGCTGCTTCAGCTCGGTCTTTCCCTCACCACCGGGGTAGAGCCGTGCCATGCCCGCCAGAACGTCCTCCACCCCCCTGGCTTCAGGGTCGTTGCCGTGGGCCGCCACGGCGTCCCAGGCGGCCTTGCGTGCCTCCTCCCTGTGTCCGGTGGTGTCGTGGATCCAGGAAAGCCAGTAAACCGCCTCGGCCACGCGCGCACTCCGTGGGTGGTTCCGCACGAACACGCTGAAGTGGTCTTGCATTTCATCGAACCTCTCCGCCAGCTTGTAGATGTTCCCCGTGCGGAACACTGCCTCTTCCGCGAAGCGGGCATTCAGCTTCGGGTTCACCTCAGCATAGGCCCTGAGCGCCTCATCGATACGGCCTTCCGCCCCCAGGGCATCCCCCAGCAGCAGCTTTGCCTCCTCGGCCATGAGAGTGCCGGGTTCCCTCTTGAGGAAAGCGCCCAATTCGTTGATGGCACGGGCATGTTCCGAGAGGCCGAATGAAGAGAATGCAATGCGAAAGCGGGCCTCGGCGGCGTGAGCCCCTTTCTCCGTGTAGCGCTTCAAATAGTCCTCCATGCGGGATCTGGCAGCAGCATGCTGCTTATCAAGGGAAAGTGACATGCCGCCCCAGTACCAGGCATCCTCCACCACCGCGGTAGCGGCAGGGAAGCGCTTTGGCACTTCAGCAAACGCATCCAGCGCCTCCCGGTTGAGATCCTGCTCAAGCAGGCAGATTCCCTCCATGAACAGGCACTGCGGTGCCAGGGCATGTTGGGGGTGCTTCTGGTGCACGGTGGCGAAGACCAGCTCTGCATCATTGGCCTTGAGACCGGCGTGAAGGGCGACGGCCTTGAGATGCATCACGACCGGGACCTCGGGATCAGAACCTGCCGAGCCGAATTTTTCAAGCCATTCATCTGCCGCTGCGACGGCCTTGTCCCATCGGTTGATTTCCATCCAGCACTGGACGAGGCTCAAGGAGGCTTTCTTGACAACCTCGTCTTGAGGCAGGCCGTGGAGCATCTCTTCCAGTATGAGAGCACACTCGCGATATCTGCCGAGCTCGCGGTAGCCGGTGGCCACCCTCAGCCTCAAGGCGGCATCGAAGCTCTCCATCTTCTCGAACTGGTCCAGCTCCCGCTGAATGCGGGTGATGAGAGACTCATACTGAAAGGCCAGATACTCCTGCCCCGGGGTTTTGCGGGCGATCTCCAGCCGGCTGGTAAACAAGGCTTGAGAGGCCTTTTGAGAGCTGAGGATTTTTTCCCGCGAACCGATGCGCTGCAGCACGTAAATGGACTCATAGAACTGGCCGTCTTCGAGCAGCCCTGCTCCGAGTTGCAGACACAACACCTGATAGGCCACGGCCTGGGTGATGTCCTGTACATGAGCGGCCGTCTCTTTCACCAGTACAAGGGCCTCCGCGCGATCATTGCACTCCAGCAGTGCGTGAAGCCTCAACACCGTGGCGCGCCCGGCGGCCTCGCGGTTGACCTGACGAAGGCTGGCAATCTGGCGGCCATAGAACGAGGCGGCCCCTTTGAAGTCGTCCTTCATGAGAAAGCACATGCCATAGAGCAGCACCGACTCCGTCCTGCGTCCGGCATGGACGTGGCGTTGGGCGTCGTTGAGCCGCAAGACATAGGGCAACTTCTCCCCATAGAATTCGCCAAAAGCCTTCTGGGCTGCATCAAAGTCCTGCACCTGGAACTGGCAGATGCCTTTCCAGAAGGCGAGCTCATCACTCGAGCCGGGGTCCAGTTGCGGATCTTTGAGCACTTCCTCCAGCAGCGGCAGCGTCTCGGCGTACTTCTTCTGCCTGAGCTTGGCGCTCACCAGCAGGGGCTTCAGCCGCCTGGCTGCCTCAGCGGTCTCCGCCACCGCACCATAGGTGTCGATGAATTTGGCAAAAAGGGTCTCGGCCTTTGCCCAGTCTCCGGAGTCAAATGCCGTACGGGCGACATTGAAGAGCTCCGTGGGCGTGAGTTCCGTCGCATCCTGGGCTGTTGCCTGATGGGACAGTGCGAAAGAGAGCCACCACAACAGGAGCAGGATGAAGGAGGTGGTGGGCTTCAGCATGGCGGGGGCCGATCTATTGGATACAGCGGCAGAAGTGGCAAGCCGGTCCGGGTTAAGAATTTGTCAGAAGGAAAAGGTGATGTTAGGGATAGAACCTGTGGGGTTCTCAAAGCGGCATTGAGCGGTGATCTAGCGGAGCGCCTCCTGCTGTTTGCGTTTTTCCTGGGCCTCGGCCCGGGCGTTCGTTCTTTCCTTGGTTTTGCGATCCAGATCGCTCAAGACGGAGTCGGCTGCGGCCTTTTCACGGGTCACTTTCTGCTGCACCTCCTGCCGCAGCGGTTCGTCCTCAAGCACCTGCCCGTCGGCCAGGAGTCGCGACCGGAGCAGTGGGTATTCCAAATCAATCACATCCACCTTGTGCTCGACAGCCAGGGCGGCTGCGGTGCCTGCACTTTGCCCCAGCACCATGAGGACCACTTCATTACGGAATGCCGCCTCTGCCACGTAGGAGGTGCTCACACACACCGGAACGAGCAGATTGGTGCACTCTTCGGATTTAGGCAACAACACCTGAAGGCCGACAGGCTGGGGTTGGAGCTCCATCATGGCGGGTGCCTCAATCGCGATGCGGTCGCCCTTGGTGACGTAGGGCAGCGAGGGGCTCAACTGGACGCTGCCAAAGTTCATAGCCACTGGGTCTTCGGTGGATTCCTCACCGCGGAGATGTTTTTCAGTCAGCACCGTGGATCCAACAAGTCGGCGCGTGCCGGGAATGCTGGATGGGGAGGGCCAGGATCCGCTGTCTCGCCATTCATCCCGGCACAGACCTATCTCCTGCAACTGCTTGCGCACCTGTTCAGGAACGCGCCCGTCATTGGCGAGGGTCCAGAACAGGCCCATCATATGGTCCCGGTGGTGGCGCATGATCTTGCGTCTGGTCTGGAGGTCGGAGGAAAAAAGTTCTGCCGGGACAGTGTTGAATAGAGGAGCCAGCTCCAGTCCCGGAGTCAACCTCGCCTTGCCATTGGGGAGAGGTTCAAGGGTAAACAGTGATTTGGCATCCAGCTTTCCCGCCACACGGAGGAGCAGTTCGTACTCTGCGATGTCGTACTTTGCAGGCTTGGGCCAGGGCAGGCGGTTCGCAGCTTCTCTGGTCACACAAAGCACCAGCGTGGCTGTTGGAGGGGCAGGGCAGTCGGCGCCTGCTTCGCCAGCGGCGGAGGCGGCGACGCCAGGGAGGAGCGGACTTTTGGCATTTCCTTCAATGACATGGGCGTCGATCTTCCACTTGGCCCATTTTCCGTCGGCATCGACGGGACGGATACCGTTGAGCGTTTCCCCATAAGTCACATTGGCCTCCCTGCCGGTGCGGAATGTCACGCCCGCCTGTGCCATGAGTTGGCCATCGTAGCTGGCATCGAGGAAGAACTTGCCTGCATACACCTCGTCACGTCCAAGGTGAATCGAAGTGAGACGTCGTTCCTCTTTTGCCACACCGTCTTGCGGATGCAGGGAGCGTCCCAAAACGACGTGAACCCGGGCTTCGCGAAGCATGTCATCCAGCACCCGCCCCGCCACATGGGGTTCGCAGGTCCACATCCGACGGTTGTCTGGTTCAGATGTTACGGGAGCGAACCCTGCAAAGGAGTCGTGCTTCTGGAAGGTCCAGTGGGTTTCGTCAGCGTACCAGTTCCAGATGCGATGATGGAACTCGCGGGCAATCCCTCCGACCAGATGGGAGTACTTTGGCTCCATGACGGAGCCGCCGTTCGTGAGCTGGCCTCCCAGATGACGGGTGGGTTCGATCAGTGCCACCTTCCGCCCCATACGTGCGGCTTGAATGCTCGCCGCAATGCCTGCGGGGCTGCCGCCATAGACCACCACGTCATATTCATAGGTGGCTGCGGTTGCACAGGTGATGCTAAATGCAGATGCCGCCAGCAGCGGGATCAGGCGAAGTTGGGCTGCGCAAAGAATCATGAGGTTGAATCAGGTGGGTCGTCGGGTGGATCGCTGTGGTCCTGCTCACCTGCTGTTTTCGGGAGCGCGTTGCTTCTGCCGCTGGGCCCGGGCCTCAGCCCTTTCTTGGGTCTTGCGGTCAAGCTCCTTCAGCACCCATTCCGCAGCCCTGCGTTCGCGGGCGATTCTTTGGGCCACTTCCTTTTTCTTCAGATCCAGCTCTTCATCGACGGTGCCCCGTTTCCGATCGGAGATGACCACCCCGTTCAACCGTGGATTCTCCAGGTCAACATAGACCACGAGATAGGCATGGTCCTCCGTCAGGGGCTCGTAGGGAGCCATGACCTCACTGTCTTTGAAGGTGAGGGCAAAACTGCCTGCGGCGGTGAGTTCGGTCATGTGCATGGGCTGGAGAGGTTCAAGCGTCATCTCCGCACCATTCAATGCCAGAGACTGGGGACGGGATTGGGCGTCACAGTTGAGCAGGGTGAGCGTGGTTTTGCCTGGCGAGGGCAGATGTTGAAGAGGAAGCAGGGCGAGTTTGGTGCTCGGGGCTCTCCCGTTTTCCCCTTTCACGACGAGCGCGTGCACCAGGAGATTGAGCCGCTCGTTGACCTTCAGGACGAATTTCTGCTCCACATCCGCAGGGCATGCGGGATGAGACACCTTGACCGTGACTGAACCGGGTGTGACCGCGCATTCTCCGGTTTCACCGCCTTTGGACAGAGCCCGGGACTCATCCTGCTTGTTGTTGGTGAGGACCGTCACCTCACCCTCCAGACCGGTGACATTCACCACATTGAAATAGGCCACCGGCGGCGGTGGCGCAGGTTCACTGGCCGATTGTGCCGGCAAGCCCCGTGGCGTCAGGCTGCAGGCAAGCACGAGGAGCATGAGAGTGCGCATGGCAAAGAGATCAAAGGTTTCTTTCATAGGCGATCTGAACGTCCTGACCGATGACTTTGCCAGCGGTGTCGTATATGGGTTCTAGGAGAATATCCATGACTTTGGGGCGCATGCCGACCACATTGCTGTTCTTGTCCAGCACCTGCGTGACCAGATACATCCTGAAGGTCCGGCTCTGAAAGGTGACCAGCGGCAGGAGGCGACGGAAGAACTCCTCCCGACCGCGATCATCCAGGCCCGGGTCTGCGCCACTTGGCACCGGCCGCATGGTGGGAGGGCTGGGAATGTCGGCCGTGGCTACAGTCGGCCACGTGTTCACATTTCCGAAATAGGGGATCTGCGTGCTGGGTGAAGAAGGATTGGCAACCATGAGCGCGGAGAGATCACCCGGTGTGGCGAGCACGGTACCCGGGTTGGCGGCGGCCAGATCGGAAATGCCCTTGGCCAGAACGCTGCCCGCTCCGGTGTTGATGTTGCTACAGGGGTGGAACACCGAGCCACCGGTCACTCCACCATTGCGAACGATGCCGTCGGTCGAGGTTTCCACTCCGTTGACCATGGCGCGCTCACTGCGAATTTCGACTCCTGCGACAAGAGAGCGGATGACTTCCGGTGAGGTGCTGTTGACATTCACCAGACCCTTGAAGGTCTTCTTTTCATCCAGGCAGAGGATGTCCAGAAGATCTGAGGCCCGTGTTCCGGGACTGTTAAACGGGGTCAGTTCTACAGAGCCGATGCGAAGCGTGCTGCCACCACCTTGAAAGTGTGGGGATCCACCGCCCGTGACACGGGTCCAGGCGTTGGGATCGAAGACAAACCCCAACTCACCAAGCGACTCGTAGTATCCAGGGCCCGTGTAGTTCGCTGGATAGTCGTCTACTGGGTGCTTCACATGAGAAGGCGCTTTTTCGGGGAGAGGGGGCGTTGTCACCGGTCGCTTCTGTAGGTGAATGTCCGGTGTCTCGGTTTCCAGTGGTGCTATATTGAACTGGTTGGGCTGGGTCTGATGTCCAGGGTCGCTCAGCCATTGAGCAGGATTGAAGCTGTCTCCGAAGGTGCTCTTCACCGCGCCACCGCCCCAGAAGCAGTTGTTGATGTACTTGGCCTCCCGGTAGTAGTAGCCTCGGTTGCCAGATGCATCACCGCCGCTGGATGCCAGTCCCGCCGTGTAGAGCGTGCCACGCGGATCGCCCGCGGGTTGCGAACTGTCGCCAATGCCAGAGCTGGCGAAGAACCATTTGCCCAGTCCAGCTTTGTCATTCGTGCTGCCTGGCTGTCTGTAGGGGCGGTTGATATTGTCAGGTCTGCGGGTACGGTCGGCCAGTTTGCCGTTCCAGAAGATTTGATATCCGCCGTCGAAGAGAGACTGGATCCCTGCCGCATCGTCTGGACACATCCGGAAGTTGGGGTCTTGGATGCGGCTCTTGGCCAGTCCAGTTGCCCTCAGCGTATGAACATCGTACCAGGGCACATGGATGCACTCGTTGGGCCCCAGACTGATGTGTTTCACCGGCAGATTGAGATGGGGCAGCGCCGGGCGGCTTCCACCGGCGATGTTCTCGCCCTGGAGCATGCAGTTCACCACCGTACGGCCTTCTGTGAACCGCACCTCCAGGTCTCCTTCGATTTCACGGTCCGTGGGATTCCACAGGGCTACCCATACGGAGACCTGCATGGTGACGGAGGAGTCGTCCCAGGCGGAGTTTAGGAACCGGGTGGCATAGCCCACGCAATAAGGCTGGAGATCGATGCCGCGATATTTGGGTACATTGATGTCGCCAGGACCATAGCCGGTAGTGGTCGTGCTCCTGACCCAGGATGGATCCACAGAGGGTGTCTGGTCCCGGTCTGCGTAGTCGATGATGTTCGCAGCGAGGGAGTAAACATACTCGTCCTCCGTCATGAGCTTGCCGTAGGGCGCACCTTGATAAGCACTGTTGAGGCCGGTGTTCATCACGTTGCCTCCGGCTCGGGTCCTGGCGAAGTTGGGCAGCGAGCTCTTGATGTGTTCCGCCAGTTCGGTGATGGCAGCGTGGCGTTCACCAGAGCCTGTGGCCGAGGTGTCGCTTTCAGCCCTTTCGATGAGTTTGTTGATGGCGAGTTTGGGTTTGCCCCACATCGAGGAAGCAATGCTTGCCTTTCTTGGAATGACCTCATGCTCCACGCCAGCTGGCATGCTGAAGTTAATGTTCTTCTTGAGCATCAACTCGGCCGCTGTGGAGCTCATGCCGATCTGTTTGATGGTCTCATTGGTCAGCGCATAGTGCCGCTTGTTGATCAGGTCATTGTCCTGCGTAGAGGTGGTGCTGTTGTCCAGATTGGGGAACGTGGTCCCCGGTATGCCCGGTGTCGGAGGAAAGAGTGTGAAGAGGGCCACCTGGCGAAGTTGATCCTCGTTCCTCGCTGGTTGGCCACGCAGGTGGGTAAGGTTTGGTCCGCTGGTGTTGCCTACGAGATCGCCATCGAGTTTGCCGGCCAGATCCTCCACCCAGTAGCAGTACCGCACCCGCAGATCCTGCCCCTTGGCCCTTGGATCATTGGGGTTCGCGGAAAGGGGGGCTGTGCCTGCCGCTTCAGAGCGAAAGTCGAGATACTCCCAGCGAGGCGCCAGTGGCGTGTCCGACCAGCCTCCAGCACCGGTGCCAGGGACGAACTTGGCAAAGTCACTGAACTTTTCACCGGTATCCATCACGGCTGTTTCCAGGGTGTTGCCACCGGGTCTGGGCACGAGAGCGGAGGTGGACAGCGTGGTTTTGGCACCGCTGATCAGCGGCTGATATTGCCACTGGTTGGTAGCAGGATCGTAAGCGGCTGTGAGATAGACTACCGGACGCAGGTGGGAGGCGGACGAGCCGGTCTGCTGACGGCGGAACACCACGAAGTCACCGGACTTTTCAATTTGCCGAAACGCCTTCCTGGTCGCAGCGCGGAAGGCAGATTCCACGGCCAGGGTGGTCCGGTAGTCGTTGAAGTGTGATCGTGAGACCGCCAGTTCGGTGGTGTTGGTGGAGAACGACCCCACGAGCATCACGACAAGAAGCGCCAGGATCATGATCGTGGCGATGAGGGTGAAGCCGTTCTGGCTTCGCTTTCGGCGCTGCGGTGATGACGCAGGGGATGGCAGCTTCATGGTTTGTTGATGGCGACGGAAGTATTGGCGAAAGAGAGACCCTGAAGCTCAGCAGGAGTGAGCACCTGGTCAGCACCGGCAAATCCATCCAGCTTGCCATCGCTGATGTCCCGCTGGGCATTGGTGCCGAGCGTGGCAATGGTGGAAGGCGTCATGCGGGCCAGTTTGGCGGCATCTGCGACGACGAGGCGGACTTCGATGACATCTGGCGCAGAGTAGTCGGGGTCGTATTCAGCCGTCTTGGGCAACTGGCCCGCATGCTCCGGGGAAAGGTTGGGCCGGGGCCAGGGATCGGTGGCTACACCAGCAATTCGCCCCGTCAGGATGTTCTGCAATTGCAACGGTGTCATGGGGGCACCCGTGGGTGAGGCAACCTGCCGGCGCAGTCTCATGGGAACCACCTCGAAGGCCATGACGCGCATCCCGAGGTTCTCGGAAACTGCCTCCGGTACGGAGGTGCCCGTGCCTGAGGGGATGCTGGCCTCTTTCCAAGGCTGGTCGGCCAGACTTGGAGTCGTGGGCACCTGAGGTTCGACGGTGGGCGCGGCTGCATTGATGAAGCCATCAATGCGCGCCTTCACCGCTTTGTAGGTGGCGTTGCTGTCACTGAAAGTGCGGACCAGCGGGCGGTCCGGGTGAGCGGTGTCGAGCTTGTAAGAAATGATGCAAAGATCGCTCTTGGGCGTGGTGGCCGCCTGGGAGGAGGGATCTTGGGAAAGCTGATCTTGAACAGCCAGGAAGGAGATCTCAGAAGGGCTGCCCGGGCCGCCGGGAATGATATAGAACGGAACCAGGCCTTTCTTGCGGTCTCCACGGGTGAACATGGCTTTGATGTCCGACCGAATAAGGCCGAGCAGGGACCGGGTCTCCTGAGCTGCGTCGGTCTTGCGTCGCAGGTTCACCCACAGATCCTGTGAAGAACCCAGCACTTGCACGAGCAGGAGTAGGAGTACTGAGGATACCGATGCTGCGACCATGATTTCCACCAGGGTGAAACCACGGAGCGGGCGCAGGGGATGAAGAATCATACCAGTGGGGATGAGGGAGTGATTGCGGAGCGGGAAGCGGCTCCTGGGAGGGGCCGGATCAACGGAACTCCATAATCCTGTAGAACTCGTACTTGCGGCGGTACTGCCGGGCGAGATGCGCGGGAGCTTCGACGCTCACCATGACCCTTTTGACAACCCCGGTGCCAGCGGGCGGGGCGATGGGTGCCGTGGCGGGAGTCTGATAGCGGGACTCGTCTGCAAACGAGAGGCCCACCAGGTACCGGCCATCAAGCTGATCGGAACCATTTTCATACAGGGCCGATGATCCCGTGCTGCCGACGGAAATGGCTGAGAGGTTCTCGGAAAATACCCAGGTAAATGGAGTGTTGTTGTAGCGCTCCGCCGCGGGCGCAATCTGGACGCCGTACGGAGTGGTCGGACTGCTGGCAGGGTTCAGGGTGCGGTTGCGGTCATCGTTTGCGGCCCCGCTCTGCGGCTGGGATAGGTCCGTGAACACCTTTGCGGCGAGTTGACTGGCCGCCGTCATTTCGCGGTTGGTCATGGCGAACTCGGTGGTGATGGCCGTCAGCCCCATCAGCACGAGAATGGAACCGCCAAAGATGCCCATGGCAATGGTCACTTCAATCAGTGAAAAACCAGCGGCCGATGGCCGGCAGCTCTGGACAGCGGAGCAGGACTCAGGATGGCAGGTCATGATCTTCAAGGGGTGGGTGGAGTTGACGCTCCCGCAGCGGTGTCATCGTAGTACCGGCTGATGCCGGTAAGGCGTGTCATGCGAACTCCTTCAATCCTTGGCGGATTGTGGCTGGGGGTGACGCTCGTGGCGGTCCCGGCCGCATCCACCCTTCCTTCAACCAGCAGCACATCCAGATTCTGCACCACCGCTGAAAGACGGGGCGTGGCCACGGCACCATTGGGAGCGAAAACAATCCCCGGAAGCATTTTGAAAGTGTTGCCGCTCATGAAGCGGAGTTCGACTTCCGGATAGCCTGCTCCAGAAATGCCCCGCACGCGGTATTGGTCCAGCGTCAGCGGCAGATCCAGAATCGTGGGCTTCCCCGCCAGACCTTTGGCAAAGCAAACTCCGTCAGGAAGACTTTTCCATTCCGTCACCTGCTTGGAATCAGTGGCATACTGACCATCAGTTCCGGGTGAGCCTACTTCGAACACGGCGTATTTGCAGAGATTCAGCGGCTCCACGGACTCCGGCGGCACCCCGTCCACCACCATCAGCGCCACATATTTGCGTGTGGCGATGGCATGGGCGCGCGCCTGGTCCAGCGTCCCCTTCAATGTGGTGACCGCCGTCTGCCGACGCGGAGTGGACATGTTGGAGAGGCCGGCGATGCCCACCCCCATCATAATGGCGATGATCGCCATCACCACGGTGACCTCCACCAGCGTCATGCCAGCGGAGCGGGTGCGGAGAGGTGGTTGCAGGTAACAACCAAATGAGCCTGAGCGAGGGGGTCTCATGAACGGGCCATGGGGGTGGAAGGAAGGGCCGCAGCTTATAACGTTCTGCCAGGGGGAATGTAAACACAGGGCATGTAAGCCTTTCGTGACATGTCACATGGCTGTTGCTACAGAGCCTGAAGGGCCGCATGGAGCATAAGTTGATCCATGCAAAGGCCCAACCATGTCCGGTGGCGGCGCATCCCTTTCGTTGTCCCCTTTGACCGTAACTCATTGAACCACCGGGGCGGAGTCATCTGTTCGAAGAGGGTGCCGCCAAGGCAATGCACGAATTTTGCGTGATAACAGGCGCGCGCCTCGTTCGATTGGCATATCGCAACAACTGCGGCAAACGACGAGGCGCCACGCCACCGGTTTGCCGGTAGGAAACGTGACGCCCTTGTGACTTAAACGGAGTTGTTACAGTTTCTCCAGGTCAGAATGCCTGGCGCATGGTTTCAGTTGGAAGCCCTTTCAGGTTCAGCCGTGGACACTGCCAGCAGACGTTTCAACATGTCTGCCAGACGATAGCCCGCCAGGGTCACGCGTCGTTCAGAGATCGCCCTGGCTTTCTTGGTGTACCCCTCGGGCAGAACTGGCGCATTGAGTTGTTTCCCAACAGCATACCGGAGGTTGCCATGGAGATAGGCTTCCTGGATGGCGAGCTCTCTTCCTTCAAGGCTCCAGGATTCCGGTGACGGACTCTTTTGCAACTCGGCGGCGGCAACTCGGGGATGTTCGGTTTCAAGCAGAATGGCTTTGTTAAGCGCTTCACGAGAACTCCCCGCATCGGCAACCCGGGCCCCGCCCAACTGGCTGTCCCACACCATGTGGAGGTTGATGGCCTTGGACTGCTTGTCCGGCCGGACAAAGGCGCTGTTGCCTCCACGATCCCCTTCGGGCGCGGGGAAGTCGTCGTTGGTCAACGAAGCACAGTGAAGCGGCTGGTGAACATCTCCCACCAGATGAATGAGCCAGCTGACCATCTCGCCCTTCTCCTGGGTGGATGTGGTCGGGCTGGCGATCACACGTTCGCACTCCTTGATTCCCACCAGCACATCGTTGGTCGGATTGGGGGCTGGCTCTTTGGGGAAATGTGGCGGTACCAACGGATAATCCACATAGTGCCACTCGGGGTGGGTGGCAGGATTGTTCTTGTCACGGATGTCATCTGCCCAAAGGCTGGCGGCCATGGCAGCGTACAAGCCTTTGCTCAGGCCTGGAACGTCCGCAGGATAGGAGGACATCCAGTCATTGTATTTGGGATGTGCTTTCAATAGTGCGTGAGCCTGCTCCTGTTCCTGCTGGCTCAACTGACGCCATGCCACGGAAGTGACAACCATGTGACCTGTACCCCACCATGCGGAAGCGGGAGTGATGGAGGCGGCAAAGAGCGACAAGGTGCAGATGAGTGTGGCAATGGGTTTCACAATGAGGTGAGTGAGGTGGAATTATCAGACAGATTTAGTGTTATCTGCACAGGAGTTGATCAGCAGGTGAAGAGCCTAGGGGAAGTCGGGTGACGGAAACAACCACGCCAAGGTGAAGAAGTCGTTGCATGCGTAGGAGGAGTTCATGGCGTGTGCAAGCAATGTGACGGGAACTTCTGTTGGATTTGATGGTTCGTGGAGCAACAGGCGCGAGGGTGACGTGAACGTTGGTTGAGTGAAATGGGATAAGTCATGAAGCTGCAATTCATCCAAGACCCCTATGACTCCACGATCCTGCCAAAGTTTGAGCCGTCCGAGTAGTCAAACGCGACTTCCATGCAGCGCCAACTTCATGCGTATGTTGTGTTGGGGCATGACTCTATTCTTGGTAGCGGGAGCTTGTTCAAGTCTTCCGGCACAGTCGATCTTTTCAAATACCATCGATGAGACCAATCCAAGCGCCTCAAACCCATATACTACTGGCCAAATTGTGAATGGGAACATTACAGTTACCGGCATTGGTCGAGGGTCGGGGATTGGTGCCAATGCAGGTGGGTCCAGATACAATGCCAATGACTGGGGTTTGAATTTTGATTCCGACGGTTCGGATTTTGAAACCACTGCTTACTTCTCATGGACGCTGACTCCCAAAACCGGATTCGAAATTGATCTTACGCGTCTGGATGGCAACTGGCAAAGATCTACCACTGGACCTAAGACCTACGCGTTGAGATCGTCGCTGGATGGATTCTCCTCTAATATCGCGACTGGTGCAACAGCGAGCAGTGCTTCCCCATTTTCAATCAGCCTTGCCTCCCCAAGCTTTGACAGCATTACCGCCTCCATAGAATTCAGACTCTATGCATGGGGGGCGACAGGTAGTTCCGGCACGTTCAGTATCAATGACTTTTCATTTGTCGGGACCGTTGATCCGGTTGTCGTTGTCCCAACCGTGGGCAACTACTGGGACGCCAATGGCACGACCGCCGGTGTAGGCGGCATTGGCAATTGGACCACAGGCGGAACAACCTGGAATACCCAAGCCGGCACAGCGACACCAAATGCTTTTGATCCTTCTACGGAACTCATCTTCGCCGGCACCGCAGGCACGGTGACCCTCACGGAAGAGATATCCCACGAAAGCAACCTGCGGTTCGAAGTTGGCGGATACACTTTGGAGGGGGAGGCTCTGGCCCTGGCACCTGGGACTGGCAGCCCCACCATCACCGTGACGACTGCTGGGCATGTGGCCACGATTAACAACGTCATTTCCGGCTTCAGCGGCCTCACCAAAGCAGGAGCAGGGACTCTCGTCCTTGGCGGCATCAACACTTTTGCCGGCGACGTCACGATCAATGCTGGCATCCTTGAGATTGCCAGTGACGACAATCTGGGCGCTACCAGCAACGGCATTGTGCTGGGTGGCGGAACGCTCAAGACGACTGCCGATGTGAGTTTGCATGAAGAGCGGGCCACTGCAACCGGCGGACATGCCATTTCTGGCGCTGGCGGTCTGGATGTTGCAGATGGCACCACTTTGACGGTGAATGGCACAACCTCCCTCACTGCTCTGACGCTTTCCAACTCTGGCACGGTGGATCTTCAAGGTGCCACCAATGATCTGGGTGCGGTGACGGTCTCAGGCAATGCCACGGTGAAGGGCAATGACGCCACCGCCGCCAACATCACCGCCAGCCACGCCGGGACGGCGACGATTCAGAACAATCTCAACCTCGGCGCGGTTGACCGGACGATCACCGTGAGCAACGCGGCGGCGGTGCTGGCCTTGCAGGGCACCTTGACAGGAAGCCGCATCATCAAAGCTGGCGCAGGCACGCTTGAGGCCACAGGCGATAACGCAGGACTCTCTCTTGGATTCCAGTTGGGCTCCACCGCTGCCACTCCCACGAACGGTGGCACGCTGAAAATCGGCCACAAGAACGGCCTGGGTACCACGGCTCAGTTCCGCTTCAACTACGGGACCTTGCATGCTGTGACCGATCTGACAGGGGAGAATGCGCTGGCCAACAGCCTCAGCATTGGGGGGCGCGCCGGGGCGGCGGCTGCGTTTGGCGGTAGCAACATGGAGATCAACGGCACCGTGGGTTTCTTCCGTGGCACAAGCACCACAGGGCAACTGGCGTTGAACACGATGAATACGACCACCCTCAACGGTGACAGGGCGGCGGACTCTGGGACGGGAACCGCGACGGGCATCACTCTTGGCGGCACAGGCAAGCTGATTTTAAACGGCAACTGGAGCACCAACACCTATGCCGTCACGCTCGCTGAATCCGTCACCACGGAAATCAACAACCTCTTCACGGGCAATGTCACGGTGGGGGATAACAACACCTCCGGTGGCACGACGCCGACGCTCCAGGGGCGGGGCACGCTTACGGGGACGGTGACGATCAATTCCGACGGCCGTCTTAAGATCGGCAGCACGGGAGACACCACGGCGCGGGTCATGACCATTTCCGGCAACCTGACCAGCTCCGGTACCATGGAGTTTGATCTGTTCTCCGGCAGCATCGGCGGCGAGGCGGGGTCTTCGGACAAGCTGGCCTTCGGCAGTGGCACCACGTCGGTCAATCTGTCCGGCACCTTGGTGATCAACAATGCCGATCCCGACTTTGGCGCCCAGCCGTGGGTCGATGGTTCCTTCTGGCAGCTCATTGACTGGGGCACGGTGCTTCAGGCCAACCGCACCGTAAACTACAGCACCATCACCCTTCCGGAAATCGCTGGCTATGAGTGGATCAACACCTTGTCCACGGACGGGCGCATCACCCTTTCAGCGGTGCCAGAGCCGGGCCGCATGGTGCTGTTGCTTCTGGGCGGTGGCCTCATGCTGATCCAGCGTCGCCGCCGGCAGGAGCGTCCCGCCAGAGTCTAAGGAAATCACTTCACGATCAAACCACCACCATCATCCATAGCTTCCCGCCATGACTGCTGTCACTTCACGCTATGAGCTTCTGGAACAGCTTGGTCAGGGCGGGTCGGGGGTGGTGTACAAGGCTATGGACTTGCAGCTCCATCGTCCGGTGGCCATCAAACGGCTGATGCGCTCTCCGGGTGCTGGGGAGACTCATGAAGATGCGGGACAGCTGCGGCAGGAGGCCTTGTCCCTGTCGGCGCTGCAGCACCCCAACATTGTGACGATCCATGACATCGGCACGGATGAAGACGGGCCGTACGTGGTGATGGAGTATCTGGAGGGGCAGACCATGGAGCAGGTGGTGGAGGGTGCGCCGCTTCCCCTGGAGGAGTTCGCCACCCTGGTGCAGGACACCCTGGGTGGACTGGGCGCCGCCCATGCGCGTGGCATGCTGCACCGGGATTTGAAGCCCTCCAACATCATGCTGGTGTGGCTGCCCACCTGTGAGATGCAGTTCAAGCTGCTGGACTTTGGCATCGCCAAATACTGCCCCGCCCCCACCACCCAGACGACAGACGTGGAGGGGAGTGTGATGGGCACGGTTTATTTCATGGCTCCCGAGCAGTTTGAACGCGGGACCCTCGACCAGCGCACCGACCTCTACTCACTGGGATGTTCCTACTACCATGCTCTCACGGGCAACTATCCTTTCACCGCGGACAGTGCTGCCGGGGTGATGGCCGCCCACCTGACGCATGCACCTGGGCCCCTGGCGGAGTGGCGGCCGGATCTGCCGGCTGCCGTGGTCGATTGGGTGCTCAGGCTCATGAGCCGTCTGCCTGAAGACCGGCCGGACAGTGCGGCGCAGGCCCTGGCGCTATTCAAGCTGGCCCTGCAACCCCCGGCCCGCCCTCTTCCCAAGCCAGCAGTTTCCGCGAATCCGCACGTGAGCCGTCCGGTGATCCAGCCGGTGCGCCTGCCGCATCCTGAAGAGGCTTCTTCCTCAGGCAATGCCATGTCGATCATCATTCCCGTGATCTGCTGCCTCCTGCTTTCTGCGGCAGCCTACGGGTACTGGCACTTTCAGGAGGCGAAGAAAAAGTACCAGCCTGCGCCAGCCTCGAATCGTCCCGTCAAAGAGGCGGCCCCTTCCGGCCCGGGCGAGTCTGTTCCGGAGCAAGTTCAGACGCCAGAGACAGCCCCGCCACCGGAACCTGCAGTCACCATGGTGCCGGCAACGGAGCAGATGTCCGCCAGCCCGCCGGTGGCGATGCAGGAAACAACCGCGCCAGCTCCTGCGACGGCGCCCCCTTCTCCTCCATCGACGATGATGGCGGCCGGTGCACCGCTGGATCCTCGTGCGCTGGATCAGCTGCGAACCAGCCTTAATCAGCCTGTGGAGGTGGAGGGCGTGGTGACGAGTGTGGGGGAGAGCAAGTCCGGCAAGACTCGCTATTTAAACTTTTCCCGGCGTGCTGGCGAGTCGGTGTCGCTGGCATTCCGCACGGCAGACACGGAGTCTGTATTTCCTAAATCCCGGCTTGAGGCTCTGCAGGGCGCGAAAGTCCGGGCGCGGGGCACCGTCACGGAGTTGAATGGTGGGCTGCTGATCTATATCAAGGAAGAGTCCGCACTGGTCAGGGTGAATTGAGGGTGTGAGTCATTTGAGCTTGGTCAAAGGCCCTGCTGCTGCCTTTGGGTTCGCCCCTATCACAAGGGGGGCGAAAGCGGTGCCCAGACCACACGCACTCCAAGACGCTGGCGCGAGGTTGGATGGGCCGGGGGGTATGGAGGTGGCCAGGAGTCGATGGTTGGGCAAGAGGCCAGCGCGTTGCTTGTGATGGGATAGAACCTAGAGGGTGGAGCAGGGGCGTGGACGTAAGGGAGGCGGGGTTTCCCGGCCACGCAGGTGAGCGGAGGGGGTGCGTGGTGGGGGATGTTGGGTGGATGGCCGTCTGTCGTGTTGGCGGCGTCGGTCGTGGCGCGACTGAGCGGGACCGGAGATCCCGCCCCCTTTGCAGGCTGGCGGAGTCCAACGTGGGGAGGGTGCGCAGTCGGCAGGCGAAAGCGGTGTCAAGCCACACGCACTCCAAGACCCTGGCGCGAGGTTGGGCGAGCCGTGGCGGGGAAGCGTCCCTATTCCAGAGGTTCTTCATGCCGGTGGCCGGCCTTCTCAAACTTCTTCCACAGCCTCTCGATGGCTTCCTCCGGGTCCTCCAGAAGCATGCTTTCCTTGATCTTGCTGGCATAGATGCCGAACGAGAAAGGCGTCACCACGGGCACCTCGATGAGCTGCCATTGCATCTGGTGAGCCCCCGCAAGGAACTGGGCTGCCCGGGGCAGGTCCAGGAAGACATGAGTGGCCTCGCGGATCGCCTGTTCCAGCAGCGGATGATCAGGCTCGTGTTTGCTCAGCACCTGGAAGAGGATCTCCCCGCTCCAGCGGAGTTGTTTGAGCCGACGTTCCGCTCCCGGCAGATTGCGCGGCACCATCAGGCCGGTCTGGGCCACGCCCCGGAACTGCCATTTCACGAGCTGGCTCTCGGCGAGGGCGCTGCGCAGATCTGCCTCCAGATTGTCGGCATGAAACAGGTCGCGCCACTCTTCCAGTCCTAGTTCCTGGAATTGACGGACCGAGAGGAGGAATCCGTAGTCATCGATGGTGACCAGGGCATTTCCGCCCACGGCCTCTTTCACCCGGTGGGCGATGATGCGGGAGAGTGCATCATTGGCGGACCGGCCGATGAGGGAGTGGAAGAAGAAGTGGCAGCGCTCCGGATCCGGCTTTCTCATGGCCCGGCCCGCACCGCGCTTGGGTGGCATGAGGCTGGGTTCCGGTTCGCGGAATTCCTCCCCATCATCCTCAGGCTCGCGGTAGAGTTCGATGAGAAACAAGGAGTCCGTGGGAATGGCGGAGAAGCGGCACTGGTTGCGGCAGTGCTTCACAATGGCGTCCGCATTCACACTGCTGATGAGGTAGTCCTCCACGAGCCAGTCTGACGTCGCCGCTGGCGGCTCGTTCGCCTCCAGCCTGGCGGCCAGGCGGGTGCGCAGGCGGGTCACCTCCTGGGCTAGACCGCTGGCCAGCGGCATCTTGTTGGCATTCCAGCTCGGGACCGTGGGCAGGCGACCGTCGGCGGCCTCCACAGTGATTTCCATGACCCCAGTCTCGACCAGCCTCACCGTGCGCCCGGCCAGCACGAAGATGTCGCCGTACTTGAGGTTCTTCACGAAACTCTCCTCCACCTCCCCGAGCCTGCGGGTGCCCAGGTACACGCGCACGGCCCCCTCGCTCGCGATGGTGCCGATGTTCACCAGATAGTCCCGCTCCACCTTGCGGTTCGGGGTCATGAGCCGGCCTTGTGCATCCTCCACAATCTTGCCGAAGACCTCGCGATAATTTTCCTCCAGGCTTTTGCCGCCACCCATCACATACTGCAGCACCCGGTCGAACTCCGCGCGGCTGAGTTCATGGTAGGGCCAGGCCTGGAGCACCGTCGCATACGCCGTGTCACGGGTATATCCCTTCTGCATGGCCATGCCCACCAGGTGCTGGGCCAGCACGTCATAGGGCTTTTGCAGCACGCGGATGGCGTCCAGCTGGGTGCGGCGGGTCATGTCCGCACACACCACGCATTCCATGAGATCGTTCACATTGGTGGCCACCAGCACGCCATGGCTCTCCTCGTGGATGTTGTGACCGCTGCGTCCGATCCGCTGAATGGCGCGACTGACGCCCTTCGGCGTGGAGATCATCACCGCGCAGTCCACCGCCCCGATGTCGATGCCCAGCTCCAGGCTGGTCGAGCACACCACGGCCCGCAGTTCCCCAGCCTTGAGGCGGTCTTCCACCTCCAGGCGCAGATCGCGGTCCAGAGACGAGTGATGGGTCTCGATGACCGAGGCCAGTTCCGGCAGTGCCTGTTTGAGCCGGAGCGATGTGCTTTCCGCACCGCTCCGGGTGTTGCAAAAGATGATGGTGCTCCGCTTCTGCTCCACCAGCCGCGCCAGATCCTTCATCACCCGCTGGGCCGTCCAGCCGGCTGGCGGATACGGCTCACGACGCAAGGGGGACAGCACCTCCACGCGGCGTCTGCGCTCCGCCCGGCCCTGCACGATGGCGCAGTCACGACCTGTCCCGCACAAAAATCTCGCCAGCTCATCCAGGGGGGCGGCCGTGGCGCTCAGGCCAATGCGCACCAGTCCGGCCCCGTCAGGAGGCGCGGACACCATTTGTTCCAGCCTCTCCAAGGTCAGGCTGAGATGGGAGCCCCGCTTGTTCTCCGCCAGGGCGTGCAGTTCATCCACGATGACATGGCGGCAGCCGCTGAGAATCTCCCGGTAACCTTCCTGGGGGAGGAGGATGGCCAGACTCTCCGGGGTCGTCAGCAGGATGTGAGGGGGCTGTTTGCGAAACTTTGCCCGCTCTGAGGCCGGGGTGTCGCCATTCCGGAGGCCGATCCGGATGTCCTGCGCGAGGCCCATCTCATGCAGAGGTTCTGAGAGGTTCTTCTGCATGTCATAGGTCAGCGCCCGCAGGGGAGAGACGTAGATGGCCAGGGTCTGATGGGGGAGCGGCCCCTCGTCCAGGCGGTGCAGGAGGTCGTCCAGCACTCCCAGGAAGCCCGCCAGCGTTTTCCCACTGCCCGTGGGGGAGGTGAGCAGCACAGACTGACCCGCCAGCACGTGCGGCAGCGTGACTTCCTGCGCATGAGTGGGCTTGCCAAAACGCCCGGTGAACCAGGCGGCCAGAGCCGGGTGCAGGGAGTCAATCATCGGTTCAACATGGCTGGGAACACGGCCAATCTGCCAGAAGGCTACGTCTTGCCCGTCATTGCTGGCCGTAGCAAGTCACTTGTGTACGGCGAAACCTTCGCTAGCTTCCGGCCCGATGAATCTGTCCCGTCTCGCCCACTCCGCAGCCTGTCTGGCTCTAGTCGCCGGTCTCAGCGCCTGCTCCATGTTTGGCTCCAAGTCTTCCGTCTCCCAATCCGCCCCGGTGGGCGCTCAGGAATTCGACCCCTTCTCCAACACCTGGCGCCCCGTGTCCCGGGTGGTGGTGCCGCCGCCCTCAGAGCCCAACCCTGAGATCGCCGCCCAGCAGGAGCAGTTGAAGAAGGAGAACAGCGTGGTGAACAAGATGGGTCGCAGCGCTGGCAAGGTGGGCAGCGCCGCAGGATCCGTGGGCAAGACCCTTACCAAGCCTCTGAAGTGGATCCCCTTTGTGGGTGGCAAAAAGAGCGCTGAGGACGAGGTGGATCCCGCCTACTCCCCGGCCAGCCCGCAGTAAGAAGTTTCTATTTCAGATCAACCCCCGGCTGGGATGGGACAAGGGCCCGCCGGGGCGGTCAATTTTTCAGGTTCTTGCGCCGACTTCCGGAGGAGGATCGTTTTTGCTTGGGAGGGGCAAAATGCTCGCACTCCGCCTATGAAGCCTGTCTCATCCTCCCGCCTGGCCCGGATTTGCCTGTGCCTGGGGGTCGTGCTGGTGGCGGCCGGGCCGGTGCTGGGCGTGCCTCTCCGTGCGACGGGCGGCAAGCCATTGGGCTTTGGAGCCACGGCCACAGGAGGTGCCGGTGGACGCGTGCTTCTGGTGACCCGTCTGGACGACGATGTCAAAAAGCCCGCGAAAGGTACGCTGCGCTGGGCGCTTCGTCAGAAAGGGCCGCGCACGGTGAAGTTCAGCGTGGGCGGCACCATCACTCTGAAGGACCGCATTGAGGTCAAGGAGTCGTTCCTCACGGTCGATGGCACCGATGCCCCTGACGGCGGCATCACCATCCGGGGCGGCAGCCTGGAGTTTGAGGGGGTCGAGGAAATCGTCCTGCGGCACCTCCGGATCCGCCTGGGGGACGAGAACGTGCTGCGCCGGAACAAGGCAGAAAAACGCCACCGGCCCAAGGGCTCCAACGGCCTGGACTGCATCACCCTCAAGAACACCAACCAGGTGCTCATCGATCACTGCTCGCTCTCGTGGAGCTGTGACGAGCTCATCGGCATCACCCGCTGTCGCAACGTGACCGTGCAGTGGTGCATCCTGAGCGAGCCCTTGGGGCGCAAGGAACTGCATCCGTACGGGGATGATCACGCCTTCGGGGTGAATGCGAGTGCCAGCACCTTGAGCATCCACCATTGTCTCTTCGCCCGGTTCGTGATGCGGGGGCCGCAGTTTGAGTGCAACGACCTCCGGCCCAAGGACCGCTACACCGTGCAGATGGAGGCGGTGAACAACGTGATCTTTGACTATGGGCGCAGCGGCTCCCGCTACTCCACGGGCGTGGAGAAAGGGTCCGGCACCGGAGAGGGAAAGAAGTTTGAGTTCCAGTTCCTGAACAATCTCTACCTTTCCTCCCGCGCAACACGCAGTCCCATTGAGGTCTTCACGCGGCATGGCCACGCCCCGGGCATGAAGGCGGGCGTGGTGGGCAATGAGGTGCGGGTGGCAGATGTGCCCCGCCTGGTGGCAGGCATTCGCTTGCCTGCCTTCTCGATCAAAGGGCCCCACCTGCACTGGCGCACCAAGTCATCCTCCCGGGTGGATCTGGTCACCCGGCCGAAGGCACGGGTTGATGCTCCGGATTCGGATAACCGGGAGACAGGAGAGGTCAAGACGGGGCTGACGCCCGCAGGGCCAGCTGGCGTGGTCTTGCGTGTGCCCGTGCCAGAGGGGGCCGTCACCCGGCGTCTCTTTGCCGCTCCAGTGCCCGTGAAGCCAGAGCCCATCTCCACTGTCTGGCAAACCGTGATCGGCTCCGCAGGCGCAGGGCCGGATCGCGATGCGGTGGACGTCCGGGTGATTCAGGACGTCGAGGGCATGGTCTTCCGGAAGACCTTGCAGTCCCAGGAGCAGGTGGGTGGCTGGCCGGATGATCGCCGTCTGCCTTGAGGCAGAGCGGCCGGAAAGTTCATCCACACGAGCCAGCAGGAGGCAGAGGCTCGATCAGGAGGGGTTCCCTGTCGTTGCCTTGGCGGCACCACCTGCCACGCGGGACTCCACGGGGGCTTTGGCCAGGACGGGATTCAGATTGGCAGGCACGCGGTTGTCTTGAATCTCACGCTGCTGCAGGTGGATCGGCGTGGGGGCAGGCGCGTTCTGGTTGTCGGCCATTTTCAAGGTGCGGCCCATGGCCTGGAGCATGCGCATGGGCATCTGGGCGGCGGCACAACTGGCAAGGGTGGAAGCGACAAGGCAGAGCGCGGCGGTCTGAATGAAAGACTTGATCATGGCCGCTGGTTTATCATTGGAGCGGCGGGATGGGAAGGGGGAATGACCAGCGTTAGAAGGTAAGGGTTAGGAGTGAAGAGGTAGGGTCAACCGATAGGTCAGCGGACCCGCCTCTCCAAACGTCACGCTTTAACCCTTCTCGCCCAACGCCTTCTCAATAGCGGCCACCACGGCAGGATCATCGGGCTCTGTTCCTGGCTCGATGCGCTGGAGCGGCTTGCCATCGCGGCCAATGAGGAATTTGCCAAAGTTCCACTTCACGTTGCCTGGGAATGCCCCCTGCGAACCAGTCAGGGCCGTGAATAGCGGGTGTTGGTCCGGGCCTTTGACATGCACCTTGTCGAACATGGGGAAGGTCACCTTGTAGTTGGTGGAGCAGAACTCCTTGATCTCCGCATTGGAGCCAGGCTCCTGGGCCCCAAAGTCGTTGCAGGGGAAGCCCAGCACCACCAGGCCCTTGTCGCCGTACTTTTTGTACAGGTCCTGCAGGCCCTGATACTGCGGCGTGTTCCCGCACTGGGAGGCCACGTTCACGATCAGCAGCACCTTTCCGGCGTAGGGTTTGAGAGAGGTCTCTTTGCCCTCAATGTCTTTGACGGGGATGTCGTAGAGGGAGGGGGCGTCGGCGGCGAAGGCCGTGGAGACGGCCAGGACAGCGGTGAGCAACAGTTTTTTCATGCGGGGGACAACACGGGATTCCCGCGTCAAACTTTCAAGCCGCAGACCTGCATGGAGAATTCAGTTTTTCCGGCAGGGCGAACCCGCTAGGCTGCCTTCGTGGCAGAAGACATCCTCACTCCCGAGCAGACTGTGGCCGCCTATGTGGGGCAACCCAACCGCAGTCTAGCTTTTCATCAGGTTGTGAAACTGGCGAGCCGCAAGTGTATCAGCGGCGCGTAGTGAGGGCTGACGCAAGCTGCCGAAGCATGGTTTTGACTCCATGCGAGCTACAGTTTTTTCTATTGCCATTAGGTGATTTCGTTGCCTAGTGCTCGTGATGGGAGAGGCTCGTCGCGAACGCCGCGCTTTAGAACGAACAAACCGCAAGGCTGCAGAGTCTGCGGGAGGCGTTCCTTCATCGCCTGCTGCTTCCACCGCGAAGTCTCCCCCGCTTTGGACTGCCGGAATTTTCCTGGGAGGGATGGTGCTCGGTATTGGAATTGCCTTTTGGATTGCCGCAGACAAAAAGTCCCCCAAGGCTGTTCCTCCCGTTGTCGCGGTGAACACAAATGGAAGCGGGCCACCTCTCACCCTGGGACGGCTTGCTGAACTATCCGAAAGCGAACTGGCGGGTGTGGACATCGCCTTGATGAACTTGCTGTGTGCGGAAGGGCTGCCCGGACATGGTGCAGTCACTCTTCAAGACGGTTTGAAGAACCTCGAACAGATGGTCCAAGCAGTTCGTTCCGAGACGGCAAGAAATTTCCACCAGTTCACTTCCAATCCGGCCGGGTTTGAGAACTCCGAGGAATTCTATCGCATCGTGATGCTCAATACGGTTCTGGGGCAGGATTTCAGCCTGCGCTACAATCCAAAGAAAATCGCAGCCGCAACTGCTGAAAGCCTGCAAGACCAGTCCTTCTATGAACAAGCCGACGATGTTTTTCTCTCAGGGTTGCTCGGAGAACATCGGATGGGCACTTGTACTTCCATGCCGGTGCTGCTTGTCGCTGTAGGACGAAAGCTTGGCTACCCTTTGAAGCTGGTCCCCGCCAAAGGGCATCTTTTCCTACGGTGGGATGATGGCAAGACCCGGCGCAACTTTGAATGCACGAATGGCATCACTTGCTACCCTGATGCCCACTATCAGAAGTGGCCCTTTCCCATTTCTGATGAGGAAGTAAAACAAGGCTGGTATTTGCGTTCACTTTCACCGCGCGAGGAACTGGCCGCGTTCTTCGCCCTGCGTGGTCAGGTGCTGCAATTTCACCGGAGAAGCATCGAGGCTCTGATTGCCCATGCGCAGGCGAATCTGCTGCACCCGGGACATCCCGATTATGGAGCGGGACTGGCCATTGCCAGCGACCAGTATGGTGGTGCGATGGGAATATTTCCTGCAATGCAAGTCCCCTCTGGGCGTCGCTTCGACGACGCCCCTCTTTCAAATATCGGAGAGGTAGAAGCCTTCAATGCACAGAACCAGCGACGCATGTTCGCGCCTCCCGCACAAAATCCTGCTTTCCGTCAGAACACTCCAGTCTCCGGAAGATTTCCTCGATAGACTCCTCTGCAACCCGGATCATTTAAATTCATGAATGTCATCTTTTCCTGCCTCCGCTTTGCCGTGCTGCTTGGATTCCTCTTGGTTGGGCAAGACCTCTTGGCATACTACAACCCAGCCACTGGCACATGGCTCTCGCGCGATCCAATTGCTGAAAGGGGCGGCTTAAATTTATACGGCTTTGTTGCAAATGATGCCGTGAACAAGTGGGACTATCTCGGCCTTGAAGAGAGGACGTTGGTTGTTGCAATGGGGCCAGACATTGGAGAGGGGATTAGCATCTCAGAAAGCAATCCCTCATCGGCGGTCAGACCAATTTTGCCAATCCTGAAGCAGGAATTGGGATATTTGCCGACTGTGGTAAACTATTCGAAATCTACGCCTATACGCCGCCAGAGTTTCATAGAAGAAAGAGTTCGGGCTCGTCTTGCAAAATACAAAGCTGCTGGAATGGAACCGGTCCATACGGTGAAATTTTTGTTCAAATATACAGCAACCGCTGGGGAAATTCGAACTCATCTTGCAAATCAAGGAGACCGGCACATCCTGATGACTCACGGGGCACATGCCCCTATTGAAACGGGAGTGATTCTTGAGGTGCCCGGGGCCAAAGTGCTGAATACACAGGTTGCTGCTCCATATCCTTTGGGACAAGTTCTCGCGGAGGATTTCAAACCCAATGATGATAAGCTTGGAATTGCGTGTTGCTACGCAGGCAAGTTGCCGCAAAAGGTTCGAGAGATTTCGCTCGTGAGGCTTGTTGGGACTCCAACAGCGGATGAACCGCAAATGGCTGGTCCGAGTATTGAACTAATTGTGGATGGATGTGCTTGCTGGGTTTCACTGAACAAAAACAATGAAGAAATTCATCAAAAGGGTCGTGCTATTGGCCATATTGATTTCTGGTTCGTCGTCAGTCTCGGCAATGACTCCGAATGGAAATGCTGGATATCTGGTCATCTCTGTCGGAGATGCACCAGGTGGCACATGGAGTATTGCGTGTCTGGATATGCCATTACAGGCGGACCCTCCCCCTCCAGCGAAAAGCTACGTTGTGCGGCTCGCGACATTGTGGACCTCGCTTTTCCCCAAGGTTTCATTGGCGACTTCACCGATTTTGGTGGACCGGGCGTTGCCGGAGCCCACCTCATCTGAACATCTTGATGCCAAGACAGATTCTTTACCGCTCTTCAATGAGTTTCTACGCGTCAGCAAAAGCGGCTCGCTTTCAATTTTGCCACTCTTGAAGCTAACGCCTGCTACGGGCGTAGTGCGGTTCAAAAGGATATTCTCCGCTGATTTGAATCCGGTCATGGTGTTGTCGGCCGAGGCATCGATAGACCTCACCTCATGGCGGCAATTTACTGGCATGAGTGCCGAAGCGTTGGGATCCGTTACAGGCAAAACGTATGAAATCGCTGAAGAAGATGATAGTTCGATGGAATTGTTTTGGCGAAGTCATTTGCCAATGGTGCTGTCGCACGGAACAAGAGTTGTTAAGCTTGTCAGTTACGCACCATCGAGCGGTATTGTAGTATATCGTTGCGAGAGCGAAGACTATCAAGGGATGGCGCAAGACTTTCTTGATTTTTTCACCCGTCCGTAGGGGCGATTTCCCTGCTCTTTGACCCTTAAACGGCTCTTTCACTTCCTCGGAGCACTACTGCTCATTGCGGGGATTGCGTGCGTCGCGTTGTTTGCCTATGCGATGTTTTTCATCGACTCCACCGTCGAGTTGCATCACGGAACTCTCATGGGTGAATTGCTGCTGAGAAGTCGTGCTGTAAGGGCATTCCCGCCCGACCTTATACCGGGCGAAAAACAATATTTTTACTCCCCAGGCGAACCGACTGGCAAGAGCGCAAACATTTTGCTGATTCATGTCCCCAAATACGATCCCGCAATGATGCAGCAGTGTGAAGAGTGGTTTTCCCAATTTGGATTCGTCAAGACACAAAGCAATCTCGCACGTGTGAAGGTAGCCCTCAGGGAACCTAGTGGTCGAGAAGCGCGAATAGAGGTCGATGGAAACGACATCATTATCAGTGTTGAACACTGAGAGTGAGCTGTGAAAACCGTTTGCATAACGCGAACGAGCAACAGCTTCTTCATGCGGGGGGACAACACGGGATTCCCGCGTCAAACTTTCAAGCCGTAGAGTTGCATGGAGAATTCAGTTTTTCCGGCAGGGCGAACCCGCTAGGCTGCCTTCGTGGCAGAAGACATCCTCACTCCCGAGCAGACTGTGGCCGCCTATGTGGGGGCCATGCGTGAGCAGGCGCTGAAGTTCAAGGCCATGGCGGACGCGGGCAAGATCAATGGCCTGGCCCAGATGACGCTGCTCATGCAGGAGGCCTCCCTGGTGGCAGAGGACTACTGGCTCCAGCCGGAGCGCTGCTTCGCAGGTGGCAGCGTAGGGTGGGGGAACGGGGCGGGGGCACCGCTGGATGCTGAGCCCACCTTCACCACCCGCTCCCAATGCGACACCACGGCCGAGGTCGAGGTGGCAGTGATGGTTGAGGGCCAGAAGATCGCTTCGGATGCGTATCGTCTGCAGTACCAGGGCGGTCGCTGGTGGATTGAGGGCCAACTGGCGCGGAAACAACCCTGATCTGCCGGGTGCAAGCTGGGTTGTCACCGGGCAACTTGAAGATGAAAAAACGTCAGTCGTTGAACGAGGACGCGGTTGGCGGGCGTTTGTGTGCCCCCGGCGTATTGGGCCGGGGATCGTGCTTGTTTGACCTCCTCACCTCCTTCATGAAACTGAATCTTCGTTTCCTCGCCCTGCCGTTGGTTCTTGCTGCCCTGGCTCCGGTGCTCTCCGCCCGTGAGCCCGCTGCCGTCTCCCAGCTCCCGCCCAATGCCCGTGTGGCCATCATTGGAGACTCCATCACGGAGCAGAAGCAGTACTCCCGCTACATCGAGGCCTACCTGCTGGCTTGTCTGGGCCGCCAGGACATCAAGGTCTTCCAGTTCGGCTGGAGTGGGGAAACCGCCGGCGGATTTGCGCAGAGGGCCATCAATGACTTGGCCGTCTTCAATCCCACTGTGGCCACCCTCTGCTATGGCATGAATGACGGGCGCTATGTGCCCTTCGCAGACACCATCGGGGCGGACTACGAGAAAAACATGCGGCTCGTCCTGGCCAGGCTCCAGGAGCTGGGCGTGAAGAACGTGGTCGTGGGTTCTCCCGGTGCGGTGGACACGAAGTTCTTCGCCCGCCCGGGTGCCACTCCGGCCCAGTACAATGACAACCTTGCCCACCTGCGGGACATTGATCAGAAGCTCGCGCTGGAGGCCAAGTACGCCTTTGCCAATGTGCACGACAACATGGTGAGCGTCATGGCCAAAGCCAAGGCGGGCCTGGGCGATGACTACGACGTCTGTGGCCGTGATGGGGTGCACCCCAATGCCAACGGTCAGCTCCTCATGGCGCAGTCCTTCCTGAAGGGGCTCGGCGTGAGCGGCGATATCGGCGAGATCACGGTGGATCTGAAGGGCGCTGGCTCGGCCATAGGCGGGCACAAGGTGCTGGGCGGCAAGGACGGCACCGTGGAGCTGGAGAGTGCCACCTGGCCGTTCTGCTTTGACGGGAACCCCGTCGGCTCCGGCAGCACCCGCAGCATTCTGCCTTACACCAGCTTCAACCAGGATCTGAACCGCCTCATCTTGAAGGTGAAGAACCTCGATGCTCCCAAGGCCAAGGTCACCTGGGGCACGGAGTCCAAGGAGTTCACCAAGGAGCAGCTTACCGCCGGGATCAACCTTCCCGCGGAATTCGCCAAGACCCCCTTCGACGCCGCTTTCCAGGGTCTGCTGAGCGCTCTTGGGGCCAAGCAGGGGTATGAGACCCCCATGATCAAGGGCCTGATCACCAACTTCCGCAACTTCGCGGAGGACATCAAGAACGACGCGGAGTTCGCGGCCGCGATCTCGACCCTGAAGCAGAAGATGCTGGCCAAGCAGGAAAAGCTGGACGCCCAGGTGCGCAGCAAGCTGGTGCCCGTGAAGCACACGCTCAAGGTGGAGCCGGTGCTCTGATCCAGGGAAACAGATTCACCTTTCCCACATCACCCCGGCGGGGACGGAACGACCAGTTCCGTCCCCGCTTTCGTTTTAGGGGCGGGCAGGGCGTGTCACAGACCCTTGGCATTGAACATGCATGGGCAACGGGGGCTCCCGCCACTCCCGCCTTGAAAAGGCCCTTCACCCGGGCATTCTACCGGCCCTCTTCTGTACCGAAACATGAGCTCGATGCCCACTACCACCCCGCTACAACCTCCGGCCTCCAAGGGGCTGGCAGTCGCTCTGGGGTCCTCGTTCTTCGGCTTTTACTCCCACACGGCCTTCATGAGGGCACTGCATGACCAGGGCATTTTCCCCTCTCACATGTCCGGCACCTCCGCCGGAGCGGTGGCGGCCGCGCTCTGTGGGGTCGGGTTGCAGGGGGCGGATCTGGAGGCGTTTGTGATGCGGCGCGGGCTGCGGCGGGCCTTTCTGGACTGGGCGGCTCCGCTGCGGTTTCCGGGCGTGGTGAGCACCCTGGTCTGCTCGGGCATCCTCTCCGGGCACAACTTTGTCCAGTTCCTCCGCAAGCATCTGCCCAAGCAACGGCTGGAGGAGTGCACCCATCCTCGCGTGCAACTGGCCGTGACCAACCTGACCCGCCGCGAGTGCGTGCTCGTGGAGGAGGGGGACATCGCCCAGTGGGTCATGGCGAGCTGCGCCGTCCCCGGGCTCTTTTGCAACCAAGTCATTGACGGCATGCGCTGGTGTGACGGTGGCGTGGCCCTGGAGATCCCCTTTGATCATTGGCTGGAGGATCCGGAGATCCACACCATTGTGCTGCACCGCATTGAGCATGTGCGTGGCACGGAGTGCGTCCCGCGCTGGCCCTCCGTGGCCACTGGTTTCGCGGCTTCGCACGACACCATCAACGGCACCCTGCACCAGATGCGCATGCGTCAGGCCCGGGAGTCTGGGAAGCGCGTGATCGAGGTGGTGACCGAGACCCCGCATCCCGGCCTGTTGCCCGGCAAGGTGCGGTCATTGCTCCTTGAGACAGGTTACCAGTCTGGTGCCAAAGCCGTGACCCGTCTTCTGGAAGGTGCGGGCAAGCCCGCAGTCAGCACCGATGCGGTGCCCGCGGCGATGCATAACGCCATCCTGAATCAGATACGGCATGCCTGCCGCTGCGGCGAAGAGCAGATGCTGCCTGGCTTTTCCACGGCCACCGTGGCCGGAAGATAGCTCTTCCACGAAGATGGGTGCAGCACAGGTGCTGCTCAAGGGGCCGTAAATCGCGTCCCAGCGTTGCTGCGCCCGACATCCCTTTGCACTTCGTAATGCCAGCATCGCCCCGCAGTGATGGTTGAAGTTTGTTGTTTGAAGTTTTTCATTTGAGTCTTCCTTCCCCGCCATGCGCTATCGTCCCATGCCCCCGACAGTTTTTGCCGCAGCCCGCAAGCGTCTCTGCAAATCCCTTCCCCCGGGGTCACTGGTCATTCTGCACGCCAATGACGTGTATCCGACCAACGCGGACGGCACCCTGGGCTTCGTCCAGAGCAGTGATCTCTACTACCTCAGCGGGGTGGATCAGGAAGAGACCATCCTCATGCTCTTCCCGGATGCGCCGGATCCCTCCATGCGGGAGATGATCTTTCTTCGCGAGACCAGCGAGATGATCGCGGTATGGGAAGGCGAACGACTGACCAAGGACCAGGCGTCTGCCGCCAGCGGGGTGGCAGCGGGCTCCATCCATTGGCTGGACCAGTTTGACCGCTTCTTCCGCATGGCCATGTGCCAGGCCAGGCAGGTTTTCCTGAATACGAACGAATCCCTGCGTGCCACCGTGGAGGTGGAGACCCGGGAGCGTCGTTTCATCACGCGCTGTCAGCAGGAGTTTCCTCTGCACCGTTACGAGCGTCTGGCCCCGCTCCTGCACGAGCTGCGGATCATCAAGGCCCCGGCCGAGGTCACCGCGCTGAAGGAGGCCATTGCGGTCACCGAGTCCGCCTTCCGCCGCATCCTCGGCTTTGTGAAGCCCGGGGTCATGGAGTACGAGGTGGAGGCGGAGATGATCCACGAGTTCATTCGCCAGGGAGCTCAGGGGCACGCCTTCAGCCCCATCGTTGGGAGCGGCAAGAACGCCTGTGTCCTGCACTACATCACCAACAATGCCCGCTGCAATGACGGGGATCTGCTGCTGCTGGACTTCGGCGCGAAGTTGGGAAACTACCATGCGGACCTCACCCGCACCATTCCGGTGAATGGCCGGTACACCCCCCGCCAGCGGGACGTGTACAATGCCGTGCTCCGCACCCACAAGCACGCGCGCAAGCTCCTGAAACCCGGCGTGCAGATCAGGGCCTATCAGGAGGAGGTCGGCGCGTTTGTGGAGGAGGAGCTCATCAAGCTCAAGCTGCTGAACCGTTCGGACGTGAAGACCGCCCGGGACCGCGATCCCAGCCGTCCGGCGTACAAGAAGTACTTCATGCACGGCACCAGCCATCATCTGGGGCTGGATGTGCATGACGTGGGCAACATGTGGCAGAAGCTCTCGCCCGGCATGGTTTTGACCGTGGAGCCCGGCATCTATATCCGGGAGGAAGGCATCGGCGTGCGCATCGAGAACGATGTCGTCATCACCGCCAGGGGGAACACGGATCTCATGCCCACCATGCCGATCGAGGTGGAGGAGATTGAGGAATTGATGGCGGGTGGAAGTGGAAGCGGGAAAGTGAAGAAGAAGGCGGGGGCGAAAGGGGGATGAGGAGTTTCAGGATTAACCACGGAGGCGCAGAGGGGACAGAGGGGTGAAATTGGACCGGGCTTGGGGCATGGAGTCGTGTTTGATGATCGAAGATCGCCCCTGTAGTTGTCCACGTGAGGAGAACAGACCAACAGCACGCATTTTGGGGTGGCCGCCCCAGGTCGAAGCTGATCCCCAACGGGGATCTCTAACACAGCCCAACGTTGGACGAGCCCTAAGCGAGTCAACGTTGGGTACCTCCGCAGAGGAGGATCAGGTGGGCCGGCTGACAGCATCTGCTTCCTCCTCCCCGCCATCAACACCCCCACGTCAGTTGGACCTGATGTCATGCGCTGACTGACGTTTGCGGCAAGATGCCGCAAACAGCACGCAGGATGGGTGCGCTCCCCGAGCTTCCCAGGCACAGGTCATCTGAAGCCTGTCAGTCGATGCTTCACCACCCAGGTTCTTTGGCAGGCACTGACTGAAGCGTCTGCGGCTTCGATATCGCAAGGGACATTCTCCAACCCAACGCCCTGCTCCCACCCGCCCTGGCTCGCACCTTGGGCTCTTGATCCTATTTCCCGGCACATCGCCACATGCCGGGAAATTTGTGCCTCCTCACGTCGACAACTACACCGGCTTTGAGCGCTCTCTGGCGGAGGGAAACACGCTGAACCCATTGCAAGCTGAGGCAGGCTGAAAATAAAATGGACGTCGCCGGCGCTGTTGAAGCACGGTGGTTCTAGAACATCACAAGTGCCACCGCTTTCGCCTGCTGGATGCGCCGCCGATCGCTCATTATCGCCGCCCTCTCTACTCCAGCACCGCGCCCGTATCCGCGCTGTTTACCAGCTTCGCATACCGGGCCAGGAAACCTCTCGCGGCCACTTTGGGTTGCGGCGGCTGCCAGTTGGCACGGCGTTCAGCGAGCGTGGCTTCATCCACCAGAAGCTTCATGCTCCGGGCGGGGATGTCGATTTCGATAAGATCTCCCGGTTCCACCAGGGCGATGGGCCCGCCGGCAGCGGCTTCTGGGGACACGTGACCAATGGAACCGCCGCGGGTGGCACCGGAGAAGCGGCCATCCGTGATGAGGGCCACGGAGTCGCCCAGGCCGCGACCGGCAATGGCGGCGGTGGGGGCGAGCATCTCCTGCATGCCCGGGCCGCCGCGAGGCCCTTCGTAGCGGATTACCACCACATCGCCGGATTTCACCTTGCCGGTGAGGATGCCCTGGTTGGCCTCGTCTTGGGATTCAAAGATCACGGCAGGACCGGTGAACTTCATCATGGCAGGGGACACGCCTGCGGCCTTCACCACGCTGCCGTTCGGCGCGAGGTTGCCAAAGAGCACCGCCAGACCTCCCCGTTCTGAGTAGGCGTTTTCGATAGGACGAATCACCCCGGCATCCTTCACTTCCGCATCGGCAATGGTCTGCCCCAGGGTGCGGCCGGTCACGGTCAGGGCATTGAGATGCAGAACGCCTGGCTTGCGGCTCAGAGCCTTGAGGATCGCGGAAATACCGCCGGCGCGGTCGATGTCCTCCATGTGATGGATGCCAGAGGGGGCCACCTTGCAGAGGTGGGGCACGCGATCGCTAAAGGTGTTGAAGTCCGCCATGGTCAGCGGCACCCCAGCCTCCCGGGCGATGGCCAGCGTATGCAGCACGGTGTTGGATGACCCGCCCATGGCCATGTCCAGCGCCAGGGCGTTTTCAAACGCCTGACGGGTGAGGATGTGGGAGGGGCGCAGGTTGTGTTTCACCAACTCTACGATGGTGCGGCCTGCTTCCTCAAACAGTCGGTCGCGTGCGGGGGCGGTGGCCAGGATGGACCCGTTCCCCGGCAGGGCCAGACCGAGCGCCTCGGAGAGGCAGTTCATGGAGTTCGCGGTAAACATGCCCGAGCAGGAGCCGCAGGTGGGGCAGGCATGCTGCTCGATCTCAGTTAGTTCCTCTTCCGTGATGCGATCGGCGGAAAGGGCGCCCACCGCTTCAAACACGGAGGTCAGGTTCAGGGCCTTGCCAGTGGAGGGCTGGATCCCCGCCTTCATGGGGCCGCCGGAAACGAACACGGTGGGGATGTCCACGCGGGCCGCGGCCATGAGCATGCCCGGCACGATCTTGTCGCAGTTGGGAATGCACACCACGCCGTCGAAGCAGTGGGCGCGGAGCATCGTCTCCACGCTGTCGGCGATGATCTCGCGCGAGGCGAGGGAGTACTTCATGCCGCCATGGCCCATGGCGATGCCGTCATCCACCCCGATGGTGTTGAACTCAAACGGCACGCCCCCGGCGGCGCGCACCGCCTCCCGCACCTTGCGCCCCACCACATCCAGATGGGCGTGACCGGGGATGATCTGCACAAAGGAGTTCGCGATGGCGATGAAGGGCTTGTCCCAGTCGGCTTCGCTCTGAATGGCCCCCGTAGCACGGAGGAGGCTGCGATGGGGGGCACGGAGGGGGCCTTTTTTGATGGTGTGGGAATTCATGGAAGGTAGGAGGGGGTTGGGAGTTAAGGTTTGGATGAGGGGAAACTGGCCTGGCGTTGCCATATTGGAATGACAGCTTTGGTCGTGCTATGATACCGTTTTGGTATGGAATACTCGTTGCGGGAACTGGAGTGCTTTGTGGCGGTGGCGGAGGAGCTCTCCTTCACGCGTGCGGCTCGCCGGCTGCATCTGGCCCAGCCGCCGCTCTCCCGGCACATCCGGGTGCTGGAGGAGAAGATTGGCGCACCGTTGTTTGAGAGGTCGCAAAAAGGGGTGGCGCTGACGGCAGCCGGGGCGGTGTTTCAGGAGGAGACGAGGGGGATTTTACCGCAGTTGCTCCGGGCTGGGGAGGCGGTGCGGCGGCAGTTGCAGGGGGAGACGGCCCGGTTGCGGCTTGGGTTTGTCAGTGCCGTTTTGAGTGAAAAGCTGGTGGAGACCTTCCGGCGCTTCCGCCAGCGGCATCCTCAGGTGCAGGTCATGCTCCATGACATGCCGCCCGCAGAGCAGTGGTTGGGGATGATACAGGGCACACTGGATGGTGGGTTCGTCGGGCTGATGCCCGATGAGAAGGACCGCCCGCTGGGCATGCAGCATGTCCCCTGGCGGGAGGAGCCGCTCGTGGCCTTTGTCCCATCCGGTCACAGATTGGGCGCAGGCGGGTCCAACTCATCCCGCAAACCGGTTTCCATCAAGGAGTTTGCCCGGGAGCCGTTTGTCGCGGTTTCCAGTGAGGCGGCCCCGGTCTTTGCCACTCTGCTGAGAGAACTCTGCTCGGCGGCAGGTTTCCGGCCCCGGATCGTCCTGGAATCCCCCCGGGCTCAGGCGGTGGCGGTGATGGTGGCGGCAGGCTCAGGAGTGGCCTTTCTACCGGAAAGCCTGGCCCATGTGCTGGGAGGGAGTGTGGAGGTGGTGCGGCTCAAGGAGGCACCCGTGATCACGCATGTGTTTGCCCATCCGGCGGGCGGTTCGACTTCTCCCGCGATGAAGGCTTTCTTGGAGCTGCTCTCGTCAGACTGAGCCGATGCGGCTCAACGGGGTGAGTTTTCCGGTGCGGAACTCGCCCAGCTGATTGGCCTGCCAGTAGGTGCCATCTGGGGAACCCACATCCAGACAGGTGAGCCAGCCGGTGCCGTAGGCGTAGGTATCGATCCCCACGGCGTAGCCGAAGTTCAGCGGTACCCCCTCGTGCTGCGGGGTGTGGCCGCAGATCATGCGCCGGCCGGAAATGTGGGGGTGGCAGATGATGAGCCGTTCCCAGTAGATCACGTTCTCAGACTGCTGGTCGAGAGGCAGATGGGCGCGGAGGTTGGCGTGAACGAAGATGTCCGTGGCCGTTTCGTACCACGGCAGGGTGCTCTCAAGAAAGGCCCAGTGGTGTTCCGGCACGTCTTCCAACAGGGTGGTGCCGTAGGAGGCCAGGGTCTCGGCCCCGCCGCAATCTTTCCAGGCGTCCAGCGTCCTCCAGTCGGTGCGGGAATTGAGCATCATGACCTCATGGTTGCCACGCAGAGGCACCAGCGTGGCCCGTTTGGAGAGGCCCAGCAGGTGATCGATGACCCCGCAGGTGTCGGGTCCGCGATCCACATAGTCCCCCAGCGTGACGATGACGTCGTCCGTTCCAAAGTTCAGCTGTTCGTCCAGAACCTGGAGAGCAGTCTGGCAGCCGTGAATGTCACCGATGGCAAAGGTACGCATGAAGGGGGGGCAGGGAGCATGATTCTTTGGGGCTCCCCGGGCGTCAAACGACTTGCTGTTCACTCTCTCAACCTTTGTTGAGAAGGGAGCGGATCTGGCTCTCCGAGTAGTCCGGGCCACGGTCTTCCACGACCGGGCGTTTGCTGTTCTCCAGTCCTTTGGTGCCCATGCGATTATCGTGGGTGCGGAAGACATCGTCATCGAGGGAGGAAGTCTTTCCGGAGTCCCGGACTTCCTCCCGGGAGAAGCGGCTTTCGCCGGTCTTGTAGCTGCTGTTGCCGAGCTTGCTCTTGTCGTCCGCGCCGGAGAAGACCTTGTTGCGGTCATAGGTGGTCTTGTCCGACTGACCGAAGCTCTTGGCATTGAACTTGTCATTGCCCCCTGAGAAGGCAGAACCGGTGTTAAAGTCCTTTTGGCGGTGGAAGTTAGAGGTCTTGAAGTCCTTGTTGGCACCTGCTGTGCCCAGGCTCTTTTCAAAGTTGCTGCGCTTGCCCATGTCCCACTTCCCCATGCGTTCCGACATGGTCGGCCCCATTTTCTCCTTCTTTCCGACTGCCTGGGATCCCTGGCTTTTGCTGGCGCAGGCAGATGGCAGGAGACAAAGCAGCACGGTGCTGAAGAGAGGGACGAGGGGAAGGTGCTTCATGTAGGGGGAAGGGGGGGCTGGCTCTGCCGGAGGAAGAGCACTTCACTGATGATCCCGTCGGGGAGGTGGAATTTTGCCAGCTCTTGAGGAAGGCGGTCAAGCTTGTTCCAGCCCCGATACAGTGCCAGGAGGAGAGCGGGCAGACCCTCAGTCATGCCTTGATGTTCAATCAAGAGCACCGATTCAGCCTCTTCGTACCGGTGCTGCCCGATGAGGAACTGCGCGTAGCTCTGCACCAGCTTGGGCAGGGACTCCCCTTTGGCACGCAGGCGGTCGAGGGCCAGTCCGTAGAACTCATCCGCCAGGCGTGTGTGACCTGTCTTGGCAAAGGTCTCGGCAAAGGGTTGGGTGTCACTTCCTCCCGGGAACGACATGCGCACCACACGGGCAAAGAGCTCCTTCAGGCTGTGCTCATCCTTGAGAGCCGCAAACACCTCTACCATCACGGGTGAGTCGGCCAAAGCGCGACCCTCGCCCGTGAGAGCGACCTGTCGGGCCCACTGGGGCCGGTTTTGAGCCAGGAGGGTCTGGACCGCCAGTCGCTGGATCATGGCCGTCTTCGAGGAGGCCTGCTGCCAGGGGCGCACCAGTCTTGGCAGCACGTCTGCCTCGGAGAGCAGGGGAGCGAGGCTGCAGAAGGCCACCGCCGGGGTCGTGCCCTGTGCAGGGCACCCCTTGAGCACCTCCACCCAGGCGGCGGCGCGTGAGCCGGCGGCTTCCTTGGTGAGAAAAGCGGCAAACTCGCTCATGGATTCGGGCTCCAGAGGCTCCAGAAGCAAAAGGCTGTGGATTCGGGCGACATCGCGAGAGGGGGACCAGGTGGGATCCTCTGCGGCCAGCTTCAGTTGGGTCAAACGCAGGCGAAAACGGTCAAGCGTGTCCTTGGAAGCCCGCTCCGCCCGGAGAAGGAGGCTCTGGGCCTCACTCCGGCGGTCGTGGTCCACGAGGACCTTGCTGATGGCGATCACGCTGGGGGTGTGCGGCACCGTGCCGTTCTTGCCTCCTGCGGTGCCAGTGACCACGTTCATCATGAGGCGGACCTCATCCCAAAGTCCGGTGGATGCGGCCAGTTTCACCCGCAGGAGCAGAGATTCCCGGATGGGGTCATTCCAGAGGTTGGTGTAGTCCACCTTGCGCAGCAACTCCAGCGCACGGGTTTTGTTGCCCTGTTCGGCCAGGATGGTGGCGGCATGGAGCGCGCCGTCCATGTCCTGCGGCCAGAGACTGTAAAGCTGTTCCCAGGCGGCCAGGGCTCCGGGCTTGTCATTGAGCCGCTCCAGCAACTGGGCGAGCTCCCGCAGGTAGGGCACTTCATCTGGCACCCGGCCCAGCATGGGTTTGACGCTGGCCGTGCCGCGGAAGGAGAGCATCCGCAGGCGGGTCACATCGTGCAGACGAGCCAGGAACCGGGCGTGCTTCTCTTCCAGCAGCCCTTCGGCAAGGTTTTGCGGTTTGAACTGGGGTTCCGCGACAAACAGCCTCTCGATGAAGGGGATGGCGGCCTCGCATTCCCAGGAGTTCTCCGCCACGCGCAGGTACTGCTCGCAGTATTCCACATTGGAGGGCGCGCGCGCTGGCAGGCGGCGATACACCTCCATGCATTCTCTCGCGTACCCTTGGGATTCCAGGAAGGGGCCCAACTCCAGCAGGGTGTCCACCTGGTCATCCGCCTCGAGAAACTCCTTGAGCATGCGCACCCGCTCCGGGTAACTGACCGGCCTCATCCGCCGCGTGAGGGCGAGATTGCGCCAGACGCCGAACTCGTAGTTCGACTTCGGCCCGAGCGGCACCCCGCCCAAACGCTGGTCCAGAGTGCGCTCCACCTGCACGAGCGGGCCTGCCAGACCTTCCTGACGAATGAGATCTCCCCATTCCCTCAGGTCGTCCCAGTAGTGCCGGAGATGGGTGGTTTCATCGATTCTTGGGCCGGGTGCTTGGGCACCGGGGGGCAGCCTGCCGCCCAGCATGGGCTCCACAAAGGCCTGGGCTGCCAGGAACCCATTGCTGAAATAGGCTGCCATCTCTGCCGCTGCTGCCTGCTCCGCACCCACGGTGCCGAGCACGATGGTCTCCCGCAGCGTCCCCTGACCAGAGGGGGGCAGGGCCTGGAGCCTCGCCCAGCTCTGGCGGATCAGCCGCTCCCGCTCAACCGGAGTCTCGCACAGGCGCAACAGTCTGACAAAGCTATAGAGGAAGGGGTCAAATGCTTGCGGGGGGCCGGCCTTGACCGGCATGCTCCACGCCATTTGCAGGTACTGCTTTTGCTCGGCGGTTCTGCCCATCACTTCCGCCAGATTGGCGATGAAAAGGACGTCCACCGGTTGTGGGGTGGGGTCCCGTTCCAGCGCGAGCAGACGCAGTTCAATCGAGAGGGGATACTTCTGCCGGCTCTCCAGTTTTCGGGCGATGTCGATCAGTTCGATATTGCTCAGCAGCCCCGATTTCCCGAGCGCAATGAGATCGCCTGGGGTGAACTCAAACATTTCATCTTCCGCCAGGAGATGAGTGGCTGCCTGAAGCAGTCCCTTGCGTTGCTGCATTGCCGCTTCCCCGACGCCCCGCTGCCGGGCCCAAGCCAGCATATCGGCCATGCCGTGGGAGCGCAGTCCCATCCAGACCTTGAGGAAGCGTAGTTCAAGTGAGTCCGATTTGCTGGACTTCTGCGCAAGCACGGCACGGAAACCGGGGCCGTCGCCCATGTAAAACAGGGCCCAGGCCTTTTCCATTTCCGAGAGCACGGCACCCGGGGCCAGATGAGCCCAGCCCGTCTTTCCTGCCTGCATGCGGGCCAGCTCTTCCACGGCCCGCAGCCGGATGGCGCTCACATCATCGGGCACCTCGGAAAACTCACTGCGGGGCATGGTCAAGAACTGACGGATGCGGTCGCGTTCCGACTGTTCCAGGCCCGGGACGTTGTCCAGGGCGCTGAGCAGGGTGGTGGGAGCAGCTGCGGATCCCTTGCGGCCATCCATGAGCGGCCAGGGCAGGCGCTCCACCGCCACGTTGTCGGTCTTCTTCGGTTCCGGGGGCGGGGCGGCGCCCAGCACCTGTCGCAGCGTGCGCTGGGCGGCCTTGGTGTCCCCCAGTTGCTTCTGCTGCAGGGCCAGACGCAGCAGGTTCTTCACATCCCAGGACCGGACACGGGCCACCTGCTCCTGCACGCGGCGGGCGGCCTCTTCCTGGCCGGTCTCCACGTAGTAGCGGGCCAGTTCTTCGAGCGCGGCTGAGTCCTGGGAGAACTTGGCCTCCAGACGACGGCGGGCCTGGTCTGCCTCCACCATGCGGAAGTCCTGCTCCAGGAGCTCCACCAGCTCGCGCCACTCCTCCGCACCGGACTTGGCCGAGGCTGCGGCGGCAATCTGTTTTTGGAAATAGATGGCGCTCTTGATGTCACCCACCCGCATCGCCGCCGCCCGCAGCTGTTCCAGGGAGAAGGGCGTCTCCGGTGCGGTGTAGTAGGCGTGCTTCATTTCCTCGAACGCCCGGGTGGCATCGCCCTGGCGCTCATACACGGTCGCCAGTGCCTCATGCCAGAAGCCGTCGAACGGGGCGCGGCGGGAACGCTCCTCCAGCGCGGAGAGCAGCAGCTTCAGACGGAGTTGCACCTGGTCATCGGGCAGGGTGCCCTGCACAATGTCCGCCCACATGAGGCGCTCCACCGCCCGCAGGAAGATCTCCCGCCGGCGCTTCACGTCGGCCTCATTCTCCAGCAGACGCATCTGCACATCGGTAAATTCCTTGAACTTGCGCTGGGACACCAGCACCTCGGCGTAGCGCTCCAGAAGCGGCCCGGCTGCGGTGCCTCTGGCCTCCCGGGCGGCTTTTTCCCAGATGGCGGTGGCTTCTTCGCGGCGGCCGTCCTCGAGATACAGCGGGGCCAGCATGGAGATGATGGACTCGTTCAAGGGATCGGTGCGCAGCAGGTCCTCCATGATGTGGATGGCCACATCCAGCCCGCGTTGGTTCTCGCGTTTGCCCTCCATCTCCGCCAGACGGAGCAGGTGGCTGAACCGGTTGTCTGGATCAATGTCCGCCAGCAGACGAAGCTGCCGCAGGGCCAGAAGGATGTTCTGGTCCGCCCGGGCCAGTTCGAGGAGCAACTTTTCCGTCTCCACCGGGGCCGGCTGCCAGCGGCCGTGGGCGTCGAAGTGCAGCCTCGCGAGGACGGCGTAGGCCATGTCGTACTGATCGGCCCGGAGGCACCACCAGGCGATGCGGTGGAGCAGTTCCGGCTGGACCCCGCCGTCAGGTTTTGGCAGCAGTCCGGCGAGGGGGCCCACCCAGTCCCGGGCCCACTGCACAGGCAGGAGGGTGACACCCTGCATAGCGGTCTGGCGCATGGCACCCAGGCGGAGCACCAGCCCGGCGGCGAATTCCGCCACCGGCTCGGGGATGCCCTTCTGTGGCTGGACGGGCGGGGCCTCGGAGCCAAACCCCTCTCCCGTGAAGATGGAGGGCATCTTGAACTCGCCCGTGGGCTCGGCGGCGGAGGAAGTTTCCTGAGCCTGTTCGCCGGAGAGGATGGAAAGCATCATCTCATCCACATCCGTCCGCTTGTCGATGGAGTCGCTCAGGGTCCAGGCCTTTTCCAGGAGGGGCAGGGCCGCAGCGTGGTCTCCTTTCTGGGAGAGAACATCGGCGAGCTGGACGAGCGCTCCACGGTCGCCGCCTTTTTTCACGGCGCTGCGGGCGGCTTCTTCTGCCGCATCGGATTGTTGGGAGGTGATGAGGAAAGCGGCTACGTCTTGAAGACGGCGCTGGGCCTCCTCATTGCGGAGGCCGGGTGTCGCCGCGTATTCGTTGAGCACCTTGCGGGCGTCTTCCAGCCGCTGGCGTTTTACCAGATAGGAGGCCAGCTCGAAGACGACCTCCGCCTTGTCCGGATCCCGGGCCATGCGGGCGCGGAGGATGCGCTCGACGATCTCATCCAGTGCCTTCTCCCGTGCGAACGCGAGGACCTGCTGCTCCACCTCCAGGGTGCTGCCCTGGGTGTCCAGCACCTGACGCAGCCGGGCCACGGCCATCTCTGGCTCGCCCGCCCGGAGGTGCGCCAGGCAACGCAACTGGACCAGGGCGGGAAGATCTGTGCCGTCGTTTTTCAACCGCGCATCCACCAGTTGTCCCGCCTCCTGCCACTGGTCATGATCCAGCAGCGCGGTCACCAGCTGCCAGCGGTAGTCGGTGGCGTCTGGGAAGGAGGAAACAAGCTCCCGCAGCCAGCGGAGGTGCTCATCGGAATCCACCGTCAGGTCGGAAAAGCGGGCCATGTCCGCCAGGGCTTTTTCCTGGGCGGGGCGGACTGCGGCTTCCTTTGCGAGGGTCGCCTTGAGCAGGTCCAGATGGCCAAAGCGCTCATGCAGCCTGACGAGGCGCACAAAGAACTGGGCGTAGCGCCAGTCTTTGAAGTGGAGCACGGCCAGCCCCTTGCGCAGGGCCTCCGCGGCTGGTTCAAAATGGTCGGCTTGTTCTTCGATTCGCGCCAGATCCTGGAGGGCATCCAGGCGCTTCTCAGGGTCCGTGGTCTGGGCCAGTTGTTGATAGAGAGCGAGCGCCCTTTCCAGGAATCCAGTGCCCAGCAGACGTTGTGCCACCTCCCGCACGAGGGTCGTGTTCTCCGGCTGCAGTTGGGTCGCTTGTTCCCAGACTTTGGCCGCCTCTTCGGGTTTGTTCAGTGCCAGAGCCAGGCGTCCCTGTTCCAGGAACAAGGGGATGCGTTGGACGTCGTTCTCCGGGAAGAGGGTGGTGAGGCGCTGAATGAGGTCCAGGGCAATTTGGGAGTCGCCCGCCTCGGTCGCCAGATCGGCCCGGGCACGGAGGACGAGCGGATTCTTGGGCTCTTTCTTGAGCACCTCGTCGTACAAGGCGGCAGCCTCTGCATTGTGACCTGCCTTGCGCAGCAGGTGGGCGTGGACCAGCGTGATGTGAGGGTGGGGCTGGGCCTTGGCCTGGGTGGCGATGTTTTCCAGCAGAAAACTGGTGGAGTCGTGCTTGCGATAGAGATCCCAAAGCAGGTCCAGCACCCGGCCGTACTCCGGCTGTTCCACCAGGAGATTCAGGTACTCGCTCGCCAGACGGGAGTCCTTCTCAGACCAGGGTGCAGCCGTGGCGGTGTCTGCCGCCGGGGACAATGAAAGGCCTGCTGCGCAGGTGAGAGCGGCGATCCATCCGCCTGCCGTGCCCTTGCGAGCGCTGGGAAGTGCTCGAGCCTGGGTCCCACCCGGGGGAGATCCATCCTGCGAGCGGGCATTCCGTTTTCCGAGAGGCGCGGCAAACATGGTCATGAATGATAGGATACGGCCCGCATCCGGGGCGTGCACCACCGGATTCTCAGGCATCTGGCTTGGCCAGTACAACACGGACTGGCGTTCAAAGCAGCAATTACTTTGCCGCTCCGGCCAGCAAACTCTCGGCGTGGATGCGGGCGCTCTCGGCCTTGCCGCCCAGCATGCGGGCCAGCTCCTCCACCCGGGCCGGGCCAGCCACCTCCCGCAGGGTGGAGCGGGTGCGGTGCTCGTCGAACTCCTTGGTCACCACAAAATGGCTCTGCGCCAGGGAGGCGAGCTGGGGCATGTGGGTGATCGCGATGACCTGATGCTGCCCGGAGAGGGCGGCCATCTTGCGGCCCACGGCCTCGGCAATGTTGCCGCCCACGTTGGCGTCAATTTCATCAAAGACCATGAGCGGGATGGAGTCCTCCCGCGCCAGGGCGCTCTTCACCGCCAGCAGCACACGGGACATTTCCCCGCTGGAGGCGGTGAGGCGCAGAGGTTTGAGCGGTTCGCCCGGGTTGGGGGCGAAGAGGAAATCCACCTCTTCCAAACCGTCGCGGGCAGGCTCGGGACGGAGCGTCAGGGACACTTCGAACACGGCCCGCTTGAACCCAAGATCCGCCAGGTGGACGGCGATGTCCTTGGCCAGGCGTGGAGCGGCCAGCTTGCGCTGGGCGGAGAGGTCGTGCCCCAGCTTGTCCACCTCCTTGCGGGAGGCTTTGACCGCCTGGTCCAGCTTTTCAAGAGCTTCGCCGCGGTTTTCCATCCGGCCCAGTTTCTCCTCTGCCTCTTCCTTGAACTTCAGGATCGCGGTGATGGAGCTCCCGTACTTGCGCTTGAGGAGCTGGATGATGTGAATGCGCTCCTCCAGCCGCTCAAGTTCCTCGGGCTGGATTTCGATCTCCTCCGCATAGTCGCGGACGCTGCCCTCCAGATCCTGCAGCTCAATGTAGGCCGACTGGAAGCCCTGAAAGGATTCCGCCAGCTTGGGGTCAAGCTTCTCAAGATCATGGAGGAGGCGGGAGACATCGCGCATGCCTGCCAGCACACCTCCTTCTCCTTCGCCCAGGCGTTCTTCCACCTGTCCGCACAGTTCCACGAGGCGGGAACCGTTCGCGGCGATGCGGTGGCGGGATTCGATCTGTTCCTCTTCGCCTTCGCGCAGGCCCGCCGCGTCAATATCGTTGATCTGGAAGCGGAGCATGTCCATCTCCTGCTCGGAGGCTCGTTCACTGGTGGCGAGTTCTTCGTACTCGCCCACGGCCTTCCGCCAGATTTGATGCGCGGCACGATACGCCTCGCTGGCGTCATCAAGTCCCGCATACCCGTCCAGCATCTCAAGCTGGCGTTCCCGTGAATTGAGTGACTGGTGGTCGTGAGGTCCATGCAGGTCCACCAGGTAGGCCCCCAGCTCCTTGAGCATGGCGGACGTGACGGGCGAACCATTCACGAACTGCTTGTTGGTGCTGGCTCCGATGACCCGTCGGATGATGAGGGACTCCCCGTCCAGCGGATCGAGTCCCGATGCCGTCAGAATGCTGTCCACGGTGTCGGTCTTCTTCAGATCAAACACCGCCTCTACACTGCAGGACTCCGTGCCAGTGCGGATGAGCCCCTTGTCGGCACGCTCACCCAGGATCAGCTTGAGCGCGCCCACGATGATGGACTTGCCAGCTCCTGTCTCGCCGGTGACGCCCACGAGACCTGGACCAAGCTCCCACGCGAGGTCTTCTACGAGGGCGAGATTTTGGATCTTGAGGAGGGAGAGCATCGGGTGGGGGAGGAAGACACTGCGATTATGCGAGCGCCCTTCTTTTTTGCAAACGCCTGCGGGGTGCGTTTGCTGAAAACTGGTAGGCAGATGTCTGGTAGAGACCTCCGGCGGCGGAGCGTCTACACGGCGACAGGGCTTCTGTGTTAGGAGCCTCTCTCGTGGGAACTTGAGGCCAATGCGGTTCGCAGGGGTGACATCTCTCTAAATGCGTGGTGTTTGGGGGGATTCCGAACCCGGAGGGTCCACCATGAATAGCCACGGGTTAGGCGAGTTTAGCGAGTCAAACCCGTGGAAAGTGTCAACGCCGTGCTACCGCGGAGCGGTAGGCCTTGGGCGGGTAGTGTCTGCTTGGGATGTATGACCGTCGTGATGGCCGACCGCTCCGCGGAAGAGTTTCCGCTCCACGTTTTCCATGGGTTGCACTCGCTACGCACGCTCCACCACATGGCTATTCATGGTGAACCCTCCGGGTTCGAATACTTGGCGGATCGTTCACCACCTCCCACTTAATCCAATGACAGCAACGCTTTCTGCACCACCTCGGCGGTGCGAGCCAGATCATCAGGGCCGTGGGCCATGCTGATGAAGCCGGTTTCGAACTGCGAAGGCGCGAAGTACACGCCGTGGTCCAGACAGTAGTGGAAGAACTTCCTGAAGGATGCGAGGTCGCTCGTCTTGGCGTCCGTGAGATTGAGCACGGGCTTCTCCGTGAAGAAGAGGCAGAACATGCTGCCGGTGCGATACCACTGGTAGTTGCGGCCGGTCTTCTTCAGTACATCGAGCACCGCGGTTTCCATGATCTGGCCGAGGTCTTCCAGACGGTCCCAGCCCTTCTGTTTCTCCATTTCCTGCAACTGGGCCAGACCGGCGGCCATGGCCAGGGGGTTGCCAGACAGGGTGCCAGCCTGGTACACGGGACCATCGGGAGCAAGGTAGTCCATGATCTCGGCGCGACCGCCAAAAGCACCGACGGGGAGGCCGCCGCCGATCACCTTGCCCAGGGCGGTGAGATCTGGCTTGAGCCCTTCTTTTTCTTGAACCCCGCCGCGGGCGACACGGAAGCCGGTCATCACTTCATCCAGGATCAGCAGCGCGCCGTGCTTCTCCGTGACCTCGCGCATCTTTTGCAGGAAACCCGGTTGCGGAAGAATGAGCCCGGCGTTGGCAGGGTAGCTCTCCACGATGAGGGCGGCGATCTCGTGGCCGTACTTGTCAAAGCACTCCTCGAGGGCGGCGACGTCGTTGTACGGCAGCACGGTGGTCAGCTCCGCGAAGCTCTTGGGCACGCCGGCGCTGTCCGGGTGGCCGTGGGTGAGGGCACCACTGCCAGCCGCGACCAGCAGGGAATCCACATGGCCGTGATAGCAACCGTCAAACTTCACGATCCGGTCGCGCTTCGTGTAACCCCGGGCGAGACGAATGCACGACATGGTGGCCTCTGTGCCGCTGTTGGTCATGCGAACCTTCTCGACGCTGGGCACCCAGTCCACGATGAGCTTGGCCATCTCCACCTCGTAGGCATTTGGGATGCCGAAGCTGACCCCGTCCTTGGCGGCGTTGTGCACCGCCTCGATGACGCACTGGGGGGCGTGGCCCAAAATGGCCGGACCCCAGGTGCCCACGTAGTCAATCCGGTCCTTGCCGTCCACATCCCACACCCGGCAGCCCTTGGCCCGCTGGGCGAAGAAAGGCTCGCCGCCCACGTTGCGAAAGGCGCGGACCGGGGAGTTGACCCCGCCGGGGATGTATTGCTTCGCCATGGCAAACAACTTGGAGGAAAGCGAAGATGGAGAGTCGGACATGGGAGAATGAGTAGCGCGGGACGGCCCGGAGTCGAGCGGGAAGAGGGGGGAGTGGCCTTGGGGGATGCTGGATGGATGGAGAATGTTTGTTTGGCAAGGGGGGCGTCCTTCAACGCGCCAGCATCTTGGAGTGTTTCGGCTTGACGCGGCCTTCGCCGGGCGATGAACGTTCCCTGGCCCTGGTGTTGTCGCCAGGCCGCCTGCCTCCTGACCGTCCCGCATGCGGGACGCAACTCCAACATCGCATGCGGAGCGGGAAGACTGGGTTCTAGGAATGCGTGGAGCAGGGCCCCTCTTCCGCCCAGCCTGAAAAGCACCTTCCCTTCCCAGTCTCAGGTCTTTCGTCTTGTGTCTTGAAGTCTTGTGTCTCCGCCGCAGGCGGCCTACCCCAGCCCCAGGGCCTCGACCTCCTCCTCGCCCCAGCCGAGGTAGTGGCCGAGTTCGTGTAAATAAGTGATGCGAACCTCATCACGGTAGGTGCGCTCATCCTCTTCTGCATAGAGCCAGAGGTTGTCCAGGAAGAGGCGCACGCGGGGCATCTCGGACGGGCCGGAGGGTTCAGGGTCCAACCGGCTGAATCCTTCGAAGAGCCCGAGCAGGTCCGCCAGGGTCTCGTCGGACTCGTCTGCGGCGTTTTCGTAGGAGATGAAACACTCAAGTGCGGCGTCGCGAACGGTTTCAGGAAGCTGTGCGAGGATCCGCTCAACTTCCGTCTGGGCCAGTCGCAACAGCTTGGGGTGCATGAAAAATGCGGCGGCTGGTGCGGCTAGTAGTCGCGCTTGAGAAGGTAGTCTGCCAGTTGATGCAGCCAGTGACCGTTGGGGCCGAAGACTTCCAGCGCCTGGCGCGCTTTCCCGGTGAGTCGATGAGCTTCATCGCGGGAGGCGTCCAGGCCCATGAGGGCGGGGTAGGTGGACTTCTCCGAGGCCACGTCTTTGCCAGCGCTTTTGCCCAGCTTTTCCGTGGTCTGCGTCACGTCCAGGATGTCGTCGATGATCTGGAAGGCCAGCCCTGTGGCCATGCCGAAGTCATGCAGCGCCTGCACTTGATCCAACTGCGCATCAGCACTCATGCCGCCCAGCTTCACGCTGGAGGTCAACAGTGCGGCGGTCTTGCTTTCGTGAATGTAGCGCAGGTCCTCGATGCCGAGCTTCTTGCCTTCCCCTTCCAGATCCGCGACCTGTCCGCCCACCAGATGCAGGCTGCCGGCAGTGCGGGCCAGTTCCAAGACCATGGCGGCGGGAGAGTGGCGGTGGGTCACCGGAGTTTGCGCCACCAGTTCAAACGAGAGCGCCTGCAGTGCATCCCCGGCCAGCAGGGCCATGGCCTCGCCAAAGACCTTGTGACAGGTGGGCACACCGCGCCGCATGTCGTCATCATCCATGCAGGGCAGGTCATCATGAATGAGCGAATAGGTGTGAAGACACTCGACTGCGCACGCAGCGTACAAGGCATTCTCCAGCGAGCCGCCACAAGCTTCGGCTGCGGCAAGACAGAGGATGGGGCGGAGCCGTTTCCCACCCGCGAACAGACTGTGCCGCATGGCCTTGTGAATCGTCACCGGCCGGGTCTCTGCCGCTGCTACAAAACGATCCAGCGCCGCATCCACAAAGGCGACACGTTGAGTGAGATAAGACTTGAGATCGGCAGACATGGCAGGAGGAAGTGAGGGATGCCTTCACGGCATGGGCATCTTTCCTTGGAACAATCCTGCTGGAATCTCAAGCGGCAGTTCGATGCAGATACGCCTCGTCTGGCATTTTACAGTTGGCCCATGTCCCGGTATCGGCGCGAGATTTCGACGTATTTCGCGGCAAGCCGGGCATTTCCTGCCTGTTCCTCCTGGCTCAGGGTTCGCACCACCCGTGCAGGTGAGCCTACGATGAGCGAGCCCTCGGGCACCACGGTGTGCTTGGTCACCAGGGCTCCGGCTGCGATGATGCAGCGTGGACCGATGACGGCACCATCCATGACGATGGCCCCCATGCCGACCAGAGTCTCATCTCCGATGGTGCAGGCGTGGATGATGGCTCTGTGGCCCACGCTGACGGCCTCACCCACCCTCGCCTCAAAGTCATCTGCCACATGCACAATAGTGCCGTCCTGAATGTTGGAGCGGGGGCCAATATGAATGTGATTAATATCGCCACGGAGAACACAACTGTACCAAATGCTGGCTTCGGCGGAGACGGTCACACCACCTACCACAACTGCTCCTGCGGCGATGAATGCAGTGATGTCAATCCGGGGTGATTCTTGTGGCAGCAAAAAGCGTTTCATGCCTGAAAAAATAAGGGCTGGAGACGAAATGGGGTTGACGCTTTCCGTGAATTTATCCATAAACAAACGCGAAGCCCCGCACTTATCCAGCAGAGGGTCCTTCCAGCAACCCAAACATATCACGCAGACCATGAATAAAGCTGAACTTATTGAAGCCGTGCAAAAGAATCTCGGCGGGGACACTTCCAAACGCGCCGCTTCGGATGCCGTGGAAGCCGTGCTCGCTTCGATTTCCAAGGGCGTGGCAAAGACCGGTACGGTCCAGCTTATCGGCTTCGGTACCTTCAAGGTGGCCAAGCGTGCCGCCCGCACCGGCCGCAACCCGAAGACGGGTGAAGCCATGAAGATCAAAGCCTCCAAGACGGTTCGCTTCGTTCCCTCCTCCGCCCTCAAAGGCGCGCTCTAAGCGATCCGCTGAAGACGTCTTTCTTGAGACGCGTTCAGTCACTCTCTCTCAGACAAAAGCCCGCGGCTCTCGCAGCCGCGGGCTCTTTTTTTCCAAGAGGCGGCAATTGATGTTGAGAGTCAACGGCTGGCCAGCAGCAGGCCTGCGGCTTTGTGGCGAGTTTCCTCCCACTCACGCAGCGGATCCGAATCTGCCACGATGCCGGCACCGGTGTTGAACATGGCGTGCTCACCTTCACGCCAGGCGGTGCGGATGGCGATGCTGAAGTGGCTTTCACCATTGAAGCCAAAGCAGCCGATGGCGCCGGTGTAGAGGCCGCGTGGATGCGGCTCAAGTTCGTGAATGATCTCCAGGGCGCGCTTCTTTGGCGCACCGCTGATGGAGCCGCCGGGAAAGCATGCCAGAAACGCATCGAGGTGATCCACATCAGGCCGCAGGGTGCCTTCCACGGTGGAGACGAGATGATGCACCTGCGCATGGCGTTCGTGCTTCAACAACGCCGTCACCTGTACGCTGCCGTATTCACAAACCTGTCCCAGATCGTTGCGTTCCAGGTCAGTGATCATCACGAGCTCCGCACGTTCTTTGGGGGAGTTGAGCAGTTCGCCGGCGAGGCACTGGTCTTCGATCGCTTCGCTGGCGCGCGGTCGTGTCCCTTTGATGGGGCGGGTCACGATGTGATTGCCGCTGATCTTGAGGAAGCACTCGGGTGATGCGCTGAACACCTGGGTGCCGGCAAGGTTCAGGTAAGCACTGTAGGGGGCGGGGGAGGCCTTGCGCAGCCGCTCGTAGAAACGCCATGGATCCAAGCCCGCCGGCCAGGTGGCGGACCAGGGATAGGAGAGGTTCACCTGGTAGATATCACCCGCGGTGATGTACTCCTGCGCGCGCCGGACGCGGTTGCAGAAGTCCTCCTCTGTCATGCATGGCGTGAACTCGGGAAGGAGGGTCTCCACCGGCGCGGTGGCAGTGGCCTTGAGCAGATCCGGCCTGCCATCGCCCGCGCCGTCTCCAGTCTTGAGCCAGGACTGGGTTCCGTGTTGATACACGTGGCATCGGGCAAAGCGGCCCAGCGTGTATTGCCCGTCAAACCCGATCCATCCATAGAGGCCACCAGCCGGAGCACCGAGATCCGCCACATGGCGGGGACGGTGCTGCTGCATGATCTCGCGAAGCTTGGAGGCATCTTCAAAGAGATTGCCGGTCAGCACTTCTTCCGGGGCCTCGGCGACGATGGAGAAGGAACTGTTGGTAGCGATGGCGCTGTCGAGAAACACCAGGTCGCCTGCAGCCTGCTTCGCACGCGCGAGTTCCAGCGGCGAAGGCGGCTGGAGCAAAGAGGGGTGCGGGGCATGTCCAACGGATGTCACAGCCTTGTCAAAGTGCACTGGAAGTGCCGGGACATCAAGCAGGACGGCGGGAGGCGGGACGATTGAACGACGCGCTCGGACAAACCAACAAAAACCCCGCAGGACCAGAAGGCCGCTGCGGGGTGGAAGAGTCTGCCAGGGTGTCGGTTACAGGCACTCAGCGATCTGCACCGCATTGAGAGCGGCTCCTTTGAGGAGCTGGTCGCCGGCGATCCAGAAGGCGAGGCCGTTGTCGAGGGCGCAATCGAGTCGAAGGCGGCCCACTGCGCAGTTGTCCTTGCCAGCCACATCGAGAGCCAGCGGATACTGCTTGAGCGTGGGATCATCCACAACATCGAGTCCCGGGGCCTTGGCGAGCACGGCGCGCGCCTCTGCAACGGTGACAGGCTTCTCAAATTCAGCGCTCACGGCCACGCTGTGAGCCCGGAAGACGGGCACCCGCACGCAGGTGACGCTGGCGCGGAAACCGGGGTGGTGCATGATCTTGCGCCCTTCGTTCTCCATTTTCATCTCCTCCTTGGTGTAGCCGGAGTCGAGGAAGCTGTCCACGTGCGGCAGGGCGTTGAAGGCGATCTGGTGGGGATAGACCTTCACTTTGTCCGCAGCGAGGCGGACGTCGTCCCACTTGCGGTCGGCAGAGGCCCAGTCGCGGATCTGTGCTTCCAGTTCCTCAATGGCTTGGGCTCCGGTGCCGGAGACGGCCTGGTAGCTGCTGGCGAACACACGCTTCACGCCAAAGGCCTGATGCAGCGGGTACAGGGCCATCAGGGTGATGGCGGTGGTGCAGTTCGGGTTGGCGGCGATGCCTTTGGGAAGATTCTTGAGGTCCGCAGCATTGATCTCTGGCACCACGAGCGGCACCTCGTCATCCATGCGGAAGGCGGAGGAGTTGTCCACCACGATGGCGCCCGCCTTGGTGGCGTGTGGAGCGAACTCCTTGCTGATGCCGCCGCCTGCGCTGAAGAGGGCGATGTCCACACCGGCGAAGGCGTCGGGCGTCAGTTCCTTCACTGTCACGTCCTCACCCTTGAATTTCATCGTCTTTCCGGCGCTCCTGGCGCTGGCAAGAAGGGTAAGCTGGCCGACGGGGAAGTTGCGCTGTTCGAGGCAGCGCAACATTTCCACTCCCACCGCTCCGGTGGCGCCGACGACCGCGACATGTTTGGTGTTGCTCATGATGTTTGCTTTGTAGAAAAGGGCGGGCAGATTACCCCGACGCCTGCAAAATGCAACTTTCGCACCCACGCCTCGAAGTCTCCGTCGCCACGCAAACCCTTTCCCTATGGGATGGTACGCGCCAGGTGAAGAGCTGGCCATGCAGCACCTCGAAGTTTGGCATTGGTTTTGAGGAGGGCTCCAACCGCACGCCGCTGGGGGCCTTTCGTGTGGCGGAGAAGCACGGGGCGGACAGTCCGTTGCACACCATCTTTAAGAGCCGGAAGGCTGTGGGCGAATGGGTGCCTGGGGAAAAGACCGACGCGGACCTCATCCTGGCGCGCATCCTGTGGCTGGAGGGTACGGAGGAGCGCAATGCGAACACCAAGGACCGCTACGTGTACATCCACGGCACCAACCAGGAGGAGCTGATCGGTCAGCGGGGCAGCCACGGCTGCGTGCGCATGCGCAATCTGGATGTGGTGGAGCTCTATGATCTGGTGGAGCCGGGCACGCCCGTTTACATAGCGGAATAGCTGCGCCGCCGCCGCAGGAGAAGGGTGCCGCATGCTGCCAGCAGGAGCAAGGCACGGGAGGGCTCGGGAGCCACCCGGATGATGCCGTCGTCCTTGAAGGTGCTGTAGTCCCAGTAGAGGCCGGAGCCGAGGGTGAACTCAGGGAGGTCCAGCGAGGTTTCGAGGAATGGGTCAAAGGTGCCCCAGATGGCGGAGCCCGACGCCCAGTCCAGGAGATCGAACGACTGGCCCCAGCCTGCTTCGAAGCCGTTCACCCAGACCACTTCGAACCGGGTGTTGGCTCCCACATTGAGGGCACCGGTGATGGTGATCCGGTCGAACTGGCCCGCTCCAGCGCCGCCCAGGCCGAAGATGGCGCGGGTGGTCGCGCTGGCGTTGGCGCTGAAGGAGAGGTCTCCATCAAAGGTGAGGTTGCCCGTGAGATCTCCTGCACTGGCTATCGAGCTCAAGGCCTGGGTGGTGGAGTCGCCCGCCTTGATGAGAGCGGTGCCGCCCAAGCCGAAGTTGCCGAGGAAGGTGCCGGAGCCCGTGAAGACCTGGCTGTTGGTGGTGTAGCCCCCGGTCCCGGTGAGCGCAGTCGCTTTGAGCGTGGTGCCGCTGTTCACCTGGAGCCACGGACTGTCAGCGATGGAGGCGGAGGCTCCCAGGGAGTAAGTGCCTGCGGAGACGGTGGTTTTCCCGGTGTAGGTGTTCTGTGCCTCCACGACCAGTTCGCCCGCGCCAGTTTTGTTGATGCCTCCTGCCCCGCTGATGACGTTTTGCACGGTGAGCACACGACCCGCGATGTCCATCACGGCCACGCCTGATTGCAGGGTGACGGTGCCGGAGTAGAGGCTGTTGGTCGCTCCGCCGCCGGTGCCGCCGCGGTTGCGCAGGGTGGCGTTGTTTTCAAGAACCAGGGCGTCCTTGTAGTTGTTGTCTCCCGGAACCTGGCCGCCTCCCCCAGTGCCGTTCTGGTCCAGGGACAGGGTGGCATTGGTGCGGACGGTGGTCTTGCCGTCGGTGGTGCCCAGGGCCGCCGCCTTGCGCAGCTGGAGTTCTCCGGCGGCAATGTCGATGTCACCGGTGAAGGCGCTGTTGTCGCCCGAGGTGGAGATGAATCCCGCCGTCACATTGATGGTGAGCGTGCCGGAGCCGGTGATATTGCCATTGAGCCGCCACGCCACCACGGAGCTGTAGAGGGTGCCGCCATTGGCAGTGATGTGGATGCCCCGCTCGATGGGGGAGCCGCCGCCGGTGTAGTCGAAGCCCCCTCCGTCCAGGGTGAAGTTCGTGGGAACATTGGTGGCGGTGCCCAGTCGCGCCGCGCTGGCGGCCCGCAGGGTGCCGGCTTTCACCGTGATGGGGCCGCTGAAGGTGTTGGCGGTGGAACCAGAGAGATTGAGCACCCCGGCACCGGTTTTGATCAGACCCGCGGGCCCTGTTCCTCGATTGGCGATGATGCCTGCAAAGGTGAGTGAGCCGGACTGCACCTCGATGGTGCTGGTCCCCGCGCCAGTGGCGGCACCGATGGCGATGCCCCGGTTGGTGCTCAAAGCCAGATCGGCGGCGGAAGTGGTGCGCAGAGTGGCCCCGTCATGGATCACCAGGCTGGCGGGTGTGGCGGTGGTGGGGGCTGCGCCGAGGTTGCCATCGGAGGCGATGCTCAATGTGCCCGCCTCAATCACCGTGGCCCCGGTGAAGGTGTTGGCACCGTGGAGTTGAAGGGTGCCACTGCCGCGTTTGGTGAAGCCGCCGTCGATCGCAGCGGTGCCCGCATGAACGAGCTGGGCCGCGGCCAGGACGTTTCGCCCGTTGGTATCGATGATGGCTCCGCCCTCCTTCACGTTGTAGGTGATGCCGGAGGTGTTGGCGAGGAAGGCAAAGTTGACGTCCCCGGCGTCCCCTGCGGTATCCGTGACCCTGAGCACCCCTCCGTTGAAGTTGAACTCGGTGACCTCGCCCGCGTTAGGGCTTCCTGACCGCAGCACCCGCCGGACGGTGAGCGTGCCGCCATCGAGGTTGAAGATGGCCGAGCTGGCTCCGGTGTTCTCAAACACCATGCCGTTTGTGGCGGAGGCGTTGCCGTTGAGCTCGCCTCCGGTGATGGTCACGACCACGTCGCCCGCGTTACCGGTCCGGTTCCCCAAGATGAAATTGCGGCTTCCTGAGGTGTTGGCACCGGCATTGACGATGCCGCCGCTGATCAGAAGGGTGCCGGATCCTGAGGCTCCATTGCCAGAGGCGGTGGTCCCCACGATGAAGGTCTCGCCGGAACTCAAGATGCCACCGGTCTTGACCTCGACGGTGGTGCCTCCGTTGATGTTGAGGAAACTGCTCCCCAGCGTGGTCAAGGTCGCGCCGCTGTCGATGACCAGCTTGCCGCCGCCGTCCACGTGGATCTGCCCGGTGCGCTGTACGGTGAGGTTCTGGCCGAAGGTAACGGTCGCCGCAGGATCGATGGTGATGTTCCCACTCAAGGTCAGGCTGCGTGCACTGGTGTCGCCCTGGAGCAGATAACCATTGGCCTTGCTCTGGAAGACCAGGGTGGTGGCTTCGATTGCGGATCGTAAGGTCAAAGTACCTCCCAAGCCGGCATCGGTATCTGTGGGTGAGCCGAAGATGGCTGCATTCCCGGTGGCCCAGGGCTTCAAGGTGCTGTCGAACCAGAATGATGACGCGGTGTCCCAGTCTGCCGATCCTCCCGTGCCACTGCTGCCCCGCCAATAGAAGTTGGCGGCATTCAGGGGCAGAGTCGTGAGGAGGGAAGCCATTCCCAACAGCAGCATGCTCCATCGGCGCGATGCCGGGGTGCGTGAGGATTGGAACGAGAGGAGGATGGGGAAGGGCATGAAGACAAGGGGCGCTTGGGTGAGGCAAGCGGTTTAAGATGAGCGCGCTAGAGCGTTTTCTTCCCGTAGAGGGAAGACAGGTCGGAAGGACGCCGCTCCTCTTGAGGCAAAATCGCGGGGGGTTTTGGACACGATTTCTCCCAATCCCTTGCGATTGTTTTGATCACGCTTGCGCCGGATCGTGGGGGCAGTCTGGCGAACCACCTCGAAAAAAATGAAAGGCGTGTCCACCGGCTTCGTTTTCACGCGCCAGCCAGTGGCAACATTGGTGACCCTCTTTGAATGCTGCGGCGCACGACGCAGTCCTAACGACTTGACTCCAGAGCGATGAAATCAGTGAGAAAGCAATACCTGACGACAGGCTTGCGCGCGGTGACCACCGCAGCGGCCGTGGTGGTGATGTCACTTCCCGGCAGAGCGCCCGGCGCGGATGAGGAAATGACTCCCAAGGCGGTCCCGGCGGTGAATCCGACCGCTGCACCCGCCGCAAAACCCAAAGTCAAGGCGGTGGCCAAAAACGCCAAACGGGCGGATCGCAATGCGCAGGTAACCTTCCTGGAGACTCCGCCAGCCAGGGAGCCTCTCTACACCGGCAAGGTGGAGGTCCAGCAGGCGGCGGCGAAGATTGATGAACTGGTGGCCACGAAACTCGCGGCGGAAAAGATCCAGCCCAATGCGCCGGTCTCCGATGAGGTCTTTGTGCGCCGCATTTATCTGGATGTGGTTGGCCGCATTCCCACCAAGGCGGAAGCCGTGGCGTTCCTGGAATCAAAGGATGCCACCAAACGGCAGAAGCTCATTGATCAACTGCTGAACAGCGACGGCTATGTGCAGCATGCCTTCAACTTCTGGGCGGATGTGTTGCGGGTGAAGAACGGGATTGCCCCCGGTGGGCAGGGGCGTGAGGCAGGGGCGGCGTACATCCAGTGGCTCAAGGAGTCACTGAGAGACAACAAGCCGTATGACCGGATGGTGCGGGAACTGCTGACTGCCGATGGTGCCACCTATGAAGATGGGGCCATGGGGTTCTACATGCGGGATCTGGGCATGCCGCTGGACAACATGGCAGTGACGACCCAGGTCTTCCTGGGCACCCAGATGGTGTGCGCGCAGTGCCACAACCACCCCTTCGACAAGTGGAGCCAGATGGACTACTACCAGATGGCCGCGCACAGCAACGGCATGGCAGGGTCCAACGCCCTGGCCAATGCGGCGGATGTGAACCGCTTCATGGCCCAGCAGGGCCTGGCGGTTGAGGAGCGCCGGACGATGAACAAGGCCTTCAGCGAGATCCTGTTCCGGTTGCGTTTCAACCATGTGTACGCCCTGGACCGCACGTTGAAGCTGCCTGGTGACTACCAGTACAAGGATGCCAGACCCGGTGCGAACATCGAACCAATGATCCCGGTGTCCTTCTCCAAGGACGGCAAGATCACCAAGGAGGGTGAGGCTCCCATCCTGGCCTATTCACAGTGGATGACCTCGCGGGAGAATCCGCGCTTCACCCTGGTGGTGGCGAACCGGCTGTGGAAGAAAGTGATGGGCATGGGGGTGATCGACCCCGTGGATGAGATCACGGACTCCACCGTGCCAAGCAACCCGGCCCTCATGGAGTTCCTTGAAACTACCATGAAGCAGGTGAACTTCGACATGAAGGCGTATTTGCGCATCCTGCTGAACTCCCAGACCTATCAACGGGAGGCCTACACTGCGGATGTGGAGCTGGGGGCGCAATACCACTTCCCGGGACCTTTGCTGCGCCGCATGACGGCGGAACAGATCTGGGATTCGATCGTGGCCCTGGCCAAGGACAATCCCGATGAGGCCAGCCATGCCACCTACATGGACACGAAGCAACTCCTGACCAAGGTGGAGTGGATGGACCGCACCCTCCTGGCCCAGACCCCGGCGGAGCTGGTGGAAGGGGCCCGGAAGATCGCGGCCTATGGCAAGGATCTGAATGAGGACATCCAGGCCAAGACGGTGGCTCTCAAGGCGGGCACGCTGAGTGAGGCGGAGGTGCGCGAGGCCAAAAAGGCGGCCAAAACCCAGCGGCAGAAGATCTACGCAAAGTCCGACGAGATCGTCTTCAACGCCGGCTTCCAGAAGCTCGCGGAGCAGATTGCCAAGGAGCCTGACGTGGTGGCGAAGCGGACGGATCCGGAGTTCGTCGCGCAGATCGCGGCAGCGGTGAAGCACTTTGGCAAGATCCCGACCATGGACGAGGCCTTGGACTTCGTCCTGGACCAGCAGCGCAAGGATTACTCGAACTGGCAGACGGCCGTGCGCGACCGCGAGATGTTGGAATGGGGCGTGGACACCAAGGAGAAAAAGGAGAACTACCGCAAGTTTGCCGAGTACCGGGACCGCAACCTGGTCCGTGCGGCAGATCTGCGCAATCCGGCCCCCAACGGGCACTTCCTCAGACTCTATGGTCAGAGTGACCGGGAACTGGTGGAGAATGGCAATCGCGATGCCTCCGTGATGCAGGCACTGACGATGATGAATGGCGCGTTGTTCCGCAACCTGATCAGCCCCTTTGCCACGCTTGCGCGGGAAGTCCGGAAGGATGGCAAAGATGTGAACGCCGCGATCGACACCATCTACCTCAGCACGCTGAGCCGCCGGGCCACGGAGGAGGAGAAAGCGGTGCTGCGCCCGATGGTGGAGCAGAACCCGCAGGAAGGCCGGGGGGACATCCTCTGGACCGTGCTCAACACCCGCCAGTTCCTCTTCATCCAGTAACCACCCTTTTCTGCATTTATTTCGATGAACCCGCTCTTCCAGTCCGTGGACCAGCCCACCCGCCGCCAGTTTGTGAGCGGTGCGGCCAAGACCTTCCTTGGAGTGTCTCTTCTGAACCAGCTCCAGGGGCGCGGTCTTGCCGCCGCCGGGCTGGGCACCTCGCCCCTCAAGCAGGTGGCGACGGCGCGCAACGTGATCTACCTCTACATGACCGGCGGCATGAGCCACCTGGACACCTTTGACCCCCGCCCGGAGAACAAGGAGGTGAGCGGGGAGACAGACGCCATCAAGACGACGGCGGACGGCATTCGCATCAGCTCCAATCTGCCCCTCATGGCCCGCCAGATGGACAAGGTGGCGCTGGTGAATTCCATGAACTCCACGCAGGGGGCGCATGAGCAGGGGCAGTACTACATGCACACCAGCTACACGCTGCGCAGCTCCATCCGCCACCCCGCCATGGGGGCCTGGCTGCAGAAGTTCCAGGAGCGTGGCAATCCCAGCCTGCCGGGCAGTGTGATGATCGGGAACGACAGCCGCCACCCCGGGGCCGGGTTCTTTGAGGCCAAGTACAGCCCGCTCATGGTGAATGACCCGGATGACGGCGTCTCCAACAGCAAGATCAACAGCTGGTTCGCCAGCAGTGAGGACCGCTTTGGCAGCCGCCTGGGGGCGGCCCGCCAGCTCGACACCACCTTCGCGCAGAAATACAACGTCAAGAACGTGCGTGCCTACGCGGACATGTATGATGATGCCGTGCGCATGATGAAGAGCGAGGAGCTCAAGGCCTTTGACCTGAGCCAGGAGAACGATGAGTTGCGCGACCGTTATGGGCGCGAATCCTCCTTTGGCCAGGGCTGCCTGCTGGCCCGCCGCCTCGTGGAGCACGGGGTGCGGTTCGTGGAAGTAAGCTTCGGCAACTGGGACACGCACAATGCGAACTTCATCCGTGTGCCGGAGCTTTGTGAAGAACTGGACGCGGCGCTGAGCACCCTCCTCCAGGACCTGGAGGCGCGGGGACTGCTGAGCGAGACGCTGGTGGTGCTGGCCACGGAGTTCGGCCGCACGCCGGAGATCAACCAGAACGACGGCCGCGACCACCATCCCAAGGCCTTCACCTGTCTGTTCGCCGGCGGGGGCATTCGCGGAGGCCAGGCCTACGGGAAGAAGGATGAGAAGGGGTTCGAGGTGGCGGAGAACAAAGTGGACATTCCCGCCTTCAACGCCACCATCGCGTATGCCCTGGGCATTCCTCTTGACCAGGTGTTGTACTCACCCAGCAAGCGGCCTTTTACCGTGGCGGACAAGGGACAGCCGCTCACACAGTTGTTTGGCTGAACCGGGGCCGGGGGAGGTTGGTGGTTGAGGGTGCCCCGCAGCGTGGCTGCGGGAGTAATCCGGATGGGGCATTCTTTCCGCCTTCCGCCGATAAAGCCCACCGTCTGTCGATACTTGGCGGGATCGGCGAGCAGGAGAAGCTCGCAGACGCTTCAGCTAGTGCCTCCTTACGTCGACAACTACAGGGGCGCTGGGTGGTGGGTGATCAAAGACCAGTGGGTGGGAGTTGAGGCGTGAGCCATCGGGGTGTGTGCGGATGCGGAGGGTGATTGAGAATGCCTTCTGCCGTGAGGCCAATAACACCGGTCGTAGTTGTCGACGTGAGGAGAACGAACCAATCGCGCGCGTTTTGGGGTGGCCGCCAAGGAACCAACTACTGCTCAGTTCGCAGCCAATCCCCGAAGGGGATTTCTAGCACAGCCCAGCGGTTGGACGAGCCTTAAGCGAGTCAACCCTGGGTGCCTCCGCGGAGGATGATCAGGTGGGAAGGCCGACCGCATCTGCTTTCTCTCCACCGCCATCAACACCCCCACGTCAGTCACCAGGTTCCTTGGCAGGCACTAACTTCCCGGTATGCGACGCTTGTCCCGCGGAGAGCTGTCAAGTGTCCAAGGGCCACTCCATGACCGCGAGGGAAACCACTTTAAAATACCCTCATCACGCCCTTTCGGGCTGGATGACCTTCAAGGAAGTGGGTTCATCGAACTCCACCCCGGCGTAAACCTCTGCGAGGTGGAGCGTGACGTCGATGCATGAAAGAGCAATCGAGGACTCCAGACCGGTGGCTTCGGTGAGCCGCCATGAGCCATCTCCCTGGCGCTCGAAGAGCTCAATGTGCGCCTTGTCCTGCGAGAGGAGGGCGTAGCCCTGGAGAGAGGGAATGCGCCGGTAGTGCTCCGCCTTTGTGCCGCGGTCGTAGCCTTCCGTCGATTCGGAAAGGACTTCGAACAGCATGGTGGGATTCGTGGCGGTGTCCCGCTGGGAATCCTCAGCGTCGTATTCCTTGGGACCACAAAAGACACTGACGTCCGGATACGTGCGCAGCCCCGTTGCCTCCACCTTGATGCGCTGGTCGCTGTTGATGGGGGAGCAGCGCTTGCCTTTTAACTGGATTCCAAGCTCAACCAGCAAGTTGGTCCCCACCATGGCGTGCCGGGTGGTGGATCCTGACATGGCAAAGATCTCTCCCTGGTAGTATTCGCTCTTGTAGTCGGCGAGACGCTCAAGCACATAGTACTCGTCGGGTGTGTATGATTTGACGAACTTGGGCAGGGCCATGGGCCTATGATGCCCCACCTGTTGAGGGATTCAAAAGATCTTTTGCGCCTCGGAGCGGCGGAATTCATCTCCTATTCACTGACGCTTCACACTTTTTTCAATCCGGGCGGACATCATGGCAGAAGTCGCACTGGCTCGCCTTGAGGGAGCTGCGTGGATGACGAATGCAGCCCCACCCGATAAAATCAGATGCTCTCCGCCCACATTGTGCCTTGGTCTGCCCCAGAATCTCTCTGCCCCGCCCTTCCCGCCATGGTCATCCGTCCCCGCATCCTTGTCGTTGAAGATGAGCCGTCGATTGCCGACACCCTGCAGTACTCGCTGGAGTCTGAAGGATTCGCCGTGCAGATCTCCGGCACGGGGGCCTCGGCGCTGGAGATCCTGGGCCAGGAGGAGTTTGCGCTGGTGGTGCTGGACATCGGCCTGCCGGACATGACCGGGTTTGAGGTTTGCCGACAGGTGCGCACGTCCAAGAACGTGCCCGTGATCTTCCTGACGGCCCGTTCTTCTGAGGTGGACCGCGTGGTGGGTCTGGAGATTGGGGGGGATGACTACCTGTGCAAGCCCTTCAGCCCCCGGGAGCTCACGGCCCGGGTGCGGGCGGTACTACGGCGGACCCAGCCCCAGGCCGCTCCTGCTGCCACGGGCCCGATCCAAGCCCAAGTCACGCCTCAGCCCCAGGCGGGACCGCTCGGAGCGACCACCCCGGTGGTGGTGGATGAGACGCGCTGCCAGATCCGGTACTTCGGTGAGGTGTTGCCGCTCTCCCGCTACGAGTACCGTCTGCTGCAAACGCTGGCCCGCCACCCGGGCCGGGTTTTCAGCCGCAGCCAGCTCATGGAGCACGCCTCAGACGAGCCAGATGCGGCGATGGAGCGCACTGTGGACGCGCACGTGAAGTCTCTCCGGGCCAAGATGAAGCTTATCCGGGAGGAGGTGGAGGCCATTGTGACCCATCGCGGCATGGGCTACTCACTCACGGAAGCTTGGAGCTGAGAGAGCCGTTGGGCCGGGGCTGTTTATCGATCTTTTTTTATTGAGCTTTGAAGTTCTCCTTCTCCATGTCCCTCACGTCGAAGCTGTTGTTCGGCTTCGCCCTCATCTCGGCCATTGGTTTCTGGCTGATGATGGATCAGGTGCTGGAACGGGTGGAGCGCCAGTACCTGGAGGCGGCGGAGGAGCCCATGGTGGATATCGCGCATGTGCTGGCGGAGATGCTGTCCCGGGACATGAGGGCAGACGGCACTCTGGACTCGACGCCGATGAAGGCGGCGATGGAAGGGGCGAAGAACCGCCAGTTTGAGGCGCGCATCTATTCCTTCCTCAAAACGCGGGTGGACATGGATGTGTATGTGACGGATGCGAAAGGGGTGGTGCTGTTTGACTCCCTGCACCCGGAGACGGTGGGGGAGAAGCGGGCCAAGCGGGATGTGGTGCTCACGCTCAACGGCTTTTACGGGGCCCGTTCCTCCCGGGAGGATGAGAATGACGTCAACTCCTCGGTGATGTACTCCGCCGCACCCATCAGGGTGGACGACAGGGTGGTGGGCGTCGTCAGTGTCGCGAAGCCGCAGCGCAGTGTGTTCAAGTTCCGCGATGAGACCCGGGCCTGGCTGAAGCGCACGATCGGGTCCCTCATCCTGTGCATGGTGATGGGCTCCTTCCTTCTGGCCCGATGGACGACCCGACCGATCCGCCGGCTGACCGACTACGCGCAGGCCGTCACCGCGGGCGAGCGCCCCGCCGTGCCCGCCCTCCACGGCAGCGAGATGAAGACGCTGGGAGGGGCCTTTGAGACCATGCGGGATGTGCTGGAGAACCGTGAATACGTGGAGCACTACGTGCAGACCATGACGCACGAGCTGAAGAGCCCCGTGGCGGCCATCCGCGGGGCGGCCGAGCTGTTGCAGGAGGGCACCATGCCCGAGGAGCAGAGGCGCAAGTTCCTGCGCAACATCCACGGCGAATCCCTGCGTCTCCAGGACCTGCTTGACCGCCTGCTGGCTCTGGCGGGCTTGGAGAAGAAGAAGGCGCTGGACGAGACCTCCATAGTGGATCTCAGCGTGATTTGTCGTGAGGTCTGCGAACACTTTGAGCCCATGCTGGTGCAAAACCGGCTGCGGCTCGACCACTGGATCCAGGACGATGTGGAGGTGAGGGGCGATACCTTCCTGCTCCACACCGCGCTGATCAATCTGGTGCAGAACGCCGTGGATTTTTCGCCGGAGGGAGGGCTCATCTCCATTGGCCTGAAGGTGGTGGACGACCGGGCCTGCTTCATTGTGGAGGATGACGGGCCGGGGCTCCCTGACTACGCGAAGAAACGGGTGTTTGAGCGCTTCTACTCCCTGCCCCGGCCCCACACCGGCCGGAAGAGCAGCGGCTTGGGCCTCTGCTTCGTGAAGGAGGCGGCGCTTCTGCATCGTGGAAAGGTCGAACTGGAAAACCGGGATGGGACGAGAGGGGCCCGGGCGATTTTCAGTCTGCCCGTGCGCTGATGGTGCCGCTTCCGCGACCCATCCCGGGGTGGGGAATTGTTTTTTCCCCAAGTATTGGTCATTGAGGGAAGGTCAAAGCTGACTAACTGTCGCTGGCGCCCCCTTGCCCCTCTACTGCATGCCGAAATTTAAAGAAGTCTTGCTCAAACGTTACATGGACCTCGTGGCCCGCCGCGCTGGTGGTGCCTCCGCAGGGGCAACCGTGGACGGGGAATCGAGCAAGGAGGACCTGGAGAAAGAGGTCGCAAGGTTGCTGGGCCTGCTGGAAGAGAGGAACCAGCTCATTACCCGGCTGGAGGAAACGGATCAAAAGCGGGAGCAACTGTGGTCACAGATGCGGGAGAAGTGGGCGCTGAAGAAGAAAGAGGCCCAGAAGGTGCACCGGCGGAACAACGTCTTTCGCAAGCTCCTCCGCAGGCGTCGCCATGCGATTCGTGAGCTGGCGCAGCGGCTGCGCAGCACGGAGAACGTGCTGGTGAACTTCTACACCTCGCCGCACCTCATGCCCTCGTATGATGCCACGGCCCCGCTGCCAGGCGGCATTTCCGACTCGCTCATCCGGCGGGCATTGGCGTGGGTGCCCTCATTGGAGAGCCTCATCTGGACGCATTGGATGCGCCTGGGCGTGCTGAAGCAGTTCGAGGCCCGGCCCATGCAGTTCGACACCATCCCGAAGCCCAAGCTCCCCGTCGAGCAACTGCCCAAGATCAGCATCGTCACCCCGTCGTACAATCAGGCGGTGTACCTGGATGAGACGATGCGGAGCCTGCTGGAGCAGAACTATCCGCACCTGGAGTACATCATCATGGATGGCGGCTCCACGGATGCCTCGGTGGAGGTCATCATGAAGTACGAGTCCCGCCTGGCCCACTGGCAGAGCGCGCGGGATGGCGGGCAGGCAGACGCGGTGCGTCAGGGCCTGCTGAAGGCCACGGGGGACATCATGGCCTGGCTGAATTCCGACGACCTCATCCTGCCCGGCACCCTGGCCTATGTGGCAGACTATTTTGCCCGGCATCCTGAGGTGGATGTGGTCTATGGGCACCGCCTCGTCATCAATGAGCGCAGCTATGAGGTCGCCCGCTGGGTGCTGCCGGTGCACGATGCAGAGCTCCTCCTGTGGGCAGACTTCATTCCCCAGGAGACCTGCTTCTGGCGGCGCAGCATCTATGAGAAGATCGGCGGCATGGATCCGAGCTTCCAGTTTGCGCTGGACTGGGACCTCCTCCTGCGGCTGCAAAAGGCCGGTGCCCGGATGGTGCGGCTGCCGTACTTCACCGGTGCCTTCCGCATGCACAGCGAGCAGAAAAACGCCGTCACCATCAACACGGACGGGTACAAGGAAATGCAGCTCCTCCGCGAACGTGAGCTGGGGCGTGAGTTCAACCGCGGTGGACTGGCGCGCCGGGTGAACCGGGCGCAGTTCAAAGCCCTGATCTCCACGCTGCTCATGAGGGTGGGCATTCGCTGGTAGGGCGGGCGGGGCTATGGCACTTGGCGAAAACTTCATGCCTCTGAGCCAGGCCTTTCTGGAGAGCATTCATCCCACCGCAGCACCCTTGCTGGCCGAGGTGGAGGGGCCGCCTTTCTCATGGTCGAGAGCCCGTTAGGTCATTTCATTTGAATCGGGGCGCATTTGGGGCCACACAGAGGCCCCCAAAATTTTGATGACCCGCATGAAATCCACCGTCCTCTCTGCACTTGCCGGCCTTTTCCTGCTCGCCTCCTGCACCACACCCCCTGCGGAAAACCTGGGGGCCAACTATCTGGCTGGCCTGGGCGGCCCCGTGCCGACCGCGCCTCAGCAGCTCGGCGTGGCAGAGCCCGTGTCGTACTGGGATGACGATGGCTCCCAGGGGGAGAGCTACATCGTGGTGGATCTGCGCCGCCAGGTGGCCGAGTTCTACCGGGCGGGTCATGTGATCGGGGTGGCCGCCATCTCCTCAGGTACGGAAATGCGGGCGACCCCGTCTGGGGACTACAAGATTCTGGAGAAAGACATCGACCACGTGTCCTCCTCCTACGGCCATGTGGAGGACTCCGCTGGCAACGCCGTGAACAATGACGCCACGCCCCGCTCTCCCGTACCCCCTGGCTGCAAGTATGTGCCCGCGCCCATGAATTTTTTCATGCGTCTGACGTGGGACGGGGTGGGCATGCACCAGGGGTACCTCCCCGGCTATCCCGCCTCTCACGGTTGCATCCGCATGGACCGCAACGTGGTGCCCAAGTTCTATGAGAACGCCTACGTGGGCATGCCGGTGAAGGTGATCCGCTAGAGCCCGCCAGGCTGGGGGGGGGATGGGCCGCCGTCTGGTGTCTTTTGACAACTTTTCCCTTTCCTTTCCCGCCCCCTACGCTACTTTCCCGGCCGCTCTCCCCTTGGGAGTCGCGCATGGCGAGGTAGCAAAGTGGTAATGCACTGGTCTGCAAAACCGGTATGCGCGGGTTCAATTCCCGCCCTCGCCTCCAATTGTTCAGCTTTTGAGAGCTGTCTTGGTTTTCTTTCTCGGAGCAGGATTCTCGTACCTCACTGATTTTTGGGGTCGAATCTTCCGATAGACTTCTTCCGCCATCCATTGAGCGATTTGCTTGCGGAACGACTGCTCGTTCATCACTCGTGCAACTATTTCCTCGTTCTGGTCGAGACGTTCGACAAAGAGGTTTTCCAAGGCGGTGTTGAAGACGATCTTGAACTTGTCCTCAGAGTTGACCTTTGCCGCTTGATGCAGCGTTTCATCGGTCATGGCGGATTCCATGATCTGGTCGAAGAAGAGCTGGTCCGCCTCGGTGAAATCAGTGCCGAAGCGATCATTGAGCAGGTCGATCAGCTTGGAGAGTTTCACCGGCTCTTCCCGCACTACCCCCGTGCCGACCTCGCCAGGGCCGTCGAGCGGTTTGGCCCTGCCAGTGGCCAGAGAAATGGACCCTTCACTGATCTTCTGCAGCCGGTAGTATTCGAGGCGGACGTCGTCATCGAACACGTATGCCGGGCCTGTACCCCGCTTGGGCAGTTTGGGGGAGAGATGCCGCAGGTAAGTGTAGAGCTTTTCCAGATCGGAATCTTGATAAGGGATGATCTGGCTGAGGAAGGAATACAGATTCCGGAGGGCAGCCAGCTTGCTGCGCCAGTTTTCCGCCTCGTCCTCATCGGCTTTGCGGAGGGTGGTGAAGCGCTGCACCGCCGGGTCGAGAGCGGCGTTCATGGCTTGATGATCATTTGCGCTCTGGCGTGCTTTTGGCAGGAAGAACACTGCGCAAAAGCGCTCCACCTCGGCAGCCAGATAGATGCCGGAAGCATCCAGTTCCGCTTTGAGTTCATAGAGGCGGGACGGTTCCACCGGCTCGCCCATCTCTGCCCCATCATAGAATTGCTTGAAGGCTTCGAAGATCTCCTGGCGATCATTGACGAAGTCCAGAACGAAGGTGTCTTCCTTCTGGGGATGAATTCGGTTGAGACGTGAGAGGGTCTGCACCGCCTGAATGCCAGAGAGTCGTTTGTCCACGAACATGGTGTGGAGCAGCGGCTGGTCGAACCCAGTCTGGTACTTCTCTGCCACCAGGAGCACCTGATAGTCGTGGCCGGCGAACTTCTCCGGCAGTTCCTTTTCCTTTACGCCCTCGTTCATCCCTTCCTCGGTGTAGGTTTTGCCGGGGAATTTGTCGTCCTCCACCACGCCGGAGAAGGCTACGAGTGATTTGATGGCGTAGCCTTTGGCCTTGATGTAACGGTCAAAACTTTCCTTGTACCGCACCGCCTCCAGCCGGGAGCCGGTCACCACCATGGCCTTGGCCTTCCCGCCGATCTTGTGGCGTGTCACGGCCTGAAAGTGCTCCACCATGATCTCGGTCTTCTGGCTGACATTCACCGGATGCAGCCGGAGGAACCGTGCCAGTGCCTTTGCAGCCTTCTTGCGTTCCACGTTCGGGTCGGCCTCAGACGCACGCACGAGCTTGAAGTAGGCTTTGTACGTCGTGTAGCTCTTGAGCACGTCCATGATGAACTGCTCCTCAATGGCCTGCCGCATGGTGTAGCGGTGAAAGGGTTGCCCTTCCCGCCCAAAGACGGCCAGCGTTTTGAACTTGGGTGTTGCGGTGAAGGCGAAGAAGCTCAGGCTCTTCTGCCGCCCGCGTTTTGCCATGCTGCGGCAGAGTTCTTCCAGGTTGGTCAGTCCTTCCTCAGCGGCGCGTTCGACGGCCTGCCTGCGCAGTTCGTCACCTCCCAGCACCTCTTTCACCTCTGTGGCGGTCTCGCCGGATTGCGAGCTGTGAGCTTCGTCAATGATCACAGCGCAGTTGCGCGTGGTCAGCACTCCGTTGCCCGATTCCCCCCGTTTCTCCGCCAGCTTGAGCAGCTGTCGGGAAACGAAAGGAAACTTCTGCATCGTCGTGATGATGATGGGCACCTCATTTTCCAGTGCCTCGGCAAGCTGGCGGGAGCTTTCGTCGATCTTCTGCACCACGCCCTGGCGATGCTCGAACTGATAAATCGTGTCCTGAAGCTGCTGATCGAGCACCAGCCGGTCCGTGATGACGATGACGGATTGAAACACGCGTTCGTCGCTCGAGTTGTGCAGAGAGGCCAGACGATGGGCCAGCCACCCTATGGTGTTGCTTTTGCCGCTGCCAGCCGAGTTCTCGATGAGGTAGTTGTGCCCCGGGCCCTCGGCTCGTGCGGCGTTCACCAGCGATTTCACGCACTGCCGCTGGTGATAGCGGGGAAAGATCATCGTCTCCTTCTGCACCATTCGCCCATCTTCCGTACGCTTGTCTTCGATTTGCAGGTGGAGGAAGACCGCCAGCAACTCCAACAGACTTTCCCGCTCCAGCACCTCTTCCCAAAGGTAAGCGGTGCGGTAGTTTCGTCCGTCCGGATCAGGCGGGTTGCCCTGGCCACCCTCGCAGCCTTGGTTGAAGGGGAGAAAGTGCGTCGCCTCCTTGGCCAGACGCGTCGTCATGAAGACGGTGTCCGTGTCCGCGGCGAAGTGGACCAGCGTCCGCCGCTTGAATTCAAAGATGGGCTCGCGCGGGTCCCGGTCCTTGCAGTACTGGCGTTTCGCCTCTTCCACCGTCTGGCCCGTCAGGGCGTTCTTGAGTTCCATCGTCACCAATGGAATCCCGTTGAGGCTCAGCACCACATCCAGGGAGTTTTCGCTTCGGGCGCTGTAGTGAAGCTGGCGGGTGATGCACAGGCGGTTTTGCGCATACTGTTGTTCCAGTTCCGGATTGAGCCCGTGTGCTGCTTTGAAATAAGCCACGCGCAAGGTGCGCCCGTAGCATTTGAAGCCATGCCGCAGCGTCGCCAGGCAGCCGTGGGAGTCCATCCACTTTGCCAGATCCCGGATGATCTGCTCCCCGGTCTTCTTCCCGTGCAGTTGCTCCAGCTTCTCCCAGACCTTGGGCTGTGTCTCCCGGATGAAGGCGAGCACTTCTTCAGGAAACAACGCCAGATCACGGTCAAAGCTGGCTCCACCTAGCGACTGGTAGCCGTGGCGTAGCAGGTGGGCCTCGATCACGGACTCGAAGGCGAGCTCGGAGGTGGATTTGGGCTTCATGTTTTCAGGCCTCTCTCTCCAACCGCTTCTTGAGCCAGTACGCAATGACCGGAGAATATGGATCGAGTTCGCCGGGCGCGTCGCCCCGGTACTTGGTTAGCAACCGGGTAATTTGCGCTTTTGTCAGGCGCCCTCTTTTAGCTAACCCATCCTTAAATCCATTGAGCGCTTGTTTTCGATTTGTCCGCAGGAAGGAAAGGTTCAAGTTCAATACACCCTCGTCAAACGTACCGTTGGCATTTTTGGCACCCAGTTCTTGGTTGAATTGCGAGTCTGAGGAGACAATCGATCCGTCAGCAAGGTATGATATGATCTCCTCTATTCGGTGATCTGGGTTGGATGGGTTTCTCGATAGAGACTTATTGCCCTGATGGGTGTCGCAATGCTGCTTCTCTGGCGGGTAATGCCCGTTAATCTCATAGTTCCCATTGCAACAGCCCAGAATGTTCCAATAGGACAGCTGATCCCCAATATTGGGATAGGTGACAGTCCCGTCTGCGGCAATTCTCTTTAATTTTCGCGGGTTCCAGTGGGCGATCTTCATGGCGCTCGGGCCGCGAACAATACGTCCTCCGCAGAAGGCGCACAATCCCCGTTGCTCCGTCACTAATTGGCCCCGCAGTTCATCCTTGTGTGGAAATTCATCGTATGCACTCTCGTAAGAGGCGTTGGCACTGGCCCGATAGTGCGTCAATGAAGCTGGCTCAGGTAGTTTCGTGATTGCCCTCATTTGGTGTCTTGAAGGAAGCTGATTAGGGTGCGGGCGCGTGTGAGGTCTGGATCGTTCTCTCCCACTGTTTGGGAGAGCTCAGTAATCATCTTCTCCGCTTGAGTGAAGTCCTCTTTGTCGATGATTTGAGCAAGCTCACTTTTTTTCAGGAGGAGTTCGGGATTCGCTGAAGATGCGTCCATTTCCTCGTCAAGTATCCTGCTGGAATCCACGCCAAAACTGCGTGACGGATGGTGCCAGTCACCCGTCGTGGCGGAGTGCACCAGGATTTGATCCTTTGGCAACTCTCCGAAAACCTGGGGCGAGTGGGAAGAACAGATGAATTGGACTTTTGGAAATGTGCCAGTGAAGTCTTTGATGACACTGCGCTGCCATTCCGGATGCAAATGCACGTCCACTTCGTCGATGAGCACTACCCCGGGAGTCTGATCCAGGAGTTGTTCCGGGTGGGCGCTGCCGCCGCCATTTCCCAGAAGGTGGGAGTTCAGGGAAACAGCGCGAATGGCCATGTCTGCGAGGGTGGCGGCCATCGTCATCTGGCCGTGGCTCAGGTTGGTGAAGGGCTGTGGCTTCCCGTGAATGCTGACCACCACCTCTCCTTTGAGGTGGTCCCAGTAAATTTCGTCAATCCCAGGGATGCCTCGCTTCAAGGCCAGCCTTACGGCTTCAAAGGCGGGTTTGAACTGGCCGGACTCATCCCGCTTCGCCGCCTGAAGCACGAACCACTTGATCACATCCTTGACACGGATCCTCTCGCTGAGGCAATCATAGTAGCCGTCCTCGGGCCTGCTCTTCAGGTCACCCGAGAGGTCGGCCAGCTCCCGTTCATTGGACGGCAGCCAGGCTCTTCCAGCGCCATAGTAGGCCAGCAGGGGCAGGGCCTCCTGCCTCTGTTCTCTGGCGGCGAGAGCTGCTTGAATGTCTGTGACGGTTTGTGTCGCCCACTGGTCCACCGTTCGCGACTTCCTCGCCCGTTTTCTTCGCGTCCATGCGTGTGCAGACCGGTCACCGATGCTGCCTGTGGCGGTGATCTGGACGGGTCCGGCTGGCTGAAATTGCCGCTGTCCGTTCTCATCTCGTCCCAGCACCTCATGCACCTCATGGTCCATGATGTTCCGCCACTGCTTGGCCCCGCTGACGATTTTGCTGACATGCCAGATGCCGAGGGCGACGGAAAGCGCACTGAGAATGCTGGTCTTGCCAGATCCGTTGTCGCCTACCAGGAGCGTGAACCGGGGATCGAACTCCAAACCGAGATGCTTGATGCCTCGAAAGTTGTCGATCTGAATAGAGACGATTCTCATAACGAAGGGAGTTTAGTCGATGGAGTCAGGAATGGCAATCTTCCCCGTCACCGCGGCGGAGATGAGGGCGGCGCGGCGCTCCTTCAGCAGGGCGATGGTTCGCTCCGCACTGGCGCGCAGGGCATCGAGTTTGGCAGTTTCCCTGGCGATGTGGGTGACGATGGCGCGTTGTTCTTCTAGTGGGGGAACCGGGAACCAGATTTCATAGAGACCTTCCGGATACAGCCGAAGCCGTGAGGACCATACGCCTTTGGAGAATCGGATCGCCTCTTGTGCAAAAATGGGTATACGGACCAGAGCATCCACATAGTCAGAGTCTAGTCGATCGCCTGGAGTGTAGACATGGTAGGCTGGGCTGACCATGCCAGGTGCTCGTGCAGTTCCCATGGCACCCATCCAAGCCCAGAGCGTGTTGATGACCAGGTCATTGGGTTGACAGAGTTTGTAGCCTTCGGTGGTTTCTGCCTCAAACATATTCACATCCTTCTCTGCCCTTGGGGTGACCCCAGTGAGATGGGAAACCGTGAGCATTTCCTCCTCGCCTGTTGAGGATCGTTCGTCGCGCTCTGTGAAGAGCCATTTGGAACGTTCCACTTGCCAATGTTCCGGGATGGCCCCAAGCCACGGGATGCCGGAGTCGCGCAGTGCGGCCTTGGGGTTAAGTCCGCGAGTGACGGCTCGGGTGATGAGGGCCCGTCGTTTCTCTGCGACCAGCTCCAGAAGTCTTTCTTTGACGCTGACCAACTCATCTATCCGCTTCGTCTCACGGTCTAGGTAGGTGGCGATGGAGTGCTGACGTGGTGGTGAAGGGGCTTGAATTGGCAGTTCTGCGACAGTTTCGGCACCAAGGTTATCCATGGTGGTTCCAACCGACTCAAGCGAAAGCCATTCCGCGACGGCCTTGGTCTGCATGAACCAGCGCAAATATGTTGGCTGCAAACTCCCGCGATCAGGGCGTACTCTTATACTGCCAGTGCCGCAGAGAAAGCCGTGTTGTGAATGTGTCACCAATCCACAGCGCCCGAGTTCGCCTCGCCTTGCAAACACCATATCGCCTTCGAGCAGTTCATGTCGGATAAGTTCTTCGAATTTCTCTTTGGACACGGCGCATTCATCATCCGGATTGATGTAGCCGTTGATCAAATGCGATGGATTGATGACGGGGTGGCCACCGCGCAGATAGTCCTCGTGGTGTAGTTGGCTTCCAAAAGGCCCAGTTTGGATGGATGTCGTCCAACGTTTAAGTGGAGCTGCATTCCATGTATTCGCTGGTGAATAAGACCCATTGAGCACTTTCGAACTAGTTGGCTTCTTGTTCATTGTAGGGTCACCTCCTTGAACAACCTCATGAACTCCTTCTCCGCGATCTCAATCTCCGCATCGATCTCCGCGAGGTCACGCGGTGGGGTGAACTTGTAGAAGTGGCGGTTGAAGTTGATCTCGTATCCCACCTTGTCTTTGCTGCGGTCCATCCAGGCGTCTGGGACGTGAGGCAGCACTTCGCGCTTGAAGTAGGCGTTGATGTCTTCCTTGAGCGGGATGTTCTCAAAGTCGCGGAGCTTGGCGTCGGGCTTGGGTTTGCCGTGCTTGTCTTTCTGAATGACGCCAGCCTCGTCTTGCAAGGGGCGCTCCACGGTGACGCGCGTGTAGCCGAAGTCCGCGTTGTCAAAGGTCTTGCTGTGTTCACCGTCCTGACGGTGGTCGTAGAGTTTCAGGATTTGTTCGATTTGCGCGGCGCTGATATGCCGCCGTTTGTCGCCCAGGCTGCGGCGGTTCTCCTCGGAACCGCCGGGTTTCCAGAAACTACGTGCGTCCACGAGCCGGATCTTGCCTTTGCGGCGCTTCTCCTTCCGGTTGGTGAGGAGCCAGATGTAGGTGCCGATGCCGGTGTTGTAAAACATCTGCTCCGGGAGGGCGATGATGGCCTCCAGCCAGTCACTCTCAATGATCCATTTGCGGATCTCGCTCTCGCCGCTGCCCGCGCCGCCGGTGAAAAGCGGAGAGCCGCTGAGGACGACGGCCATGCGGGAGCCGTGCTTCTCCAGATGGGGCAGGACGGGCTCGAACTTGCTGATCATGTGCTGCACGAAGAGCAGGCTGCCGTCATTCACCCGTGGCAGCCCGGCGTTGAAGCGGCCCTTGCCGCTGTCGTGTTCGCGTACGACCTCCCGCTGTTGTTTCTTCCAGTCCACGCCGAAGGGCGGGTTGGCGATGACGTAGTCGAAGGTCTCGTCTTTGAAGCGGTCGTCGGTGAAGATGTCGCCAAAGCGTACGTTGTCCCCGCTGCCATTGTGAGCCACCTCCTTGATGAGCATCTCTGAGGCGGCGGTGGCGAAGGCGCGCTTGTTGTAGTCCTGCCCGTAGGTGTAGAGCTGGGCGGCGGCGTGGTGCTCGCGCATGTAGTTCTGCGCCTCTGCCAGCATGCCGCCGGTGCCGCAGGCAGGGTCCAGCAGCTTTCGCACGGCACCTGGGGTGCTGAGCAGGTCATCGTCATTGATGAAGAGCAGCCCGGCCATGAGCCGGATGACCTCCCGCGGGGTGAAGTGGTCTCCAGCCGTCTCGTTGGCTTGCTCGTAGAAGCGGCGGATGAGGTTCTCAAAGATGAGCCCCATCTCCTCACTGCGCACCCTTACGGGGTCGAGGTCCACTTCGCTGAACTTGGAGACAATGAGGTAGAGAAGATTGGACTCCCGCATCTTCTCGATCTCCTTCTCAAACTCGAAGTAGTCGAAGATGGTGCGAACGTTGGCGGAGAAGCCCTTGATATAGCTCACAAGATGTTTCTCGATATTGTCAGAGTCACCCTTGAGCTTGTCGAAGTCGAGCGGGGAACGGTTGTGGAAGCGCTGTCCGGCGGCCTTGTTCAGCAGTTGGTCCAAGCCGTCCCCCTGCACCTTGCCGTCCTTGCGGCGGGAGTGCTCAGCCAAAACCTTTGCTTTGGTGCGGGCAAGGACGCAGTCGAACCGGCGCAGCACCGTCATGGGCAGCATAACGCGTTCGTACTGAGGAGGCGTGTAGGGGCCACGCAGCAGGTCGGCGATTTGCCAGACGAGATTGGCGAGGTCGTGGTGATCAGGCATCAGCCCCACCAAGCCGCAGCAGCAGGTTATTCTCAAGCCCTCTGTTTCATGAACTTAGTACGATAGGATGGGTGTTCAAATCAAGGTTGCCCAGGGAGAAATGGGCGTCCGGGGTAGAGAGAACGGCATTCGCGGCAGGATGCCGCGAACAGCACGCAGGATGCGTGCGATCCCCAATGAGCGCTCCGTTGGGGGGTGATGTGACTCGCGCAGGCTGGTGCCTGGACTCCGTACCGCTTCGGGGCCAACGCCTTGACGCACTGGCCACTGACGTACTGACGCACTGGCCTCCGGGCCCCAATTCGTTCAATTCGTTCAATTCGTTCAATTCGTGCATTTCGTTCTTCGTACGGAGTATTTATCAGTGTTGAGGATGAGGGTGTTATGACTTTCGGGGTTTTGGAGGGGGGGCAAAAGGGCGGTTTTGCTTGGCAGAGCCCGCTGCGCGGGAGACGCCAGACTGCCAGACACAAGACATCAGACTTGAGCTGGCGCTTGGGGCGAGACCCAGGGGGAATTGGGTATCAGGGGCAGGGGGGGGGCCTGGTTCATGGCATGGAAAGGGCGGCTTTGCTTGGCTTTGGGGATGGGCTGGGTCAGGGCCCGCTGCGCGGGAGACGCCAGACTAGAAGACACAAGACGCAAGACCTGAGCTGGCGCGTGGGGCGGAAGGGCCGGGGGTATTGCTTTGTCATGGGACGTTTGGCACGAACCGGGACAGGAATGTCCCTCGCTCCTTTTACTGACCGATCCGGCGGGCGGGGGCTACCTTTGCGGGAACTCAGGTCTGGCGTCTGGTGTCTGGCAGTCTTCTGTCTCCCGCCAGCGGTTCCTCCGTTGCTGGCTGCTTTGCGAGAACTGATCCTACAGGCGCGTCAGAAGGTGCTGAGCACGGCCCACGCTGCCCAGGTGCGGACCTATTGGGAGATCGGCAGGCACATCGTGGAGTATGAGCAGGGGGGAGAAGCGCGGGCGGAGTATGGGGCTAGATTGCTGCCACGGCTGGCTGAGAAGCTGACGGAGGAGTTTGGGCGTGGCTTTGATGCGTCCAATCTTCACAAGATGAAGCAGTTCTACCTTTCCTTTCCAATTTTAGACGCACTGCGTCCTGAATTGAGTTGGACCCACTACCGGCTGCTGGAACGGCAGATCGGCAGCTTGTCCTACGAACGTCTGCTTTCCAGCCAGAACAAGGCGCTGCCGGTGGAAGTCACGTCGCCTGCCGTGCCAACGGCCCGGGATTTCGTGCGCGACCCGGTGATGCTGGAATTCCTGGGCCTGCCAGAGGCGGGGCGGCTACTGGAGGCGGATCTGGAGAGCGCGCTCATGGACAAGCTGCAACAATTCCTGCTGGAACTGGGCAGGGGCTTTGCCTTTGTGGCCCGCCAGCAGCGGGTCAGTACGGAGACGCAGGATTTTTACATCGATCTGGTGTTCTACAACTACCTGCTCAAGTGCTTCGTGCTGATCGACCTGAAGACCGGGCACCTGGCCCCATCAGGACATCGGCCAGATGGACATGTATGTCCGGCTCTATGATGATCTGCGCCGGGGTGAGGGCGACAATCCCACGGTAGGCATCCTGCTCTGCGGGAGCAAGGATCAGTCGGTGGTGCGGTATTCCGTGCTGCACGAAAGCGAGCAGTTGTTTGCCAGCAAATACCGCCTGGTGCTGCCCTCGGAGGAGGATCTGCGCCGGGAACTGGACCGGGAGCGGGCGGTGATTGACGAAAGCCTGTCCGCTGCGCAGGAGACGCCAGACTAGACGACACAAGGCATCAGACTTGAGCTGCGCCTGGGCAGGAGGCCTTGGGGCGATTGGGTGTTGAGGCAGATCGCAGCGTCAGGGGTCGTTCGACTGAGCGGGGCTAGGAACCCCCGCCTCCTTTCTACTGAGCCCTCCGTTGATCGTGGAACCGAATGCGGGAGCTCAAGTCTGGTGTCTGGTATCTGATTTGGCAGTCTTCTGTCTCCCGCACAGCGGTCAGTCTGTTGTCTCCCGCCAGGCCTCGGTTCGTCGATTTCGTGCATTTCGTTCTTTTCGTACTTCGTACGGAGTATTTATCAGTGTTGAGGATGAGGGTGTTATGACTTTCGGGGTTTTGGAGGGGGGTAAAAGGGCGGTTTTGCTTGGCAGAACCCGCTGCGCGGGAGACGCCAGACTAGAAGACACCAGACATCAGACTTGAGCTGGCGCTTGGGGCGAGACCCAGGGGGAATTGGGTATCAGGAACAAGCGAACGACGTTCGCGGCAAGATGCCGCGAACAGCACGCAGGATGCATGCGCTCCCCAATGAGCGCTCCGGCGGGCCGGGGCTCCTTTGCGAGAACTCAAGTCTGGCGTCTGGTGTCTGGCAGTCTTCTGTCTCCCGCCTGGCCTCGATTTCGCTCTTTTCGTACTTTTTGTGCTCTTGGATTTTTGCGCCTCGCGATTCAGCCCTGTCAATTATCTAGGTGCGAGTTTTAAATGAAAGTGCGAGTTTAATTTAAACTTGCGACTTTGATTTAAAAGAGCATTTTCACGCAGATGAAAGGTGCTCCGCAATTCTATGTCGGGTTGCCGTATGACGACAGTAGCCAAATCTTGGTGGATGCTGTCTCAGCCGATGGGAAGTCCCTTTTCGAAGTGAAGATAGGACTGCGAGATTTGCGGAGTGTTGCGCTGGCGGTGGTGGAGGCGGCGCATTTGACGGCCCGGAATCAGGATAAGATCGAACGGTGCTTCCTGATCCTGGAGGCCCCCTTGGTCGGGGAGGCGCGACTCATACGGGAGTGGCAGGCGATTTGCAGCCTTTTGAAGTCAGATTTGGCATCCAAGCTTAGTTTGGTGGTGAGGAGATCCGAGCATCGAATAGAGGTCACGGGGAACCCTCCGAGCGATGAAGACGTGAAGATCATTGATCAAGTGGTTGAAAGAGCCCTTCTCAGACAGGATAAATCCCAGGCTAGAAGACGACACAAGGAGTCTTTTTACGAAGTGCTTCAAGTGCTCCTCATCCATTGGTTCCGCAGGAGTGGTCCTCTAACGTTGAAGGAGCTTTGTCAGCAGACTGGATTCTCCTATCCTACTGTCGCGAGTGCATTGGAGCGTTTGGACTCCTCGTTGCGCAGACGCTCCGACCGGAGGGTGGAGTTGGACACATTTCCTCGCGATGAATGGTTCAGGTTGGTTGCCCAATCCGAGAAGGCCCGCGCAACCCAAGGATTCGCTGACCGCTCCGGCAGACCGCGCCCTCCTGAGGTGCTCCTGAGCCGCCTCCGCGAACTTAATCGTCATGACATCGCCGTCGGCGGAGTGCTTGGAGCGAGACGGTATGTACCTGGACTGGATCTGGTCGGCACGCCCCGGTTGGACCTCGTGGTCCACGCGGGTCGAGAGGGAGAGGTGCCCGAGTTTTTGCGTCGCCTGGATCCTGCCCTGGTGCCAGCGGAACGGGGTGAGCCCTGTCGGGTCGTCCTTCATACCTTGTCCCGCCCGGCCTCGTTCTTCACCGAATCCGAAAATGGCCTCTGTTGTGCGGATGAGGTCGAATGCCTTCTAGATCTTCATGAAGCCCGTCTGGAGCCCCAGGCCCTGGAGTTCCTCGCCCGGTTGTCACCTCAATCATCGTCATGAGTCAGGTCTCCCCCTCCCGTGTTCTTGCAGAAGTGGCCCGCGCCGTTCCGGAGGCATGCCGCAACAACATTGTGGTGATCGGCAGCCTTGCTGCCGGCTATCACTACTTCAGGAAAGACCCCTCCAAGGCTGTCCGCACCAAAGATGTGGATTGTGTCCTTGAACCGTTTCATGCCGCAGTCGGAGCGGGGCAGAGTATTGCCCGTCAACTGCTGGACGCGGGCTGGCAGCGAAGGGTGACAGGCAACCACCAAAAACCTGGTAGCGACAAGACGCCTGTGGAAGAGTTGCCCGCCGTACGGCTATATCCTCCGAATGTTAAACCTGATTCAGAGGAAGCTTGGTTCATCGAACTGTTGACGGTGCCAGCATCTGCTGATGTCTCTGGCAGAGTGTGGACCCGGCTGCCGCTGACCGAGGGCCACTTCGGTCTGCCTACGTTTCGCTTTCTTTCCGTCACAACATTTCGGCCGCTTAAAGCTGGGCGTTTGGGAATTCGTTATGCTCGTCCTGAGATGATGGCGCTCGCCAATCTTTTGGAGCATCCCAGGATCAAGCCGGAAAGCATGAGCGCAGCCATCGTCGGCCGGGAGATCAAACGCAGCAACAAGGATCTAGGGCGGGTGCTCGCCATTGCCAGGCTGGCTGACCTGGACGACTATCGCCCATGGGCAGAGGCGTGGCGAAAAGCGCTGCAAGCTTGTTTCCCAACGGAATCAGGGGCAGGGGGGGGCCAGGTTCATGGCATGGAAAGGGCGGTTTTACTTGGCTTTAGGAGCGGGCTGGGTCTGGTGAGGGGACTGCCTTTTTTCCTCTCATGGCCACTGCGTCTCTCTCTGCTACGGCCCCTGCTACGACCCGGATCCGGTCGGAGAGCGGGGCGTGGATCTTGCCGTGGCCTTGGGTCGTGGGGGATGGCCAGCGGACGGGAGTCGCCGAAAGCGAGAGGGAGAGCCAGCGAGAGATGCGGGAGGTGCGGGGGCGGATGGCGCAGATCGTGTGGCGGTTGCGGCGGCTCTGCCGGGAGGAAGAGAAAGGGCGGAGCAGGGAGCTTGGGCTCGCAGCCCCGTGGGTGCTGGCCGTGGCGCGGGCGCGGCTGCAGCAGGGGCTGGCGGATTGCGAGATGCTGGATGGGCTGGTGCTGGAGCGGCTGGCACGCGGAGAGGGTGGAGGAGGACGGGAGCCCTGGCCCCGGTATGTGGCGGGGTATTGCTGGTGCCCGGCTGAGGATGATGCGGGTGCCGCTGCTTCTTCTGCAACGTCGCTGGCGGGGCTGGTGCAGCATGTGCACCGGCTGACCCTCCGTGAGTGCCAGGTGGTCTCACAGGTGGGGCGCTCTGCCCGGGCGGCGGCGCGGGAGGGGAATGCGGAGAAGGCGATGGACAAGCGGCTGCTGCACCGGGTGCGGGAGCGGTTGCGCGATGGGTTCCCGCCAGAGAACGTGCTGGCCTACTACGCCAGCGACATCCAGGCGCGGCATGAGGCCGGGCGGGTGCAGTTCGCGATCGATCTGGGGCGGGAGCTGGAGCAGGCCCTGCGCAAGCCAGAGCGCTACCAGCGCAGCACGTCAGATTGGCTGCTCCGCCTCTGGCTGCCCCTGCGGCTCTGGGAATGCCCGGCCAATGGTGAGACGGCGTACCATCGCCTCACCCAGGCTGCCCACCTCATGGGGCAGGCACCCGTGGGGTTCCCCGCGTTTCTGACGGCGTGGAGGAACGCTCGAACAAGACACCAGACTGCCAGCCCGCTGCGCGGGCAGGCACAAGACTAGAAGACACAAGACTCAAGACCTGAGCTGCGCCTGCTTCGCAGGAGACGCCAGACTGCCAGACTGCCAGACATCAGACATCAGACATCAGACCTGAGCTGGCGCTTGGGCGGGAGGCCCGGGAGGGGTTGGGGGTCTGGGGTAGTCGGGGTTGCCCTACAGCCCGGGGTGGTTGAGTGTTGGGGCGGATCGCGACGTCATGGGACGCCCGCGGAGTGATTCCGCTTAAAAGCGGTACTCCAACCCCGGCGCGGACCTTTTGCGGTCTCAAGGTCCTCACAACGCCCTGCTGATGTCTTAGAACCCACAAGCCTGGGCCCTCTCCGGCGACTGATGCCGATTGCCAATCTGCGCTACAGGCACCGCTTGGCTTGGGCGTCTTCTGTGATCCGCGCAGGCTGAAGCCTGTACTCCGTACAGCTTCGGCCCCAAAGCCTTGACGCACTGCCCACTGCCCACTGCCCACTGCCCACTGACGCACTGACGCACTGACGCACTGACGCACTGACGCACTGGTAACTCGCGTATCAACGCGTCCGATTTCCAACAAACGATTCAACTGGTTTCTTCAATCCAGTTACCCCGGCAACCGCACAAAGGGCGGAGGATGACGGGATGGGGAGCTTGGCGCACTGTCCTGCGCATGCACAGACGTGACGGTGAAGGGGAATGGGCCGCTGACAGGGCGTTGGACAGACGGGCGACGGCGTTGGAGCGCGCGGCGTTGTACTTGAGCAAGATGCCGGTGGCGGTGGCAGGGCAGAGCGGGCATGCCACCACCTTCAGGGCGGCCTCGGCGCTGGTGTGGGGTTTTGATCTGGAGCCGGAGGAGGCCCTGCCCCTGCTACAGCAGTGGAACCAGGGCTGCCAGCCGCCGTGGACGGAGCGCGATCTGCGCCACAAGCTGCGCAGTGCCAAGTCCACGCCGCACCCGAGTCGGGAGCGGGGGCACTTGCTCTACCAGGAGCGCGAGCGCGAGCCTCATCGTGATCGGCCCCGCCGCGCTGGCCAGGGGAAAGGCCAGCCTTTCGTCTCTGCTGGAGAGAGAAGAGAGAGCAGAGAGGAGGAGAAGGAGAGAGGGACGGGAGAAGGTGTGGGTGAAGCCCTATGGCGGGGTTCGAGGAAATATAACAACGAACCCCGGCGGAGTGAGGAGGAGCCGGAGGTGAGGAGGGCCCGGCTGCGTGCCACCTGGCCGGCCTTTCAGCCCCTGCGTCCGGCGGGCATCCGCACGGTGGCGCGTCTGCGCGGGCTGCCGGAGCGGGCGGTGGCGGATTGCGCCCGGGGCGGGTTCCTCAAAGGGGTGCGCTATGGCGGGGCGGACTGCTTTGCCATCGGGGATGGCAGCTTTGTGCAGTTGCGGCGGTTCGATGGTCAACCGATCCAGCGGATCGACGGCTCCCGGTGCAAAAGCTACAACCTCCCCGGCTGCCAGGGTGCCTTCCTGGGGCACCGGTGGGTGATGGGGAGCGACACCCACGTGCTGCTGGTGGAGGGCGCGGCGGGGCTGCTGGAGGCGGTGGCCGCCCTGGAGATTGCGGTGTCAGGTCTGGGCTGGAGCCCCCTGGCGGCAACCAGCGCCAGCTCCCGCTTTGCCCGGGATCCCGAACTGCTGGCCTGCCTGAAGGGGCGGCTGGTGCGCATCATCCCCGATCGCGATCCTGCCGGGCTGCATGCCTGTGGCGTGTGGTGGGGCGAGCTCCAGGCCGCCGGAGCCAAGGTGGACGTGCTGATGCCGCCACCCCAGTGCAAGGACCTGGGGCAGGTGGTGGGGGACGCGGGGAGGAACCAAGTGTTCTTCGAACAAATTAGAAATTGAAAATTAGAAATTAGAAATTGGGAAGGCGGAAGGCGGCATTTGGGACGGGTTGGTTGAAACAACCCGTTGGGAGCGAGGGACAGATCAATCGACACAAACACATGAAACAACAACACGAGACAACAGGGCAGGAAGAACTGGAGCAGGGGCAGGTGGCGGAGGAGCGGGGCCTGGCGGCTGGAGGAGTGCGAACGAAGTACGAAATGCACGAAATGCACGAAATCGACGCATCGCATGGGGCGGAGGCGGGGCCGGAGCGGGGCTTGGCGGCTGGAGGAGTGCGAACGAAGTACGAAATGCACGAAAAGAACGAAATCGACGCATCGCGTGGGGCAGGGGCAGGGGCGGGGCCGGGAACGGTCCCGGGGTTGGAGAAGGAGGTGTTGTTTGCGGGAACTCCGGCCTCCTGGCCAGTCATGAAGGGGAAGCGCGAGGGCTCGCCCCAGGGGGCGGAGGCAGCGGTCCCGGCAGGGGCAGAGGCCTGTGGTGCCACCGCAGAGGGAGCCGCTTCTGATGGGGCCCAGCCCACGGCACGTTCCGGCCCGGAATTCCCGGAGACGGCCCTGCATGGTCCCTTGGGGGATCTGGTGCGCACCATCCTGCCGTGTACAGAGGCGGACCCGGCGGCGTTGCTGGTGCAACTGCTCGCGGGGGTGGGTAATCTCATCGGTCCCTCACCGTATTTCGTGGCAGACAGCGCCCGGCATCGGGGGAATCTGTTTGCGATTGTCACCGGTCGCACGGCGAAGGCGCGCAAGGGCACGTCCTGGCAGCAGGTGCGGCATGTCTTGCAGGATCTGGATGCGGACTGGCTGGCGAAGCGGGTGAAATCCGGCGTGGTCTCCGGGGAGGGCATCGCCCAGGTGTTCGAGCCGGGAGGGGACCGGCGTCTGCTGCTGCTGGAGGGGGAGTTTGCCCAGGTGCTGCAGGTGATACGGCGGGAGGGCAGCACCGTCTCCGCCCTCTTGCGGCAGGCCTGGGACGGGCAGCGCATCGCCGTGCTGCGGCGGAAGGACAGCGTGGAGGTGGATGACGCGCACATCTCCATGATCGGCCACATCACGCTGGCAGAGCTGCATCGCCTGCTGGCGGGGGTGGAGGTGAGCAACGGGCTCGCCAACCGCTGCCTCTGGGTGCATGCGGACCGGTCCAAGCTCCTGCCGGAGGGCGGCTCGGTGCCCGACACGACCGCTCACTTGCAGGAGCTGCGCCGGGCCATCCGGACCGCGCGGGTGCGCAACGAGCTGCGGCGGGATGAGAATGCGCGTCGGCTCTGGCGGGAGATCTACGGGCGACTCAGCGAGCCGCCCGCAGGTCGCGCGGGCGAGGTGCTTTCCCGTTCCGAGGCACAGGTCATGCGTCTGGCGCTGCTCTATGCGCTCATGGACGGGGCCTCAACGATCGCGTACGATCACCTCACGGCGGCACTGGCGCTGTGGGACTACTGCGAGGCCAGCGCGATGTTCATCTTCACCGCAGAGGAGCTCAATCCCCGCGCCGCCCGCGTGCTTGCGGCGCTCAAAGACGGGCCGCTGAGCATGAGCGGGCTGAATGCGTTGTTTCATCGCAACCTGAGCAAGCAGGCCCTGCATCTGCTCCTGGTCGAGCTGGCACCGCTGGTGGAGGTGTACGGCGGCGGCACCCGGGAGGACCCGACGCGGTGGGTGCGGCTGAGAAGGAGGGGGAGTTGAGATGCTGCTCTGTGGCGGAGCGGAGCACAGATTGGCACTCTGCTGTGCCGCCGATTGGTCATCGGCAGGGGTGATCGGAGGGGAGACCGGTCATGATGGGCATGCTGACAGAAGGGCTTGCTGAAAGAGACGAGGCTGACTTGGCAGGACGGGAGGGTTGTCTGGCATGACTGTCCCCATCCTGCATTTCGAATGCTGTCTTGTCCAACGCCTGGATTGGCTCACGGGGTGCGCGGGGCAAGGTTTGTGACTTTTGCTGTTACCGCGCATCCCAGTTGTAGCATTAGCCATGTCTGTGCGTCTGATATGTCGTTTGGCTTGGGATCCATGCCCCCTGGCGTGAAGCCGGTGCCATTCAGCTTGTTGTCTCCATGTGCCGCAGAAAAAAACACGTCCATCCCATACCGAGTCAATGAAGCTCCGCCTGTCCGCCTCCATGATACTGTCTCACAGGAAACACCTGCTTCCGCTGCTGGCTGCATGGGCGCTCTCGGGTGCCGTTCAAGCACAACAGGTCGCCCCCCAAGATAAAGACCGTGCCTGGTTGGAATCGAAAGGGACGCTTCTGTTTGAAGACGACTTCGAGCGTGAGGAAACGGGGAACGGTCTCAAGGATATCGGCAAAGGTTGGGAGAGCGCGACTGCGGACCGGGCTCCCCACATCAAACAGGCGGATCTCGATCAGGGCATTCTCAAGATCTATAGCAACGAGAAGGCCGCGGGGCACGGCATCCACATCCATCACGATGCGGGCTTCACAGATGGCGGCACGACCTTGCGCTTCCGGCTCCCCGGTTTGAACAAAGGAGAGTCATGCATCGTGGGGCACGTTGACCGCGAGCTGAAGAGCGTGCATGCCGGGCATCTCTGCTACGCCTATCTCAATCCCACCAACATCATGTTGAGGGACAGCAAGACCGGCATTCACGATCTCAAGGTTCAAGCGCGTCGTGCAGAGTTCCTTAAACGGAAGGAGAAGCTGCCGCCGGATCTCGATGCTTTTCTGCAGACCAAACAGAAGGTGGTGTCATGGAAGGCAGACAATGAATGGCATGAGCTGACGCTCGTGTTTGAGGGCGACGAAATGCGTCTCAGCGTGGATGGCAAAGTCCTCGTCACACACCGCTCTGAGGGCTTCGCCCATCCCATGAAACGGTGGCTGAGCTTTGGAGCAACCAGCACCCTGTGGATAGATGATGTGAAGGTCTGGAAGGTGAAATAGAGCGTGAAAACTGCCACCCGACTTCACCCATGTGGCCCCCGCGCACCAGTGTCGTTCATTGTGTCTGGATGTCCCTTGCCCTGTGGCCAGGCCTGGGCCTCACGCTTAATGCAGCGGAATCCGTCAGAGCAGTCATGCCCGAGCGGCATCAAGCCCTCTTGAGTGAAGTTTGTCTGGGCTGTCATGGTCCGGAGAAACAAAAAGGGAAGTTCAGAGTGGACGATCTGCCCCTGACCCTCTCTGATCCGCAGACGGCTGAACGTTGGCAGAAGGTCTTGAGTGCCATGAATTCCGGAGAGATGCCTCCGGAAGATGAAAAGCAGCCATCCTCCCAGGCAAAGACCGATTTCTTGGATGACCTTGCGAATGTGCTGGTGACAGCACGGCGTGCCCTGAGTGACCAGCGCGGAGTGATAGCCTTGCGGCGGTTAAACCGGAGGGAGTATCAAAACACAATGCGCGTCCTCCTGGGGGTGAATCTGGATGTGAGCCAGTTGCCTGCTGATTCAGGCGGGCCCCACTTTGACACCGTAGGGGCTGGACTCTTTGTTACGGGCAACCAGTTCGAACTGTATGAGTCCATGGCCCAGCAGGCTTTGGACCAGGCATTCAACGCCAGGCTGGCGGGCACCCAGCCGAGAAAATTCCGGGTCGAAGTCGAGACGCTTCATCAACTGTTCGCAAAGAAAAACAAAGAGGGGCTCGGCAGGCTGGAGAGGGCCATGAAGTGGATCCAGGCGGTGGATGGCGCAGTGAAACGTCCTGAAAATGCGGCAACCGTGGCAGGCCTCCGCAAGATCGCGGCCAACGCTGATGCATTGCGATACCATTGGAAGAAGATCTCAGGCGCTCCGAGCCCGATGCAGTTCGGCTTCGATAAAACTTCAGAAGTGAATCCAGCGGGCGTTTACGTGGCGCGTGATCACGCGGAATTTGTCCAGTACGACCGTTACTATCTCGGCCTTCCGAATCTGGACAAAGGCGCCTATCTGACGGTGGCAACGCGGGAAGGGGGCGGCAACAACGTCACTGCTGCCCCGGGGTTGACCATCCCCGGCAACTTCCCCCCCGGTGACTATGTGGTCCGGATTCGTGCAGGTGCGACGGCCAATGCTCCTGCTGATCGCAGGTTTATTGAATTTGGGCTCAAAGGATCCAAGGGAATATACACTCCCGCCCTGAGCACCCATCACGTTACGGGCACCGTGGCAATGCCCCAGGTGATCGAAATCCCCTTCACTTTCAGTCAGGACAATATCGATTCCCGCTTTCGAAACCTTTTTGTCAGGGAGCGAGGCTTCACCGATGGCAAGAATGATGAGAGGGTGAAGGACGCTTTCAAGCGGAACGGGTTTGGCCCGGAAGTCGCGCTATGGATTGACTGGATTGAGATCGAGAGCCGACCAGCACAGGATGGCGGGGTGCCCCCGGGCGTTCGAGTTCTCGATATTCCGTTGGATGCCAAAGTTACGAATGTCCCCAAGGAAAAGCTCCAGGGTGCGTTTGAGGCGTTTGTCCGTGAGGCCTACCGCGGCGTGCCTGCTCCCGCGGGGACTGTGGAGCGCTTGATCCGTATCTATGACTCACGGATCAGCGCTGGAAAGACTCATCGGGCGGCCGTGGTGCAGGCACTCTCCGCAGTTCTTTCCTCACCCCGGTTTCTGTATCGTGCGGAGCCGGGAGATTCGGCCTCGTCGCGCAGTTTGAGCGGTCTCGAACTGGCGACGCGGCTCTCCTATTTTCTTTTGGGTGAGCCCCCGGATTCCACCCTCCGGGAGCTCGCGGTGAGAGGCGACCTGTTGCGTTCTGAGGTGCTGTACGCGCAGACAAACCGCCTGTTGCACCATCCTAGATCGGGGCAGTTCGTGCGGCCATTTCTCACGCAATGGCTCCACCTGGAGCGCCTTGACCTCTTTCAATTCAACCAGAAGCTCTTTCCCCGGTTTGATGTCTCCATGAAGGCAACCGCCAGGGATGAAGTTTACGAGACCTTCACGCATCTGTTGAGAACCAACGCGCCGCTGAGCGATCTGTTGCGCGCCGACTATGTGGTCGTGAACGGGTTGCTGGCCAACTATTACGGAATGCCAGGTGTGTCCGGAGACCGGTTTCAAAAGGTGGCAATCCCTGCAAACTCCCCACGAGGGGGGCTGCTCGGGATGGCCGCGATCATGGCGATGGGAAGCAACGGGGAGCAGACCAATCCCGTAGAACGGGGTGCATGGGTCCTGCGGAAGCTGCTTAACGAACCGCCCCCTCCGGCTCCTGCCAACGTGCCCGAGATCACCCGTCTTGCCGGAATGCCCCTGACCACCCGCGAGCGCCTTCAGGCACACCAGGAAAATCCCCAGTGCGCCAGCTGCCACCGGAAGATTGATCCCATAGGCATTGGTCTTGAGAATTTTGACGCCACCGGAATGTGGCGCACGACGGACTCGTATGTCCCCGTGAACGCGGAGGGCAAACGTGATCCCGCACTAAAGAAGACCTGGACTGTTGATTCCTCATCCCTCTTTTACAAGGGGGCCGCATTCCGCAATTATTTCGAGATGCGCAACGTGATCGCGACCAAGCGGCGCAACTTTGCCAAAGGGTTCTCCTCCGCGCTGATTGAATACGCCTTGGGCAGGCCCTGTGGATTTAGTGATGAGCTTCTTGTCGAAGCCATCATCAAGCAATGCGAGGCGAAGAACTTTGCCACGCGCGAGTTCATTCACGCTGTCGTCCAGAGCAAAGAGTTTCGCTCCAAATAACCCCCCCGCCCAAAGAGGATCATGAACACCCCGCTCAATCGTCGTCACTTCCTGCGCACGAGCACGGCCCTCATTGCCCTGCCAACGCTCGATTCACTGGGCTTCCGACGCTTTGCATCGGCAGCGCAGAGTCCAGCCAGTGCCCCCCGTCCCAAGCGGCTCGTTTTTCTCGGGTTTGGCTGGGGGGTCACAGAGCACTCATGGTATCCCAAGATGGATCAACCAGGGAGCCATTACACTCTCCCTGAAGCTCTCGAACCGCTTGCGCGGCACAAGGCTGACTTCAGCGTGGTGCAGGGGTTGTTGAACAAATACAATTCGAACGGTCACTACGGCAGCACTTTCTGGCTCACGGGGGCGAACGAATTTGGAGTTCCAGGGCAGAGTTTTCACAACACCGTTTCGGTGGATCAAGTGGCGGGAGAGTATCTGGGGAAAGACTGTCGCTTTGAGTCCTTTGTCCTGGACTGCGGGGCGGCGGCGAGCGGATCCGGGCATGGGCAGGGTCTCTCTCTGTCCTGGGACGTTCGAGGAAAGCCCATTGGAGGTCCCAAGAATCCAGTGGAAGCGTTTCACCGTCTGTTTGCCAAGGACACGACCCCTCTGGCCCAGCAGAAGGCCCTGCTGGCGCAACGCCGGAGCATTCTTGACAATGCGCTGGAAAGCGCCCGGGAACTGCAACGAAACCTCTCCAGAACAGACAATGCCAAACTGGATGAGTACTTCCAGGGCATTCGCGACATCGAAAGCCAGTTGAGCCGTGACGAGCGCTGGCTCGGTGTGCCCCATCCCAAGCCAACTCTGGATGAGCCTGAGGCGAATCTCGCAGGCTATGACGAGATAAAGCTCATGTATTCGATCATGGCGGCGGCACTGCAGACTGACAGCACCCGGGTGCTCACCTACCGGCAGCCCGTCAGCACGTTGCTGACCAGTCTGGATGTTCGAATCGATGCTCATACGATGAGTCACTACCCTGGGAAGGGACCGGAATATCTTGAAGTGTCGAAAAAGAGAGACCTCGCTCAGAGCACGCTGCTCGCCGGGTTCTTGGATCAACTGAAGTCCATTCGCGAACCCGATGGCAGTTGCCTGCTTGACCACACCACGGTGGCGTATGGGAGCAATATCCGGACGGGTCACAATCTTGACAACTGCCCCACGCTGCTCGCTGGCCGGGGCGCGGGCATCAAGCTGGGCTCCAACATCGTCGTGTCAAAAGACACGCCTTTGTGCAATGCGTGGCTCACGCTGATGCAGGGTTCCGGGGTGCCCGTGCAACGTCACGGTGACAGCACCGGCATCATCAAACAACTTCTGGCGTAGGAGCTCCGCCCCACACACATGAATGCCCACTTCTCGACCGACGGGCAGCAGCGCCCCGCAAGTCAAGCACACGAGCAAGGTGCAAGGGCGGGCGATGCTGCGCGGGTCCTGTGAGCATGGCGGGATGGAGTCATTGAGCGAGCGCCGCCTCAGAATCTGGGAGGCGCTTCCCAAACCCGAATGGCCGCAGACGCGAGCAAACCTGACCCCGAAAGGGTGAAATTCCCAGATCCGGCTTTGTCATCAAGCGCAAAGCCCAGATGCCTGACTCACCCCAGCGTGCTCGCAACTGCCCATCAGTATCTGGCGGAGCCGTTTATTTGCACTGAAGGCCGATATCAGATTCCTGCTGCACCCGGTCTTGGGCTTGTCTGGAATGAGAGCTTTCATGCCCTCTGTTCACGATCCTTCACCTGTGAGGTCAAGATGCAATTCCCGGTTGCTCCGCCCAAGGTGATGGTGAGCGTATTTTTTCACAGGTGAGGTGTGGGCATAGGCGGCTGCTGGAGCGGTTTCTTGGGCGTTTGCTGATTCTCCTTTTGCCGCCGTCACTGCGGCTTGGGGAAGGGCCTGAGTCCGGGCGTCCGGGCCATACGGTAGTAATCCACAAAAAGAGAAAACGGGGAAGTTGCCTCATGGCAAGCTTCCCCGTCGTTTGAAGTGAAGGTCGTGTTTGTCCCTCGTGAGCCAGGAGTGCCGACTTACCTGCGGCGCTTCACGGCGAATGCCAGCATCCCGAGGAGCAGCAAGAGTGCCCGCGAGGGCTCTGGGATGGCTACTGCCGAGATCGTGCCATCGATGGCGAACTGGCTGATGTCCCAGGCATAGCCACTGCCTGCGATGTCTGGCAGGTCAAAGCCAAGGTTGTCATCTCCATTTCCAAACAGGAAGCCGCTGTAAGAGGCGGCGTAGTACCGGGAGTTGAAGGTGGTCGTGCTCATGCCGGTCCAATCCAGGAGATCAAAGGTGGTCTCCGCGGCGGGCAAGTAGGATTCTGCCGTGACGGTGAGATCGCCATCGAAAATGAGTGTTCCATCGGAGACGCTGGAGAAGTCAAGCATGTCTCCCAAGCCTCCGGGGTTGATGCCAAGGATCACCTTGCTGCCTGATTTGAAGTCGAAGTAACCAGGGCCTGTCTTGGCCTCGAAGGACAGGGTGCCATAATCGCTTTGGGCGGTGCCGTCACCTGCGTAAATGGTGGAGCCGCTCTCCGCAGTGAAGGTCGCGCCATTGACAAGACCCGTGCCTGAGATTGCGCCGCCGGACTGGATGGTCACGGCACCGCTGCCCGTCCTCCCCCCGAAGCCCAGTCGGCCTACTTGCAGCATGCGCCCGGATACCGTGGTTGTCCCCGTGTAGCTGTTGTTTCCTGAGAGCACCCAGGTCGCGAGCCCCGTCACGTTCACATTGGTTTTGTTGATGGTGCTGTTGTCAACAATCGCACCTGCAATCTCGCCGACGCCCGTGGAAGAGCCTGACAGCGTGAAGGTCTTTTCTCCGCCGCCGGTGGCAGTAAAGCCGCTGGTAAACTTAAGGAGCCCTGTGCCCGCATGTTCAATGGTGGCGTTGCCTAAGAGCAGATTGACCACCCGGTCCGTTGTCTCACCAGTACCACTGTACTTGAGGGTGGTATTGAGGGTTGCCGAGCCGATGCTGATGGTGCCTGCGGATACTGAAACGGGAGCCCCAAGGCTGCTGCTTGCCGTGCCTCCAACCACGCTGTTAAGCGAGACGACATCGACGATGGCACCTTGAATGTTTGTGACACCGGTCCAAGTGTTTGCTCCGCGAAGAATGACGGTCCCTCCGCCGCTATTCCAGAAGTCAATGCTGTTGGACGTGCCATTGGCGATCTCTGCATTGATGGTAAGAACACCGCTGGTTCCTATGTCGCCGGCATTGGCGTTCATCTTGAGCTTGGCACCCCCTGTTGCATTGATCGTGCCACCGGTCCCGTTGATTTGGACGGCGCTCACATCGGTGGCCAGTTCGATAGAACCGGTGCCGGTGCTCACTCCGAGAATCCCCACCGATGAACCCGCGCCAGAGAAGATCGTCTTTGCGGTGTTGGTGACGTTAGTGGTGCGATTGGATGCCGTGTTCCATGTCCCGCTAAATTCCATGTCATTGCTGCCGCCAATGGCGAAGGTTCCTGCGGTATTGGTGAAGTTGTTGGCAATTTTGTCCGACCCCGTCAGGGCCTTGGAAGCCAGAAGAGTAGCCGTGCCGCCCCCAGCGTTGACGGTGCCCGTGCCAAAGGCTGCCTTGTCCTGCAAGGTCACCGCCACACCCGTTAAATTGGTGCCGCCCGTGTAGGTACTGGCGGATGTCAAGGTGATGGGGGTGCCTGCACCTCCACCCGTCTTGTTAAGAGTGAGGGAGTACGAGCCGCCGGACTCGCCAATGGCTCCAAGGATCATGGGCGCTTGCGAGTTTCCGCCGATGGTCCCATTGCCCGTGAGCGTGGCCGAGGAAAAACTCACGACGTAACCGTTTCCTCCTACGGTGGTAAGTGTGAACGCCCCCAGGTTGAGATGCCCAAAAGCGAGCGTTTTGTTCGCAGTGGTGCCACCTTGCCTGGTGTAATTCAGCGTGGAGGCGGCTGTGACGTCCATGTCATTTCCCAAGGTGAGGATTTGAGCCGTGGTATCCGCACCCGCGCCCATGCGAAGGTTCAGCGTCCCTCCTGCCAGAGTGATTTTGCCAGAGCCAAAGGGGTTGATCGCTGCGGTCGTCGTAGCGCCGCTGTAGGCGGTCACGTCATTGCCCTGGAGCGTGCCTTGCTTCACGGTGGTGCCGCCGCTGTAAGTGTTGGAGACGGTAGGGGTGAGTTGGGTGGTGATGCCCGCCGCATCGTGAATGACGGCGACCTTGCCGCCAGTGCTGACTCCGTCGTTATCCAATATCTGCCCCGCATAAGTTCCGTTCGCCGCCCCGGTGCCGATGGTGATGGTGGAGGTGCCGCTGCCGGAATTGTTCACAATCTTCGCCGTGCTGCTGCTTGTGCCGGAAAAGCCTTTTACTGTCTGGTTCGTCCCATTCAGGTCGAGGATGGCATTCGCTCCGCTCAGCCGCAGGGCACTGCTCGCGCTGAGGAGCCCGGCACCTCTGAGGCGGAGCGTGCCGTCCGCAATGTCCGTGACCCCGGTGTAGTTATTTCCTGAGTTCGTGAGATCCACGCGTCCGGCTCCTGATTTGGTAAAGCCACCGGAGCCCTGTGTCAGTGCCTGGCTGAAGGTGAAGGTGTGGGAGCTATCGACGACCTCTATCGCGACCAGCTTGTTTGTGCCGTAGCTGACCGTGCGGCTGGCGAGATCCGCCAGCCCGGTTCCCGTGACCCGCAGTGTGCCTCCATCAAACGTGAAAGTGTTGCTGGCATCCCCCAGGTTGGCACTTGTAGAAACGCTGAGCGTTCCTGCGGTGAGAAGGGTGATGCCTTTGTAGCTGCTGTTGCCGGTCAGCACCCAGGTGCCAGAGTCCAGCTTGGTCACGCCTACCAGCCCAGTGCCGTTGTCCAGGATCGCCACGGCCAGCGTATTGTTGCCGGTGTTGGTGCCCCGCAGTGTCAGCGTGCGGGTTTGGTCGGCCGCTCCATAGGCAAGAGAGCCCGTGTTGGTGAACGTGAGGATTGCTGCGGTGGTGGTGCCGTTGGCCGAGATTGTGGCCCCGTGTCCGACAGCGCTGCCGTTGATGGTGAACAAGCGGTCTGTGCTGGCCGCGGATGTGCCGGTCCAGCTCAGAGTCGTACCATTGGCAAGCAGAAGGTTAGAGGCTGCGTTGGAGGAGATGCCCAGCACATCGCTGGCTCCACCCGCATTGCCCAGGTTGGCGGTGAGGGCCAGGGTGCCGCCGAGGACCGATGTGGCACCGCTGTACGTGTTGGCACCACTGAGGGTTAGCGTTCCGCTTGTTATCTTCGAAAGCGTGCGCACCCCGCCGGACTCGCCAATGTTCCCCGTGATGAAGCCGCCGTTGAAGAACCCGTCGCCTGCTCCGGAGATGTCTCCGGCCAGCGTGATGTTTCCGGCGTAGATGCTGTTGTTTTCCAGGCGCAGTTGCCCAAGCGACTCTCCGGTATCACCACCGCCGAGCGTGAGCGCCCTGTTCACCGTGATGCCGCCGCTTACGTAGAGGGTCCCATTCTGGGCGACGTTGATCGCTGAAGCTGAGGTGCCGCCGGTAGTCGCACTAAGCTGAAATTTGCCCCCTGCGGTGCCATCACCAATGTTCAGAATGCCGGTGAATCCGCTCAGATTGCTTCTGGTAAAGGTGGTGGTGGCACCGCCGGCCCCTAGCATGACGTTGATCGTCCCTGAGCCGCTAATGTCCCCCACGGTGAGATTGAGGCCGCCAATGAGCTTCAGCGTGGTCCCCTCTGCCACGAATACAGTGGCGGTGGTGGCGTCGCCCAGGCCTCGTGACGTGGTGACCTCAATCGTCCCTTCCAAAAGGTGAGTGCCGCCGCTGTAAATGGCGGAGGTGGCGGGACCGCCCCCCGTGGGGATGGACATGGTAAGCGTGCCCGCTCCGGTTTTGATCAGGCGCGAAGTGTCTCCAGCCTTGTTGCTGATGTTGTAGGTCACCGTGACATTGCCGTTGGCCGTATTGACCACCAGTTCATTGGTGGAGCCGACGTTGACGGTGTTCGCCATCGTCAGGGTGCCGCCGCCCACGTTCATAATCCCATTGGTCGTAGTTGGGTTCGTGACGGTGCCCGTAGCGCCAGTGTAGCGCAGGGTGTTGAAGGAGGCCCCCGCCCCGAATGCTCCCGCTGCGGCCAGTTCGTAGTTTTCCGTGCCGGCAGTGCTGGTGACGTTGGCGGCCGTTGCTGCCGCCGTTCCTGTGTATGCGATGATGTTTCCGCTGTTGACGGTCGCATAGCGGGTGGATGCGCCTGTGCCGATGGTGGCCCATGCCCCGATGATGCCCGTGGCACCATTCAGAATGTTGGTTGTCGAGACGGTACCGTCACCCTGTACATTCAAGACCGCGCCCGTGTTGCGAGTGAAGACGCCGGTATGCAGGTTAAGGGTCCTGCCCGCCGCCACTTTCCAAGATTGCTGGGTGTTGCCCAACAGCGAGAGCCCCGAACTGAGGGTGAGATCAACGGCGGCACTGCTCATGTCGATGCCGGAAGCTCCCAGCGTCAGGGTGTTGGCACCGCTTATTTCAACGGCTCCTCCAGGATTGAGCACGGACAGCCCCCGCCAGCCTGCGTCTGCCCCAAGGTTCACGGTATTGACGCCCGTGACGCTGCTGTCCCACTGGGCGACATCATTGGTCCCCGGTACAAGCCCCCCGCTCCAGCTTGTTCCAAGATTTAACGCGTCGGCATTGTCGGCCTTTATGATCGTATCACCATGGGCCGAAGGCAATGCCATGCAGAAGGCTGCGATCACACCGCAGCCCCGAGAGAGATGTTTGTACCAGTTGAAATCGCGGATCATGACGGGAGTCGGGTTCGTTGACGGATAAAACGACTCCGAATGTCACGGGCGATGAAGCGGTGGCCATGATGTTCCGCGCCATTTGCCTGGTGGTATTGCGCTGCACTGAAGCAGAAAAGTACAATGGCTTATAACTGGATCCGACCAGGGCTGTCGGAAGCTTGCATTAGCGAAGTTGTTGGATCCGTGGAAAGCAAGAAACAAGCGCAGGTCGTTAGAGCGCCGTCGTGCCAACCACCTCGGATGGTTGTTCTCAAGTTGGCAGCGCCACTGGGTCCGGTGGTTACAGTTGCCCAAACGCACCCCGGACACATCTTGCCAAAGTGATGGCTGAGGCAATACAATGTAGGCGCAATAATTCATGACTTAACCGCAATTCGTCATCCACTTCTGCCCTGGGGCAGGCACTCTGACGACGGATGCAGTCAGCAAAGAACTGGGGTGCCTCTCCAGGGCCTTGGGGCTGCAGCCAATGATATCTCCTGCGGATCGTTGGACCTTAGGCTGTGATTTGCACTATGAAGGGAGGGTGATGGGCCCGCTCTTTCTGCAGATCCGCATCCTTTTCACTCCTGATCAGCAGAGATAGTGGCCCGCGACCGTGTGTACTTATGCCCCAACTTACAGGTGCTATGAGCAACTATCCCAGAAACAAGCGGTCGTCCAGATGGATCCGCCGCCAGGCCGGCATGGCGTTGGTGTTGGTGCTGGTCATTGTCACGCTGCTGATGGGGCTTGTGCTGGCGATGTTGTCCATGGGCTCGTCAGAATCCAGGGCGTCGGCTGGCTTCAGCCAGATTGTCCAGGTGCGTCAGCTCACAGACATGCCGGTCAGTATCGTCATGGGCCAGATCAGGCAGGCCACGACGGAGTTGGGCATGGCCAAGACCTGGGCGTCCCAGCCGGGAATGATCCGTGTCTTCGGGAACCAGGCGGGCTCCATCCCTGGACGGTCCGATCTGCAATCTGTGTGGCGGTTGTACTCGGCAGAGAAAATGGTTCAAGCGGGTGACACCTTCGATGCTCTTAAAGAGGTCGAGAGTCTGGCTCAGTGGAGGGAACTGCCTGCCCAGTTCGTTGATCTCAATGAGCCGGTGGCTAAACTCAGCGGGAGCGGGACGGTGGAATACCGCTACCCCATCGTCGATCACAGCTTGCTGGGCGGGGTGGGGGATCCGGCCGTCAGCAAGATGGATGGCTTTAGCCTTTCCGCGTCTGCGTCAGTGCCGGGGGTGACTCCGCAGCAGCCTCTTCCCATGCCCGTGCGCTGGCTCTATGTGCTGCAGGACGGGCGCATCGTGGTGCCCGCTGAAGGAGAGGGGGGCAAGGCGGTCTTCAATGCCGCGGAAGTTACGGCCAGCAATCCCATAGTCAGCCGGATTGCGTTTTGGACTGATGATGAAAGCTGCAAGGTCAACATCAACACGGCGGGCGAAGGGACGGGTTGGGACGTGCCTCGATCCTCAAGCTGGTCGGATCGGAATTTTGCCTACTTCCCTCCTGCGCAAAATGAGTTTCAGAGATATCCCGGCCATCCAGCCATGACGAGTCTGGGGGTGGTTTTCCAGGCGTTTGACGAGTCTTATGAGTATCAGTATCCCCAGGTCATCGCTTCCGGGATGGTGGCCAACAAGGAGAGCTACACAGCATGGCTGGGGAAGCTCTACGCTTTGACTCCCAGACTTCAGCTTGGCGCCCCCGGCGAGGGCTCCCGCGGGGGCACGGAGGAGCCTAAATCTGCGACAGGCATTCCGTTTAAGCGCGAGAGACTCTTCAGCACGGTGGATGAATTCTTCTACGGATCAACGCTCGACAGTCAGGGGGTGAGGCAACCCAATGCAGCCGGGGGCGTTATTGACAGTGGTGAGCTGGAGGCCAGTCGTTTCTTCCTCACAGCCCACAGCCGTGCCCCGGAGGTCAATCTCTACAACCGCCCGCGCATCTCCCTGTGGCCCGTGCAGGCGGACAAGGCCAAGCGCACGGCCAAAGACAATTTGCTCAACTTTTGTGCCAGCATGGCTGGCAAAGAAGGTGGCTTCCAGAGAGCGTCCACGTGGGAGAACCATACAGACAAACAAGGATCGTCCCAAAGTCAGACAGCAGACTTTCAAATTGCCCGGAACCAGGAACAGCTCAGTTATCTGCAACGACTGACCAAGAAAGCTGCGCCGGGATTTGGCAGTGCCACGTTTGACGACAAGTATGGCAGCCTGAACCGCAACCAGATCTTGTTGAACATGTTCGACTTCATCCGGTGGGGGGTGAATGCGTACAACCCTTACGAAACACCCAAATACCACTACCTGCCGCCCCGGGCCTACACGAAGCTCAATCCTGAGTTTCTGGCTGAATCGACAGCGGTGCCGGTGACCGCGAGTGGTACTCCTACGGAAGCCTATCCACAAACGCTCAAGGCATTCGGTCAGTATCCTTCAATTGTAGAGGCGGCCGTGGTTTTCATGGCTACGCAAGCGGAGATGGTCGATGACGGGACGGGGACTGGCGGCAAAATACCCAAGGATGTGGCGGCTCCCTTGGACGTGTCTGACAAAACCACAAGCGTGATGGCGTTTCTTGTCCTGCAGCCTTTCATCCCTACGGTGGGCATGCCTCCGCGTAGCCCCAATGTGCGCTATCGGGTGCTGGGATTGGAGAGATGGAAGGTGAATGGCAAGGATCTTGGCTTTCACGCCAGTCCTGTAAACCGGGTCTGGGTGCCGGCAGGTGATACTGGCGACGGCGGACATGCCACAGCTTACACTTCGCTCAACTCGCAATTCTTCAAGGCTCGTAAGGGAAGTAAACCCGAAGACGTCATGAAGAACGTTGTCCCGGGCGGAGTGGGGGCCGACGAGACCAACTCTTTCCCGTTCGCCAGCAGGGAGGTGGACGTCTCCACTGACGATGCCCTCCAATTTGAGGGAGGACCCCTCTCCATTGAGATTCACACAGGTGCGGGCCCTGCGGGGTCGTTCAGTGCAGCCACCCTGGTGCAGACTGTCAGACTGGACTTTCCCTCCGCCGGACCGTGGCCCATGCCGACGGTGCGAATGAAGGCCAGCATGACCTCCAACGCCGACTGGGCCACGGCCACCCAGAGGATGAGCCTGCAGAATCGGTTGCATACTAGAGACATCCTCAACAACATCATCTGCTACGGGGACACGGTGCGTTCGGTCATCTCAGGCTCGTCCAGCCCGATTAAAGGAGACTACCGCCTGCTCTGCGCCCTCAAAGAGGTGCCGAAGGAGTACTTCTCTCCCCACGAAGACTACGCCGATTCTGCGGTGGAAGAGGCGCAGTCCCTGAGGCACGCCGGGACAACCTTCGATGGCCACTACGGTCGCAGCCACGACGTGAATTACTACACTCATGGGAGGCAGCATGCGTGGAAGATAGCAGGGTATGAGATAGGACCCCGCAGACAGGTGTTGAAGTCCTATGGTCTGCTCCGGGATGTCAAGTACTGGCAGGACTGCCAACCTGCGACTCCTGGAAAGCTGGACGGCGCGTACAATGTGGATGGAAAGCCAGGGGATTGGGACACGGGCACTGGAAGGACCGAGGATGGCCCGTACATCAACAAGATCGATGACGCTGGGGTCACGGGGAATACTACAAAGGTTCAAAATGGTTATTTCTCAAGGAATGGCTTTACGGAGGAAACAACGGGTCGGTTTTACTCTCCCAACCGCCAGATCTGCTCGGCGGTAGCCTTCGGCTCGCTCCCTTCTGTGATCCATGCCGATCCTCCGGGGGGCATCCCTGCCCCCGCACCCTGGCAGACGCTGCTTTTCTGCCCCAATCCGCCTTCTCGCGAGACTCCCTCTCTTGAGGAGCCGAAGCCAGGGGACCACTTTGGATTCCGCCCCCCCCATGACCACCTTCTTCTCGACTTCTTCTGGATGCCTGTGGTGGAGCCTTATGCCATCAGCGAGCCGGGATCCACGGCGGGCAAGATCAATCTGAATAGTCAGATCATGCCATTCTCTTATATTGAGAGAAACACTGGCCTCCATGCCGTGTTGCGCAGTTCACGAATCTCGGCGCTTCCTGCCGAGATCGCTTGGGCAAAAGATGCCACGGCATCTGGTGCCAATGGGACACAGAAGAGGGAGTGTTACAAATCATCCGACAACTGGTTGAAGTTCGAAACCGTGTATGAGGTCAACGCCAGGGAGACGATGAAAGGGATCCGAAGCCGCTTTGCGAAGGGGGACATTTTCAGGAGTGCGTCGGAGATCTGTGACATCTTCCTTGTGCCCCAGCCATTCGCGGACCGCACCTACTACACGCGCCCCGGAGGTCCGCCCAGCTCATCTCCCAACTACGAGTCCATGGTGGCCTGGTGGAACGGTAACCTTAACACCCAGATGGACGGTTTCGAGCTGACGGGAGACAATATGCGCGAGTCGCCCTACAACCAGCTTTACCCGCGGCTGACCACCAAGTCGAACACCTACACGGTGCACTACCGGGTGCAGACATTGAAGAAAGCCCGTTCCAGCGCTGCGGCCACCTGGGATGAGGCGGTGGATTTTGTTTCCGCGGAACAGCGAGGCTCTGTGCTTCTGGAGCGGTATCTTGATCCTAATAACGAGAAACTGCCAGACTTCATCAAGGATGAGCTTCCTGAACAAGCGCTGGATGATTATTACGGCTTCCGTGTTATTTCAAAGAAGACCTTCGCTCCCTGAGCGGCCACTTGGTTGCCGGATCACCTGTTGATTCCGCTCACTCGCACGGTGAAGGGTGCCGGGGGCGCAGGCAGCGCCCCCTTTTTTTAACCTGAATGGGGAAGGGCAACGAATCTCGATGAGGCCCCGGTCTCGGGGACGTATCGATCTCCATCAAGCGAGGATGGGCTTCACTACTTTCGCACCTTCCACACCGGTAAGACGGGCATCCAGACCCTGGAACTTGTGACTCAAACGATTATGGTCGATTCCCAGACGATCCAGCATGGTGGCATGAAGGTCATAGATGCTGACAGGATCCTTGGTGATGTTGTAACAGAATTCGTCTGTCTCGCCCATGGTCATGCCGGGCTTGATGCCGCCGCCGGCGAGAAAAACCGTGAAGCATCTGGGGTGATGGTCGCGGCCATAGTTGCTCTCGGTAAGTGTCCCCTGAGAATAGATGGTGCGCCCGAATTCACCGCCCCAGACGATGAGGGTATCTTCCAGCAGGCCCCGCTGTTTGAGGTCTTTGATCAACGCCGCCGTGGGCTGGTCCGTGTCGTGACACTGCCCTTGGATGGCTTTGGGCAGGTTAAAATGTTGATCCCAGCCCATATGGAAGAGCTGCACGAATCGCACGTCTCTTTCCGCCAGGCGCCTCGCGAGCAGGCAGTTTGCAGCATAGCTGCCTGGGCGCTTCACATCCGGGCCGTACATGTCCAGGATATGCTGCGGTTCATCCTTCATGTCGGTGAGGTCCGGCACGCTCGTCTGCATGCGGAAGGCCATCTCGTATTGGGCGATGCGAGTCTGGATCTCCGGGTCACCCACCAACCGCAGTCTGTCCTCGTTGAGCGCGTTCAACACATCCAGGGAACGTCGTCTCATTGAGGGGGACATGCCGCCCGGGTTGGACAGATAGAGAACGGGGTCACCGCTGTTGCGGAAACGCACGCCCTGGTGCTCGGAAGGGAGGAATCCGCTCCCCCAGAGGCGGCTGGCCAGAGGCTGGCAGTCTTTGCGCCCGCTGCCGAAGGAGGTGAGCACGACAAAAGCGGGGAGGTCCTTGTTCTCACTGCCCAGACCATAGCTGAGCCATGAACCCATGCTGGGATAGCCCGCAATCTGGCGGCCGGTCTGGAAGAAGGTGATGGCCGGGTCGTGATTGATGGCCTCCGTATGCATGGACTTGATGAAGCACAAATCATCCGCGATCTGGGAGACGTGCGGCATCAGTTCGCTGATGGTGGCCCGGCTTTCCCCATGCTCTGCAAATTTGAAGACGCTGGGTGCCACTGGCAGAGACTTCTGTCCCGAGGTCATGCCGGTGAGACGCTGCCCCTTGCGGACGCTGTCGGGCAGATCCTTTCCGAAGTAGGCAGCCATGGATGGCTTGTGATCGAAGAGATCCATCTGGGACGGGGCGCCAGACTGGAACAAATAGATCACACGTCGCGCCTTCACTGGCAGGTGGGGCCAGCCCGACAGTCCGGTGGCGGTGCCGCCAGCCGCAAAGGCATCTGGGGTGATTAGACTGCCCAGAGCCGCGAAACCGAGTGTGCGGGCGCTGCCGCCCAGGAACGTGCGGCGGTTCAAGGCATCAACATAGGACAGGGACGGTGAAATCATGGCGCGCAAAAAAAATGATGGTTGGGGCCGGGGCCCATTACTCACGGGTGATTATTTCATCGAGGTTGAGCAGGACGTTGGCCGCGAGGGTGCAGGCGGCCAGTTCGGATGGGTTGAGCGCCGGGGGGAGTGGCGCCTGCCCATGGCTCAGGAGCTTTTTCGCCTCCTCAGGCTCACTCTGGAAGCTGGCCAGGTCCGCCTTCCACGCTGCGACCAGCATTTTGAGCTCCTGCGGCTGTGGGGGGCGTTGTGTCACATGGCGGAATGCCCAAGAAAGGCGGGCTTCTGGCGTGTTTCCGCCTTCCTGCATCATGCGTTGGGCGAGCACGCGCGCCGCCTCCACGAAGGTTACCTCATTGAGCAGCGCGAGCGCCTGGAGCGGGGTGTTCGTGGAGCTGCGACGCACGGTGCAGACCTCACGGGAAGGGGCATCGAAAAGCAGCAGCGTGGGCGGTGCGGCGGTGCGCTTCCAGATGGTGTAAACCGTACGGCGGTAGAGCCCCTGTTTCAGATCCGCCTTGTAGTTCCGCAGGTCTCCATAAACGCTGGTTTCGTCCCAGACGTTGGCGGGCATGTAGGGACGCACGCTAGGGCCTCCCACCATCGGGTTGAGGAGGCCGCTCAGGACCAGGGCCTGGTCACGCAGGGCCTCTCCAGCCAGGCGCAGTCGCGGGGCCCGGCCGAGGAGACGGTTTTGCGGGTCTTGCGCCAGCAAGGCTGCCGGCACTTCGTTGGGCCGGGAGGTCTGGCGATAGGTGGCGCTCATGACCATGAGCTTCTGCATGGCCTTCATGTCCCAGCCTCTGCGGATGAACTCTGTGGACAGCCAGTCCAGAAGCTCGGGATGGCTCGGAGGGTCGCATTGCACGCCCAAGTTATCACTGGACATCACCAGGCCCAGGCCGAAGAAGCGCTCCCATTGCCGGTTCACCCAGACTCGCGCGGTAAGTGGATGCCCGGGGGAGGTGAGCCAGCGGGCGAATGCCAGACGGTTGCGGGGTGCGCCCTCAGGCAGCGGGGGGAGAACGGCGGGTGTCCCCGGAGTCACCACTTCACCCGGGGTGCTGTATTGCCCACGAAGCAACAGATGCGCAGGCTTGGGCTTTTCTGCCTCCTGCATGATCATCACGGTGGGGAGGCTGGCGATGTACTTGTCCCTGGCCTGGGTGGCTTTTTTGATCTCTGCATCCAGAGCCTTGAGGGCATTCGCATCTTCTTTGGTGGCGGAGGCTGTCTCTGCGGTGGGTTTGCCGCTGGCGGCTGCGGCCTTCTGAGCTGCCGCGAGCGCCTTCTTCTTCTCTGCCATCTCCTTCAACGTTGCTTCCAGCCGGTTGCGTTCCTGCTTTTGCGTATCGCTTGAAAGGTCCAGCAACGGCTTCTGGTTGCCAGGAGGGCCGCTCACGATGCCCACCTCGTCCACACTGCTGAAGAATGCGAACATCTCGAAGAATTCCTTCTGTGTGATGGGATCGAACTTGTGGTCATGGCAGCGGGCGCAGCCCATGGTCAGACCCAGCCATGTCGCGGAGGTGGTGTCCACCCGGTCAATGACGTTCTCAATGCGCCACTCTTCGGCAATGGCCCCCCCTTCCGCATTGATACGATGGTTGCGATTGAACCCTGTGGCGATGAGTTGGTCACGGGTGGGGTCTGGCAGCAGGTCCCCGGCCAGTTGCTCAACGGTGAACTGGTCAAACGGCTTGTTGTCGTTGAATGCACGGATCACCCAGTCCCGCCAGGGCCACATGGTGCGGGAGCTGTCTTTTTCAAATCCATGACTGTCACCGTAGCGGGCATAGTCCAGCCACATCCGCGCCATGTTCTCCCCGTACGCCGGAGAGGCCAGATAGTGGTCCACCGCAGCTTCGTAAACGGCGTTGCCCCGGCCGGCCTGCATGGCCTCGGCAAAGGCCTCCACCTCGGCGCTCTTGGGCGGGAGGCCGGTCAGGTCCAGAGACAGCCTCCGGAGCAACGTACGTGGATCTGCCTGAGGTTGCAGGGAGGCTCCCTCTTTGTTCAATCGGGTCTGTACAAAGGCATCAATCGCATTGCCCTCCACTCCGTTAGGGAGCTTCAGCGGCGGCACGGCGGGGGACTGGGGGGGGAGGAAGGCCCAATGTCCTTCGTATTCCGCCCCTTCTGCCACCCAGCGGCGCAGGAGTTCCTTCTGGGAACTGGACAGCTTCTTGTGTGAGTCAGGCGGGGGCATCAAATCATCCGCATCACCTGTGAGGATTCGCTCAATGATGCTGCTGGCCTCCGGTTTTCCCGGGACAAGGGCTCCAAACTTGATGGCAGCCTCGCGATCATCGAGCCGTAAGTCTGCTTTGCGATGGTTGGAGTCTGGTCCATGGCAGGCATAGCAGTACTCCGTGAGGAGCGGTTGAATGTCCCGGTTGAAGCTGAGCTTCCCGGTGGAGGCCTGGAGTGTTCCGAAGGCGCCTAGGAGACTGATCGCAACGGAGGCTGACAATTTGATGTTCATTTATAGAGGCAGCACGGTGGGTTTTAAGGTCCTGGCCAGCCACGCCGCCGAGGAGGCAAAGTGCGCGGCGTGCGCGTGGGCGTTCTTAATGACAAATGTCTCAGGCTGCCCGCCTGTTACGGAAAATCTCCACTTTAAGACGGAGAATGACACACCGCGTGGCGGCCTGCTTGTCATGGAAACTGGAAAGGAGAGCCGCGCAATGTGGCGGTTGCCCGTTGCCCTGCGCTTGACCTCACCAGAGGCTGTCCAAGATCGCCGCCAGTATTCACGTCTCATTCCTCGTTTCGTTGTCTGCCTCGGGCCTGCATGAAGACGTTATCGATCTACAATCTCACGCAGTGATTCATGCTGATGCGGTCCAAGTGGTGTTTCTGTTTTAAACGTGACAACCCATAGCAGGCCGTGCGGCATGCGGCTTCGCCGTTCATCGCTGCCGCTTGCGCGACATGGTGCTGCCCCTGGAAACCTTCGGCGAGGGGCAAATCGATGTCTTCATTCACCCTGCCTCTGGCGCACGAACTGGGGTTGATGCGCGACTCGTCTGGATCATTGGTTTTGTGATTGCAATGGGCTGGCTTTGGATTGCGATCTTAAAGGGGTCCATGTACCTCGTTGAGGATTGAAGTTTGAGTGCAATGAGCGGCCTCCAATGGAGGGGGCAGGTATTGAGGCCAGCCGGAACGATGGTGTAACCCGTGGAACTGGACTTGAGAAGGGGTTGGTTGACTGCTTGGGGCCCCATCTATAAGAGGATGCCTGCATGCAGAGTTGTCTTTTCTAAGTTTGCGAATTCCCCCCTTCCTCTTTCCATGAGACTCATGCAGCAGGCGCCACAGGGGCTGGATGATGAAGCCTTCAGCCGGGACTGCTTGCCCTCCAATTCCCCAAGATCAGGTGGGCCGCGCTTAACTGAGTGCCTGCCGAAGCTGTGAAGTGCAGGGAGTGCTGTGACTATGCTGACCGATCCGTGTCAATCCGGCCTGTTTGTGCCAAAAATATGTGTGCGGGCTTATTGAGGTCAATTGCCGTGTCTCTAATATGACGATGTGATTTCTCGCGCAGCGAGCGAAGCGCTGAGGCAAGAATGACCTGGTACCGCACATTTATTACTTCATGATCGAGCACCTGCCGTTGCTAGCCGGGATGAAACGCAGCCATTTCCCACCGCGGGTAGCGTTGGTTCATTGGAAAATGCGCCAAATCGGGTCGTTGCTCAAGGCGTTTACTCAACAGACTGTCAGGATGACATGTCCGGGCTTCTTCTGTGCTTTTGCTTTTGCGGCCAGCGACGTGGTGGCTGCTGACACTCCGGCGGATCGTCTCAACGTGCTCTTCATCTTGGTTGACGACCTCAACGACCAGATCGGTTGGCTCGGCGGCGCGGGCATCACCCCGAACATGGACCGGCTTGCCCAACGTGGTACGCTGTTCGCAAATGCCCACGCTCAGGCACCGTGGTGTTCGCCCTCGCGGACGAGCTTTCTCACGGGCAAACGTCCATCGACCACCGGTATCTACGCTCTCACCCCTTGGTTTCGGAATGTGCCTGCGCTTCGCGAGCTCGTCACGCTGCCACAGCATTTTGCGGCGCACGGTTACGAAACTTTTGGGATAGGCAAGGTGTATCATGAAGGGTGCCCGCCTGCCAATCAGCCAACGCCGGAATTTAGCGTCATGGGTTATCAAGGCAATTGGCGGAAACCGCAGCCCTCGAAGCCTTTCGTCAATACTCCTGGTATGCGTCAGGATTTTGGACAGTTTCCTGATCGGGACGATCAAACTGACGATTTCAAAGTTGCCAGTTCCGCGATTGAGTGTCTTGGCAGGCCTCACACCAAGCCCTTTTTCATCGCGGTAGGTCTGCGCCGCCCCCATTACCCGCTCTACGCGCCGCAGCAGTGGTTCTCGCTCTATGATCCTCAGAATGTCTGGCTTCCGGAGGTGCCGGCGACGGACCGTGACGACCTGCCCCGTTTCGCCAGAGCGCTGAGGCTTGGCAATACCGAGCCCACTCTGGGGCCGATAGTCAATGCAGGCCTGTGGCGTTCTCACAATCACGCTTATCTCGCGTGCGTGAGTTTCGTTGACAATCAGATCGGACGTATTCTGGACGCCTTGGAGCAGTCAGGGGAAGCACATAGAACTGTCATTGTCCTCGCGAGTGATCACGGTTTTCATCTGGGGGAGAAAGAGCTCTTTGCCAAGAGGACTCTCTGGGAGCGTGCGACACATGTGCCTCTCATATTCGCAGGGCCGGGAGTAGGCCGAGGTACGTCTAAGCGCCCAGTTGAACTTCTGGATATCTATCCGACTCTGACGGAGATATGCGGCCTGCCGACGCCGCCTGGGTTGGAGGGAGAGTCTCTGGGCGCACTGCTTAGAGATCCTTCTGCAGCCCGCACGCGACCTGCGATCACCGGACAGATGCAGGGGAGCTTTGCTGTGCGAACGGAGGACTGGCGTTACATTCGCTATGCCGATGGTTCGGAAGAACTGTATGATCACCGTGAGGACCCGCAAGAGTTCCTCAATCTTGCTGCCGACCAGAGATGGACCTCCGTGAAAACTGAACTTGGGAGCTGGATCCCCAAGCATCCTGCCGATCCGGTGCCTGGCTCTGAGAAGACGGCCGGCGGTTATCTTGAGTACAGGAACGGTGCAGCGTTTCTGAACGGCAGGACTGTCGATCTTGGGCCATAGTCTCGAAACCTCCCGCGTGGGTCAGATGCTGAAGCGCACGGCTTCCCCGCTGCATTGCACAGCCCTGTCGCCAGGCGCGGAGCTCGACGGAATGGTCGCCGAGAGTCGGTATCAGGTCGAAGTTGAGGCATCGGGTGCAACTGGGGAAGGGGTGTTTGACCCTACGTGGGCTCTCGAGATCTTGGAGCAGGCAATGAGCGAGCTGCGGGCGGAGGAGAATGATCCGGCCCGGTTCGACCTCATGGCGCAGACGTTGACCGGGGTGGGGGACTGGGAAGCGCTGATGATCGCCACCGGTCTGAGTGAGGGGAGTTTGAAGGTGGCGATCCATCGTTTTCGCGAACGTCTCCGATCCCTTGTTGCAGAGACACAGTCGATGATGGACGGGAAGTGGATGCGGAGCTCAAGCATTTGGTGAATTGCCTGAGGATGTGAATTTTTTGAGTAACCATCAGTGGGGATTCCACAAGGACGGTGGGAGAAACTCAAAACATCCATGAACTTTACGACTTGTCCTGAATGTGGTGCGGCTTTCAACAAGGCTGGCTCCACCCTGTGCCCCGCATGTTTGTTCAGCCTGGGGGCGGTGACGCAGGTCTTGCGGCCGGTTCAGGCGGGGCTCCTGCAGTTGCCCTGCGAGATGGGAGGCTATCATCTGGTCAAAAAACTGGGGGCTGGTGGTATGGGGGTGATTTACCTGGCTGACCAGGTGGCAACGGGGCGGAGGGTGGCTCTAAAGGTGCTGAGCCAGAGCATCGGGAGCGACAAGGAGCGTGAGCGCTTCTTGCGGGAGGGGAGGCTGGCAGCCACCATTGACCATCCCAACAGTGTGTATGTGTATGTGTATGGGTATGGGTACGGGTACGAGGAAATGGATGACGTTCCCGTCATCGTCATGGAAGCAGCCGGTGGCGGAACACTGCATGACGAACTGAAGAGACGGGGGACTTTCCCGGTGATGGAGGCGGTGGATGCCATTCTTGAGGTCATAGGCGGCCTGGTGGCAGCATTGGAGAAGGGTGTGCTTCACAGGGACATGGAGCCGTCGAACTGCTTCGTCACCCAGGCGGGAAAAGTGATGGTGGGCGACTATGGCCTCTCCATTTCCAAAGCGCTTCTGGCGGAAGGTGAAGGGGATCTCACTCGCAGTGGCATGATCATGGGCACGCCGGCGTTCTCCCCGCCTGAACGGCTGCGTGGGCAAAAGCTCGACCACCTGGCTGACATCTATTCCACCGGGGCCGCTTTATACTATTCAGCTTCTTTCTTTGATCATGTCGCCCACAGCGTCTGCCATAAGGCTGACGCAATGCTTCCAGAGGTTTGTGCAAAAGTTCCTATGGAGCTGTTCGAGCAGTCTGCCATGCGCCCCCTCCCCAAGGAATTGTCTGCCATCGCGATAAGCATGTAACCGTGTGACGGAAAATTGCATGCTTATGGATGCAGTTCGCCGGTGGTCCCCACAGGTGCGCTCTCCCATGTACAGCTCAAAAAGGTCTTCGGTGAATGTTGCGGTCGACACGAGTTGCCTCACCCATCCAAAGACGTCTTCGCCCGTCACAGTCAAATCAACAAGAGATCGATATGAAGGTGCCGTGGCGAGCTTCCAGTTTGAGAAGGCGCGATGTGACCAAGACGGCAGGAACTGCCTGCCACCTGCCTTAACCCGCCCCCAATCCTGTCCACTATGAACCCACTTCTCCGCAACTCAAACGCACGCTCTGGTGGATTCTCTCTTGTGGAGACATCCATTGCCGTGGGGATCGCTGCCACGGTCCTCATGACACTCGTAGCCCTGATCCCCGTGTCGCTGGATACGCTGCGGGATGCTGCCAACACCACGGCATCCGCACGCATCGTTCAGTCTATCTCTGCGGACTATCGTATGCGGAACTGGGAGGAAGTGGTGAAACAGCAGGCGGACAAGTCGGGCACTGATTTCTACTTTGATGGGCAGGGCACCCGGGTGAAAAGTGGTGACTCCTCGGCGATTTTCACTGCCCGGGTAAAGGTGGAAAATGCCCCCCCCCTACCTGGTGCGCCTGAATGCAAGAGCCTGAAGTCAGTGGAGATCAAGCTGACGACGAGTGCGGATAAGGAAAGCGCCTTCGCGAATCCCGCGAGGCACGTCCGCACCCAAACGTTGGTTGCCCAGACCGACAGGACTCCCACGGCCGCCGTTGTCGCGTCCAAATAACTGAAATGGAGAGTGAACATCATCTGCCGTGACTGCTTCCCATTCCCGTCGAAAGTTCGAGGCGTTTACCCTCATTGAACTGCTGGTTTCTGTCGCCGTGCTTACGGTGCTCCTGCTCCTGCTGACCCGAGTGTTGTCAGACACACAGACAACATGGGCCCGCGCTCATGCGCGCACGGAGGAGTTCAGGGAAGCGAGGGCAGTGTTCGAAGCCATCTCCGCGAGACTCTCACAGGCCACGCTCAATTCCTACTGGGGTTATAAACTCGACGCAAAGAACAGCCCCACGCGCTACCTGCGTCAGTCTGAGTTGCACTTTGTGAGCGGGCCTGCGCCTGTTTTACTGGGGGCCGACGTGCCCGCCTGCGGGCATGCAGTATTCTTCCAGGCTCCACTAGGAGAGAACCTTGAGGCCGGAGGTCTTCCGTCTTCCCTTGGGAATCCTGATGGCCTGAAGAACCTGCTCAACGCGTGGGGGTGGTACGTGAGCTATGAGAGCGACTTGCCGCAGCGTCCGCCATTTCTCGGAGACAGTGGCGCATCCCGAGCGCAAGCGGTTTCGTCTCAAGGAGTTTCGTGAGCCGACAGAAAAACTCTCCCTCTACCAGATGGTCACCCCTAAGGGAGGCACACCTCAGTCAGCCAAGCTGCCTTGGATCGAGGCGCAGACCAGCCAGACTGAGCTTTACCAGTGGTTTCGGGCCGACCTCGCGGAGAGTTCTCAACCGCTGGCCGAGAACATTCTGGCAGTCATTGTCCAGCCGGTGTGGCCACTGCAATCCGCAGACACAGGAGCGGACTCCAGCCCTGCGCCAAAGTACATCTATGATACTCGCCGGCACCAGTGGCCCGACACTACAGTCCTTGTCGAGAAAAGCAGGCATCAACTGCCCCCGGTTCTGAGGCTGACTTTGATTGCTCTGGATGAGAAGGACTGGTCAAATCTCAACGAACCAGCGTGGGATGCGTTGGCCGGGAAACTGCAAGATCTGGTGAACAAGACACTCTTTGCCAATGCTGCCGACTATGAAGAGGATGTGAAAAAGCTTGTGGGAGCGCTTGTTGAGCGAAAGCTGGGCTTCCGAATCTTCTCCACCGCGGTGCAAATTCCCGCAGCAAAACTCGAGTCCAAACATGAAAGCTGATTTTCAGCATCGCCCTGTCAGCCGGGATGCCTTCACCTTGATATCCGACTGCGTCCGTGGATGCTGTGGACCCAACTCCACCGTTGTTCGCCTTCAAGCCTGAAGGCGGCACAACCTTGCCGCGAGCCAGCGCCGGCCAATGGTGTATAACCCTGGCGCTGGCAGCAGATGAGGAACGCACCAACAAGTTTCTGCCCGCAAACTTCCGCACCCTTGTCCTCAATCCCCACACTGGATCAGCGGTGATGTATTGAAGGACAAGGGTGCGTATGGCGTTCCCATTGGGTGCTCGCTCATATAAAACTCCGTCCTCAAGCAGGGCAGGGGCAGAAGGAGGAAGGGTATGTTGCCGGGTAACGTCATCAATGGAGCGAGTCTTGGAGCATCTGGCCCATCGACTGGATGCCCCAAGGTGAGTCAACGTGATGACTCTCAGACAAAGACGTCACTTACGACGGTGCCCTTGTCACCTACGGTGAAGGGACGTCCGCTTGGCGAGAAGGCCCTTTCATGGACCGGAAGTCCCATCCCGGCACCAATGGTAGCCAGGAAGTCCTGCGGTGTGACAGCTTTCTCGGCGACTTCACGACCGTCTTTGTCGGATGAGCCATAGACATAACCTCCCTTGACGCCTCCACCGGCAAGCATGGTGGAAAACACCTTTGGGTAGTGGTCCCGCCCCTCGCTCTCATTGATGTCTGGGGTGCGGCCGAACTCGGTGGTGATGACCACCATTGTCGATTCAAGCAACCCGGTCTTGTGAAGATCCGACAAGAGTGCCGCGACGGCCCGGTCCATGGCTTTCCCGACCCCCTCCATGCCTTCGTCCACATCTGCGTGCTGGTCCCAACCGCCAATGTTGACTTCCACGAACCTGACCCCGTTTTGCACCAGGCGGCGCGCCAGCAGACAGCTCCTGCCAACGCCTGTTCCGTACAGTTCCTGAGTGGCCGCGCTCTCCTTTGAGACATCGAACGCCTCAAGATCCTTGCTGGAGAGCAGCTTCATGGTCTCGTCATAAAACTGGGTGTAGGCTTGAACCTCCGTGGTGCGGAATTTCTCGCGAAAACCGGCGTCAAAGGTGTCCATGATCTCAAGTCGCTTCTTGACAACGTCAGCAGAAGCCGCTGCCCGGGAGTTCTGGAGACCCGTGCTGACGTCGGGGATGGGAAGCGGAGCGTAGGCTGGGGGGAAGAAGCCGGCATTGGTGGTGGCAAGTCCAATGGCGACGCTTGAAGGCAGACTTTCATGAGATCTCCCTTTGAAGTGTTGAGCCCATGGACCCAAGGTGGGGTGCACGATGGTGCCGCGCTGGTCATACCCGGTGTGCATGAGATATCGACCAGGCACATGCGCACCCGTCTTCGACGTCATGGAGCGGATAATGGTGATCTTTTCTGCTTGTTCGGCGATGCCGGTCATATAACCACCAAGCTGAATGCCTGAGGCCTTGGTGCGGATGGGATCTTTGAACCCTTTGGTGGCGCCAGTTTTTGGGTCAAAGGTGTCGATGTGGCTCATGCCTCCCGTTAGGAAGAGGCAAATCACAGATTTGGCCTTGCCACCTTTGCCTGCAGGTGCCGGGGCAGCAGCTCCAAATGAAGGCGTGTCAAAAGCGGAAATCATGCTGACGCCGAGCGCAGATTTGGCCGCCCGCTCAATGAAGGCGCGTCGTGTGGGCGAGTCGAGATTCAGGAATGGGTTTCTCATCGGAATGAAAAAAAGAGGAGGTTTCTATTTGAGAGAAGGGGCACCGGGCGAGCCGGTGTTGGTTGCTCGAACGGTCGGGTTCTGCACCTATTGGATGAAGTAGAACTCCCTGGTGTTGACCAGGCCCCAGATCATGTTGGCGTATGCGGACTCCGGACCGTCAGACAACAATCTTTTTGCCATCTCTTTTTCCCGCAAGGTTGGGCGTCGGTTGAGTACACTCAGAAAGAGCGTCTCCACCTTGTCCGTAGGGCTGGCGGCTTTTGCGATGGCGCGCAGCACGAGAGAATCCTTGTTCGTGAGCATTTCCTGGGGTGCCCCATTCATCATCAGAAGCACTTGCGGCAAAGTCCCTTCCAGAGAATTGTCGTCCAGAACCAGACGGTCAGACTGGCCGAAAGCCCGGAGGAAATGCCCTGCTGGCGCTGGTTGGGGTAGTTCGGAAGCCCGCATCAAGGTCAGGCCTTTGTATCTGATGGCCTTCCCCTCGCCAGCCATTTCATTGTCGCCAGCTTCTTGTAGGCCGCCCTTGCCAATCGTCATGGCATTCACCTTCTGGGTGGCGTGGAGGTAGGCATTGACTTTGAGAAGCACCGTCGTCACATCCACGGTGTTCAAGTTCATATCAATAGTGCGCCCATACAGGTCTTGCAGTTTGTTCTGGGCCGCATCGGGATTGCCGGTCAGCAAGGTGATGAAAGAATCCCAGGCTTGCTCAGCTTCCATGCGACGCAGGACCGGGCCCTGGAAGTAATAGGGTTCACCCATCGGTGCGTCCGTGGTGCTTGCCTCACGCTGATAGGTCATCGAGTTGTAGATGATGCGCTGGAAGTCTTTCAGGTTGAACTTAACTCGAACCATCTCGCTGGCGATATGGTGCAAGAGTTCCGGATTGTAGGAGTCCTCAGGATGGTCTAGATTGTGGATTGAAGGCGTGAGCGCCTTGCCCATCGCGCGCTTCCACATGCGATTGGCTATGGTCATGGCGAAACGTGGGTTGGCAGGGTCGGTCATCCAGTTCGCGAAAGTGTTGCGTAGCTGCGATGGGGGTGTCTCGACGCTGCTGACCGGGGGCTTTTGCAAGATGCTGTTTTTTTGAGTCGTGCCCCATGAGATGAATTTGGGGGACACGGCCTCCCCTGGGGCGCCATCCTTGTACTTGTAGTCAAAGGGTAGTTTGATGCGGTTCGAGTCCCGATTTTTTACCGCATATTGATTCGCCTCCAGGATGATTTTCAGGGGCTGGCCGTACTTCGCGGGATCACCTCCGCGGGTTTTTATGACCTCCCCGGCCTGCTTCATGAGACGTTTTTTGGGATTACTGCCGCTTACATAGTCCGGCTTGGTCAACATGGTCGTAGTGGCCCCGAAGAACGCGGCCATCTCGTAGAACTCGCGCTGGGTCCATGTGGCAAAAGGGTGATCGTGGCATTGGGCGCAGGAAACGTCCGTGCCTAGAAAGGCTGACAAGGTATTGGCAAGATTGTCCAGTGGCATGCCTGCATCGCGAATCAGGAAGCCCGTTGCGCCATTGTCCCACAGCTTGCCTTCGGCCGTCATCATTGCATACACCAACTTGTCCCAGGGTGTGTTCGCTTTCATCTCCTCGCGCAACCACGCTCGGTACGGCGTTCCCCGGAGGGCTCTGTTAAAGTAGTCGTTGACGCGAAGCATGTCGGCAAAATAGTTGAACATCGTGCTGGCGTAACCTTCGCTGTCCAACAACTGGTCAATGAGTTTGGCCCGCTTGTCTGGAGCAGTGCTGCTGAGGAAATTCACCGTTTCCTCATAACTTGGAATTCTACCGGCGGCATCCAGGTAGATACGGCGGACAAACTGTTCGTCCGTGGTCATGGGATTCGCCTTCAATGGGGTCCGAGTGCTCCCCGGCTGATTCTGCCCGTTGTCTTTTCCGGCTTCAGCCGCCAGTTTGAGATTCGCCCGCTGAATGCCAGCGGCGACCAGTTGGTCGATTTTCGCAGCTGCTTGGGAGACGGAGGCGTTGGTGGGCACAGAGAGCAGGGCTGCCGCATCCTTGGCGGGAGGCAGCGTCCGGGCTTCCTGCTGGTCGGATGCGGAGAGCATGGCCAGCGGAATCGCGTGCACGATGCCGTCCACCCGCTGAAGGTACACTGATTCTCCATCGAGCTTCACAAACCTGGCTTCCAGTTTGCGATTCTTTGTGTCTGTCCAGACTCGAGTGTCGCTCGCATGTCCGGACAGGGTTCCCGCCAAGATGACGCTGAGCGCCATATAATATAATTTCATGCTTTGAGGTGGTGTTAAAATGGAATTTGATCTGCGCGTGGCCGTGAAAGGGGTGGCACTAGTCGAACGAAGTTACAGGATTATACTTAGATGATATGATTTGGCAGATTGCGTCATTTATTGAAGGATTGCGACGCCCGCGCATGAGGGCGCACTGCATGGTTCAAGAACTTGCCCTGTGAATGTCTTTAAAAATGATATCATGCAGGAGAGATCTTGGATGATGATTGAGCCATGTTGTTTTGAGAAAGACGCAATACGCCAAATGGTTTGGCGCAATACGACCTATTGTTGATCGAGGGGTGTCGTCTCCCGGCGGATTTTGGACGAAATGCCGGGCCTCTCTTTACCAGCGTCCTGCTTTCGAAGCTGACTTGGTTCGCAAGGTGCGAGCGTTGCGGGTGTCCCACCTCTGGAGTAATGGCGGCACCCCGGGACGCAGGAGATTGTTCGCATGAGTTGCCGGTCGCTTTTAGCAACCCGTAGCTATAGGCAAAAAATGCGGAACAGCAGATTTCTTGTTACCAAAGTGAGCGCTCCATGCATTCATACCGTCATTACAAGGCGACCTGCCAGCGCGGCTGTTCAGCAACAAGAGCTCTGTAAGACCCGATGCCGTTTCATATTTTTCCGGTCCGGTCTCCCATCCGAAAACTTTCCGCATTATGCAAGTGTACAAACCAAAGAACCAGGGGTTTCTGTGCGTCGCTTTCCTGGTGTTTTTACACGCGAGCTTTTTTGGCCGCATAGCCTGGTCCGCAGATACTCCGGAGGGCAGCATAGACGCCGGCACCGCCGAGGCGATCACCTTATCGTTCAACAATGGCATGCAGGCGTTCTCTCGCCAGGACTGGAGTGGAGCCATTCAACATCTCGAGCAGGCGATTTCCACACTTGAATCCTATCCCGACAAGAAGGCCATTTTGGAGCCTCGCAAACGGTTTGCCCCGGTCTTCTTCACCTTGGGGGCGGCCGCCTTCAATCTTCCTGACTATCCAAAGAGCATCAAAGCCTTTGAGACGTTCCTCACGGACTGGCCCACCCACGAAAAGTCATTTGATGCGAGGCTTGCTCTGGCCAGGGCCTGTTTTCGAAACAAGGACTATGAAAAGGCTTTGGGCCTCTTCGCGGAACTGGAGCGGTTTCCGTCCATTCGCGATCAAGCGCTCGCCATCCAGATCGAGTGCTACAAAGAGACGGGGAAGAAGGTCGAAATGACGGCGGCGCTTCAAAAGCTCATAGCCGGCGGTATCAACAGCACGGTGCAGGCCAGCGGTGCCTTGCAGCTGGCGGAAGTGAAGGCTGAGGCCGGTGAGGAAGACCAGGTCACGACGTTGATCGACCAGCTGATCGCCAAGAGGCATCTCGTCGAGAACGTCGTGGCCCTGAACGCCCTGATTGTGAAGCTGGGTGACTCCCTGGCTGACAAAGACCAATATGAAAAGGCTTCGAAGGTGTATCTGAATGTGATGCCGCCGGACCAGGTGAAGTCGTTTCAAAAGGCCCGTATTGAATTCTTGGAACGGAGGATTGCTGCAAACGTTGGTGCTGCCCAGAGGAATCCCGCCCAAGCTCTCACTTACCAAGGGCAGAACGCAGATTTCCAATGGGTGCTGGACCAGGCCAAGGCCTTGTTGGCCGAGTTTGAGAAGCTCCCTGACTACATGCCCTCCTTGATGTTGCGCAATGCCCGTTGCTGGTACGGCCGGGAAAAGAAATGGGAGTCAGTGCTGGTGAACAACCGTCTCATGGCCCTGTATCCGGAAGCGAAAACGGAAGTGGAGGCGGCGATGTTCAGCAACGTGGTCGCGCTGGCTGATCTTCTCCAGGTCAAGACTTGTCAAAAGGCGTGCCAGGAGTACCTGCAAGCCTTTCCCAAGGGGGCCAATGCAGGAACCGTGGCCTACATCCAGGGAGCGGTGGCCATGCAGGCAGGGGAGTTGCGGGAGGCGGCCAATCTCTTTGGCGTCCTCGTTGAAAATCAGCCCAATGGGACATTTACCGAGCAGATGTACATGATGCAGGGTTCGGCCTACTTCAGCTTGGGGGAGCTGGCGGAGGCCCTGCGGGTGTACAAACGCTATATTGCCAAGTTTCCTAAAGGAGCCTCTTTCGAGGAGGCCCAGTACCGGGCGGCGATCATTCCGGTGTTTATGGGCAAGTTTGAAGAGGGCTGGAAGCTTGTCGAGGCCTTCATCAAGGCGCATCCGCGCAGCCAGTATGTGGAGGATGCGAAATACCGTCTCATGATTTGCAAGTATGCCGCCAACCTCTTTGATGAGGTGCTGGCCGACGTGGCAAAATGGGAGAAGGATCATCCGGGTGGGATGATGGAGCCTGAGGTGCTCTGCCTTAAAGGCGACTGCCTTTCCGCCCAGTTGCAAACGGAGGCTGCTGCTGAGGCCTATGAAAAGGCCGTCAAGACTGCCTGGACAGACGAAGTGCTCAACTATGCACAGAATGAGGCTAGCAAGCTCTTGCAAAAACTAGGCAGGACGGATCGGCTTTCAAAGATGTGGGAAGACTTCATCGAGCAGAAACCTGATCACCAAAATGTCGTCGTCGGCATCTATTGGATCAGCAAGGCCAAGAGCAAGGATGGCAAAGTTGATGAGGCCAAGCAGATCATTGTCTCCCAGCTGAAGCGCAGCCTGAACGAGTCCAAAAATGAGAGCGTGGAAATGCTGCTTCAACAGCTCTCCCAGCTCTGCTGGAAACGGCCCCGGCCCAAGGTTACGACAAACAACCATGATGCCGCGACCCCGGTGGCGCAGGACGGCAAAGAGCCCCCCGCAGGTGACCAGCCCGCGCCACCTGCGGAGCCGCCCCCTCCCCCGCCGTGGGATGCCGTGGCCGAGTTCGAGAAAGTCATCGAGCCTCTTGACGTAGCGGCCAATGCCTGCGGACGAGCCCGGCTCAGCTATGGACGGGCTGAGTTGCTCAAGCTTCTGAAGCGCAATGAAGAGGCCGACACACTGATGAGAGAGATCGCGGTGCTCAAACCCGGGCAGCTCAGTCCGCAGCTCATTGCCCTGGCAGGCGAGTACCTGCAGCAAAGGCAGATGTTCACTGAGGCTGCCGTGTTCTACCAGTATCTCAAAGAAAACTATCTCAAGAGCGCGTGGCTGGATTACGCCTACACGGGGCTGGGCGATCTGGCGCTGGCAAAAGGGGATGCCAAACAGGCACTCGAACTCTACACACTGGCCGCCGATGAATATGCCGGAGGCAAGATGAAGGACAGCACGATGGGCAAGGCGATGGCCCTCATGGAGCTTGGCAAATACCCTGAAGCAAAGAAGCTGTTTGAGACGATTGCCGGCACCAAAGAGTGGCGGGGTGAATCCACCGCCCAGGCGATGTTCTGTCTTGGCGAAGTTGAACGGCGGCAGTCCCGCTATCCTGAGGCGGTGGCCCACTACCAGCGCGTCTTTGTCGCCTATCAAAAATACCTGCCCTGGGTGGCAAAGTCCTATCTCAAAGCGGCGGACTGCTTTGACAAGCTGGGCAAACGCAAAGAGGCCATCGGGCACCTCCAGGAAATGATGCGCAATGAAAAACTGGGCCCGCTGCCTGAGGCAGAGCAGGGGCGCAAACTTCTCCAGCAGTGGGGGGCCACGTCATGAGACCTACAATCATTTTTATTGCCGGGGCATGGATGATCTGCACGATGCAGAGTCTGCGAGCCGACTCCGTCGTATTGAACAACGGCCAGACTTTAAACGCAGTCGCCTTTCGCCGCACTGCCGATGGTCTGGTAGTCTCGACAGAGGTTCCGGGGCCGGGGGGCAAGCCAATGTACGCCGATCAAACGGTGCCCCTGAAAGAGATCTCACGCGTGGAGTGCACGCCTCCTGCAGCGCTCAAAAGTGTTGCGGGCCTCCTCTCCCAGGGCAACACGTCTGCGGCCCTGGCAACCCTTGAGCCAGCTGTGTCGGCGGTGGATCCCCTTGGGGATCTGCCAGGCAGTCCGTGGCCAGAGCTGGCGATGGTGTATGCCCAGTCCCTGCTCGCGGCGGGAAACGATGCCCAGGCATCGGTAGTCATCGGCAAGCTGTCCAAACCCATCGACACCCAGGCGGCTGCCAGTGCCCTGCAGGCGCTCCGAACCGCTCGCAGGGGCGACTACGAGAAGGTCGGTGCCCTGGCCTCCCCGGTGATCACACCGCGAGGAAATCCCGCAGTGGTGGCAACCGCCTCAATCGCCCAGGGGCTTGCCCTTCTGGCCCAGAAGAAATATCAAGAGTCTCTCCTGTGCTTTCTGGAGCAGCCTGTATTTGCTCCCGATGCCACCGCATTGTCGGCCATGGCTCAGCGGGGAGCGGCCGAGTGCTACTTTGGCATGGAGGATTTCGACCGTGCCATAGGCACCCTGGAGGGGTTGCTCAAGACGCAGCCCTCCGGTCCAGAGGCCAAAGCCGCCCAAACCCTGCTGGAGAAATACCGGCACCGCAAGCAAGTCGTCGAGCACTCCAAAAAATAGACCCCGCCATTCCTCACCCATCCTAACCCGTGCGTTCTATGAAATCCTACTCCATCCTCCTGGCCGTCTTCCTCGTTGCGGGAACGTCAGTATTCGCCGCTGAAGCCCCGAAAAGCCCCGACGCCAAGTCGGAAGCGCCAGTCGTTCACAACAAGACCCTTTGGGAGCAGATCAAAGAAGGGGGCTGGGTCATGGTGCCCATCGGGGTGTGCTCTGTGCTCACACTCTATCTTATGGGAGACGGTTTCCTGCGCGTCACCAACCCCAAGAAGCTGCTGCCGTCCGAAGAGATCGAGGCGGTGAAAAGCCTCTATCGGCAGGGCAAATACAATGATGCCTATCAGTTCTGCAAGTCACGTGCCTCGGCGTTCGCCAACGTGACCCGTGTTGCGACAAGCCAGCTCGGGGAGGGTAAATCTGCGACAGAAGAGGGAGTGATCGCAGAGATCATGAAGGAGAATTCCCGCATGCAGACCTTCATCAGCTATCTGTCTGTGATCGGGGTTTGCACCCCTATGATCGGGCTGGTGGGTACGGTGACGGGCATGATGGGGGCTTTTGCCACGCTGGGCACCTCCGGCATCGGCGACCCTTCTCAGCTTTCGGCCCACATCGGTGAGGTGCTGGTGGCCACAGCCTCTGGCTTGTTTGTCGCCATTCCGGCGTTCACAGCCTACTACTGGCTGCGGAACCGGGCGGCCAGAGTGCTGCATGATCTCCAGGACACCGTGTCCCAGTTGATGCGCAAAATGCCCTATGACAAACTGGCCGGGGCTCACATTGGCGATGAGGAAATCGTGGCCGCGGATCCTGAGTGGTGGGTTGAATCTGAGCCTGTCGAGGCCTGATGATGCGTCCGACCTAGTTGATCGAAATCACAACCCAGTTACTCCAGTACCGATATGGCAGGCGGAGGTGGCGGCGGAGAGGGCGAGCCGGAATTTCAAATCGCCCCGATGATTGACGTGCTGCTGGTATTGCTCATCTTTTTCATGAGCATCACCAGCGCCCAGGTGTTGAAGGTGGACAAAGGCATCACCCTGCCTGTGGCCACTCATGGCATCAAGAAAGACAATGCCCGCTCGGAGGGGGTCATCAATGTACGGTGGGAGGCCGCCAAAAAGAAAGCGGTCTATACCTACAACGAAAAGCCCTACACCGACCTCACCAAGCTCAGCGCTGATCTGGCCGTGGCAAAAAAGGCGGCTGACCAGACGGGGTCCAAAGGCAAGAACCCCGAATACCGCGTGGTCATTCGGGGGGACCGGGAGGGCAATGCCCGGAGCGTTTCGCTTGCGATGAACGCCGCTGCAGAGGCTGGCATCAGTGACATCTCATTTTCCACCACCAACAAGGAATGAAGGCATACAATCCCAACTCCCACGGCGATGGCAACCTCGGGTTCCAGATTGCCCCCATGATTGACGTGGTCTTTGTCATCATGCTTTTCTTCATGGTGATGGCGGGTGCGGTCAAGGTGGAGCGTGAGCTCAACCAGCGACTGCCCGGCACGGTGGACTCCAGCAAAAGCGTGGAGTTCACGGACGAAGTGGTCATCAACATAGCCGAGAATGGTGAAGTGCTGCTCAACGATGAACCCATGGACGCCAAGGGGGGGCATCAGATGCCGCGCCTGACCGGAGCCCTGATGAGGCTGAAGCAAAGCGCTGACGCTGCCAAGTCCCCCACGTTGGTGACGGTGTTGAGCGAGCCGGAGGCAAAGTACGCCCGCACTGTGGATGTGCTGGATGCCCTGGCTGCAGCGGAAATAACCAACGTTACCTTCACTGTCGCCGAGGAGGAAGAATAATGCAGAACGCCACAGATCAGCTTCTCACGATGCCCATGACAGATCCCACCACAGACATCCAGGCATGGCTTGAGAGCCACGGTTTGGATGAACTGCTGAGCCCGTTTATCGAGAACGACATCACGGTGGACCTGCTGCCAACCCTTTCTGGTGAGGAGTTGCGTGAAATGGGCGTCACCTCCCTGGGGCTGCGCAAAAAGGCACTGGCTGCCATTGCCGCCCTCCAGTCAGCGCCCCCCGAGCCTGCCTGGGTGCCTGCGGCAGAAAAAGTACATGCGCCTGCCCCCCCGGTCATACGGGTTCAGGAGTCAATTTCACAGCCGAAGTCCGGCGCTAGCGCGCCTCCGGTTTTCTTGCCTGCCCCGTCCCTGCCATCGCTTCCCCCCCCATCGGTGGCCGCAGCCGGGCCGCGCTCGGCCGCGGTGCTGTCCCACGACCAGGTGGTGTCAAGTTCAGCCAGGCATGCGCCCCCACCTGCCACGGCTGCCTCCCCGCCCAAGAAGGTGAAACGAAAGCTCTTCTCTGCAAGCTTTCTGGTGGTGAGCATTGGTTTACACCTCGTGCTGGGCTTGGGGGCGGGATATTGGGTGGTTCAGCAGATTGCCGCCAAACGCAAGCTGCAGTTCTCCAGCGGTCCTCCCACATCGAGCCCCAGCAAGCGGGCGCTGGAGCACAAAGTCTCTCTGCAAAAACGCAAAAACGCCGGTGGGGCGCCCGCGCAAGCCAGACGCATCTCCGTGCAGGGCCTGGCCTCCAACATCACGCTGCCGGAGATGCCTACCATGGCCACGAGCAGCACCCAGGTCGTGGCCGGTCGCATGAGCGGCATGGGCGGTGCGGGCTTCGGGACCGGCCTGGGGTTCGGCAACGGCAACGGCATGGGCGTTGGCGGCTTGGGCACGGGCGGCCTTGGCCTGACCATGTTTGGTGCCCGTGGGGGGGGCGGGTTGGAGGGCACTTTCTATGACTTGAAGCAAACAAAGGGGGGGCGCCCCCACACGATGAGTCCTGAGCTCTATAACAGCGCTGTGCGCGCCTGGGTTGAAGGCGGGTTAAAGGAGTCAGATATGGACCAGTACTACAGGGCGCCGACCAAACTTTACGCCACGCAATTTGTCATGCCGGACATGGGCGCTGGGGAGGCACCCAAAGCCTACGGGGTGGAGGACCATGTCAAGCCATCGCAATGGGTGGCTCACTACAAGGGTAAAGTTTCGCCGCCCAAGACGGGAACCTATCAATTCATGGGTGCGGGCGACGACACCCTGGTGGTGTTCTTTGACAAAAAGCACGTTCTCGACGCCTCGTGGAAGCCAGTTTCATCATTGTCCCAGGCATCGATTGAGCCTGAAGGTGCCTACGTCGGCTTCCCGCGCAAAGGCTATGTCAAGGGGACCCCTTTCAAAGCGGTACAGGGGCAGTGGTATGACATAGACATCCTGATTGGCGAGCAGCCGGGCGGGAAGTTCTTTGCCTGCCTGTGCATCGAAGAGGAGAAAAAAAATGGGTTGCCGCTTTTTCGGCTCTCCGCCGGGAAGTTGCCCAAGATGAACAATCCACCTCCCTTTGAAGAGAATGCACCCGTCTGGAAAGTCCTGGGTGAAAAATCAGGTCCTCTGGACATGCTGCGCCGCTAAAAGCCACGGGAGACTTGACCCGGCTCCAGACCCAACTACTCCCGCGAGTACGGGACTCCTCGTGTGCCGCAGCCTACTCGGGTCATATAACCCAAGGCGAAGCATCGGACAGAACAGATGGTCGTTGTGCCCACTGATCCAGCCCCCGTGAGCAATTTTCCGAAAATAAATGTTACCAAGCGGTTTTTCCCCACATCTAATTTCTGAATGTCTGAATCTGGAACCAGCGACCCAAGCCATCTCGCGCATGTGCATCAGCTGTTCGTCAGCGAGATGGTGGCTTTACGCGGGTTTCTGCGTGCGTTGGTCCGCGAGCGGGCCTTGGTGGACGATCTGGTTCAGGATACTTTTTTGACCGTGACATCCCGCGCTGCCTCCTACCAGGAGGGTACCAACTTCCGTGCGTGGTTGTTCACCATTGCTCGCTTCAAGGTGCTGGAGTCATTCAGGAAGTCAGGCGCGCCGCCGGAGGCGTTGCGCCTGGAGGTTGTCGAGGCCTTGACTGAGAAGGAACGGGACTTTGGAGCGGTTGATGAGCGAGTTGATCACCTGACAGCTTGCATTGAGCGCCTGGCCCCCAAGGCAAAGCTCGCAATCGAAATGCGATATCAACAAAGCCTCCGTCCTCCAGAAATTGCAAGTGCGATGCGACTGAGTACAGGGGCGGTAAAAGTCGCGCTCATGCGCGCACGTGACACGTTGCGGCTCTGTATAGAGCGGCGCATTGTTTCCAAACCCCTGTAGTCATGGCCCTCACAAGACTCGACTCACTGCTCAATGCCTACTTCGACGGGACGCTCTCCCCAGAAGATCGGCATGAACTGGAACAGCGTCTTCTCAGCTCTGTTGAAAATCAGGAGAAGTTCTGGGAGTGGGCGAGTTGGGATGCTATCCTCGGCGAGTGGGGAGAGGAGCTTGGAAGCTGGAAAGAGATGCCCTGCAGGCCGCCCCGTCGCGTGGCACCGGATACAAAGCGGTCCCGGATGTTGAACAGTTCGCTGCTCACTTCCTGGTCATTTGGACTGGCAGGATTTGTCTTCGTTGCCCTCGTATTGTGCCTCAATCTTGGCGATCCTGGGGTGAAGCCGTCGGCGGCCTTGTTGGTCAGTACGGTCAATGCCCGCTGGAGCGATGATACACCGGCCTTGAGTGTGACCGCGGGAAATGACCCTGCTGGGCGAGACCTCAGCCTGATTGAGGGCACTGCGGAGTTTCAAACCCTCCATGGAGCTTCTGTGCTGATGGAAGGGCCGGCGTCCATACGCTTCGAGGGGCCGACCTCTCTTTTTGTGAGGTCTGGAAAAGTGGTCTGCCGTTGTCCAACTCCTGCGTCCCGGCTCACGGTGAACACCTCGCAAACGAGTGTCGAGGACCTTGGCACCGATTTCACCGTTGAGGCGCGGGAGGATCAGAGCACCCGAGTTGCCGTGCTAAGCGGGGAGGTGAAGGTTGGTGGTGGCAAGGGGGGCACCGTCCTGCGGAAGGGAGAGGCGGCCGAGGTAAGAACCCTGGGGGTTACCATGCTGAACCCGGAGGAGGTGCAACAAATGCTGAGCAGCTTTGACCAGAGCGTGGGAGTGCCCGATGACAAGGACAACTGGCTGAAAAATGGCACCTTCGACACACCCACACCTGGGAGCAAAGACTGGTTGTTCTCGTCCAAGGGTGTTCGGATTGAAAATGGCGTTCTGCTTGTCTCAGCCAGAAAACAATTCTCCTGGCCTCATGCCCGGCAGAAAATCTTCGGAGAAGGACTTTCCGGACGAACGTTTGTGGCCTCTGTACGCACACTGGAGCATACAGAGGATCCCTTGCGTGCGGGTCAGTACGCCGTACTGAAGTTGAATTTCATTGATAAGTATAACAAGGCATTTGCCTATGCAGCGAAGGCTTTCCTCTTTAGTGGTGAGACCATAAATGCGGACAAGTCTGCCCAACTGGCAGCGATTGCTCCTCCGGGCACCAAGGGTGTTAGTTTTGAACTGCTCCTCGGTGTCCAGCGGGACCGCTCTGGCACCGTGGCCTTTGATGACGCGGTATTGCGGGTGGGCGAGCCACCGGCGCGGAATGCTGCGCCCTGAACGCGTCCGCATATTGTTTGCTATAAAAATCGTGAAACTTACTCTCCTCGCACTCATCTCTTATGTGTTCATGCTGGCTTCCGCAAGCTCGCAGAACGTTCTCGTAGAAGCTGAAATGTTCTCCGATCCAGGCGGCTGGGACTTGGACCAGCAGAGCATGGATGTCATGGGGTCGCCCTATCTGCTGGCACATGGTCTGGGCGTGCCAGTAAAGGATGCCGTGACCGAGGTGCAGATACCAGTTCGAGGAGCTTATCGCGTGTGGGTGCGCACCAGGGACTGGGTGGCCCCATGGAGGGTGCCGGGCTCCCCCGGGCGTTTCCAGCTTCTGGTGAATGGGAAGCCGCTTGCGACCACTTTTGGCACCCATGGGGCAGACTGGGCCTGGCAGGACGGGGGAGTGGTGGAGGCTGGCGGCAGCACCAGGCTTGCCTTGCACGATCTCACCGGATTCGCGGGCCGCTGTGATGCTGTGTTGTTTGCAAAGGACTCCGGTTTCGTCCCTCCCAACGACATTGCTGAACTTACAGCCTGGCGTCGCTCTGCTCTGGGACTGCCACCCACTCCAGCAGATGGTGGCAGCTATGATCTGGTGGTGGTGGGTGGGGGCGTCGCAGGCACGGCTGCCGCAGTGTCCGCAGCCCGTCAGGGCTTGAGTGTGGCCCTGGTGCAGGATCGTCCAGTTCTAGGAGGCAATGCCAGCAGCGAGGTGCGGGTCTGGCCTGAGGGGCACACACGGCAAAAGCCCTTCCCGCACATTGGAGACATCGTCGAAGAGATTTGTCCGAAAAAGAGCAGTGCGAGCGGCAATGGCAAAGGGGGCGAAGTGTATGAAGATCAGCGGAAGATGGCTGTGGTGAAAGAGGAGCCCGGACTTAAACTGTTCATGGAGCACCGTGTGAACTCTGTGGATACAAAGGGAGCACACGTCATGAGCGTGACCGCCCAGCACGTCCGAACGGCTCGTCGTGTAAAGATCAGCGGAAAGCTCTTTGCGGATTGCACGGGGGACGCGACAGTCGGCTTCCTGGCGGGAGCAGACTTTGAGGTGTCCGAGGAGGGCAGCATGGGGGCCAGCAATTTGTGGAACGTCCTGGATCAAGCGGACCAGAAGCAAGTTTTGAAGTGTGAGTGCAAGGACAAGGATGCACTCTCCATGCTGGCAGAAGCTGGCCAGGTCGCGGCCCCTTTCCCCCGTGTGCCCTGGGCGTTGAATCTCACGGACAAACCCTTCCCGGGGCGCAAAGGGGCAAAGGGCCAGTGGGCCAACACTCCCATTAGCAATCTTGGGGGCTGGTTCTGGGAGAGTGGGTTTGACAAAGATTCGATCAAAGAAATTGAGCTGATTCGCGATCTGAACATGCGGGCCATGTATGGTGCTTGGGATGCGCTCAAGAATGTGGACGGCCTGTACCCCAACCACAGGCTTGGGTGGAGCGCTTTCATCGCCGGGAAACGCGAGTCCCGGCGTCTCATGGGGGATGTGGTGTTGAAGGCAGAAGACTTCCGCAAAGGCACCAAGTGGCCAGACCCCGCCTATCCCAACAGCTGGCATATCGACATCCACGTGCCCCACCCGGCCTTTGGCAAGGACTTGAAGGGTCAGGAGTTCATCTCAGAAGCCACCACGGGCAAAGAATATCAGTACAAGGGACCCTACTGGGCTCCTTATCGCACCCTCTACAGCAGGAACATCAACAACCTGTTCATGGCGGGACGAAACATCAGCGTGGATCGCGAGGCGATTGGTCCGGTTCGCGTGATGCGAACCTGTGGAATGATGGGTGAAGTGGTCGGCAAGGCCGCCTGGATCTGCGTACGCCATGACGTGAGCCCACGAGGTGTGTATGACCAGCACCTTGCCCTTCTGCAAAAACTCATGCAGCAGCCAGGGGGCATGCGCCGCAAAAATGTGGAAGGCTCTCTGGAGCTTCCCACCGGTGCCGGTGTGAAGTAGGGCAACGCTGCTGGTTCTGCCGCAGCTCACTTAACTCTCGTTGTATGCGGGCAACCGTTCTGGGGACTGCGTTCCCCTCCAGATTGTTTCCACCTTTCAAGTTCTCTCCGGGGCTCAGACTGCTCCGAACCTTCAGATGCTGACTATCTTCTCTATGCAAAAGTCCTATCTTGCCGCGTTCCTATTCGCCGTTGGTTTGGCAACGGAAGTTTCTGCCCAGGAGCCTGGGCCGCCCCTATTCACGCCTGATCAGGGGGAAAGAATCGCACTTGTGGGAGGGGCGTTTGGGGAGGTTCTGGGCCAGGAGGGAACGCTGGAGGCCCTCATGCACTTGCGCTACTCTGAGGGAAAACTTGTGGTGCGAAATTTCTGCCGCCCGGCGGATGAAGTGGGGGTTCAACAGCGGCCCTCGAACTACACCGCATTGGGAGATCCCTTGAAGGTCTTTGGGCCTGACACGTTGCTTTGTTTCTTTGGCTACAATGAGTCTTTTGGCGGCGCAGAAGGGGTGGCGCGATTCAAAGTGGATTGTGGGAAAATGCTTGATCAGTATGCCACCCGCTATCCTGTGAAAAAGGGGGCGATGAAGTTCGTTCTAATCTCTCCGGCAGCGGTCGAAGAGGGGGGCGAGTTCCTTCCTGATGGCAAAAAGCTAAACGCCAACCTGGAGCTCTATGCCAAGGCACTGGGTGAAGTGGCCCGCGACCGCCGCCTGCCCTATGTGGATGTCTTTACGCCGACGCGCACTTTGTTCGCGGCCCAACCCGGTCTGCAATTCACCACAGATGGAGCGAGGCTGACGCCGCAGGGAGCCGGAGAGGTGGCCACGCTGATTGATCACGGCCTTTTTCGTTCATCGAGCGCTGTCACGTCGCGGCCCTATTTTGAAAAGCTCCGTGCGGCTTGTGCAGACAAGGCGTGGGTGCACGCCCAAGACTACCGTATGTTGAATGGCTGGTATGTCTATGGGGGCAGGCGCACCCATGACAAAGAAACGTTTCCTCGTGAGTATGCAAAGATCCGGGCGATGGCGGCAGTGAGGGATGCGGTCGTCTGGGAACTGGCGCAAGGGCGCGATGCCGTGCCGGATGACCGCAACACAGGGGAGCTCTTCGTTCCCAAGACCATGTTTGGCACTCAGCCAGCCAAGGAGCCCAAGGAGTTGAAGTACCCCACGCCTGAGGAGAGTATCGCAACGATGAAGGTGCCGCCGGGCTTTGAGGTGCAACTCGTCGCCAGCGAGCGGGAGTTTCCTGCGCTGTCAAAAGTGAATCAGATCAATGTGGACAATCGTGGGCGTATCTGGGCTGCTTGCATGAGCACCTATCCGCAGTGGAAACCGGGGGACCCGCGTCCGGGGTGCAAGTTGGTGATCCTGGATGGAGTTGACCCCAAAACCGGACGGGCTGGCAAGGCGACCACGTTCACAGACCGCTTGATATGCCCTACGGGTTTTGAGTTCTGGAACGGTGGTGTGATCGTGGTGGATGAGCCCCGGCTCGTCTGGCTCAAGGATACCAACGGTGATGACAAAGCCGACGTTGAAGTGGTCCTGAGCGATGGTTGGGGCACGGACGACACCCACCACGCGATTGGGGCCTTTGAGTGGTCTCCCGGAGGACTGTTACACATGCTGGAAGGTGTTTCCATGAGTACCACCGTGGAAACTCCATGGGGGCCTCTTCGCAGATCAGGCAAACCCGGATGTTACGTCTTTGACCCCCGGAGCCGGAAGATCCGGCACTTCGTCACGCCAGGCTACGGAAACCCCTGGTGCTACACTTTTGACGAGTGGGGACAGGGGATCGTAGGCGATGGTACCACGCCGCAGCAGCATTGGGACACGCCCCTTTCCGGTGCCCCTATCTCCAGCCGCAAGGGGCTCAACACGGTACTGGGAAATGGCGGTGGGATGCGGCCCAATGTGGGGACGGAATGGATACGTACCCGGCAGTTTCCGGACGAATGGCAGGGGGCTTTCATTTTTGCCTGCGTCATCAACATGAATGGCCTGACCACTTTCACCATAGGTGATGACGGGGCGGGTTTTAAAGGCTCACGCCGGGCGGGCGGGGATCTCCTTGCGGCCCAAAACAACATGACCTTCAGACCTACGGATCCCCAGATCGGCGCGGACGGCGCCCTCTACTTTGGGGACTGGAGCGCCGCACTTATCGGCCACATGCAATACTCGCAGCGGGACCCCAATCGTGACCACACCCATGGCCGCGTGTTCCGGCTGGTGTACAAGAACAAGCCATTGCTGGAGCCCGTGACGCAGTGGGGAAAAACAGTTCCGCAGCTCCTGGCTCAACTTGAAGAGCCCGAGCCTCGCACTCGCTATCGGGCTCGCCGTGAATTGCGCGACAGGCCGACGCAGTCGGTTCTGGACGCCATACAAGCTTTGAAGATTGACAATGACCGTTTGGCCTTGGAGTGCTTGTGGGTCCAGCAGGGGCATCATGCAGTGAGTCCAGATTTGCTCAAACGTGCGCTGAGGGCGCAGACTCCTGAGGTGCGCGCTGCTGCAACGAGGGTGCTCTCTGACGAATGGGACCGCATCCCAGGCGCGCTGGATCTCATGAAGATGCAGGTGGTTGATGAATTCCCTCGCACCCGCTGCGAGGCCATCCGCGCACTCAGTTTTGTGCCTGGCAAGGAGGCGGTCGAAGCCGTATTGCTCGCTGTGGACAAGCCTCGTGACTATTGGATCGACTACACTCTTGATGCGACCATCGTCGCGCTTGAGAAGATCTGGAGCCCGCTCCTAAAGAGCAACCAGCTGGCCGCAAGCCCGGCCGGGCTGGATCTGTTGCGCAAGCGTCAGAGCGCCAGCCAGCCAGCCGTGGCCTCTACAGCAGCGCTCAAGCGATTTCTTGCGGCTCCCGACATGCCGGAGGCAGCAAGGAAACAAGTTTCCGCAGAGATCGCCACGGCCAAGGGCAGTGCTGACAATGGCAAAGCTGTCTTCCGCCGGATTTGCATCGCCTGCCACAAGTGGACCGGTGAAGGCATCGAATATGGCCCCGCCATCGACGGCTTGGCCAAGCGCATGAAAAGGCCGGACATAGTGGAGAGCATCCTGGAACCCAATGCGCTGGTTGCCCCCCAGTTCGTCACTCACACTTTCGAAACCAAAGATGGTGGCAACTATGCGGGTTTCATTGTCAATGAGACCGACACCGAGGTGAAGCTGAAGGTGGCTGGCGGCCTGGTCATGGATATTCAGAAAGCCAATATCAAAACCAGGGCGGCGCAGAAAGTCAGTTCCATGCCGGAAGGGCTCGCGAATGCGATGTCGCCGGAGGAGTTTATTGACCTGCTTGAGTTTCTCTCTCCCTCCCGGGAGGCTCCCGCAGGTAAAAAATAGCAGGGGAAACTCAACCTGTCGCCCCGCCCCTGCTTCTTCTCACCACCATGCCGACTCAATTGCTCCAAGGAGGAAACCGCCCAATTGTCGGTCGCTGGGTGCCAAACTTGGAAGTCGGTCTGGGGCCGGGGGCATGTTGCTGGTGACAAGAGGTTGAGATGCGGGGGGGATCTCCTCCCGGAGAAGCGACCATTGGTCGGGCGGGGAGGTGAGTCACCTGCGTTGAAGATCCTCGCCCGCTGTAACGGGCCATCATTGAGCCTGTCGAGTTCGATTCTCAAACTCGACAGGCTCAGTTAAGTCCACACACGTCCCACTCCAAGAGCTAGCACTGCATGGCCAGGGCAGAAAAATGGGATGTCCTCGCCATGTCCCCACAATTCTGTAACCAATTGTCTGGGGGAAAGCATTCTGCATGCAATCAGATGCAAACCATGAACCATATAAATGGCTTCCCGACTGTCGCGGCGGGCAGAGAGGCGCGACCGAAGTCCAATGCGGGTTGCCAGCAGGTGGCTGTGCTGGTCGATGATACGGGGGCCTATTCACGGGATCTTCTCATGGGCATTGGACGTTACCAGCGTGAGAACAAAAAGCCTTGGGCACTGCATGTCATCCGCCGCCGTCGATTTGAGCTCCCGCCGCCATGCCTGCAAGAGTGGCGCGGCCAAGGCGTCATCGCGCGGGTGGACACTCCCGAAGTGGAAAGGTCGCTGAAGGCACTGCGACTCCCTGTGGTGAACGTCAGTGGCGCGTTGAAGAAACCTTTTTTTCCCACCTTGACCCAAGATCCGCTGCTGGCGGCGCATCTGGCACTGAAGTGCTTTGATGACCGCAGTTTTCGGCACCATGCCTTTGTAGGGGACAGCCTTCAACAATGGTCTTTGGAGCGGTATGAGCAATTTAGACATCTGCTCGAGGCGCGGGGCGGGGTTTGTGGAAGTTTGTTGCTGAGCCCTGAGGCTTCAGAAGCCGACCGTGCTCCAGAAGTGATTGGGCGATGGCTAAATTCTCAGCCAAGGCCCCTGGGCATATGGGCAGGTGACGATCGCGTGGGGCTTCAGGTGCTCAATGCTTGTCTCCACTCGAACATTCGGGTGCCGGAAGATGTGGCCGTGTTGGGAGTGGACAATGACATATCTCTCACAGACCTTGCACCTCCGCCGCTCTCCAGCATCATTTTGAACGCTGAAGGGGCAGGCTATCGGGCAGCGCAGACGCTGGATCTCTGGATGGCGGGCGAGGTGCCACCCATGGGCACGATCCAACAGTTGGCTCCGGTGGGGGTGGCTTGGCGGCGCAGCACAGATGTCTTTGCCGTGGACGATCCGCATGTTGCCAGCGCCTTGAAGATCATCCAGAGAGAGGCCTGTGACGGGGTGCGTGTGGCGGAGGTGGTGGGGAGGGTGCCAATCGCCCGCCGTCAGTTGGAAATGCGTTTCAAAGATGTCGTGCACCGCACTTTGCTGGCGGAAATCTGGCGGGTGCAGTGTCGGCGTGCCAAAGAGTTGCTTGAAACAACCAATCTGCCCCTTCTTGATGTGGCGGAACAGTGCGGTTATCGACACCTGGAGCACTTTAGCAAGGTGTTCAAAAAGGTGGTGGGGCATCCGCCCGGGGAACATCGCCGTAATTGGCGACGCGGGCATGCCACCCGTGCGATGACCCCGGCGTAAGCAGGGCGGATCGTCATGACTATGATAAATCGAGCGACATTGATTCTGCTTCACGTAAAAGCATGCATTAGAAAATAGACGCAATACGTAGCAGAAATTAGCGCAATTGATGCTTGTGTCTGTGCTCTTTCCAATTAGCCGTGGAGTGATCATCCAGCCCCCCCTCCGGCGCCGGTCGGCCCCCTCTTAGGTTCACCCTGAATCAGCCAGGCTGCCGATGATCGGGTTTGCGGGGAGGCCCGCAGCTGTGAACACGAGTCCGTTGCCAGCAACTGGCACCTTGCAAGGCAATCCCAGTTAAGAGCTCCTGACCAGGCGGTCAGGGGAGTTGGTACTTCCCTTCGTTTTACCTCATTACAAGCATGCCCAATCACCTCTTTATGAAAACCATCAAAAGCGTGGGATGTCTAATCATCGTCTGGGGCGGCACCTTGGCTGCCGCCGATACGCTCTGGACCGGAGCCGCTGGCAACAATCTATTGGCCGGCAGCAACTGGACGCTTGGAGTGCCCACCAACAGCCAGCCGGGTCTGATCGGAGCTGGAGGACGGGCGGAGATCCTGAACAATCCCGCGAACAGCGCCGAGCAGCATACGCTTTCCAACAAAGTGCTTACTCTACAAGGCGATGCCACTTTGACGTCCAGAACGACGGATGCGGTCAAACTTAGCGGGGGTACGTTAAATCTGAAGGGGCAGAGTGCCTTCATCCACACATTGAGCGCGGCGGGTCTTTTCCTAGGCACTTGGGGGCCCGGAGTAATCACTCTGGAGGCCGACGCCAAACTGGACCTGGGGGGTGGGCGGTTCAACCTGGACAGCATGGGTGCCACCCTGCAACTGGCTGGAGCCTCCCGATTCATTTGTGGAGAATTTCGTGGAGGGAGCGGCATCGTCACGCTGTCTGGCGGGCAATTGATCGCGGGAAGTATTCCGGGCAGCCGCTTTGGCTCTGGCTCTATCAACCTTCTCAGTGGAGGGAGGGGAACCATCACTGTTGCCGGGGAAAACTTCAACTTCGGGCCACTGCTCACTTCGGGCCGCATTCGCCTGGATGGCGCGACGCAGGTTCCCGTCAACTCTCTGATCGTGGACAACGATGTGCCGGGAGAGACGACGGTCTCTTCCTATGGAAGGCTGAGCAAGGTGTGGAGTGCGGTTTTTGACGCGGGGATGCTGGTGGCCACGCCTGAGGCACGTGCCGCGGATGCCGACGGAGACGGGCAGTCCAACTATGAGGAGATGAAAGCGGGGACCAATCCCCGTGACGTGAACTCGAAACTGAGTGTGGTGGTGAGCAACGGGCCGGCGGCCAACCAGGTGACCTTCACTGTGAACAGCCTGCTGGGCAAGGCTTACCAGGTTCATGCTGCTGACGTGACAGGCATCCACTGGAGCCGGATCGGGGATCCGGTGCCGGGCACGGGTGGACAGCTTCCCATCACCATCAATGTCAGCGCAGGCCAGACCGAGTTTTGGGTTTCGGTGGTGGATCGTGACCAGGACGGCGATCAACTGACAGACTGGGAAGAAAGGGCAATCAAGGGCTTTGACCCGACTAATCCTGACTCTTTTGGCACCGGGCAACCTGGTGCAGATCTCATCCTCGCTCAGGACTGGGCTGCCGGCGTGACCAACCAGATTGTCTCTGTATCGACGGTTTCGGCTCTGGGGTATGAGAAAGAGCAGACCCCTGCGGTGATCAGAATCTCGCGCACGGGATCCAGCGCTCGCGCACTTCCTGTGATCTTGACCTATGGGGGCGATCCAGACGGCACCAAGGGATCGGCCTCCACGAGCGACTTTGTCCTGAAGTCGGTGGGTGGCGCGCCCATTTCAGGGGCCGTTCTGATTCCTGCCGGATCCTCCAGTGTGGAGGTGCTCGTGGCACCCGTGCAGGATGGTGCAGTGGAAGTGCCTGAAACCCTGGCCTGCGGGCCGTTGGGAAGCACCCAGCGCACACTGGTCAAGATCCATGATGCCACGAACGTGCCGGCGAATGACAAGCTGCTTGTGGCCCAGCTCGCACCCATGGCAGGCGTCACCTCAGAGGGGTCGGGTATTGCCACCATCCGCCTCAAGGGGGACAACGCCTCGGCGTTGGTCAACATCAGGTTCTATGGTCTTACTTCCTCCCAGGCCACGGCGATATTGACCATCAACAGCCCGCTGGGCACGCACCTCAAGAGTCTGCCTAGAGGTCAGGCGGAAGATGCCTCCTGGGACATCATTGCGGGACAGATCCTGACCACAGATCAAGCCGTGCTCGACAAACTGCTCGACGCGGGGATCCACCTCAACATTGCCTCCATCACCAACCCCTCCGGAGAGATCAGTGGTCCCTTTGTGCCCATCAGTGGATCCACGGAGCTGGTGATCCCACCTGCCCCTCCGGCCCTGCCAGCGTTGACAGGATCGGATCTGGAGCGCGACATCTTCCGCTTCCTGACTCAGGCCACATTTGGCCCCACACAAGTTTCGGTAGAGGCGATGAAGGCGATGGTCATGTCCCCTCCCTACAATGGGGACCGGATGGCGGCGTTTTCTGCCTGGATTGACAATGAGTTCTCACGCCCTTCCCCGGATCTTGCGCCCGCGGTGGATGCGGCCGATGCCCATGAACGTTATCTCAACACCCTGGGCGCCCCCTCGGATGATCCTAGCATCACGAAAGCGCTGCCGGGCAACCAGACCAAATGCTGGCATACTTACGCCATCTATGCGCCTGACCAGTTGCGCCGCCGCAGTGCTTTCGCGCTCTCAGAGATATTTGTCATCAACGACGATGACAGGCTGTACGAGAAGCACGTAGGGGTGAGTCACTTCGAAGACATGCTTAAAAATGGCTGTACGGGCAGCTTCCGGACGCTTCTGGAAGGGGTTGCGACCCATCCCACGATGGGACTGTTCCTCTCCCACCTGCGCAATCAGAAAGCCCGGTATGACGCGAGCGGCAATCCCATCTCACTGCCCGATGAGAACTTTGCCCGTGAAGTCATGCAACTCTTCTCGATAGGTCTCCTGCATCTGCATGAAGACGGCTCGCTGGTGCTGGGCCAGAACGGCCTGCCCCTGCCCACCTATGAGCAGACAGACATCACGGAAATGGCAAAAGTTTTCACAGGATGGGGCTATTCGAGGGAGTTGAAAAACGGGGTGATGCGGGACAATGCGAACTTTTTCATGGGCGACGGCGGCTCTCCCCACCAGGAGCGTGTCACCCAGCGCATGAAGAACTTCAGTGACTATCACGACACGGGAGCCAAAACCTTCCCCGTGCTTGGGTTCAATATCCCGGCAGGAGGCACCGGGGAGACAGATCTGGATGCCGTGATGGACTTCCTTTCCAATCACCCCAGCACTGCCCCGTTCATCATCCGCCGCATCATTCAGCGCCTGGTGACCTCCAACCCGTCCGCCGGCTACATCTACAGGGTGACCCAGGTATGGAAAAACACCGGGGGCAATCTGGGTGCCGTCATCAAGGCGGTTCTGCTGGATTATGAGGCCCGCTCTCTGGATGTTGCCGGCAGCGCTGCCTATGGTCGGAAGAAAGAGCCTGTCGTTCAGGCGATTGGCTGGCTCCGTGTGCTGCAAGCGCACAGTGACATTCCTTTTTCGCACCTCGCGGATACCGGCGTCCTTGCCAAGGCGTGGTACGGGCCTGCTTATGCGATGGCCAATCGCTTCCCCACAGAGCTGGCCAAGTTTGAAACGCCACCCACCTTCATTCGCTTCAAGAAAGAGACCCTTGAACAGCTGCCGTTTGGCAAACCCTCCGTGTTCAACTGGTTCCTGCCTGACTTCACCCTTCCGGGTGCCATCGCAGATGCCGGTTTGGCGGTGCCTGAATTTCAGACGGTCGATGCCATCACGTCGATCTCTCAGATTAACCGGTTCTTTTTGTCGAGCTTTGTGGGACGCGATCTGCGGACTCAGACCAACGTGGATGCGAATGGCGACCCCCACCCGGTTTACAATCCGTTCGGCTACAGGCCCGGTGATGTGAATGTCGTGACAAGCACGACGGGACTGGAAGAGCCCTACATGCAAATCATGGACACCAACGGGGACGAGACGATCAGCCCGGCTGACTCAGCCTTCAATCAGCG